>CAJWHE010000006.1 GCA_913041145.1 uncultured Paracoccaceae bacterium
GGTCATCACCCTGAGTTGTTTACATTAGTTGACAGAACCTTTGGAAAATTAAAAAGTGAACTAAAGGAAGAGTGGAATAATACTATTGTACTAACAATGACGGAGTTTGGAAGAACCGTAAAAGAGAATGGATCAGCCGGAACTGATCATGGTTATGGATCAGTTGGTTTGCTCGCAGGGGGGTTAATAAATCGTTCGAGTGTTGTTGCAAATTGGCCAGGTCTCTCTAACAAAGACCTTTATGAAAAGCGAGACTTATATGCTACTATTGACTATCGATCTATTTGTGCAGCGTGCTTGGAGGCAGCCTTTGGGTTGGATCACGATCTTATTTCAGACAGAGTATTCCTAGACAAATCTATTCCCCGCACCTACGGACACATTTTTGGCTAATTTTACAAAAATAATATCAATAGTGTTGATAAATACTTTTTTCTTTGCACCAAGTTTGAGCGCTGACACTAGTATACTTTGCATTCAGAAGTTTTTAAAAAAAACTGTCTTTGAACCTGGTCTATTGGATGGAGTTTGGGGAAAGCAAACAGAGAGCTCTATTAACAGCCTCCTAGATCAGGCTGGGATGCTTAAGCCAAATCAAGAAATTTCAGCGTTAGACGCGAAAGAGGTCTGCAATTTATTACATAGTAGTAAAAGCGACGAGCTCCTTGAGTCTGGGAAATTTAAAGTATTTCGTATAGAGACTGATTGAAATTTTTTTTTATAAAGTCGTAGAGGTAGAGTTAAATGTATATAATACCAGAAAAGTTAATATCAGAATTAATATCATTGAAAACTAGTTATTCTGCAGTTGAGGATGTCTTTTCTGCCATGGCAAAAAAAAAGGCATATAATTTTCCAGTGATAAGAGAATCAATAGGATACTCGAATGCCTTGTACGGGTTTAAGTCTGGCTTTGATAAGGAGAGTTTATCTCTAGGGCTCAAAGCCGGTGGATATTGGCCTGAAAACGAGAGTATGGGTATACCAAATCACCAATCTACAATATTCCTTTTTGATGCAAATACGGGTAAAATTTCCGCAATCGTAGGTGGAAATTTGTTAACGGCTTTTAGGACTGCTGCGGCATCATCAATTTCTATAAATCATTTAGCTAGACAAGATTCAAAAGTTTTAGGAATGATTGGAGCAGGGCACCAATCAGCCTTTCAAATGCAGGCAGCGGCTCAGCAAAGAGGCTTTGAGAAAATATTAGGTTGGAACCACCACCCAGAAATGATCTCTCGACTAGAGCAAACGGCTGAGGAGCTAGGAATTCCCTATGAAACAGTAAGTTTAGACCGGTTGGGGGCAGAAAGTGATGTTATTATAACTATCACTTCAAGTTTCTCAGCGATACTAAAATCATGTCAAGTAAAGCCTGGAACGCACATTGCTTGCATGGGTACTGATACAAAAGGAAAGCAAGAGGTGGGTAGCGATCTTGTGGCTCGAGCATCGCTATTTTCTGATGAAATGGAGCAGTCAATAACAATTGGAGAAGCTCAGCATGCATTTAATTCAGGACTGATATCTAAGGAAAACATTATTGAGATTGGTTCTGTGATAAATGGAACTCATCCTGGAAGGAAGTCTGAGAAAGAGATTACCATGTTTGATGGTACTGGCGTCGGCCTGCAAGACTTAGCTGTGGCCGGTCGGGTGGTAAAAGAAGCTGTTGAGAGAGGTCTAGTAATTAATGTGGAGTTCTAATTTTTTATATTATTAATTACTTAGAAGTTAATTCTGGTAACAATTCTCCTAGTTGATCTCGCATAACACGTTTTTTAACTTCATCTATTTCTCCTGGCCCCATATCAAGCAACTGGAAAGGTCCGTAGCTTATCCGGATTAATCGACTTACTCTAAGGCCAATTTCTTCCAATGCCCTCCTTATTTCCCTATTTTTTCCCTCTCTTAGACCAATTGTTAACCAAGCATTAGCACCCTGTTGCCTATCAATAGTTACTTCCATAGGTCTAAAAATATCAGCCCCTACTTTCATACCAGTTCTTAACCTCTTGAATGTATTTTCAGTGGGGCGGCCTTGCACTCTAACTCGGTATTTTCTTACCCAACCAGTGGAGGGTAGTTCTAGAATTCGTTTCAGAGCCCCATCATTTGTTAGGAGTAGTAACCCTTCTGAGTTAATATCTAGGCGCCCAACACTCATAACTTTGGGCATTGATTTAGGTAGAGACTCGAAGACGGTGGTGCGGCCCTTGTCATCTTTTGTTGAGGTGATCAAATTTAAAGGCTTATGATACCTCCATATCCGAGTAGGCTCTTGTTCACCTACAAGATTTCCATCAACCATAATCATATCTTTGTCAGTTAAGTTTAAAGCCGGGCTATCAATTATAATACCATTAACTTTTACGCGACCTTCCAGTATTAACTTTTCAGCCCCACGTCTTGAAGCTATTCCTTTTCTAGAAAGTATTTTTGCTATTCGATCGCCTGGGTTTACTTTAGATGTCATCTAGGTGCCTTTTAGGTTAACAAGAAAGCTTTATAAGGGATTGGTTAGTACACTTCTTGATAGAGTGAGGGGATATGAAATTTAATAACTATATGCAAACAGCTTTAAATGAAGCGAAAGCAGCTGGTGATCGAGGAGAAGTCCCTGTTGGAGCAGTTGTCATATCCCCTGATGGTGTCATTGTTTCGCAAGCTGGAAATCGGACTAGGGAGCTTTCTGATCCATCAGCTCATGCAGAACTGTTAGCAATTAGGCTTGCGTGTAAAAAGTTGTGTTCAGAGCGATTGGCTGGGTATGATATGTATGTAACGTTAGAGCCTTGTGTAATGTGTGCTGGGATTATTTCTAACTCGAGAATAAGAAGATTATATTTTGGGGCCTCAGACATGAAATCTGGGGGGGTTGTGCACGGAGCTCGCGTGTTTGAGCAAGCACAGTGCCACCATAAACCCGAAGTTTATGATTTAATAAATAGCACGGAATGTGAAGATATTTTGAAAGAGTTCTTTAAAACGTTAAGATGAGCACATAAGGAATTTATTTTATAGTTGATACAAATAATTTATGTTCTTTAACTTGTATGCAGGTAGCGGGATAGTTAAACGATACAAAAGTAAACATGGAGGCTTAAAATGGCAATTGATGTCGATACCGCTCGTAAAGTAGCAAAACTGGCGAGAATAGCTGTGCCTGAGAGTGAATTGTCCAAGGTGGCAAAAGAGTTGTCGGGTATACTAAAGTTTATGGAGCGCCTTAACGAAGTTGACGTTACGAATGTTCAGCCAATGACATCAGTGACACCTATGGAATTAAAGCTTCGGCGAGATGAAATAACCGACGGGAACCAACAAGTTTCTGTGCTAGCTAATGCTCCTGACACAAAAGAAGGATTTTTTGCTGTGCCTAAGGTAGTAGAATAATGACAGAGTTAGCCAAACTTACTATTGAAAAAGCAAGAGATGGTCTTCGAAAGAAAACTTTCAGTTCAGCTGAGCTTACAAGCTCTTGCTTAAATGCTATTCAACAGGCGAAGGAATTAAACGCTTTTGTACATGATACACCAGAGATAGCCATCAAACAGGCGACTGATGCAGATAAAACTCTCAGTAAGGGTGATACGCCCTCTATGTGTGGTATACCGATTGGTATAAAGGATCTATTTTGTACGAAAGGTGTGGCCTCTCAGGCTGCTTCAAACATTTTGCAAGGCTTTAAACCTGAGTATGAAAGTACAATAACGCAAAAGTTATGGGATTCTGGGGCTGTAATGCTAGGAAAACTGAATATGGATGAATTCGCAATGGGCTCATCAAACGAGACCTCTGCTTACGGTGATGTAGTAAACCCATGGCAAGAAGCAAATAATAATAAAAAACTATCACCTGGGGGATCGTCAGGAGGATCAGCATCAGCAGTTTCTGCGGATCTATGTTTGGCCGCTACTGGCACGGACACAGGAGGTTCCATTAGGCAACCGGCAGCATTTGTGGGCATAACGGGATTAAAGCCAACCTATGGAAGATGTTCGAGATGGGGTGTTGTTGCCTTCGCATCATCTTTGGATCAGGCTGGTCCAATGACAAAATGTGTGAGGGATGCAGCAATAATGTTAGAAGCTATGTCTGGTCATGATGCTAAAGACTCAACAAGCGTTGATATCCCTGTTCCAAATTTTGAAAGTTTTTTAACTGGGGATATTAGAGGAAAAAAGATTGGGGTACCAAAGGAATACCGTATGGATGGTATGTCAGATGAAATCGAACAACTTTGGACTGAAGGCACAGCAATGTTAAAAGACGCAGGTGCTAAGATAGTTGATATATCATTGCCACACACCAAGTTTGCATTACCAGTTTACTATGTCGTTGCTCCAGCAGAAGCCTCTTCAAATTTAGCAAGGTATGATGGAGTACGTTTTGGGCATAGGTCAAGCCTTTCACTAGGTGACGGCATAACGGAAATGTATGAAAAAACGAGAGCAGAGGGTTTTGGTGAAGAGGTTAAGAGACGCGTTATGATTGGAACTTACGTGCTTTCAGCGGGATTCTATGACGCCTATTATAATCGAGCACGTAAAGTAAGAACTTTAATAAAAGGTGATTTTGAAAATGTTTTTGCGCAAAATATAGACGCAATACTAACGCCGGCAACACCTTCTTCTGCTTTTGGTCTTGGAGAGATGAAAGAGGTTGATCCTGTTCAAATGTATTTAAATGACGTATTTACAGTCCCTGTTAATCTTGCTGGATTGCCGGGTATTTCAGTTCCTACTGGATTAGATAAAAAAGGACTTCCTCTGGGCTTACAGTTAATAGGAAGACCGTGGGAAGAAGCGGAGATGTTGAATATAGCTTATAGTTTAGAGTCTTCTGCTAGTTTTTTCGACAAACCTCAAAAATGGTGGTAATTGTAGATTGTATATTGGAGTAAAAATGGTGATACGACCTCTTATAATTATTCTTTCACTTTTTAGTTTATCAGCTTGTGTGGCCACAACAGAGCAGTATGTAGCTGGAATAAACTCAGTTTCAAGCGTAGTAGAAAGTTCAATTGAAACGGGACGACAAGCACTAGGTAACGCGCTTAATAATACAAAGAAAAAAAATGTTAAAACTGAAGAAACAATAGATTTAGGAAATCCAACCATTTCTGATGAGCAGAATTTTGAAGCAGTTTCTGAAAGAGAAACGATAGAATCTGATGCAGAACGCCGTAAACAACAAAGTGCAAAATATGTTTTAGTTAAGCCGGTAGCCATTCCTGACAGGCCAAAGATGAGGTATCTCACTCCAGTTCAGTTTGCAGTTAAGACTACTCATCCCGTTGGAAAGCGTCGATATAATAGGCTAACAGTAAATATGGGGAATGTTACGAAACCATGCTTAAGGTATCAATCAGAAGAATTAGCTCAATATGCATTTCTTAGATCTGGTGGGCCTAATATTGATAGCCGGGGTGTTGACCCAGATGGAGATGGATATGCTTGTGGATGGGATCCCTCGGTATATCGAAATTTAAAAAAGAATTAGCACGTGTTACGTGTTTCTAGTCCTTCGCCAAATTTTACAGAGCGCCGAGGTACGTCCAAGCCAGATATGGTTGTACTTCACTACACAGCCACTTTAAGCGCCACTGAAGCCCTTGGCACACTTTGTAGTTCTAAAGCTCAGGTTTCCTCTCATTATTTAATTTCAGAAAACGGGTGTATTTTCAATTTAGTTGATGAAAATAAAAGAGCTTGGCATGCTGGATTAAGTCACTGGGGGGGTGTTTCGGATATTAACTCGCACTCGATTGGGATAGAGTTATCTAATGATGGGTTCTCTCCGTTTGGTGAGAAATTGATGGGAAGTTTAGAAACCCTTCTTAAGGAGATTTTTAAAAAATGGAATATCCCTGTTCACAGAGTTTTGGGTCATTCTGATATCTCTCCAGGAAGAAAGATAGATCCAGGAAGAAAATTTGATTGGGAGAGACTTTCGTTAAATGGGTTAGCTGTTTATGTTGAAAAAAAAGATACTTTAAAATTTGATCAAGATAAGTTTGTAAGCGACTTGAAGGCTTTTGGTTATAATGTAGAGATACCATTCGAAAACTTATTAGAATCCTTTAGATTGAGGTTTAACCCGTTAGCTTCGGGAGCTTTAAATAATATAGATGCTACTGTAGCAAACGATCTAGCTGTGAAGTACCCAGTTGACGTAGAAAAAAATAATATCTAGATGTGTCTCTCGCGGTTGGCTGGATGGCTGCAGGTTTTATAACTTGAGGAAAGTCCGGACTCCATAAAGTAACGGTGCCGGGTAACGCCCGGCCAGGGAAACCTGAGGGAAAGCGCAACAGAGAGTATACCGCCTTTTTTTAGAGGTAAGGGTGAAACGGCGAGGTAAGAGCTCACCGCACGGTTGGTAACAGACGTGGCATGGCAAGCCCCACCGGGAGCAACGCCAAATAGGAACCTAGTGGAGTTTAACTCCGGGGCAGCTTTAGCTCTATATGGTTCGGGTTGGCGGCTTAAGGGATACAGGTAACTGTATCTTTAGATGAATGGTCATCCAGAGACGTTAAAGTCTTGGACAGAATCCGGCTTATAGGCCAACCGCGTATTATTTTTGATAATTGATGCCTGCTAGTAATCGTTTAGAGTTGACTTAGAACTCCATGGTAGTAAAAGGCTCTTTCTGATAGATTTATTTATGTTGATGTAGGGAGCTTTATAATGGCGAAACCAACCACTATTAAAATAAGGTTAAACTCCTCGGAGGGAACAGGGCATTTTTATGTAACAAAGAAAAATGCAAGAACTATGACAGAAAAAATGGTAGTTCGAAAATATGACCCCGTTGCCCGTAAGCATGTTGAATATAAAGAAGGAAAGATTAAGTAATACCCTTATTAATTTAAAATAAAAAAACCACGCCTAGGCGTGGTTTTTTATTTTATAACTTACGGTTATTTATAAATACAAGCTTTACCTATTAATTACGGTTTCCCATAAAGCTAAGTAAAAACATAAACATATTTAAAAAATTAAGATATAAGCTCAAAGCACCCATAATAGCAGATTTAGCTAACCAATCCGAATTTCCACTACGTGACATTTGAATATAATCATTCTTAATTCTTTGGGTATCGTATGCCGTAAGACCAGCAAATATTAGTACACCTATTGAAGAAACGGCAAACTGCATTGCTGCTGACGCCATGAAAATATTAATTATTGACGCCACTATTAGACCGATCACACCCATCATTAGGAATGAGCCCCATGCAGAAATATCTTTTTTTGTTGTATATCCCCATATGCTTAAACCTGAAAAAGCAATAGCCGTAACTAAAAAAGTTTGAGAGATTGACATACCGGTATATACTGCAAAAATATAACTTATTGATAACCCTACGAGAGCTGAAAAAGCCCAAAATAAGAGTTGAGCCGCTCCTGCAGATAATTTATTAATTGTTGCACTTAAACCAAACACTACTGCTAGTGGTGCGAACATAACTACCCATTTAAGAGGCGATCCAAAAATTACGGAAAGCATTGCATTATTATTCCCTACTACATAGGCGACTGCTCCAGTGATAAGCATAGCTATAGCCATTAAACTATAGGTTTTACTCATATGTTTCTTAAGACCTTCGTCGATTGCTAAAGGTCTTGAGCTGGCTCCAGCTGTACGGATTGTATCAAATTCAGCCATTTTTTTCTCCATTAAAATAATTTATTACTTGTGTAACACTTACACCTACTCCCTATATGATCAATTCTTCACAAAAATTCAAGTATAACAGAAATTTAAATTAACTTTAAAATTTTGATCAAATACTTATCAAATTACTTTTGTGCCCTATTCGTTCTTACAGTCACCTTGCCAGTGGATGCTCGCGATCTAAGTAAGTCTAAGCCGCTTTCAGTATCCTCTAGTTCTACAGTATCACTGATGTGGGGTTGAATTTTTCCGTCCACATATAATTCAAATAACTTGATCAAACTATTCGAAATCACAGATGGTTTAAATTTTTGATAACCGCCCCAATAAAAACCAATTATATTTATATTTTTCACGAGTAGATGATTTGCTGGAATTTGTGGGATGTCTCCACTTGCAAATCCAATTGTTAATAACCTTGCTTCTGGGTTGCTGGCTCTGAGAGCTGATTTAAATAGCTCTCCGCCAACAGGGTCGTAAACAATATCTGCCCCACCTAGTTCTTTTACTATTTTTCGGAGGTCATCTTTGTCTGTATCAATTAGGTGAGTGGCTCCAGCTTTTTTTGCGATCGCTAGCTTTTCTGGACCTCTTGCTGCTGCTATTACATTAGCTCCCAGGACTTTACCTATTTCTACGGCTGTCAAACCAACCCCACCTGCGGCACCTAAGACTAAAAGGTTTTCGTTAGGTTGAAGTTTTGCCCGGTAATCCAAGGCTACGTGACTTGTAGAGTACGCCACCTGAAATGCTGAGGCCACGTCAAACGTCATGCTCTCAGGTATATTGATACACAGATCGGCTGAGAATACACCAAATTCTGCTAGCCCACCATTCCCACCAAAAACTGCAATTCGTGATCCAATAGCTGGATAGTTTACATTTGGCCCAAGCCCAACAACTTCGCCGGCAACTTCCATTCCCAAGGTGAATGGAAGAGGGGGTAGTTCTTGATAGGTACCTTTTAACATTAGAAGGTCAGCAAAGTTTAGACCACAAGAAAAAATTTTAATTAAAACTTGCCCTGGTCCCGGCTTAGGTTTGGGAATATCTACTAAAGTTGGAGGGTCACCAAAGTGTATAACTTGCATTGCTTTCATAACAAAATTGACTCCTTTTTAACTACTTTCTTATATGAGTTTGTATATTTTTAAATACAAAGAGCAAATTTAAAATATTCAAACTTAAGGATTAGTGCTACGTGATAAATATTCACTTAATTTAAGGTTAGTTATGAATAAATTAGAAAAAGATCAATTGATAAAACTTGCTCATGCAGTGGCTGATGTAGCTAGAGTTGAGACATTAAAATATTTTCGTATAAGTTCGTTAACTGTGGAGTCAAAAGAGGATATTTTGTTCGATCCAGTCACAATAGCTGATCGGCAGGCAGAAAAAGCTATGCGAGAACTTATTGAATTAAATCGGCCAAACGATAGTATTTTAGGGGAGGAGTATCCTCCAAAAATTGGATCGACAGGGTTTACTTGGGTTTTAGACCCGATTGATGGTACCCGCGGTTATATTTCTGGAACGCCTACATGGGGTACTTTAATAGCTTTAAATCATAAAGGTACTTCAATATTTGGAATTATAGACCAGCCTTATATTAACGAGAGATTTTCTGGTGGCTTTGATGAAAAACTTTTTAGTGGTCCGTTTGGAGAGAAAAACCTCGGCGTATCAAAAGTTAAAGAGTTAAGAGAGGCAGTTTTGTTTTCCACCTATCCCGAAATAGGTTCTAACACAGAATTGGAGGGCTTCAAGCAGGTTGCCAAACACTGTAAGTTAACTCGTTACGGTCTTGACTGTTACGCTTACGGTCTTTTGGCATTGGGACATATTGATGTCATTGTTGAGGCGGGATTAAAGGCTTATGATGTTCAAGCACCGATAGCAGTAATTAAAGCAGCGGGAGGTAACGTAACTAATTGGATCGGTGGACCAGCTGAAGAAGGTGGCCGAGTTTTAGCTACGTGTAATTCACAGCTTCACAGCAAAGCTTTGAATATTCTAAAATTAATTACGTGAGCTATTGTAAGGTTTTCAGGCCTCAATCTTTACGGAATTAGAAGTGTCCCCAAAACTACTTTACTTTAGGTAACCATTTTTCACCTTTAATAAAAACATCTTTAATTGCGCGATCATCACCCATCATAATTGTAGGAAATACAAGTTCCCAAATATTCTTAGACTGTTTTGCGCGTTGTGAGATAGCGGTAGTGGAGTAGAGGTCTAAGACTAAAATATCTGCCTCCATTCCGGGAGCTAAATTTCCAATTTTTTTATCCAGATGTACCGCCTCTGCTGAGCCCCTAGTTGAAAGCCATAAAAGGTCAGCTGGATGAAGAGCGTGACCTCTCAATTGAGCTATTTCATAGGCAGTGGCCATAACTTTTAACATTGAGAAAGATGAGCCTCCACCAATATCTGTTGCTAACCCAATTTTTTGTCCTGCACGTGATAACCCTTTCATATCAAATAGGCCGGACCCAATAAATGTATTTGATGTAGGGCAGTGAATTATGGATGCATTAACCTCTTTTATTCTACTTTTCTCTCTATCAGTTAGATAAATGCCATGCCCAAAGACACTTCTCGGTCCTAAAAGCCCACTTTCTTCATAAGTATCTAAATAATCCTTTGATGTTGGAAAAAGCTCTTTTACCCAATTTACTTCTTCGGGCTGCTCTCCAATGTGGGTTTGCATAAGACAGTCTGGATACTCTTTCCATAATGAACCAAGTGCGTTCAGTTGTTCTGGAGTTGAGGTAGGAGAAAAACGTGGAGTGATCACGTAACCAAGCCTGTTAACTCCGTGCCATTTCTCTATTAATGTTTTACTTTGATCATAGGAAGCTTGAGCGGAATCGCGTAAATAGCTAGGGGCATTTCTATCCATACAAGTTTTTCCTGTTAAAGCACGCAGACCTCGGGCTTTCGCTTCAGTAAAGAAAGCGTCCACACTCTCGGGGTGTATAGTTCCGTAACTTACGGATGTTGTGACTCCATGAGAAAGACAAATATCAAAATATCTTGAAGCAATTTCCAATGCATATTCAATATCATGGAACTTTCCTTCTTCTGGAAATGTATATTCATTCAGCCAATCAATTAATCGACGACCCCAGCTATTAATAATTGCCGTTTGTGGAAAATGTAGATGTGCATCAACAAAGCCTGCTAATATTAAGTTCTCTTTGCGATCAATGATTTCTGCGTCAGCTGGTAAATTTAAGCCTTGTGTATCAATAACCTTTTCAATGACGCCATTTTTTATAAAGACAGCGCCGGTATCTAGGAATGAATATGAACCCTCTAAACCATCTACCATAGGGTTCTGTTTAAAGCTGAGAGTTTTTCCTAAAATTATTTTTGTTTTACTATACATTTATACAACGTACCCTAATGTAAAAAATAACGAAATGAAAAACTAAAGTCTAACTCATTATAAGAACAATTAGTTTTTGAAAATAAAATTTGAGGAAGGAGTATAATAAAAATTCATGGGGATATTGGTATAACTCAACTTTTTGGAATCTTGAGAGCAATTGTTTTTCCATTCTTTTTATATCGAAGCTCTTTGCTGTTTATAGAGAGGACGCGGCCTCCATCAAGATAATCACCTAATCTAATTGTCTCTATTGTTCCATTTGGAAATCTAATTAGTGCCTTTATCTTTGTAGTTCTGCCCGATGTTCCTATTAAAGTTATTTGCTTTAGGTCAATTGAGTTTTTATCAACAGCTGCTTTAATCACGGTTTTTGAAGAGACCCCATTTGGGCGCGCTCGACTTACGACAGCCACGGAGGTTTTGTTAATATTTTCTTTTATAACATCCAAGATTTTCTGCTCGAGTAAACCTGTCCGTTTCCCTGGCATCTGTGTGATTAATTTTAGATCAGGAAATTGACCTGATTTTATTCGCTCTTGCAACTCAACCATACTGTAAGGACGTAACCTTGGTTTATTAAGCTTAAAGTCATTTTTTGATTCTTCCTTTTGCTTTAAACTTTGTTCGAATGGGCGTTTTCGTGCGGGTACTGGGGTAGTACCCAAATAAATCATTATTCCGTCAGAATTTAATGTACCTTCGATACTTGGATTGACTAACCCTTGAGCATTCAGTGCAAATTTAGTTTCTGGTGAAGTGGGAGATAGTGGCGCCCTAAAGGGAACTTCTGGATATACACTTTTATCCATAGATATTGATGGAGCATCAGAAAAAATTGGTACTTTATCGATTGCAGGGTTAAAAGAGTGATACTTATTTTCAATATTCTTTGGAGCTTCTAGTAATGGAGAAAGTTGCCAAATCCCATTTTTTTTATAGAGTTCTTGTGCTATTTTTTTATCAAATTTTTGAGACTGTGATAGCTTGGCATCAACACGTTTCCCCGTTGTTTTTTCCCCTGAACCGAACTCTTTGGTCGTAGATTGAGATAAAGTATTTTCTTGGTTATCAACTCCCTCATTCCTATTATTACTTGTAATAAATTCTGAAAGAAAATAAATGGAAATGAATGCAATTGGACCAAGTATAATTAACAAAACTACCAACAGAAAGCGTTTGATTCGTTTTCTGAAATCTGCTGCATTTCTTTCGTCTAGTTCAGAAAATGGTTTGAAAGACCCTAAATTTAGTTCAAGAGGATTTTTACTTTGAAAGGTTTCCTGATTTACGGTGTTTAAGGAAGGGCTCTCGTTCAATGCATCCTTAATTATATTTTTTTCTGAAATATGTGGGCTTAGCAAGTGACTTTTTTGAGAGGGTAATTCCAGAGTAGTATTGTCAGTTTTTATGATTTTTACTATCTCGTTATCAGGTTTAAACTGATAGATAGGCGGCAAAATATTTGATCCTAAATTAGGCTCTGTTCCAAACAAGCCTATAGGTGGTATGGTGGTGAACCCTGCTATTTTGAATTGAAACTGTTTAAAAAACCTTTCTACTTCGTGTAACAGCTCCTTTGATACTGCTATGATAGAGACATTGGGTGGATCGCCACTTACAGCGTAGGATAAACTTTCTACCTTTCTAGTTGTTTCGTCAAATGAAGAACCTTGAGATATACTGACTGATTGAAGATAATCTGTTAGAGAACCCTGGTTCTCTAATGCATACTGCACCTCTATTTCACTTACATTTGGCACTGAAACTTGTGAAAAAAATAGTTGGTTATGGGGAAGAATAATTTTTACGCAAGAATTATTACCTCCCAGAGAGATAACTTTTTCACTTAAAGTATTTAATTCAAAGTCCAACTGTTTAGACTCAGTTGATACCGTTCCTTTTTCTTGCCATCCTTTTTGTTCTAGAGAGCGTTGTAAAAGAACAATATGATCTTCTGATAGTTTGAGCGCAAAATCTGGGGTCATGGTCCCTAAGCTGAGTTATGTATTTGTTTATATTTGGTGAGTTTGACAAGCAATATAAGTGTTACCTACTTTAAGGCCTATATTACCAAAAGGGAAAGAAGATTTATCAAAATATCATTAATTATTTTCTATAATATTTTGGATCACTTAGTTTAAAATTAAACGCGATGAAATAATACCTGTATTAAATCCTGCCATTCTTAATTCTCCAAATAGTCGTTGGTATTCTATTTTTGGGCATTTATTTTGAACAACTTCTAAGCCCTGTTTCAATGCGATTCCTGCTGCTTCTTCATTGCTAACACCTATTTGCATCCAAATCGTTTTAAGTTTTTTTAGGTGCTTTAAGGCATCTTCTACAATAGGCAATACGGCTTCAGATTTTCGAAAAATATCTAACATATCGACTTTTACTTCTGAGTTTATCTCAGAAATAGACCCTAAAATTCTTTCACCAAACAATATTCCGCCTGCATATGTAGGATTAACTGGGATTACTCTGAAGTTTTTAAAGTATAAATACCTCAATACAAAATAACTGGGTCTAATTCTATTTGGTGAAACTCCAACACAGGCAATCACTTTTGTGGAGTCTAAAATATTTTTTATTCGTTTGTCATTTGTGTTCACTAAGAAGTTGCTTTTGCTAAAGCTTGATTAAGATCACCAATCAAATCTTCTACAGATTCAATTCCTATAGAGACCCGAACAGTATCTGGCGCTGCTCCCGCAGCCTGTTGTTGTTCCCGAGTAAGTTGACGGTGTGTCGTAGATGCAGAATGAATAATGAGAGATCTGGCATCTCCTAGGTTTGCTACATGACTAAATATTTCCAAAGAATCTACTAACTTTATACATGCCTCATACCCCCCTTTGACACCAAAAGTGAAAAGTCCTCCAGCCCCCCTTGGGCATATATGTTTAACTCTTTCATAGTAAGGCGATGATTTAAGACCAGCATAGGAAACAAATTCCACACGAGAATCTTCCTCTAACCATTTTGCAATCTTTTCGGCATTATCTACATGCCGATCCATCCTCAAAGACAACGTTTCTATTCCACATAATGTGTAATGTGCTGCTTGTGGATTCATTGTCATTCCTAGATCGCGGAGACTAATGGCAATACCAAAAAAAGTGAATGCTAAGGGACCAAAGGTTTCAAAAAACTTAAGCCCGTGATATGCAGGTTCTGGCTCACTTAATGATGGAAACTTGTTAGATGATGCCCAGTCAAATTTGCCAGAGTCTACTACGCAACCACCTGTAACAGTCCCATTTCCAGTTAGATATTTAGTAGTTGAGTGAACAACCAGTGTAGCACCATGCTCTATTGGTCTACAAAGGTAAGGAGTTGCAGAAGTATTATCCACAATTAATGGTATTAATGCCTTATCTGAAATTTTAGAAATTTTATCTAAGTCAGTTATATAACCTCCTGGGTTTGCAATTGACTCACAAAAGACTGCTCGCGTGTTTTCGTCTATGGCTTCAGTTATTGCTGACAAATCATCAAAGTCTACAAATTTAGCTGACCAGCCAAATCTTTTAATTGTTTGAGAGAACTGTGTAACTGTTCCTCCGTAAAGGCGGGTAGATACAACCACATTACAGCCTGGACTCATTAGAGGAAATAGGGCCATTATTTGTGCAGCATGCCCTGAAGAACAACAGACTCCTCCAACACCACCTTCTAAAGTAGCTATCCTTTCTTGTAAGACAGCTACTGTCGGGTTCGTTAGCCTCGAGTATATATAACCTACTTCTTGGAGGTTGAAGAGAGCAGCTGCGTGCTCTGCGTCTCTAAATACGTAAGCAGTTGTCTGATGAATTGGAGTTTGCCGTGATCCCGTAGTCGGGTCTGGTCTTGCTCCGGCATGGATTTGCAATGTATCGAACCCGTAACTTTCTGTATCAGCCATTGTATATGCTCCTATAGAGATAATTTGTAACCATTAAGTAAGGTTTTTTATTCTTTTTCAGAAAATAATTCT
The DNA here is from genome assembly GCA_913041145.1 of uncultured Paracoccaceae bacterium. Classification (GTDB taxonomy): domain Bacteria; phylum Pseudomonadota; class Alphaproteobacteria; order Rhodobacterales; family Rhodobacteraceae. Next base: position 15,063 of record CAJWHE010000006.1, read on the forward strand.
AAGTAAAATAGTTAATATTAACTTTTGTTCTTTTTTTCTTTAAATAGCTAAGTTATAAAGAATATTATTCTTTTAAATTAGGGAATTAAAGAATGGATAAAATTGATATCGAAATTCTTAAACTTATTCAAAGTAACGCAACTTTGCCTTTGTCAGAGATATCTCGTCGTGCTGGTCTTTCAAAGACTCCGTGCTGGAATCGAATTCGAAGGTTAGAAGAGACTGGAGTCATAAAAAAGCGAGCGACGCTCCTTGATCGAAATCTACTTGGTTTACCGATTGTTGTATTTTTGTCTATTTCGGTGAGTAGGCACTCTTCTGAATGGGCAACACTTTTTTCAGATATAGTCTCTAAATATGGACAAATCACAGAGGTACACCGTCTTACGGGTTCTGGTGCGGATTATATGTTGAAAATAGTAGCAGCTAGTATTGAATCCTATGACAAATTTCAACAAATTTTAATTAATGAGATCGAGTTCACTAGCATGTCATCTAGTGTTTCATTGCAAGAAATGAAGTATAATGTTGCTCTGCCATTTGATCAGATAGTAGTAGATTAGTTAATGCTTTCTTATGATAGTTGAATAGAGAGCAATAGCAGTCGCATTTGAGACATTTAGTGAACCAAATTTTTTTACTGAAGGAATCTTTACTAGCACATCACAGTTTTCTTTCGTTTTTTGTCTGAGACCTGGGCCTTCTGCACCTACTACTATTGCTAAAGGTCCTTCTTTCAGAGTTGTGAGCTCATCCAAATTTGAATCTCCATCTCCATCCATGCCAATAATAAAATATCCCATACTTTTTAATTTTTTGATTGTTTCAGAGAGGTTTTTTACTCTTAAATATGGTTGCCGCTCCAACGCGCCTGAGGCAGTTTTCGCTAACGCTCCCGTTTCTGGAGCGGAATAACGCAGGGGCGCTATTACCGCTAAAGCTCCAAAGACCTCAGCGGATCGTAGAATTGCTCCCACATTGTTCGGATCGGTGACTTGGTCGAGCATTACTACTCTTGCCGTTTTATCCAAAGGTTTGCAAACCTCTGATATCTCTCCCCACTTTAATGGTCTGACTTCTAATGCAGCACCTTGATGGACTGATTGTTTGTCAATCGGAGCTGTAAATTTCTTTGAATCAGAGATTTCAAACTTTATTTTATTAAAGGCTATATCAGATGAAAGCTTATCTGCAGCATTTTGAGTAACAATTAATTTGAGTTTTTCTCTTAATGGGTTTTTTAGCGCGTCTCGAACAGCATGTAAGCCAAAAAGCCATATTGTTTCTGACACAACTTTCTTTACCTGACGTTCCTTGTCAAACATCCCATTACTTTTCTTTGCTGACACAGTGAAGTTCCCTTCTCTTTTAACAACCTTGATCACTTAAATTGGATTATGACAAGCTTAGTAATAGTTTTTCTTGTTGACGCACGAGTGGCCTCCTTATATCTGCAGTCTTGTTGAGTTTATCTTGACAGTGGGCGACAGGCCGCAAGGTGTGGCAGGGGACTGTAACTCCCTCGCGGAGACGCACGCCTGGTTCGATTCCAGGGTCGCCCACCATAAGACTAGAAAATCTTTTTATTTGTAATTAAATAGTGAAATTTCCTGAAATATTTTTGTCATCAAGATAAACCATTAATTTTGAGTGGCATCTTCTGCAACAAGTTAGGCTTTCCCTGCCCATACCTGAAAAGTTTTGTTATCTTCCAGAACTTCTGCAGGTACTCGCCGCTTTGATAGCTTTATAGTCTTTCCTCGTTTTTATGTAAGAAAACGGCTCATTATTTAAATCTTGATAATCAGATAGATTTCTACTGTTTACTTTAAGTTACAATTCACCATCAAATACTAGATCAATAGGTAAATCATTCCTTCTAATAACGTAGCCCCCAAACATTCTACCCTAAGAAATACCATGCATCGACTCAAAGCTTTCTAGGATAAAATTTATAAATTCATTTTGAGATAGTTTCATATAAGAGGATCTTTAATAAGTTTTTTCAACTACTTGTAAGACTAGATTTTGCAAGGGTACTGTCTTTTTACAAACCGTTTTGATGTTTTAGTAAATAAAAAAACTTTCGTACGGAATAACATCCGTTTCTAAACTTCATGGAGCGGGCGATGAGATTCGAACTCACGACCCTAACCTTGGCAAGGTTATGCTCTACCCCTGAGCTACGCCCGCGTCCTTGAATACGCCGCTTATAAGTGAAAGGGTGGGCGGAGCAAGTAAAAAATGCAGAGATAAAAAAGTTTATTGACGTGACCTTTAACTTGACCAAATGTGCTAATAACCAATAATGGTCACTGTTGTCTAAGGTTTGAGGAGTTCTGAGTATGAGTTTAAAAATATTTTTATCTGGGGAGATCCATACTGACTGGAGAAATGAAATTATGTCTGGATGTGTTGAACAGGGCTTGGATATAGCTTTTTCCAGTGCTGTGACAGATCACGCTGCGTCTGATGATTGCGGTCCTACAATCTTGGGAGCAGAAGAAGAAAAGTTTTGGCATGATAATAAAAGTGCTAAATTAAATGCTATACGTATTCGAGATGGCATTAGTAAAGCTGATATAGTTGTTGTGAGGTTTGGGGAAAAATATAAGCAATGGAATGCGGCTTTTGATGCTGGTTATTCGGTTGCGCTTGGAAAGTCTCTAATTATTATCCACTCGGATGAGCATCAACATGCTCTAAAGGAAGTTGATGCGGCTGCCTTAGCAGTTTGTAAAAAACCTAATCAGGTAGTTGAAATACTAAAATATCTTGAAAACGGAAGTTTAGCTAAAGTGTAATTGGTTTAAGTACTTAGAAACTAGCCTTTTATGTAACTTAGCAATTAGAGGGCTCTCTCTTTTTTGATTTTACCCCAGGCTTCGTTAATTTGAATTAACCTTTTTTCTGCCAGCTTAACTGCCTCAATTGGTACACCCCGTGCCTGCATACGATCCGGGTGTGTTTCAAAAATATGTTTTTTCCAAACTTTTTCAATATCGGATGTAGAAGTTTCTTGTTCAATGCCCAACACTGCGTAAGGGTCAAGTTTTTGATTAGGTATAAATCTTGCACTCAGTATTCTGAATTGTTGATCATTAACTTTAAATATTTTCCTAACAACCTCTAGAAAATGATTTTCTTCCTCCTCAAATGAATTATCAGCAATAGCAATATGAAATAAACCCTCAAGGAGGTCATAGAGCACTGCAGGTTTATTATTTAACATTTTATAAATTTTTTCAGCATATAACTCAAAACCTGCTACATCTTGTCTGGCTAAGTTAAATATTTTTGCAGCATTCTCTTCTTGAGCTCTTGGTATATGAAACACTTCTCTGAATGCACGAACTTCGTTTCTAGTAACTGTGCCGTCTGCTTTAGCCATTTTGGCCCCTAATGCGATTACTGCAATTGTGAAGCCAGCGCTTTGTTCCGGTGGTGATTTCAACCGCTGGAAGATTTCAGCCAAGCTTTCACCTGCAGCCAGAGCAGCTAATGCTTGAGAAATTCTATACCAAATTGACATGTTGTATCCATACTAAAAATGTTTGAGGGCTAAAAGTTATATTTATCTGTAGTGTAATTTTTTTTTACAAAAATCGATTAACTGAGTTTTATTATCCCGTTAAATGTATAATTATTTTTGATAATAGGAATGAGTTTTAAAAACTCTGTTTAATTGATAGTATATTACAAGTTTAAATTATGAGTGTTGATCATGGATGAAATAGGAAATTTAAAAAAAAAATGTCGTACGAGAGCACTTGCACAGCGGAAAATTTTTAAAACGAAAAGTAATGATTGCCTTATACAAAAAAATTTGGGTTCGGCTTTAATGGAAAATAATAACCTTATCGTTGGTGGTTATCTGCCCATAGGTTCTGAAGCAGATCCAGTCAACTTTATGAACAAACTGGCCTTAGATGAGGTTGTCGCGGTACCTGTTATTGTTGGAAAAGATAAGCCACTAAAATTTACTATTTGGACACCAGATTCTGAATTAGAATTAGGCGCCTTTGGCGTTCTAATACCGAAATCAGTTTCCTGGGTCGTTCCTGATATTTTATTAGTCCCCCTGATTGCCTTTGATAGCCAAGGAGGTCGACTGGGATATGGAGGAGGCTTTTATGATCGGACACTAAGCATGTTGCGTTCTCAAAAAAATATTAAAGCTATAGGAATAGCTTTTTCCGGACAATGTGTTGAAAAAGTACCTGTAGAGCTAACGGATCAACCTCTTGATGGAATCGTCACAGAGTTAGGAACTTTGTGGTTTTAAGCGAGATAGTTATACAAAGCATGGTTCCTATTTAACTTTTCTTGCCTGTTCTTAAAATTAAGAATAGTACACTTTTATGAAAATTCTTTTTTTAGGTGATATAATGGGTCGCGCGGGTCGCGAAGCTATTGAGAGTAATCTACCTCGCATACGTTCTGAGATGGGATTAGATTTTGTAACTATTAATGGAGAAAATGCGACGGGAGGAAGAGGCTTATCCTCTAAGCATGCAGAAGCTCTTCTGAAGGCTGGTGTTGATAGTATTACTTTAGGTGATCACGCATTTGATCAAAGTGATATGATGCAATTTATTGAGAGAGAGTCCCGTATCGTTCGCCCAATAAACTTTGCAAAAGACGCTCCAGGGAAAGGGTATCGGATATTTGAAATATCGAGAGGACGAAAGGTTCTTGTTGTTCAAGTTCTTGGTCAAGTTTTTATGAAGCGTGCTTATGAAGATCCATTTGGTAAGATAGATGCCATTTTAAAAAAATATCCTTTGAAGGGACAAATAGACGCTATAATTGTTGATATACATTGCGAGGCGACATCAGAAAAAATGGCGATGGGGCATTGGTGTGATGGAAGAGTTAGTTTGTGTGTAGGAACTCATACGCATGTACCAACAGCTGATGCTATGATCCTTGAGAAGGGAACTGCTTATTTGTCCGACGCTGGCATGTGTGGAGATTACAATTCCATTATTGGGATGAACAAAGTTGAACCTTTAAATCGATTTGTCTCTGGCATGGTAAAGGGAAGGTTTGTTCCTGCCGTTGGTGAAGCTACTTTGTCAGGTACTTATGTTGAAATTGATAACCAAACTGGTCTAGCGAAAAGGATTGAGCTTTTCCGTTCTGGTGGTCTTTTACCTCAAACTGAGATCTGAGGCTCATTTTTTAAAATTTAGATAGCTCTATATAAAGAAAAATATAAATTTAACGCTCAGCCAAATTGCGATCTAGTTCCATGCCTGATAGAAGAATATTATTATATTATTTTAATAACTTTTTTAATTATGGAGAAAAATATGGCGGGGCACTCCAAATGGGCAAACATCCAACACAGGAAAGGGAGACAAGATGCAGCTCGATCAAAGCTTTTTTCTAAACTTTCTAAGGAGATAACTGTTGCGGCAAAGATGGGTGACCCAGACCCTGAAAAAAATCCACGTCTAAGGATGGCAGTGAAAGAAGCTAAATCCCAATCAGTTCCGAAAGATGTAATAGATCGAGCAATTAAAAAGTCTCAGGCAAGTGACTTTGATAGTTATGATGAGATTAGGTACGAAGGTTATGGGCCAGGAGGGGTGGCAGTAATAGTTGAGGCAATGACTGATAACAAAAACCGTACAGCCTCCACAGTCCGGTCAACATTTTCTAAGTATGGAGGAAACTTGGGAGAGACTGGTTCGGTTGGGTTTATGTTTGATCGAAAAGGACAAATATCTTTAAGCCCAGATATTGCAGATGAGGATACAATTATGATGATGGCCATTGATGTCGGTGCAGATGATGTCGAGAGCAGTGATGAGGCTCATTTAGTTTTCTGTGCTGCTAATGACTTGAGTACTGTTTCAGACGCTATAGAGAAGCAGCTGAACGAGATTGAATCTGCCAAGTTAGTCTGGGTTCCAAAAACAACTACTGAATTAGATCTCGAAGGCATGCAAAAATTGATGAAACTTATTGATGCACTTGAAGACGATGATGACATTCAGACTGTGACAGCCAATTTTGAGGTGTCAGATGAAGTAATGGCTAATTTATAGTATGTGATTTTTTAAATTAAGACTATTGCCTTGAACATATTTTAGGTTTTGGAGTGTTTTCATAATTTTTACTACATACATTTCCGGTCTAACTCTTGGCCTTTCTTTAATACTTGCAATAGGGTCTCAGAATATCTTTGTTTTGAGACAAGGCTTGCGTAGACAGCATATATTTTTAGTATGTGCTATTTGTTCAACCTCAGATGCTTTATTGATTTCTGCTGGTGTTTTTGGCTTTGGAAACTTAACCGGAGTCTGGCCATTTTTAGGTAAGTTAATTCTATACCTTGGCATTATCTTTCTTACATTATATGGATTTTTTTCATTTAAATCAGCTTTGCAGGGCGTAAACATATCAAAAAAAAATTCTACTGATATCCACGGAGCATGGCATGTTTCTGGTTATGCGTTAGCATTAACTTTTCTTAACCCCCATGTGTATTTGGATACTTTTTTTTTAATAGGCGCTGTTGCGACCCAGTTTGAAACTGGTCGCTTTTATTTTGGGCTTGGGGCTATAACCTCATCTTTTGTCTTTTTCTTTTGCTTAGGATATGGAGCACGATTAGTTTCTCGATTTTTTGAGACTCCTTATGTCTGGCGTTATATAGACTTTTTTGTGGGTGTTGTTATGTGGACCTTAGCTATAAAGCTATTGATAAGCTCATAATTAGTTAAATGATTGGTCTTACAAGTGGTTGATGAAAAGAAAAATAAATCTTTAGTAGCAATATTTTGGATGTTCATAACAGGTCTACTTTTTGTTGGAGTTACTGGAATAGTAAAGCATCTTGGCTCGGAACTACCTGCAGCACAGGCGGCATTTTTAAGATACGTTTTGGGATTAGTTTTTGTTATTCCTTTGATTGGTATAATAAAGAGGGCACATTTAACAAAAGTAGAGCTTTCATTTTTTGCATGGAGGGGCGTAGTTCATAGCTTGGGCGTTATATTGTGGTTTTATGCCATGACTATGCTTCCGATGGCAGAGGTAACAGCTATGAGTTACCTTACCCCAGTTTATGTTACTATTGGTGCCGCATTATTTTTAGGAGAAAGATTAGCAGCACTACGCATTATTGCTGTAGCTTTCGCTATAATAGGCGTCCTAGTAGTTCTAAGGCCAGGGTTCAGAGAAATTTCTCTAGGGCATATGGCTATGATCATTAATGGGGGCCTTTTTGCTACCTCATATTTAATTGTAAAGGTTATGGCCGATAAAGTAGAACCCCTTGTGGTGGTTGGTATGCTGTCTATTTTTGTAACGATAGGACTGGCTCCATGGGCTTTTTGGGTTTGGGTGCCACCAACGTTAACTCAGCTTGGGTGGACATTTGTTTTAGCAATATTTGCAACTGCAGGACATTACACCATGACTTTAGCATTACGAGCTGCCCCAATTAGTGTAACTCAGCCTATTACTTTCCTTCAATTGGTTTGGTCTATTTTGTTAGGTGTTTTAATTTTTAATGAGAGCTTTGATAAATGGGTTGTTATTGGTGCAACAATTATCATACTGTCTATAAGCTTTATTATGTGGAGAGAAGAGCGTGTCCGAAAGAAAATAATCACACCAGTCTCTCCTGAAACAAAACTTTAGACAAGAAATTTTCTGGCCTTAATAGCTCTAAGCATTATCTTAATAATTGTTTATTAGCTTTTCAGAATTATTTTTTCTCTCTTAACTACGTAATAAATTGAAAGAAGGCTAAAAATAGAACTAATCAGCATAATTATTTGTAGAGGTTGACTACTGCTTCCACGCTCTAAAAGTGTCCCTGCAAGGCCTGCAAGAGCAGCTCCGCCACCAATCATTATAGCACCACCAATTCCACTAGCCGTTCCTGCTAACTTAGGCCTAACTGATAACATTCCAGCCTGAGCATTGGGTAGTACCAGTCCATTCCCAAATCCCACAAACATACAGAAACTAAAGAACACGATTGGGCCATCCAAAATACTAGAAGTAATTACTAAAGAAAGAAGCATTCCAGTAAAAAGTACAACGGTACCAATTATAATAAGTTTATTAATTCCAAACTTTGTTGAATAAAGTCCGGTAATAAGGTTTCCTAGTAAGTAACCTACTGCAGGTATGCCAAACAGTAAGCCAGTCATAGTTGGAGGTAGTTTATAGATAACGGTTGCGACATATGGAGCTCCTCCAAGAAACGCAAAAAAAGTTCCTGATGCAAAGGCTGCTGCTAAAGCATAACCCCAAAATCTTCTTGCTGAGAACAGTTCTGGGTATTGTTTTACCTGAGTTAGAAAACTTTGTCCTTTAGATGAATTTGTCTCACCTTGGTCGAACCAAAGAAGAATCCAGAAAAACAAACCAAATACTGCCATAAATCCAAAATTTGCACGCCACCCGAGATATGTATCAATGATACCACCAAGTGCTGGAGCAAACATTGGTACTAGTGCCATACCCATGGTTACATAACCAATCATCGAAGCAGATTTGTCTTGTGCTACCGTGTCTCTAATAATTGCTCTACTTAGAACCATACCGATTGCAACGATTGCTTGTATCATCCTAAATATCAAAAAAGTTTCAATGTTTTGAGAAAAATAACATCCCACAGATGCCAGTACAAATATTGCAACGCCTACTAATGTACAGGCTCGTCGTCCATATTTGTCTGAAATCGGTCCAATAAAAAATTGTGTAATAGCTGTAAAGCCAAGGTAAAGTGATACTGATAACTGCATAACACTATATTCTGTCTCTAGATCTATCGTCATTTGAGGTAATGACGGTAGAAACATATTCATACTAAGAGCACCAATTCCTGATAATAGGATGAGTGTGGATATATGTGGTGGAGTTCTATTATTTAAAAACATAGGTTTTAAGGAATTATTCATCCTGTGACATAGTACTGTTTGGTAAGATTTTGCAATATACGTTTGTATAATAATGGTAATTTCTATTTTATTTTTAACAACAAATATTAAAATAGATCAGTAATATCTAATTAGGATCTTTTTTACTTTCTTTAACAATGTATAGTAAAGTCACATGGATTGGAGGCTTGAAAATATTGGAAGATATAAAACGCAATTTAGAGGAACGACGAGAACTTGCCAGAAGGGGCGGTGGTGAAAAACGGATAGCAGCACAGCATGCAAAAGGAAAATTGACAGCCCGAGAGCGGATCGACCTTTTACTTGATGATGATAGTTTTGAAGAGTTTGACATGTTTGTTAAACACAGATCTACAGAATTTGGAATGCAGAATGATAGACCATCTGGCGATGGAGTAGTTACTGGTTGGGGTACTATTCATGGCAGACAAATATATGTATTTTCTCAAGACTTCACAGTTTTTGGGGGCTCTCTATCTGAGACGCATGCACAAAAAATATGTAAAATAATGGATATGGCAATTCGAAACAAGGCCCCTATCATAGGAATAAATGACTCTGGTGGTGCCCGAATTCAAGAAGGTGTAGCCTCACTGGCTGGTTATGCAGAAGTCTTTCAACGAAATGTTTTGGCTAGTGGAGTCGTCCCACAAATATCTCTTATTATGGGGCCATGTGCTGGTGGTGCAGTTTACTCACCAGCAATGACAGATTTTATTTTTATGGTTAAGGATACCAGCTATATGTTTGTTACTGGTCCTGAAGTAGTAAAAACTGTTACAAATGAGATAGTATCAGCGGAAGAATTAGGTGGTGCAACAACACATACAACAAAATCTTCTGTTGCTGACTGTGCGTATGAAAACGATATGGTGACAATAGCTGAAACTAGAAGATTTATGAATTTCCTACCAGCAAATAATAGATCTAAGTCTCCCATTTTGCCATTCCATGATGATATAAATAGGGTTGAGGTTGGTTTGGATACGTTAATCCCAGACAACCCGAATACACCTTATGATATGAAAGAGTTAATTCTTAAATTAGGTGATGATGGTGATTTTTTTGAGATTCAAGAAAATTTTGCAAAAAATATTTTGATAGGCTTTATACGTTTGGAGGGTCGAACTATCGGAGTTGTGGCCAACCAACCTTTGGTCTTGGCGGGTTGTTTAGATATTGATTCATCAAAAAAAGCTGCTCGGTTTGTACGTTTTTGTGATGCTTTTGAGGTTCCGATACTAACACTAGTGGATGTTCCAGGCTTTTTACCCGGCACAGGACAGGAGCATAATGGAGTTATCAAACATGGTGCTAAGTTGTTATTTGCTTATGGTGAGGCAACAGTACCTAAAGTAACTTTAATTACAAGGAAGGCGTATGGTGGGGCTTATGATGTTATGGCTTCAAAGCATTTACGAGGGGATTTTAATTACGCTTGGCCTACTGCAGAAATAGCAGTAATGGGCTCCAAGGGTGCGGTTGAAATCTTATATAAATCAGATCAAAAAGACCCAGAAAAAACTTTAAAACAGATTGCTGAATATGAAGAGAAATTCACTAATCCCTTCATTGCAGCAGAACGTGGTTTCATTGATGATATAATTGTGCCGAGGAACTCTCGTCGTCGTATAGCGAGGGCTTTTACTTCTCTTCGAGGAAAGGATTTAAAAAACCCTTGGAAAAAGCATGATAATATCCCTCTTTAAGTACTTACTTAGTTTTTGATATAAAAAAAATATTTTATATTTTATATAATTATTTTATGTTTTATGTAATATTATATAACATCTTATGGGGTATGATGAACAAAATTGGCTCTAACTAACTCTATTTTTAGTATAAAATTAGTATTTAAGAATGTAGTATGTTCTTATATTGCAATTTGATTATCAACAAAGTATTAAAAGGATAAGTTGATAAATATTCAGCTTTGAACTTTGAGCAGTTATATAGGAGACTAAAATGTCTAAAAGCATAAAAATAGTATTGGCATTAGGGTTTGTAGCCTTTCTTGGGGCGTGTTCTACAACTCAGGCAGTTGAAGATGTTAAATCAGAGCCAGTGCTTAGTAAGTACTAATGTTATTGAAGAATGGGTTTTGAAGTCCATTCTTCACAATTCTCCTGTCTTTTTTACCCCGGAGCAAGGCATTGATAAAACATAAGGGGTTTCCATCCAGACTAGTTGGCACAGATTTTCAGTTTACGGTGCGTCGTGAAAATAAGTCGGGTGCGAGTAAAATTTTACGACGAGAGCGTTACCTTGATAGGAAACCTGCTGATAAAAAAGCGGATGCAGGGTTTCTTGATGCTATTTGGCAATATTTTGGTGAGTCAACTTTTGAAAGAGGCAATTTAGATGCGGGTAGGCTCTCATGGTTGTTTGAAAGAGAGATAGTTGCCGCAACCGATCCTTTTGATCCGGAAAGTTATTCTGCGCTTTTAAAAGTAAGTAAGGTTGTCGCAGAACATTCCTTTCCGGACCTTCTTAAAGAAAATGATTAAAGATACACAACCTCTCGATAAGATAAGCCAATAGGATATTAAGGTTATTAAAATGTTCAAAAAAATATTAATTGCTAATAGAGGTGAGATAGCTTGTAGAATAATTAAAACAGCAAAGAAACTGGGTATAAAGACTGTCGCAGTTTATTCAGACGCTGATTTAAATTCGTTACATGTTGAGATGGCTGATGAAGCAATAAATATTGGTCCAGCTTTAGTTAGTGCGTCATACCTTTCTATAGAAAAAATTATTTGTGCTGCACAAGAAAGTGGCGCTGAGGCCATTCATCCTGGGTATGGCTTCTTATCAGAAAATCCAAAATTCCCTATAGCCTTAGAAAAAGCTGGGCTAATATTCATAGGCCCCCCTGTAGAGGCTATTAAATCCATGGGTGATAAAATTACTTCTAAAGAGTTAGCAAAAAAAGCTGGGGTAAGTATAGTTCCTGGACATATGGGTTTAATAAAAACGGTTGAAGAGGCGGTAGAGGTATCTATGAAAATTGGATATCCGGTTATGATAAAAGCGAGTGCCGGTGGTGGTGGGAAAGGCATGAGAGTTGCCTGGAATGATAATGAGGTTAAAGAAGGTTTTTATGCTTCAAAAAATGAAGCTTCAAATTCCTTTGGAGATGATCGTCTATTTATTGAAAAATATATAGTAAAACCCCGGCATATAGAAATCCAAATTTTGGGTGATTCTCATAATAACCTCGTACACCTAGGTGAGAGAGAATGCTCCATCCAAAGGCGAAATCAGAAAGTAATAGAGGAGGCTCCATCCACTTTTATAGACAAAAAAACTCGAAAGAAAATGGGAGAGCAAGCTTGTAAGCTAGCTAAAGCTGTGGGCTACACAAGTGCTGGAACAGTTGAGTTTATAGTGGATAAAGATAAGAACTTTTATTTTTTAGAAATGAATACCCGTTTACAGGTGGAGCATCCCGTTACTGAACTTATTACTGGAATAGACCTTGTAGAAGAAATGATCAAAGTAGCTCAAGGTAAGAAGATTTCATTCACACAAGATGATATAAAGTTAAACGGTTGGGCTATTGAAAGCAGATTATATGCAGAAGACCCTTATAGAAATTTTTTACCATCAATAGGACGTCTAACTCGCTATCGACCCCCAAATGAATTAACACTTCCTGAACTTGTTGTGAGAAATGATACTGGGGTAACAGAAGGTGGTGAAATTTCGATTTTTTATGACCCAATGATTGCCAAGCTTTGTACGTGGGCGAAAAGTAGGCCCGAAGCAATAAAACTTATGCAAGATTCTTTAGATAATTTTGAGATAGAGGGAGTTGGTCATAACTTGCCATTTCTTTCGGCGGTTATGGGTCACCCAAGGTTTCTTAGTGGTGATATTACTACTGCTTTTATTGAGGAAGAGTACCAAGAAGGTTTTGTTGGAGTGAGGTTGGAAAAAAAAGACCTTCGGTTATTATGTTCGGCAATAGCTTCAATACATATTTTTAAGGAGATTAGAAAATCTAATATTTCTGGTAGAGTTAATGACAAAGTAGAGGCTGTTGTAGATGATTGGCATGTGTTTGTTCAAGGCGTCCAAAGCCGAGTAAAAGTTGTTAAGAGTGAAAATGACGTGTTGGTTCAGTATGCTGACATAGAAACACAAAAAGTAAATTTTAAATGGTCACCGGGAGATGTTCTGGTGAAATTTACAATTAACGGAGAAAAATACTCTTTAAAGGTAAATAATATAATTGACGGATACCGAGTTAGATTTAGAGGGGCAGACTTAAAGGTACAAGTAAAAACATCCAGGCAAGTGCAGATGTCTTTAGTGATGTTAGAAAAAAAAGAGGCGGATACATCAAAAAGCTTACTATGCCCAATGCCAGGTTTAGTTACATCAATTGATGTTTCTGAGGGTGACGAGTTTGAGCAAGGCCAAACTTTATGCACTATCGAGGCGATGAAGATGGAAAATATGCTAAAAGCTGAGAAAAAAGGGGTAGTTAAGACCATATTAGCCCGAGTTAACCAAAGTATTTCAGTAGATCAGTTAATTATGGAGTTTGAATAATAGTAAAAATTTGATGGTTCTTTATCAGTTTTTATAAAGTAATTTCATTTCTTGTTTTCTAAGAGGCATTTTATCAATACTCCTAGAAATCTCACGGATATTCCAAGGGCTGGACTTACGTAGAGAAATTTTTCCATCTTTGGCTATTAGTATAAAAGAGAAGCCTTTTGGTCGAAGCTTTGATCTTGTCAAGTTAGCTGGAATAGGGTTTGTATCGGTGAAGACGATTACATCTCTTTCTACCAGTTGAGTGGGCCTAGTACGCAATAGTTTCATTTGACCAATAAAGTTTGGATTTTCTGGATTATCAGCGAATACAATAATAACTCTCTTTTGCCATAAAAAATTATTTAAACCAATAGATGAGCCATTTGAGGAGTTTAAATCTATAATTAATAAATCATTTGAATCCTCAGCAGTGGCTTTGCCAAAGTTGAATAATAATATAGAAACTAATAAAAGGTATTTCATGGAATCTCCTAGGGTTTCTGTCTACAGAAGTTTTTTATTAAATATAAGTACCTAATAACGGGGACAAAACTTAAAGAGTAGTGTAAAATCTTTTTGGTAACCTTTAAGGACTAAAAATATGATGTCAGAAAAGAAAAAATGGGAACTAAATTTAAAGGCTGAATCTTCTAAAAGTAATGTTGAAGACTTAACGTGGATTAGCCCTGAAGGTATTCCAATTTTTCCACTCTATACTAAAGAGGATTCGGATGATCTTCCTCATCTAGGATCAGTTCCGGGTGAGGAACCATTCGTTCGTGGAACAAAAACAACAATGTATGTGGGTCGACCCTGGACCATCAGGCAATACGCTGGATTTTCTACTGCTGAAGAATCAAACGAGTTTTATAAAAAAGCGCTTAAGGCAGGGCAGCAAGGTGTTTCCGTTGCTTTTGATTTAGCGACTCATCGAGGGTATGATAGTGATCATGAACGTGTCGAGGGGGATGTGGGTAAAGCTGGTGTCGCCATTGATAGTGTAGAAGACATGAAAATATTATTTAAAAATATTCCTCTGGATAAAGTTAGTGTCTCCATGACCATGAATGGGGCTGTTATTCCAGTATTAGCTTCTTTTATAGTTGCTGGAGAAGAACAAGGTGTAAGTACATCTGACCTATCTGGAACAATTCAAAATGATATATTAAAAGAGTTTATGGTAAGAAATACCTATATTTACCCTCCTGAACCATCAATGAGAATTGTGGCGGACATAATTGAGTATACTTCAAAGCAAATGCCTAAGTTTAACTCAATTTCTATTTCAGGGTACCACATGCAAGAAGCTGGAGCAAATCTAGTCCAAGAACTCGCCTTCACTTTGGCAGACGGAAAAGAGTACGTAACTGCCGCCATTAAAAGGGGTATGGACGTTGACTCGTTTGCGGGTCGGCTATCTTTTTTCTTTGCAATTGGTATGAATTTTTTTATGGAAATCGCGAAGCTTAGAGCGGCTAGGCTTTTATGGCATAGGATTATGAAAGAATTTAATCCAAAGAATGAAAAATCATTAATGCTTAGGACACACTGTCAAACCTCTGGTGTGTCGCTGCAGGCACAAGACCCGTATAATAACATTGTTAGAACTTCCTATGAGGCTATGAGTGCAGTTTTAGGAGGAACTCAATCCCTCCACACTAATAGTTTTGATGAGGCAATCGCGTTACCAACAAGTTTCTCAAGCCGTATTGCAAGGAATACCCAATTAATTCTTCAAAATGAAACTAAAGTTACGACCGTTATAGATCCACTTGCTGGCTCTTATTATATTGAAAAATTGACATCGGACCTGGCAGAAGAAGCATGGAAATTAATTTTGGAGATTGATGAATTAGGGGGTATGACGAAAGCGGTAGCCTCAGGCATGCCAAAGTTGAAAATTGAAGAAGCTGCGGCAAAAAGGCAGGCATCAGTTGATCGAGGCGAAGAAATTATTGTTGGTGTAAATAAGTTTAAACCAGATCAGGAGACTATCGTAGATATACTTGATGTAGATAATATTGCTGTGCGAGATTCACAGATAAGAAGGCTTAAACAAGTTAAGAAATCGAGAGATTCAAAGAAATGCAAAGCGGCTTTAAATGATCTTGAGGAAGCGGCTTCGTCAGGAAATGGAAATTTACTTGATTTTGCGATTAAAGCCGCCAGAGTGAGGGCGACCGTGGGAGAAATCAGTATGGCTATGGAAGTTCCTTTTGGACGACATAAAGCTCAAAATCGAATGTTATCTGGAGTCTATGGAGCTGCATATGCTACTGATGAAAATTTTTTAAACATACAAAAATCTATTGAAAATTTTGTAGAAGTTGAAGGTAGGCGACCAAGAATTTTAGTTGTAAAAATGGGGCAAGACGGACATGATAGAGGAGCTAAAGTTATTGCTACAGCATTTGCAGATATTGGTTTTGATGTTGATGTCGGTCCTCTATTTCAAACGCCAGCAGAAGCGGCTCAAGATGCTATAGATAATGATGTTCATATTATTGGAATTAGCTCTCAAGCGGCAGGTCACAAGACACTTGCTCCTAAGTTAATAGAGGCCCTTCATGAAAATGATGCATCTGAAATAATTGTAATTTGTGGAGGTGTTATTCCGCAACAAGATCATGAGTTCCTTTATAGAAAAGGAGTTAAGGCAATTTTTGGGCCAGGTACAAATATTCCAGAAGCCGCCCAAGCGGTGTTAAACTTAATTCAAACCAATAAAAGTCAAAAATAACAATACTTTTAAGGATATTTAATGGGATTACTTTCTCATAATAAATTTAAATATGCGTTGATAATACTTTTGGGATTGTTTATTTTTCTATGGTACTTTTTGCACGCTTTAACACCCTTTATAGTGGGATGCGTGATAGCTTACCTTTTAGATCCATTAATAAAACGCTTAGAAAAGTTAGGGGTAAAGCGGCTATTTTCTGTTATTTTGATTTGTCTCTTATTCTTGAGTACTTTGGTTTGTGCAGTGTTATTTATTTTTCCAATCATTTTTCAACAACTATTAGAACTTTTTAAGAGTGCCCCATCATATATCTTTGCCTTTCAGGAATACTTTTTTAATAATTTTCCAACTTTGCAGGAAAAAACGCCAATTTTGAGTGAATCTTTGAATGGCTTTAGTGAAATGATAGAATCCAAAGGAGTCTATCTAGCTCAGGCCTTAGTTACTTCAACAGTTGGGTTGGTAAATATCTTTACATTTTTGCTCATTGTTCCTGTAGTAACGTTCTATCTGCTATTAGATTGGACCATTTTAATTGAAAAGTTAAATGGGTTGGTGCCAAAAAAATATAACTCTGATATAAAAATTATTGCTTTAGAAATTGATAAGACGTTAGCAAGTTTTGTGCGAGGACAGTTGTTTATTTGTTTAATCCTTAGCATTTACTATGCTGTAGCGTTAATGTTCTTAGGGGTCAAATTTGCTCTTTTAGTAGGAATTTTTGCTGGTATATTTTCACTTATTCCATACGTTGGGTTTGTCTTTGGAGGAGGAATTGCTATAGTTCTTGCGATGGTTCAATTTTGGGATAACCCTATTTGGATAGGGGCTGTCGGTTTTGTATTTTTGATTGGACAGGTTGTTGAAGGTAATATTCTTTCACCGGTACTAATAGGAAAAAATATTGGACTGCATCCGGTTTCACTTTTACTGTCTTTATCAATTTTTTCTTTCTTGTTTGGTTTTACAGGATTAATTGTTGGCGTCCCAATAGCTGCAATAATTGGTGTTTTACTACGTCTTTTAATTGTTAGCTATAAAAAGACAGATTTTTATAATGAGCTAGATCAGACTGATTAGATGAGTAATCAATTATCATTTTCTCTTCCAAAAAAAGAAATTCTTGATCAAGATAATTATTTTGTGTCTCAGGCAAACCAAAGTGCCGTATCCTTGATAGAGGACTGGATTAATTGGCCCTCAAGGAAATTAATTTTAGTCGGCTCTGAAGGTTCAGGGAAGACTCATCTTGGTCATCTCTGGGCCTCCAAAGTTGGTGCCACCATTATTAATGCAAAAACTTTGATGGACGAACAAATTAATATACTCTCTAAGACACCAGTTTTAGTCGAAAATATAAACGAAGTTCAGAGAAACCAGCCTGTTGAAATAGTACTTTTCCACTTACATAATCTGCTATATTCTGAAGGCCATAGCCTTTTAATGACATCTCAAATATTACCTGGTAGATTAGACTTTTTTCTTAAAGACTTGCAGAGTAGGGTGGAAGCCTCGGCAATTGCAAGACTACACCCCGTTGATGATGATTTACTTAGAGCTATTTTGATTAAAATGTTTGCTGATAGACAAATTTATTTTTCTGATAAATTATTGGCTTACGTGTTACCTCGAGTAGAGAGAAGTTATACAGCGGTTAAGCTATTCGTTGAGGAAGTGGATTCAAAGGCAATGGCAGAGAGTCGAGTTATTGGGAAAAGATTAGTGAGGGATATATTAGAGGCTCGTGAATGAAAGTAGCTCTGTTTTGAGGAATTATATAGCATGATTGATGGAATAAATTTAGAAAAAAATACTAAGATGAAAGCTAATTCGGATTTTCTTTCAACTAATTTCGCTGTTCCTGTTGTTATGAATAAGCTAGATTTATCCAGTCCAGAAAGATTTTTTAATAGAGAATTAAGTTGGTTGGACTTTAATTATAGAGTTTTGGAAGAAGCTAATAACATTAAAATACCACTCTTAGAGAGAATAAGGTTTTTATCTATTTCTGGAACAAACTTAGATGAGTTTTATAGCGTAAGAGTTGCTGGTTGGCGACAGCTATTGAAGTCAGATAGCCAACGAAAATCTGAGGATGGAAAAAAATCTTTAGACCAACTGCGGTTAATAGATAAAAAGTGTCGTAAGTTAATCTCTTATCAAAGTGATGTGAATCGTTTGCTTATGAGAGCAATAGAAAATGAGAATATAGCAGTTTTAGCAAATGAACAATTAACAAAGCATGATTTAGGTTTTTTGAAAAATTATTTTTTTTCTAATGTTTTTGCTGTTTTATCACCACTAGCAATTGATCCGGCACACCCATTTCCCTTTATACCTAATTCAGGGTTAGCCTTGGCTTTGGAGTTAGAAAAAGAGAAAGATGGTAGTATTTTACGAGCACTCTTGCCGGTGCCGTCTCAAATAAATAGGTTTATAAAGTTACCCTCTGACCTCAAAAATCATAGATATCTACTATTAGATAATTTACTGCTGATGAATATAAAAAACCTTTTCCCAGGCTTTAAATTAAATGGGTATTGCACGTTTAGTGTTCTTAGGGATAGTGACATTGAAGTTGAAGAAGAAGCTGATGATTTAGTTAGGGGATTTGAAGTTGCTTTAAAGAGACGAAGGACTGGAGAAGTGGTTCGTCTGAAAGTTTCTAAAAATGCACCGGTTGAATTGCGCTCTCTGATAATGAGCTCCCTAGATGTGAATCAGTATGAAGTTATCGAAGTTGACGGTATAATTGGTTTATCTGATTTGAAAGAGTTAGCTAATGTGCCTCGTAAAGATTTGTTATGGGCGCCTTTTTCGCCACGTATTCCTGAACGAGTTTTGGATCATGATGGTGATATATTCAAATCAATAAAGCAAAAAGACATGCTTTTGCACCACCCTTATGAAACTTTTGAAACTGTTATTAATCTTTTAAAACAAGCAGCAGCTGATCCAAATGTGGTTGCTATCAAGCAGACGCTTTATAGAACTTCCAATGAAAGTCCAATAGTAGATGCTTTGTGTCTTGCTGCCGAAAATGGGAAATCCGTGACTGCACTGGTCGAATTAAAAGCTAGGTTTGACGAAGAGGCAAATATTAGGCAAGCGCGAAAGTTGGAAAATGCGGGAGCTCATGTGATATACGGTTTTACTAAGTATAAAACGCATGCAAAAATCAGTACAGTAGTAAGGAGGGAGAGTAAAAAACTTGTCACTTACACACATTTTGGTACAGGAAACTATCATCCGATAACCGCTAAATTTTATACAGATTTAAGCTTTTTTACATGTGACTCATCTCTAGGGAAAGATGCTACAAAGGTTTTTAATTATATTGGAGGATACGCTACTCCTGAGCATCTTGAGAATCTTAGTATTTCGCCTGTAAATTTGAAGGCAAAACTTCTCTATATGATTAATCAAGAGATTGTAAATTCTCAAGCAGGAAAACCTGGTCAGATATGGGCAAAAATGAACTCTATAATTGATCCTGAAATTATTGACTCCTTATATAGGGCATCCAAGCATGGTGTAAAAATAAGTTTGGTAATTCGAGGTATATGTGGTGTCAGGCCAGGAATAAAAGGCTTAAGTGAAAACATTAGGGTTAAGTCTATTGTCGGTCGATTCTTAGAGCATTCTCGTATAGTTTGCTTTGGAAATGGAAACTTATTACCTTCTCAAAAAGCAAAGGTATTTATCTCTTCAGCAGATTGGATGGGGCGCAATTTGGATTGGAGAGTAGAGACGCTGGTAGAAATCAAAAACCCAACAGTGAAAGCGCAGGTTGTTAGTCAAATAATGGCTGCAAACTTAGCAGATACGTCACAAAGTTGGGTGCTCTCTGGTGAAGGTGATTACATAAGGAACGTTAATTTAGATGGTGTTATGCCTTTTGATTGTCATAAATTTTTTATGGAAAACCCATCTCTTTCAGGTCGTGGTTCGGCGGGAGCTGGGGATGTCCCGAAGCTTGTAAACATTAATTAGTAGAGGTTTTATTAATGCGAGCAATAAGAATGCGATATTGTAGAGGTTCTGCTTTTGGTTGGTAAGATATCTTTGAAAAAATTAGAACTAAATAGTGCTTCAACTAACAGCTATATGTTTTCCAGTATTAGGCAGCAGTCCTTAACAAGAGTTGGTGTAATTGATATTGGATCTAACTCTGTGCGTATGGTCGTCTTTGATGGAGCTGCACGAAGTCCAGCTTATTTTTTCAATGAAAATATCTTTTGTGGGTTAGGTAAAGGGTTAGGAAAAGGTGGTTTATTAAATTTAAAAGCAAAAGAACGGGCATTCAGAGCACTTTCACGGTTTGCTTCACTAATAAAAAGCATGAAAATTAGTCCTGTAACATGCATAGCTACGGCGGCCGTAAGACAAGCGACAGACGGTCAAAAATTTTGTGATGATGTTTTCTTAAGGACAGGTCTAACCGTTAAGGTATTAACTGGAATAGAAGAAGCAAATTTGTCCGCCCAAGGGGTGTTTTTAGGTTGGCCTGAGGCTGATGGAGTAATGTGTGATATTGGAGGTTCATCGCTGGAACTGGCAGAAATAGGAAATGGTGTGGTTGGAAAATGTGTGTCAATCCCGTTGGGTCCATTAAATCTGATATCACTAATGTTAGATAAAAAAGCACTTAAGAAAAAAATTGATCAGGATGTGAAATATATCGGAAATTATTCACAGTTTTCTGGAAAAGACCTTTTTTTAGTTGGAGGTTCATGGAGAGCAATTGCTCGTCTTGATATGGAAAGACGTCGATACCCTTTAAAGGTTTTGCACGAATATCGGATGACGCAAGAATCAGTGTCTGAAACGGTTAAATGGATCTTATCTAAAGATATAAAAAAACTAGGAACGGTGTCTGGTCTCTCAAAGTCTAGACTTAGGTTGGTTCCAATAGCAGCCCGTATTTTAAGGTCTCTTATAAGAGAATTAAAACCCCGATCTATTTTTCTTTCTAGTTATGGTATTAGAGAGGGGCTTTTGTATGAGCAGATGCCATATAAACTTAAACGACTTGATCCTTTGCTAGAAGCCTGCCGCTTGGATGAAGAACAGAATGCCAGGTTTCCTGGGTTTGGCTCCGAATTATATAGATTTATTAAACCAATTTTTAAAGACGTATCTAATGAGCGGATAAGGTTAATAAAATCTGCGTGTTTACTTCATGATGTGAACTGGAGAGCGCATCCAGATTATAGAGCAGAAGTGTGTTTTGACAATGCTACGAGAGCAAATCTGGGCGGCTTGACTCATATGGAGCGTATTTTTCTGGGGGTCTCTTTGCTCCATCGTTATAAGGATAGCCGTAAGTATACAAACTACCAAAAAGTACTAAGCCTTCTAAGTGGTGACGAGTTAAGAGAGGCTGAAATCTTGGGGAAAGCCATGCGTTTTGGTGCAACGTTTTCTAGGTTGGGTGAGCATATTCCAGCTAAGCTTGATTGGGATCAAAAGCAAAAACTAGTTAAATTAACACTTAAAACGAAAAGTAAGCCATTATATGGTGAGATTGTTGCTAAAAGGTTTTCGTCACTTGCTAAGGCCTTGGGAGCTGTGGCTGAAGTAATTTAAACAAAAGGATCAATAATTAATTTAGTGATCTTGGCAATAGGCTAGGTTTAGCTTAAGCCATTGATAGTAATTAAACTGCGAGTTATTAGTATGCGATTAACCAAATATTTTATACCGGTATTAAAAGAAACTCCGTCAGAAGCTCAAATCGTGAGTCATCGTTATATGCTTAGAGCGGGGATGATCAAGCAATCTAGTGCTGGTATATATTCCTGGCTTCCATTGGGGTTTAAAGTACTTCAAAAAATTGAAAAAATTGTTCACGAAGAACAAGTTATGGCAGGTCATATTCCAATGTTAATGCCGACACTACAGGCAGCTGATTTATGGAAAGAAAGTGGAAGGTACGAAGACTACGGTGAAGAGATGCTTAGAGTAACTGATCGACATGGTCGAGATATGTTGTATGGGCCGACTAATGAAGAGTTAATTACTGACATATTCAGGTCACACGTTACCAGCTACAAAGATTTACCCTTAACACTTTATCATATTCAATGGAAGTTTAGAGATGAAATTCGACCTCGATTTGGTGTCATGCGAGGTCGAGAATTTTATATGAAAGATGGTTATAATTTTGACCTCGACTATGAAGGAGCAATGCACTCATATAATCGACATATGATAAGTTATTTAAGGTCATTTGAGAGAATGGGATTAAAGGCAATTCCAATGAGAGCAGATAGTGGTCCTATTGGGGGAGATGATACTCACGAATTCTTAGTTTTAGCAGAAACTGGGGAAAGTGAAGTTTTTTATGATGATCGAATTCTAGATTTAGCATTTGGTAATAAAGAGGTTAACTATGAGCAAAGAAATGAGTGTGCAGGTTTAGTTGAAAATTGGACTAAGCCATATGCAAGGACTAAAGAAACCCATGATGAAACTTTGTTTAACTTGGTTTCAGAAGAACATAGGAAAGAATCTCGGGCAATAGAAGTTGGACAAATTTTCTATTTTGGAACAAAATACTCGGATTCAATGAATGCTAAAGTTCAGAATGATAAAGGAGAAAACGTATCGGTTCACATGGGAAGTCACGGTATTGGAGTATCTCGTTTAGTTGGTGCGATAATCGAGGCTAATCATGATGAAAAGGGTATAATTTGGCCTGAAGGTGTGACTCCATTCCATTGCGGATTAATAAATCTTAGGCAAGGAGATGATGAAACAGATTTAGCGTGTGAAAAAATTTATAAAAGTTTAAAACTTGTTGGGTTAGATGTATTATATGATGACCGAGCAGAGCGCGCTGGTGGAAAATTTGCTACCATGGATCTTTTAGGGTTACCTTGGAGAATAACAGTAGGACCGCGAGGATTAAAAAATAATGTTGTCGAGCTGGTCAGTAGACGTACTGGAGCAAGTGAAGAGGTGTCAATAGACCAAGTTTCAAAAAGGTTAGCTGTAATTTATGGGCTAGTATGATAATCTAAGGACTCAATAACTTCTATTTAATCGCCTTTTAAAATTTTTAGGTAATTTTTTGTCAATTTGAAGATAGGCTAAATGAATGTTTTTTTCAAATTTTGAATTTCTAATTGCATGGCGTTACCTTCGAGCAAAGCGCTCCGATGGTGGGATAAGTGCGATGACCTGGATTAGTTTAATTGGTATTACTCTCGCTGTGATGGCTCTAATCGTAACATTAGCGGTTAGATCAGGTTTTAGGCATGAGTTTGTTGAAAGTATCTTAGGAGCGAATGCTCACATTACCTTATACACTTCTGGTGAAATGGGTTCTTCTGGAACTTATTCAAGGGGAATAGAAAACTATGAATTAATTTCAGAAAAGCTTAATGGCTTTGATAGTGTTTTGAATGCAGCGCCCCTGGTAAAAAGTCAGCTGATGGCATCAAGAAACGGTAGGAATGTAGGTGTAGAGGTTTTCGGAATTCAGAAGAAAGACCTTATGTTTGCCAAGAAAGTTATTGAACCTGAGAAATCTTATGGTGATTTAGAAAATTTTTCTGATGGATTGGCGCTTGGGTTGGGTGTAGCTAGAGAACTAGGAGTATTTGTTGGAGATAAAGTCCAACTGACCTCTCCAGACGGGTTAAAGACTGCTTTTGGGACGAGTCCAAGAATTTCCCTTTTTGAGGTGGTTTATATCTTCCAGGTTGGGAGATACGATATTGATCGGACCCGTGTTTATATGCCTTTCAAAGAGGCACAGGCTTTTTTAAACCGAGAAAATTTTGCTGACGAGGTGGAGATAACTTTATTCAAACCTGAAACGATTAAAGATGAGTTATTAAAAAAAATAAATGGTACGTTCCCACAGCTGTCGTATTGGACTTGGAAAGACAGTTCTGGTGCATTTCTGCAAGCTCTTGAGATGGAAGATAATGTCATGTTTTTGATTTTATCAATTTTAGTTTTAATTGCATCTATGAATATTGTATCTGGTTTAATTATGTTGGTTAAAAATAAAGGTAGAGATATAGGTGTTTTGCGCACTTTGGGTGTCAGCCAAAATTCAATATTAAAGATTTTTTTCCTTTGTGGTGCTTCTGTTGGGCTAGTTGGCACGTTGTTCGGATTAGTATTTGGATGTTTAATCACTTTTTATATTGAACCAATTTTTGATTTATTAGACTACCTTCTTGGCGGTGGAGTTTGGGACCCGTCTGTTAGATACTTATCCAGGTTACCTGCTCGATTAGAATTTACAGATGTAATTTCAGCTGTTTGTTTGTCACTGTTTCTGAGTTTTACAGTAACAATTTTCCCAGCTCGTCGTGCATCAAAAATGAATCCAGTTGAGGCTTTGAGGTATGAGTAGTGAGGTATTAACCCTATCAGACATATGCAAAAGTTATCATAAGGGGACATCAAGAGAAGTAAGCGTTTTAAATGGAACCAATTTTTCTGTAAGCTCGGGAGAAATTGTTGCTTTGGTAGCACCATCAGGAGCAGGGAAGTCAACACTTTTACATATTGCTGGTTTACTAGATGAAGCTGATTCAGGAAATGTATTTTTGGCTGGAGAGAATGTAACTGGAAAATCTGATAGCTTTCGGACCAGTATGCGAAGAAATCAAATTGGCTTTATTTACCAATCACATCACCTCCTGCCTGAGTTTAGTGCCCTTGAAAATATTGTACTTCCGCAGTTAGTTTCCGGTATGCCCAAGGAAGAAGCTACTTCAAGAGCAAATAAGTTACTTGAGAAAGTAGGAATTCTTTCCCGTAGAGATCATAGACCCGGCACACTTTCTGGAGGAGAACAACAGCGGGTTGCATTTTGTAGAGCGATAGCTAACCAACCTGACTTGTTACTGGCTGATGAACCAACTGGAAACCTAGACCCTGAAACTGCTGAAAATGTTTTTAATACTTTAATAGAGTTAACTCGCGAAACCGGTTTGGCAGCTCTTGTTGCAACGCACAACTTAGATTTAGCCCACCGCATGGATCGGGTTGTTCATCTAGAGCGAGGGCTAATCATAAGTTAGAGTTGAGGGCGAAATTAGTTAGAATTTTATGTAATTTGTTGTTCGAAAAAGTCCCCAATTAGGTTTACAGTTTGATCACGGACCTTCTTAACTTCCATTATTAACTCGTGTTTTGCATTCTGAACAGTTACTAATTTTCCTATATCCCACTCAGATATCCTTTTTCTAATTGCTAACGTATCTATTATAGTTTCATTTGACCCTACTAGGACTAAGCTAGGTACTGGGGGTGCGATTATTTTGGCTAACCTCTCGCATTCTTTCAAGGTCTCATACATCCATCCAAGAGTAGGACTACCAAGCATAAGTTCCGGGTAACTATTAAGTTGATTTTTAATCCTGCCATACATGTTTTTTGAGTTTGTTAGGACATTTTTTTCAAATGGAGTATATAAAACATAGTTTTCTGTTCGACCACCTGGGACCACTTTAGTTGATAAAGGCCCCATTTTTGCTAGGGGTGCTACAATTTTTGACAGCAGCTTTGCTAATGGTGAAATTGATAGGCCCCACATAGGGCTTGTGAAAACAGCCGCTTTAAAAGGTAACTCATTTACTAAACTTCGCATAGCAATGCATCCCCCCATTGAGTGAGAAAGAAGATAAAGGGGTTCGGGTAATTTTAAAGAATGGAATGCTTTAATTGTAGCCATTACATCTTTTTGATAATCTGAATATTTTTTTATATGACCAATTGATCTATTTTTCAGTAATCTATCAGAAAGTCCTTGTCCTCTCCAATCTATTGCAAGTACTGAGTAACCCCTTTTTTCTAATAATTCTGCAGCGACACCATATTTTTCAATAAACTCACCTCTTCCTGGAAAAATTACAACAGTTCCTTTAGTTCCTGACTTCCAGATACCTAAGCGAATTTTTATATTGTCTTCGGTTACAAGCCATTTGGCCGCCCCCCTGGAGGGGCCCATAGATACTTTTGAAAAAAATGGCGCATCTGACAATATCAAGAGAGAAAGGACCCTAGTTTCATAATTGGTGCAATATTACCGTTTATAGTTAATTTTTTTGAAAGGATTGCTACTTGTACTTTTGTTTTTCCATCCAATATTGATTTAAATGTTTTTTCGGTGGCTGTCACGGTGCATTCTGCTGCTTCATCAGACCTGCGTACCCCTAAATGATCAATTATTATTGATCCTTCTCCCAAAATATGTATTTTGACAGTATCTTTAAAGCCATTTTTGAGCTTTTTAGTTAATTTCTGTATGGCGCGATCAATAGTGGATTCCATATTTTGATACCATAATAATTATACGATAGTTTTATCTCTACTATTTACAGGTAATAATCAAATAGGAATTAACGTTTGGCAGAAAATTAGATAAGTATGTAGTAATTTAATAAAAAAAGCTTCTATAAGCCATCTATCTTATTTATTTCTCTTATTTTAACTACTGATGACAAAATAAAGCTATATAATTTATTGTACTAAAGTAAAATTTGGATAGATAACCTGATATGAAAAAAACTCCGTCTGTTATAGCAGTTCTTGGACCTACGAACACTGGTAAAACTTTCTATGCGATTGATAGAATGCTATCATACAAAAGTGGTATAATAGGTCTTCCTTTACGACTTCTAGCAAGAGAAGTTTATGATAAAATAACTCATTTACGTGGAAAAGAAGTCGTTGCGTTGGTTACAGGCGAAGAGAGAATTATCCCGTTAAACCCAAAATATTGGGTCTGCACAGCTGAGTCTATGCCAACACAGTTAGAAGTTGAGTTTGTGGCAGTTGATGAAATTCAACTTTGTACTGATGCAGAACGAGGTTACATTTTTACAGAAAGGCTTTTGCACTCTAGGGGAATTTTCGAGACACTATTTATGGGTTCAGATACAATGCAAAGCATTATTAAATCAATAGTACCTGAGGCACAATTTGTAAAACGAGAGCGCTTTTCGACTTTGACACATGCTGGGTCTAAGAAACTTAACCGACTTCAACCTCGATCTGCGGTTATTGGTTTTTCTGCGGAGAAAGTTTATTCGATAGCAGAACTTATTAGGAGTTATAAAGGTGGATGTGCGGTTGTCTTGGGAGCCTTAAGTCCGCGGACACGAAACTCTCAAGTTGAAATGTATCAAAATGGTGATGTTGGGTTTCTTGTAGCCACAGATGCAATAGGAATGGGATTAAACCTAGATGTGTCCCACATTGCTTTTTCTGGTTTGACAAAATTTGATGGTCGAAGAGTTAGGCGCTTGGCACCAAACGAGTTGGCTCAAATTGCTGGCAGAGCTGGACGATATATGAATCCAGGAACATTTGGTACAACGGGAGATTCTGATACATTAGAGGATCACGTAATTGAGGCGATCCAAGAATCTCGTTTTCCCTCCATAAAAAAACTACAATGGAGAAATAATAAACTTGAGTTTAACTCAATTCAAGACCTTGTAGGATCCTTAGAACTCCAAACGAATAATCAGTGGTTATCGCGTACACAGCAAACAATTGACCTAACTTCTCTAAAACTTTTAAACGAGGTCTCCACAATTGAACAACAACTTAAGAGTGTTCCTGATGTTAAACTTTTATGGGAAATTTGTAGACTGCCAGATTTTAGAGATATTACAATAGAAGAACATATTAACTTGTTGCAACAGATATTTGAATTTAGGCGTGAGGGAGGACTAATACCTTCTAATTGGCTTCATAAACAGATATCTCGGATCGATCGTACTGATGGTGACATAGATGCCTTGTCAAGGCGTCTCGCCTTTATACGTACTTGGACATATGTTTCGGAGTGTAACAGTTGGGTAGATGAAGAAAACTATTGGAGAGAGCGCACTAGAGAGGTAGAAGATAAATTATCAGATGCTTTGCATGAATCATTAACTAAAAGATTTGTTGACCGACGTACTAGTATTTTACTAAAGAAGTTAAAAGGTAGGGAGACTATATTGGCTAAAGTGAGTGAGTTTGGAGAAGTTACCATTGAGGGTGAGGTTATTGGTTCACTTGATGGTTTTAGGTTTAAGCAAGATAAATCTTCTTCGAGTGAAGAGAGCAAAGCATTGCGGCAATCAGCGGTTGTAGCGTTAGAGCCTCATATAACTTTGAGAGCTGAGAAACTATATAATGCTCCGGATTCAGATTTGCACATAACTAATCAAGGTAAAATTACTTGGGGTGCTATGGTTATAGGAAAATTAGTTAGAGGTTCAGAGACTTTAAACCCGAGTGTTGATGCTTTTGTAGATCAAGAAATAACAATTGACCTAAAAAATAAAATCTTGAGAAGATTACAACATTTTATTGATAGAAAAATAGCTTCAAGCTTTGAAAAATTAATAGGTATGTCAAAAGATGATGAGCTCGTTGGAACAGCTAAGGGCTTTGCCTTTAGGTTAGTAGAGAACCTTGGTGTGATATCTCGTGATAGTGTTCAAAGTGAGGTAAAGGCCCTTGATCAAGACCAGAGAGCCAAGTTAAGAAAACATGGTGTGAGATTTGGTCAATTTACGATTTTTATGCCGATACTATTAAAGCCAGCCGCTACACAACTAAAGTTAACTTTAAACTCTTTATTCTCAGGATTAAATGAATTTCCCCAGGCTCCTACACCGGGCTTAGTTACTATTCCAAGTATCGAGGGCCCAGTGTCTGACTACTATAATAATGCAGGGTACCGGTTATGCGGTGATCGGGCTATCAGAATTGATATGCTCGAAAGACTAGCGGATCTTTTAAGGGAGAGGGATAGTCGTCGAGGCTTTGAAGCTCAGCCTGAAATGTTATCAATTACGGGAACATCACTTGAGCAATTTGCAAACCTTATGGCAGGTTTGGGGTATAATGTAGAAAAAGGTGAACGAAACAAAATAACTGATAAAGTATTAGCTATTGAATTGAGCGATAAGAAAAATACTGATGATATTTCTGTTTCAGCAAAGCCAGATGAACAAGACACTGCAGACAAGTTGGAGCCTGACGGTACTTTAGTAGAGGATTTTTATACATTTAAATGGATAAATGAAAAAGCTGATACTAAAAAAAGATATCCTAAAGTGAAACAAGAAACATACAAAAAAATAGATGTAGATACAAAAAAAGGTAAACCAATTAATAAAAAAATTAAAAAAACTTATCAAAAAGAGGAAAAAAAGATAGATCCGGACAATCCGTTTGCTGTTGCTCTAAAGGGGTTAAAGGAACAGGGTTAATTGATTTCTAATATTGACAAAGTAAGAGCTGATAAGTGGCTCTGGTTCGCTCGTTTTTTTAGGACCCGCTCTCTTTCTTCAAAATACATTAGTGAAAATAGTGTACGTGTGAATGGAACAAAGACCAAAAAACCATCAGCCAGTGTAAAACCTGGAGATATAATTACATTAACTATAGGCAATACAACTAAAGTTGTAAAAATTTTAAGTTGTGGTGTTAGGAGGGGCTCGGCTCTTGATGCTGAGTTACTATACTCTTTACAATATAGTAGCTTTTTAACAGAAAATAAAAATTATGACAGGGTTGGAGCGCGGCCAACTAAAAAGAATAGACGCATATTGGATAAAATTAAATCATCTCTTGAATGATCCCTTCCTTGGTATTATTGCCGTGTTAAGTTATAATATTGGACTTAAAAATGACATATATAGTTAATGATTTATGTATCGGATGTAAGCACACAGATTGTGTAGAAGTTTGTCCCGTTGATTGCTTTTATGAGGGAGAGAA
Organism: uncultured Paracoccaceae bacterium; assembly: GCA_913041145.1. Classification (GTDB taxonomy): domain Bacteria; phylum Pseudomonadota; class Alphaproteobacteria; order Rhodobacterales; family Rhodobacteraceae. The sequence continues at coordinate 45,033 of CAJWHE010000006.1, forward strand.
TATGTTAGTGATTCACCCTGATGAATGCATTGACTGTGGAGTTTGTGAGCCTGAGTGCCCTGTCGATGCCATTCTACCTGATACTGAGCCAGAGGGCGAAAAGTGGGTGGAGTTTAATAGAAAATATTCAGAACTCTGGCCCGTAATTATAACTAAGAAAGAGGCGCTTCCAGGGCATGATGAAAAGGCAGCCGAGGAAGGGAAATTAGAGAAATATTTTTCAGAAAAACCTGGAGCGGGCGATTAATTTATTTTCAGTTTAAGAGCTAGTTTTCCAATTCATTATTATTTTAGTAATTAATTTAAGTTTCGAATGGGGCAAATCAGGTGGGGTAAAATCAACACTACTCAAGCTTTTGCAACTTTGATAGACTTGTGTTAGCAACTCACGAACAACAGAGCTGGGATTAAGAATTTTTTCAAGTCATATATAAATTATCTTAGTTTCCGTGATTTTTATAAGATTCACAAAATAATTTCTAAATAAAAGAAGGTAAAAATGAATATTAGAAGTAAAGATTTTAAAGCTAACGAATACGTTGTTTACCCTGCTCATGGGGTAGGACAAGTAGTGAATGTAGAATCTCAAGAAGTTGGGGGTATTATTCTTGAACTATTTGTTGTGTTTTTTGAAAAAGATAAAATGACACTTATGGTTCCAGTCGATAAAGCTATTGAAGTTGGTATGAGATCACTTAGCTCTCCAGAGGAAGTAGCACGGGCTATCAAGACACTGGGAGGGCGTGCAAGAGTAAAAAGAGCAATGTGGTCCAGAAGAGCTCAAGAATACGAACAGAAAATAAATTCAGGTGATATTCTTGCGATTGCTGAAGTTGTTAGAGACCTGCATAGAAGTGACGGTCAAAGGGAACAAAGTTATTCTGAAAGGCAGTTGTATGAGGCGGCGCTTGAGAGATTAACTCGTGAAATAGCGGTTGTACGTGGTGGTGATGACGATAGCGATACACGAAAAGAAATTGATGATGTTTTAATGAAAGAATAGACTTTATAATTTCACATTTGAAATTTAACTATGAATTAGTTTTTGTGCTATTTGATTATTAAAGTGAAATAACACAAAGTATACACACTTCGCATATTTGTTGTACCGCGCCTATAGTATCTCCAGTTTGTCCATTTATTTTCTTGGTACTTATGGTTTTAGCGGACCATAAAATGATAAAACACAGTGTTAGAACAATTAAACTTTTAATTCCCAAAAACAAGATAGTTGTAAACAAACCTATTAGAAGTGCTAAACCTGTTGATACGTCGTCCGGACGGCCAGTGTTAGCGGAGAGCCCTATCTCTTTAGCACAAGGTGTAGCCCACATGTAAAAAGTCATAAAGCTTCGTGACAAGGTACAACTTGTTATTATTGCTACGAAAAAAAGACTCTGATCTATGCAGAGCTTTATACAGTACCATCGTATTAGAATAGAAAATATTAATGCAATAATCCCATATGTTCCAACATGACTGTCTTTCATAATTTCTAAACGATTTTCTTTGTTCCAGCCTCCCCAGAATCCATCAACTGTATCTGCAAGCCCATCTTCATGCATTGCTCCAGTAGACATTATAAGAAGTATAACTGTTGCTGCCGCAACCAAACCACTGTCAAAACTGAAACTTAATAAAAGTAATCCAAAAAAGTAGATTGGTAGAGCTAGAAGTAAGCCAATCAATGGATATGCCCAATCGATAGATAGATTTGATTGGTTTCCCTCAAATGTTTTATCGGGAACGGGGATTCTAGTAATTAGAGCTACTGCTTTAAAAAAACTCTTAATACTAAATCTATTTGGATCAAATATGAACATTTTTTGACGTCTCAGACTATTTCAATTTTAGTAAATACACTTTAGCAGGAAGTTAGACTAATTATAAATTAAGGTGAGTCAATGCAACAAAATTTTTTTACTCTATTAGAGTATAATGAAATACTTAAAAATCAACCAGTTAGTGATGAAAACTCGTTTATGTCAGCAAAAAAACATAACTCTCAACTCACAAAACCTGAAGGATCATTGGGAAAACTGGAGACTCTCGCGTTATTTTTTGCTGGTTGGCAAGGTGTTTCAAAACCCAAATTAGATAAAGTTCAAATAGCAATTTTTGCTGGGAATCATGGGGTGGCAAGTCATGGTGTTTCTGCTTTTCCCTCTGAAGTAACTGAGCAAATGGTTTTGAATTTCAAGCATGGTGGAGCAGCGATAAATCAATTGGCCAACGTTTTTGATGCTAAGTTGGATGTCTATCCTTTATCCCTAACGAGCCCTACGAAAGACTTTACCAAACAAGAGGCCTTAACTGAGGATGAGTGTATGGAGGCTATTAATATTGGATGGAATTCCGTGGATCCTGAAAGTGATCTATTTTTAGCTGGTGAAATGGGAATAGCCAATACAACTTCAGCTGCTGCAATCGCGGCGGCACTATGCGGTGATTGTGGATCTAAATGGGTTGGAAGAGGTACAGGGGTTACTGATCTTGTTTTAAATAAAAAAATAAAAGTTGTTAATAAAGGTCTTAGCATTCACTGTTTAGATAATCCTTCGCCCCTAACTATATTACAAAGACTAGGTGGAAGAGAAATAGCTGCTATAGTTGGTGCTATTTCATCAGCTCGTCACAAAAGAATACCATTTTTATTAGACGGCTTTATTTGCAGCGCTGCGGCACTTGTTTTACAAAAAACGCAATCAGCGGCAATAACCCATGTAATCTCTGCTCATCAGTCAGCTGAGAATGCACATAAGCTAATGTTAGAAGAGTTGGGATTGGAACCTTTGCTGTCTTTAGGCCTTCGTCTTGGAGAAGGATCAGGCGCCGCCGTCGCAATTGGAGTGATAAAAGCAGCAATCGCATGTCACTCGAGTATGTCAACCTTCAGTTCTGCAGGGGTTACTAATAAAGAATAAGCTTTAAAAGGCTATTATGGAGTAGCTAGTTTTACTATTACTTAGATTTAGGTTCAAATAACTACTCAATTATGACAGTGTTTTATAAAGGTGTTTGTATAAATTTTTTTTATTAGAATATTTCAATAGAGGGTAATTTTATATAATTAGCTACTTTAATCTTATTATTAATAGTAATAGGTTTGAGCCATAAAATTTTGAGAATAAAGGTTAAGGAATTGATATGAAAGTAGGAGCGCCGAAAGAGGTCCACCTTGGGGAACGTAGAGTGGCAATTACGCCTAGCTCAGCAGTCCAGATGCAAAAATTGGGACATGAATGCATTATTGAATCGGATGCAGGTCTTGCTGCAGGATTCAGTGATGAAGCGTATAAAGAGGCTGGTGTGAAGGTTTTAAAGTCAGCTGCAGCATTATGGAAAGCCAGCGATATTGTGATCAAGGTTCGTGATCCAATAAAAGCAGAACAGAAGTTTTTTAGAGATAACCAAACATTAATTTCATTTTTCAACCCGGCAGATAATGAAGAGCTTTTAAAGCTGGCGGCAAAAAAAGGGATAAATGTTATAGCAATGGAAATGGTTCCAAGAATTTCTAGAGCTCAAAAAATGGACGCCTTATCCTCAATGGCGAATATTGCTGGTTACAGGGCAATAATAGAGGCTGGAAATAATTTTGGTCGATTTTTTACAGGTCAAATTACAGCCGCAGGAAAAATACCTCCAGCAAAAGTTTTAGTTGTGGGTGCAGGAGTAGCAGGTTTAGCAGCTATTGGCACAGCCACCTCTTTGGGGGCAATAGTTAGAGCATTTGATGTACGTCCTGAAGTAGCAGAACAAATTGAGTCTCTGGGGGCAGAGTTTTTGTTTTTAGACTTTGATGACAATCAAGGTGGAGCAGAGACTGGTGGGTATGCCTCTCCCTCAAGTCCAGAGTTTCGTGACAAACAATTAAGTTTATTTCTAAAGCAGGCTTCTGACATTGATATAGTAATAACCACGGCACTAATTCCAAACCATGAAGCTCCTGAACTTTGGACAAAAGAGATGGTAGAGAGAATGAAGCCGGGCTCTGTAATAATTGACTTAGCTGCAGAAAAAGGAGGTAATTGTAAGTTAACTGTCCCTGATGAACGGATTGTTACCGAAAATGGAATAATAATTGTTGGTTACACTGATTTCCCTAGTCGAATGGCTAACCAGGCTTCGACACTATATTCAACAAATATAAGACATATGATTTCAGACCTTACTCCAAACAAAGATGGTGTTATTATTCATGATATGGAGGATGATGTTCTTCGGGGAGCTACGGTAACCTATAATAAAAAAATCACTTACCCACCACCAGCTCCTAAAATAGCAGCCATAGCAACTCCTAAAACAAACAAATCTACCAAACCACTTTCTAGAGCAGAAGAAAAAAGCCTAAGTGATAAAGCCTTCAAGACTGCAACCAAGTTGCAAATAGGTTTACTGTGCGTAGGTGGGCTCTTAATGTTAGGTGTAGGTTCTGTTGCTCCAGAGAGCTTCATGCAACATTTTATTGTTTTTGTACTAGCGTGTTTTATAGGATTCCAGGTTATATGGAAAGTAAGTCATGCACTTCATACACCTTTAATGGCAGTCACTAATGCAATTTCAGGTATAGTTATTCTTGGTGCTTTACTACAGGTTGGATCTAGTAACTTTCTAGTTTTGTTATTAAGTACTATCTCGATCTTAATTGCTTCAATAAACATAGTAGGTGGATTTTTGGTTACACGCCGAATGCTTGCTATGTTTCAGAAATCCTAAGGAGAGCTTGAAATGAGCAGTGGTATAGTATCAGCCGCATATATTGGAGCAGCGGTCCTCTTTATTCTCTCTCTGGGTGGTCTGTCAAACCAAGAGAGTGCGAAGCGTGCTGTCTGGTATGGAATTTTGGGCATGGCGATTGCAGTTTTTGTTACCATCTTCGGCCCGGGCGTTTATAATATTTTTCTTATCTTAGCGGCTGTTTTGGCGGGTTCTTATGCTGGTTATTTCATTTCCGGCAAAGTTCAAATGACTGAGATGCCTCAACTTGTTGCAGCGTTACATTCGTTTGTTGGTCTGGCTGCAGTATTTATTGGGCTAAACGCGGAAATGATGCTTAATAGCATAATCACTTTAAGAGACTCAGGCTTGCCAATGAATTCGTCTGAGCTGACAGGATTTGGAGAAAAACTTTGGCAAAAAGATTATATAGAAATAGGTATTTTAAAAGCTGAAGTATTTTTAGGAATATTCATCGGTGCAATAACCTTTACTGGCTCAATAGTCGCATTCGGTAAGCTTGCAGGAAAACTTGATGGGTCACCAAAAAAGCTTAAAGGTGGTCATTATTTAAATGCTATTTCTCTGTTTGCTTGCTTAATATTAGGTTGGATGTATCTGAATGGGGCAGGGATATGGTCGATGGTTATAGTTACGATTATATCAGGATTTATTGGTTGGCATTTGATCATGGGGATTGGTGGTGCTGATATGCCTGTAGTAGTGTCTATGTTGAATAGCTACTCGGGTTGGGCTGCAGCAGCCATTGGATTTACTCTAGGAAACGATTTATTAATAGTTACGGGTGCTTTAGTTGGCTCCTCTGGAGCAATTTTAAGCTATATAATGTGCAAAGCTATGAATAGAAGTTTTATTTCAGTTATCTTAGGAGGGTTTGGTGAAAATACTGGTCCACAAATGGTGGTTGATGGGGAGCAAATCTCTATTGATATCGACGGTGTCGCCTCTGCCTTAAATGATGCTAATAGTGTTGTAATAATCCCAGGCTATGGAATGGCCGTAGCCCAAGCTCAACAATCAGTTTCTGCCTTGGTAGGTAAACTTAGAGATAAAAATATAAAAGTAAGGTTTGCAATCCACCCTGTGGCAGGGAGATTGCCAGGTCATATGAACGTTTTATTGGCAGAGGCAAAAGTTCCTTATGACATCGTTTTAGAAATGGATGAGATAAATGAAGACTTTTCCAATACAGATGTAGTTATCGTCATAGGCTCCAATGATATTGTCAATCCCGCAGCGCAGGATGACCCAAATAGTCCAATAGCAGGGATGCCGGTACTTGAATGTTGGAAAGCACGACAGGTATTCGTTTCAAAAAGGGGACAAGGCACTGGTTATTCAGGTATAGAGAACCCACTTTTCTATAAAGAGAATACTAGAATGCTTTATGGAGATGCAAAGGTTTCTATCGACGCTTTACTACCTAAAATTGAATAGAAAGACTACTGTTTGGCGTGACGAAGACAAATTAACCTTTAATAACCACTTTCAGAAGTTAAAACAAAATGGCCAGGAGAAATTTCAGCGTACTCCGAAGCTGTAGCTTCATAGCCAACTGGATGTATTGGCGAAGGAATAGGCTTAAAGTTAAGATCCTTTTCTTGCTTCCTTTGTCGAGGATCTGCAATTGGAACAGCCTTAATTAGCGCCTGAGTATATGGATGTTGGGGGTTTTCGAAAACAGAGGTACGAGACCCTAACTCCACAATTCTTCCTAAGTACATTACACCAACCTGGTGACTAACTCTTTCTACGACTGCCATGTCGTGACTAATAAATAGGAAAGAAAGACCTAATTCAGCCTGAAGTTCCATCATCAGGTTTAACACTTGGGCTTGAACTGATACATCTAGAGCAGATACCGCCTCATCGGCAATAATGAGCTTTGGATTAAGAGCCAGCGCTCTTGCAATCGCTACTCTTTGTCTTTGTCCTCCTGATAGCTCATGTGGGAATCTCCGCATAAAGCTCTTTGGAAGTTCCACTCTATCAAATAATGTTGCAACACGGTCATCTAAATCTTTTCCTCTATGTGTGTCAAAGTTTCGTAAGGGTTCTGCAACCTGATCTGAAAGTTGCATTTGAGGATTTAAAGAGGCAAACGGGTCTTGGAAAACCATCTGTATATGCCTTCGGGCTTCTCTAAGGTCTTTTTGTGATAGAGCTAAAATATCTTGACCATCTAGGTTAATACTGCCTGACTTTGGTTCAACTAATCTTAAAAGTGATCTGCCTGCAGTTGATTTCCCACAACCTGATTCGCCCACTAGAGATAGTGTCTGTCCTTTATTTATCGTAAAAGAGACATCTTCAACGGCATGGACGTTTGCTACTGTTCTTCTAAAAAAACCACCTTTTACAGGGAATCGTGTGGTTAAATTATTGACTGTCAGAAGCGCCTCAGTCGTTCCTGGTATCGGTTCTAAATTTTGATTTTCAACGCCTACTAAACGCATGGGTTCCGGTAGATCTTTGCCTCGCATCTCTCCTAATTTTGGTACAGCGGCCAGCAACGATTTAGTATACTCATGCTTTGGGTTTTCAAAAATCTGCTCTACTGTTCCTTCTTCTACCTTTTTCCCTTGATACATTACTATTACTCTATCAGCCATTTGAGCTACTACGGCCATATCATGAGTTATGAACATTACTGCCGTGCCTGTTTCACGTTTTAACCTGTCCATTAAAGCAAGAATTTCAGCTTGAATAGTTACGTCAAGGGCAGTCGTTGGTTCATCAGCGATAAGAAGACGGGGCTCACAAGCCATTGCCATTGCAATTACAACCCGCTGCCTCATTCCGCCTGAAAGCTCATGTGGATATTGTTTAATTCGATGCTCAGGTTCTGGAATTCGAACTTCCTTTAGAAGTTCCATTGCCCTTTCTTTTGCCTGAGATTTATTCATTTTTTTATGTAGTCTGAGTCCTTCCGTAAGTTGGCGCTCAACCGTAAATACAGGGTTTAATGCTGTCATTGGTTCCTGGAAAATCATTCCTATTTCATTACCACGGATTGTCCTCATTAAGGACATATCAGTTTTAACAACATCAATTTTTTCACCGTTTTTCCGATCAAAAATTAATTCGCCATCAGTAATTCTTCCTCCGCCAAACTCTACTAACCTCATCATAGATAATGATGATACAGATTTTCCTGACCCAGACTCTCCTACGATACAGACTGTTTCTCCAGCATTCACATCAAAAGAAACGTCCTCTACACCAGTTACTGTGCCATCTTTTGTTTCAAATTCAACTTTTAGACTGCGATAGGAAGCAATTGGGTTTTGGAGTTCATCTAACATGGCTAACTTTCTTGAATGTAGCAGAATTTAAATAGATTGGTTATAACACGTAATGTGGATTGCTCTGAAGCACATGTCAATTAATTGCTGTTTATTTTTTTTTATTGGTAAATTAGTACTACGTAAAATAAAAGTGTTTCTCATATTGTGATATAAATATTGAAGATAATTTTAAAAATAGATCATAAATTATTTTTTTTAATTTCTTTCTAATATTTTTGTTTGAATTTTCTCAAAATTATGTTTCGTTGTATTTATTACAAATAATATACGATTCTAGAATAATAAGTTACTTGAAATAATTACCATAAAAAGTTAGCTTGTGATCCTGGAGTTGATTATAAATTTAGCTTCAGAATAAAAAAGGGAGATAAAAATGAACTTAAAGAGTATATTACTCGGTGCTGTAGTGGCCTTGGCGTTTGCGCCAGCGTCGTTTGCGGGTCGAGGAACTGATGGAGAAGTCAAAATAATTTATTGGCAAGCACCATCAATTTTGAATCCGTACCTTTCAAATGGTACTAAAGATATTGAATCATCATCTTTAATAATTGAGCCGTTAGCGCGATATAACCAAGATGGTGCGATGGTTCCATATCTTGTCACAAGCATACCGACTCTAGGAAATGGTGGAGTTAGTGCAGATCAGAAATCGATAACGTGGAATTTAGACCCAGCTATTGTCTGGTCTGATGGTACTCCGTTGACTTCAGCGGATGTTAAATTCACATATGATTACTGTATGGATCCAAATGGTGGTTGTGCAAATACTGTTAAATTTAACGGTGTAACAGGCATAGATACTCCAGATGCATCAACAGTGGTTATAAATTTTGCTGAAGCGTCACCAAATCCATATGGACCTTTTGTTGGTGGTCAAACGCCAATTTTACAAAAAGCGCAATTTGCTGACTGTATGGGTGCAAAAGCTCAAACTTGTACAGCAGAGAACTTTGGACCTGTTGGAACTGGACCATTTAAAGTAGTAGATTTCAAACCAAATGATGTAATCAGAATGGTTGCGAATGATAACTACCGTGATCCTAACAAACCAGCTTTCGCTACTTTACTATTTAAAGGTGGTGGAGACGCTACAGGCGCTGGACGTTCTGTAATGGAAACTGGTGAGTTTGATTATGCTTGGAACCTTCAATTGGCACCAGACGTAATTGCAAAAATGGAATCAGCTGGAAAAGGTACCGTAATTGTTGGGTTTGGACCTAGTGTTGAGCGTATTGAAATTAATATGACCGATCCGTCACCTTCATTGGACGCTGATACACGTGCTACACGAAAGGCACCTCATCCATTCCTATCGGATATCCGTGTTCGTAAAGCGCTGTCTCTTGCAATTGACCGCGTTCTTCTGACGGAGATTGGTTATGGACAAATGGGTAAGCCTACATGTGATTTAGTTGCAGGTCCTGCTGTCTACTCGTCACAAAATACTCACTGTATGAAGCAAGATATCGCTGGCGCTAATAATCTACTCGATAATGCAGGTTGGGTAATGGGTTCTGACGGTGTTCGTACAAAGGATGGCATGAGATTGTCAGTTCTTTATCAAACATCTACAAATGCGGTTCGTCAAGACTACCAAGCACTCGTAAAACAGTGGTGGGGAGAAATTGGTGTTGAAACAGAGTTGAGAAACCTGAGCGCGTCAATATTCTTTGGTGGAGATCCATCAAGCCCTGACACATTCCAAAAATTCTATTCGGATGTAGAAATGTATACGAATAACTTTGATGGAACAGATCCTCAGTCATACTTGGCTATGTACCTTTGTGGTAACGAACCAAAACCAGAGAGCCAATGGCAAGGTGAGAATATCAACCGTTACTGTGACATAGCATATGATGCACTTCATGCTGAGTTGACTAGAACTGGTGATATGGAGAAACGTTATGAGATAGCTAAAAGACTTAACGATATGTTAACAAAAGATAGCTATACTATGATTCCTCTCACTCATCGTGGTGGTGTGGCAGCTCACGCTAAATCACTTGGTGGTGTTGTTATGAACTCTTGGGATTCTGAGCTTTGGAACGTGTCCGATTGGTATCGTAAGTAAAGTCAGTAATTCTAGATTTAAAATCTAAAATTAAAAGTTTTTGGGCCTCAGAATAATATCTGGGGCCCATAACATAAAATAAGAATTTTTCAAAAAGGTCCGATACATGTTATCATTTACCATTCGCAGACTGATAATAATGATACCGACCTTATTACTAATCAGCTTAGTTATTTTTTTACTGTTGGAGTTAGCCCCAGGGGATCCAATGGCTCAAATTCCGCTTACAGTACCACCAGAGGTTAAACAGCAAATGCGGTTAGCCCTCGGGCTTGGTGAACCCATGCATATTCGATATTGGAAATGGATTGTTCAATTTTTTTGGTTAGAGCCTCAGGTTCTGATTGATTATTATTTCGGCAGTAGTTTTTCAGAAGGAAAACTCAGAGTCATAAGCTGGCAAACTCGTGGTCCGGTAATGGATCTTGTTGTTCAGCGGTTGCCTCAAACCGTTTGGGTTGTTGGTATGTCTTATATTGTAGGGGTCGTAATTGCTTTACCAATTGGGATATATTCTGCTTATAAACAATATTCAATTTTTGATCAGACAGGTACATTCATTTCTATGATTGGTTACTCAGTACCACCTTTCTTCTCTGGCGTACTAGTAATTGTTATTTTTTCCGTAACCCTTGGTTGGTTCCCGTCAATATATGATACAACTTTAGTTGTTGATAGTTGGGACAACTTTGTTTTGCAGCTTAAGCAGATGATTATGCCAGTAATGGTATTGGCCCTACAAACGACTGCACAGCTAAGTCGTTTTATGAGAGCATCGATGTTAGACAACTTAAATCAAGATTATGTTAGAACTGCTCGAGCAAAGGGATTAGGAGAGAGCGTAGTGGTAATGGTACATGTGTTACGTAATTCAATGATCCCTGTGGTAACGGTAATAGCGCTTGGTGTTCCTTCTGTATTTGGTGGAGCAATTATTACAGAGCAGGTATTTAGGGTAAATGGAATAGGTCAATTATTGATAACTGCTATTCAGGCAACTGACTTACCACTTGTGCAGACATTAACTTTTATGTTTGCTATTTTAATAGTTATTTTTAATCTTATTGCTGATGTTCTTTACGGCATACTAGATCCAAGGATCCGATATGACTAATATACCCAGTGATAATCTTATAAAAAAACCTAGAAGCAGATGGTTTGATGTTTGGGATCAATTTAAATCGCACAAGGGCGCTTTGGTTGGTGGAGTTTTTTTTGTTTTCATCATCATGGCAGTTTATCTTATTCCCTTGTTTTGGCCTCATGATGCCACCTACATTGATATTAGGTCTAGAAATCAGGGAGTTAGTTTATGGCATCCGTTCGGAACAGATCAGCTGGGAAGGGACACTTTTGCTAGGATGATGCAGGGGGGGCAAACCTCGATTGCTGTTGGTCTAACAGCTATGGCTTTATCATTATTCTTAGGTACATTTGTAGGTGTGATGGCTGGATTTTTTAATAAGCTTGATAACGTTCTCATGAGACTTACGGATTTGTTTTTGGCACTACCTCTTTTACCTCTTTTATTACTAATGATGTTGCTTTTTAGAGATCCATTGAATGCAGCCTTTGGTCCTGAAAAAGGAATATTTATATTGATTGTTTTAGCAATCGGAATAACAAGCTGGATGCCTACCGCTAGAATTGTCAGAGGTGATATCCTCGCGATTAAAGAGCGAGAATTTGTCTTGGCTGCACGATCTATAGGAACCAAAAATAGTAAATTAATAAGCCGACATATTTTACCTAACGTAGTTTCTCCAATTATGGTGTCAGCAACTCTGGGTATTGCAAATGCAATTATTACTGAGTCGGCTTTATCTTTTCTTGGGTTAGGTTTTCCACCTGATTTTCCGACTTGGGGGCGATTGCTCTATGATGCGACAGACTATTTGACAATGTATCCTGAGAGAGTTTTTTGGCCTGGCTTTGCTATATCCTTGACAGTTTTAAGCGTTAATTATCTCGGTGACGGTCTTAGAGATGCCCTTGATCCTCGAATTAGGGGAAGATAATTATTTTTTATATACTTTGATTTAACAATTTTCAAATAACGAACTGGAGGTTCATCATGGGAATGGAATTAAGTGCGAGAGAAATGATGGAGAAGTTAATATCATTTCCTTCTGTTTCTAGTGTTAGTAATTTACCTATAATTGATTTCATAGAAGAATATTTAAATTCTCACGGTGTTGAGTGTCATAGAGTTTATAACCCGGCTGGTGATAAGGCAAATCTTTACGCAAATGCGGGACCTGCAGTAGATGGTGGTGTTATTCTATCAGGTCATACAGATGTTGTGCCTGTTGTAGGTCAAGATTGGGATACTGATCCATTCAAAGTAGTAGAGAAAGATGGGAAACTTTATGGTCGTGGAACCTGTGATATGAAAGGTTTCGATGCAATAGCTTTAACAGCAGTCCCAAAGGCTTTAAAGCGAGGTATAAAAAGACCTATTCAAATAGCTATGTCTTATGATGAAGAAGTAGGGTGTATTGGAGCACCTTTTATGGCTGCGGAAATGGCAAAACTAATGCCTAAAGCTTCGGCTGCTATTATTGGTGAGCCATCGATGATGAAAGCGGTTTCTGGGCATAAAGGTGGATTAGGGATTAAAACACATGTTAGAGGTTTTGAGGTACATTCATCATTACAGCATATTGGTGTCAGTGCAATTCACGAGGCTGCAAAACTTATAGAGTGGGCCAACCAAATGAATATTCAAAATGAATTACTTGATCGAAGTGAGGCAACTTCTATGTTTATCCCTCCTTGGACAACCGTTCATGTTGGCACAATTGAGGGTGGAACTGCAAATAATATCACAGCTAAAGATTGTCACTTTGTGATGGGATTTAGAGTGATCCCAAATGAGAGAGCAACAGACTGGAAACAGGCGTACGAGTCTAAAGTAAGGGAAGTTGAAGCTGCTATGAAGAAAATCAACCCAGACAGTTTTATAATGTTAGACGCTGCTCACGATGTTCCGGGTTTGAGACCTGAGGATGATGGGACAGCGGAAGCGTTGGTACGCAAATTAACGGGTGATAATGGGCAGCACGTTGTATCATACGGCACAGAAGCCGGGCAGTTTCAAGCTGAGGGGTACTCCTCTATTATCTGTGGTCCCGGTGACATAGCCCAAGCTCATCAGAAAAACGAGTTTATTACCTTAGAACAGTTTTCTGCTGGTGAAAATTTTATGGATCAATTAATTGAAAATTTAGCAACATAATTAAAAACTTAATAACAGGAGAGTAAAGAATGCCAGTTAAGAATCGGTTCTCAGAACTTTTACCAGAAATTACTGAGTGGCGACGAGACCTTCATGAAAACCCTGAGCTTTTGTTTGACACGCCAAGAACCTCGGCTCTTGTTGAAGAGAAACTTAAGGGGTTTGGGTGTGATGAGGTTGTTGGTGGGATCGGTAGAACTGGTGTAGTAGGTATCATAAAGGGTCAGACCAATAACTCTGGAAAAGTAATTGGTTTACGCGCAGATATGGATGCTCTCCCTATATTTGAAGCAACTGGCCTAGATTATGCATCAAAAACATCTGGAATCATGCATGCTTGCGGGCACGATGGACACACGGCAATGTTATTGGGTGCCGCTAAATACTTATCTGAGACGCGTAACTTTGATGGAACAGTAGTATTGATATTCCAACCCGCTGAAGAAGGTGGAGGTGGAGGCCGAGAGATGTGTGAAGATGGTATGATGGATAGATGGGAAATTGATGAGGTTTATGGTATGCATAATTGGCCGGGGCAGCCGGTTGGTAGTTTCGCTATTAGATCTGGCCCATTCTTTGCTGCAACGGACACTTTCGAAATTCATTTAATTGGTAAGGGAGGTCACGCTGCAAAACCTCAAGAAACAGTTGATACAACAGTTTTAGCCTCTCATTTGGTGTTAGCGCTTCAGACTATTGCATCCAGAAATGTTGATCCTACCGAACAAGTTGTTGTTTCGGTTACTTCTATTGAGTCCGAAAGTAAGGCATTTAACGTTATTCCCGAGCATGTGTTCTTGAAGGGAACAATACGTACAATGTCTGCAGATGTAAGAAGTTTAGCTGAGAAACGGTTAAAGGAAATATCAACATCTGTTGCTAACATGTTCGGCGGTCAAGCTGATATTAAGTTTAATCGAGGTTACCCCGTCATGACAAACTCTGAAGAGCAAACACAATTTGCTGCAACAGTGGCCGCATCAGTTTATGGCTCTTGTGAGGATGCTCCATTGGTTATGGGGGGAGAGGACTTTTCTTATATGCTTAATGAGAGACCTGGGGCATATATTTTAGTTGGTAATGGAGATACCGCAGCTTGCCATCATCCAGAGTATAATTTTTCAGATGACGCTATTCCTTCTGGATGTAGCTTTTGGGCTGAGATTATAGAAAAAAGATTGCCACGTTAAAATTAATATAAGCTTCTAAGGTTTATTTTTACTATAATTTAAGTAGCTTTAGGGCAGTTTAATTGGTCAGCCAAATCTATAAAGCTATTACTAATATAGTCCCAATTACTTTCAGATTTTAAATCTGAAGATTGATTTACACCGTGTTCAGTTTCCCTTTTAACAAATGCTGTTCGCATGCCTTGAATTCGTGCTGCTTCTAAATCGCTGTTATGTGCTGCAACCATCATACATTGGTTTGGTTTTAAGCCTAGCATTTGGCAAGCTACTGTATAAGCCTCTGGCTTAGGCTTATAGTGTTTAACAACTTCTGCTCCTAACACCATATCCCATGGTAAGTCAGAATTTTTAGCCATATTAACTATAAGTGCAATATTCCCATTTGATTGGGTTGCTATAATAAATTTTTTCTTTAACCTCTTTAGACCATTGGAGCTATCAGGCCATCCAGGTAGTCTATGCCATGCTTTTACCAGATTGTGGTCATCATCTATGGACATTTCTGTTAACCCATAGATTTTCTTAATTTCCTGAAGGTTCTCATGATGCAAAATATCTAATATAGTGAAGTCACGTTTCCCAGACCTCACTTCTTCCATTGCTGGTTGATATCTAATTCTCCATGCATCAGCAAATTCAAAAAAATCTATATCCTTGTTGTACTTTTTTAGAATATCACGGGCAGAAGAGGCAATACCAGTTCTCCAATCTACCACGGTTCCAAAAACATCAAATAAAAGTGCTTTAATTTCCGACATTTAGTACCTTTTATGAAAATACAAGATTAATTAAATTTTAACCGCCAGTATGGCTCATGTGGCGTGTCATTTGTCCCTTAACTTTTGTTCGAGAGTAATTAAAGTCGTGCCCTTTTGGTTTGAGACCGATTGCTTTTCTTATAGCGTTATTTAGTATTTCAGGATCTGAGGAATTTCGGAGTGGTGCTCTGAGGTCTGACTTTCCTTCCTGACCGAGGCAGGTAAAAATTTCTCCAGTGCAAGTTACTCTAACTCTATTACAGCTTTCACAAAAATTATGACTTAAGGGAGTGATTAGACCAATTTTTTGCCCAGTCTCTTCGACTCTGAAATACCTTGCTGGTCCACCGGTATTCTCATTAAGATCGGTAACATTGAAACGCTTAGAAATTGTAGCTTTTAAATCCTTTAGAGACCAGTACTGATCTAGACGGTTCTCATTTCCAATATCTCCCATTGGCATAACTTCAATAAATGTAAGACCCATGCCCCTAGTAGAGCACCAAACCATTATTTCGAATAATTCAGAATCATTGAAATCTTTGAGCGCTACAACATTAATTTTTACTTTCAAACCTGCATTCTGAGCGGCATCAATACCTCGCAATACCTGTGGTAACCGTCCCCATCTAGTTATGGTTGCAAATTTTTCCTCGTTTAAGGTATCTAATGAAATATTCACTCTTCTTACACCGGCCAGATAAAGATTTTTTGCATGTTTTTCAAGTTGCGACCCATTTGTGGTTACCGTGAGCTCCTCAAGCTTACCAGAATCTAAATGTCTACCTACGCTCTCAAAGAAAGACATTATATCCCTTCGAACAAGGGGCTCTCCGCCAGTAATACGGAGCTTTTTCACTCCTAGGTTGATAAAAGCAGTGGATAGTTTATCTAACTCTTCTAAAGTAAGGAGATCTTTTTTAGGAAGGAACGTCATATTTTCTGACATACAGTAGAGACACCTAAAGTCGCATCTATCCGTTACAGATAGCCTCAGATAAGAAATTCTTCGTTCGAATGGATCCACTAATATGTTGTTCATGACAAAATTATTATAGTGATCCATAGGTTTGCACAAGTTCGATATTTGAGGCATTTTTTTATTAAGATACGCGGCATTAATTAAAAAAGATTATAAATGGGTTTTTACACTATTCGGTTAACACTACATTTTCAAAATTATCTTGTATTAATATTTAAAAGTTTATCCTAAATATAGAGTATGAATGTTTATATTTGGGGATCGGCTCTCTCCTAAACGATCCGAAATCTTTAAACTGTAGGGCATAGTATGAATTCTATTTGGGCAGCCGGGTTAATGTCAGGAACTTCTCTTGATGGAACCATAGATGTGGCACTTATAAAAACTGACGGAATTATAGTTGAAAAATTCTCAAGCTTTAAAAGCTATGCTTATTCAGATGAAGTTAGAGAGAGTATAAAAGATAGTGTTGAGGCTGCCAGAGAATGGAACTTTAAGGGACAAGAGCCTGAGCTCTTTAAGTTAACAGAAGAGCTTATTACTGTAGCGCAAGCCGATGCCCTGCATGATTTAATACAGGACTCTCCAATAGACAAAGAGGAGTTGGGTGTTGTCGGGTTTCATGGGCAGACCATTTTACATAAGCCCCCAAGTGACTTAAAAAAGGGGAGGACACGTCAGCTTGGAAACGGTTCCTTAATGTCTGAGATATTGAAAACTAAAGTGGTTTATGATTTTCGATCTGCAGACATGTTGGTTGGTGGACATGGGGCGCCGTTATGCCCGTCATACCATCGAGCTTTATTAGCAAGGTTAATTAATAAAGATGAAACTGCAGTACTTAATTTGGGTGGTATAGGAAATATAACCTGGTGTTATACTGGCGAAGATTTAATTGCCTTTGATACAGGCCCTGCCAGTGCGCCAATTAATGACCTCGTCGCACATTTCGGTTTAGGGGATATGGATAGAGATGGGCTTCTAGCTTCAAAAGGCGTTGTAAATAAAGTTCTTTTAAATGATTTTTTGAACAATCCTTACTTTGATAAAAAGTACCCTAAATCGTTAGATCGCTATGACTTTAGTAATGAAAAAATCCTTAGTCTTTCTGTGGAAGATGGGGCTGCCACTTTAACACGCCTTTGTGCTGAGAGTGTTTCCAAAGCACTTAATATTTTACCAAGAAGACCCAAAAACCTTATTATTTGCGGTGGTGGGCGCCATAACCCTGTGCTGCTTCAGGAAATAAAGGAAATTGCGGATATTGAGGTTTTTCAAGCCGAAGAATTTGGTTGGCGTGGTGATGCTATAGAAGCAGAATGTTTTGGTTTTTTGGCAGTACGCTCAATTAATGATCTACCTATAAGCTTTCCACTGACCACTGGTGTTAATAGGGAAATGTCTGGTGGACAAGTATGTAATCCAAAAAAAAATTAACATCATTTCAGTTTAATTTTAACTTGTTTTTCTGTTAGTCTTTTGGCTCTACTTTGAAGTTTTGCAGCCAAATTAAAGCCAACTCCAGGCTTGCTCCATGGACACACTGCAATACATATTGCACATCCTTGATGTTCATTAAAAAACGGTATGCATTTGTCAAAGTCGACGTACCATTTTTTTATACCACGAACTATTTTTTTTTCCTTAAAAATAGCCTCAGGGGGGCAAGCGTCCTCGCATATTCGGCATTTTGAACAAAAATCATCTACTTTATGGTCTTGTTTGCTAGATAAGGGTATTGGGGCATTAGTTAGAATAGCTGATAATCTAAAGCTAGACCCAAACTCTGGATTAATGATAGATCCATGTTTTCCTAATTCACCGAACCCAGCCTCGATAGCTGCGGGGACCATAGTTATTTTGCCTGACATTGGCCCTGTTAGGGGCTCTGAGTCCCAACCTAATTTCCGAAGCCAATTTGCAATATTTTTTGCACCAGACGCAGCTCTAGAATATTGACGCATAACCTCGACGCCAGCCGTCGTTTTTGGAGCTTCGCTAATATTCTTATACTCGTGTTGAAATCCGAGTAATATTATATTTTCATAATTTATGTTCACGCCTTCAAAAGCCCAATCTGAATTAAATTTAGTACTTCCGATTTTATCAAAAATCTTTTCATTCTTAAACGATGCTAGGTTCTTACTCCAATTCTTATCAGACCATTTCACTTTAGTTTGATTGATAGCTTCTAACGGTTGATTTAAAGTTTTTTGTCGCTTCTCTCTTTCTTTAGAAAAACCTGGATCTTTAGGATCGACAGTATAAAACCATTTTTGCAAATCACCATATATGATATCATTAGGGTCATTGCCCCAGTACACATAGCTTGGTCTCCTGAAGTTTTTTTCATAGAGTCCATTTATTGAGTTCCCAGAAATGTCTGGCATTTTTGCCATTTGTTCAGGATTAGGAGTGAACGGTCTGTAGCTGTTAATTTTTGGCATATTTTGTCATAATAAATTATACACTCTTTAATTTAACCCTTTAAAAAGAAATATTGATTTTTTTGTTAATTTATTAAGTAGGTTTAATAACTTTAGCCATAAAGATTTTATCCAGATTTGTATTTACACTGATAAAAAATATCTGCATTGTCTAGCTGAATTTAAAACTATTCACGTATTTTTAAGGATAATCTTATGGGAAATGAAAACGCTATTTTGACTTCAAATGAATTGCATTGGCGATGTATAGGTCCCCCGAGGGGCGGACGTGTCGTTGCTGTAGCAGGAGATTACAGTGATCCTATGACATTTTATTTTGGAGCCTGCGCGGGAGGTGTCTGGAAAACTACAGATGGTGGGACTTATTGGGAATGTGTTTCAGATGGGTTTTTAAATAGTGCAACCATTGGGGCTCTTGCAGTTGCTCCTTCAGATAGCAACGTTATTTATGCGGGTACGGGCGAGACTACAATTAGAATTGATGTTTCATTCGGAGATGGAATGTATAAATCAACGGATGCTGGTAGAACATGGAAGCATATTGGCTTAGATCATACCAAACAAATTGGAGAAATTAGAGTACACCCAGAGAATTCAGACCATGTTTATGTTGCTGCATTCGGTGACGCGTTTGGCCCAAATAATGATCGGGGAGTTTATCGCTCTTTAGATGGAGGAGAAAACTGGGAAAGAGTTTTATTTGAAAATGATTATACTGGGGCAATAGATATTTCGATGGACCCTACTAATCCTCGCATTTTGTTTGCTGCTATGTGGCAAGCGCATAGAAAGTTTTGGCATCTTTCATCTGGAGGGCCTGGAAGTTGTTTGTATCGATCTACTGACGGCGGTGACACATGGGAAGATGTAACAATTGATAATGGCTTTGCTAAAGGTGTACTTGGAAAAATAGGCGTTTCTCTATCAGCCGCAAAGCAAGGTCGAGTGTTTGCGCTTGTTGAGGGTGATGAGGATAATATCGGATTATATGTATCTGAGGACTATGGTAAGAGTTGGAAATTGCGGTGCCCCAATAGAGATCTGATTCATCGAGCTTGGTATTATACTCACATATTTACAGATCCTGTTCACGAGGACACAGTCTATGTGACTAATTATCAGATGTGGAAGTCTACAGATGGTGGCTACACCTTCAAAGAGGTGACTACGCCTCATGGTGATAACCACGATTTATGGATTGATCCTAAAAATTCGAAACGTATGGTTCAAGGAAATGATGGTGGCGCATGTGTCAGCTTTAATGGGGGTGATACTTGGTCTACCATCTATAATCAAAATACGGCTCAATTTTACCGTATGGATATTGATAACCAGTATCCATATCGGGTTTACGCCACTCAACAGGATAATACTTCGATATCTGTGCCGAGCCAAGCTGAATGGGGCATGATAACACTAGGGGACACAACCTTACCTGGAACTGGAGAAAGTGGTTTCATAGCTGTTCATCCAGAGGATTCAAATATTGTTTACATTGGTGCAGTAGGCTCAAGTCCTGGTGGTAATGGGGCGTTGCAACGGTATGATCATCGTACCCGGCAACTGCAGCTTATTAATGTTTGGCCCGAAGAAGCTACCGGTTTTGCACCTCGAGATTTAAAGTATCGATTTGCTTGGACTTTTCCAATTTTATTCTCACCGCATGATAGCGGGACATTATATGTTGGTGGAAATCATGTGTTTAGAAGTTATGATGAAGGAATGAGCTGGGATTGTATCTCGCCAGATCTAAGTCGTAACGATATAGAGAAGTTAGATTTTTCTGGTGGGCCATTAAATCATGATAGTGCTGGAGCAGAGCAATACGCTTCGTGTGCTTCGGTAGTAGAGTCGACACACAGAAAAGGTGAGCTTTGGGCCTCTACTGATGATGGATTAGTACACGTGACACGTGACGGTGGAACGAAATGGGAAAATGTCACTCCAGAGAATATGCCTGAGTGGGCGTATGTGGGTAATGTGGAAGTTTCATCTCATGACCCAGACACGATCTACCTTTCTGCTACAAGGTTTAAGCTCTCAGATTACAAGCCTTATCTTTTTGTAACTAAAGATAGTGGAAAGACCTGGTCTTCTATTTCTGATAGTTTTCCTCAAAATGAAATAACTCGGGTAATAAGAGCAGATATTGAAAAACCTGGATTACTATTCACAGGCACAGAGACAGGTATTTATGTTTCGTCTGACGATGGAAAAATATGGAATAGAATGGGCAGTAATTTTCCAGTTGTTCCAGTTTATGATCTAAGAATAAAAGATTCTGATTTAGTTGTTGCTACTCATGGTAGATCTTTTTGGATTTTAGATGATATTACACCCTTAAGAGGTTTGAAGCAGTCATCTGAGACTGTAAAGTTATACGACCCAAGAATTACAGTTAGGCAAAATATTCATTGGAGTTCCGGCTTGTTCAATGGAGATGGTAAAGATTACTCACCAGCTTTTGGTGTTCAAGGTGCGAGTTATTTGACTGATTCTTTTGATGGAAGAAAGAAAAGGAAATACTTGGATACTGGAGAGAATCCTCCTTTAGGAGCTATTATTTATTATTGGTTAGATAAAGAAATTTGTAATTCAGATGTTAGAATAGAGATTAAAGATAAAAGTGGTAATACTATTGTAGTATGTGAGTCTAATAACGATAAGCTTTCAAGTTCTCGAAAACCAACTGCTAAAGAAGGGCTGAATAGATTTGTTTGGGATCTTACTGAAGATCCACCGATAAAGCTTGATGAGGGCTTAAGAAATAGAAAATATGAACCATTTTCAAAATCTGAAGGGGGAGCCGCTGGAGCAAAAGTACAACCAGGAGATTATTCATTAGTATTAACCGTAAATACAGTTTCTAAAGAATCAACAGTAACAGTAGTTAAAGATCCAAGAATTGACACAACGGATAAAGATTTTGAGATACAAAATACTTTATATAAAAATATAACATCAAAGCTGTCCGAACTTAATATAGCTGTCAATCGCATACGATTAATGAAGTCCCAACTAGGAAGTATTGATAAGATTATTCCTGCAGAGGCAGAGACTGCCAGTGTATTAATAAGTGAATTGGAACTGCTAGAGGGACAATTAGTTGATACAAAAAGGGAGACTCCAAGGGACGTTTTAAGACATCCTGCTGGACTTGATGACACTCTTCAAGATCTATTGTGGGTCGTAAAAATTGCTGATGCAAGGCCTCCTGCGCAATCACATGAAGTGGCAGATGATGTATTTGGAAAGGTAGATACTATTTTAGATAAATTGGATGAATTGGTTGAAGATAAAATCGCTAAATTCAATAGTGTTATTGCACAAGCTTCTCCACCTGCTGTCAGTGGAAGTAGCATTGGAGCTCTTAAGACGGGCTGGTAGATCAACTTATAAATGTCATTTTTAAATTTTGTATCTTTTAAAAGAAGAAGAGATTTTTTTTGTATTTTTGCAGTAGATTTCATTTTGCGATGGTTCTATCAGTTGGGGAAAACACCATTATTGCCTTTGTACGCTGCTGCGATTGGCGCAGGAGAGATAATGATAGGCTTTATCGTTGGCATCTCAACTTCCTCAGGAATAATATTGAAACCTATTTTTGGTATTTTATCTGATTTTTGGGGAAAAAAAGTCTGGTTGTGTGTGGCTTTAGTAATATTTACGTGCACGCCATTTGCATATCAATTTGTATCTTCAGAACAGGATTTGGTCTTTCTAAGACTTTTCCACGGGATTTCTACTGCAATTCTGGGACCAGTTGGGCTCGCTTATGTCTTGCATCTCAACAATGACACTCAGACAAAAAGGCTGGCATATTTTGGTATTTCTAGATCTTTGGTCTCGCTTAGCGCGCCCATCACTGCTGGTGTGGCTTTAACTGTTTTCGATTTTGAAACGGTTTTTATTTTTATTGGTTTTGGGTCCATTTTTGCAATGATACCATTATTTTTAATTAGAGATAATTCAGCTTCAAATAATATAAATAATAATATATCCTGGAAAAAAATTGGTATAGCTTTTCATTACATTATATCTATTCCTGCTGTCTGGATGGCTGGTTTATTAGAGATGCTCGTGTATTCCATAGTATATTCCTTAAGGGCATTTCTACCACTTTTTATTATTTCTCAAGATAATGGAACTATATTACAGGCAGGTTTATTTTTTTCGATTCAAGAGATAACCCATATGCTTTGCCGACCTATTGGTGCCCAGTTGGCAGACAAAAAAGGTTACAGAGTAACCATTATTTTTGGTATGTTATTACTTGCTTCAGGTCTTTTGTTAGTAAATGTTTTTACTGAGAACTTCTTTTTACTAATAGCTATCTTCATTGGCGCTGGTCAGGGCTTTATCTTTCCAACAAGTGTAGCAATATTAGCAGATGAAGTTAAAAAAAATTATCGAGGGACAGCTATGGGCGTATATGGCTCCTTACGCAATATAGGTAAAGTTATTGGCCCAGTTTGTGCTGGCTTTGCGTTAGCAAATTATAATTTCAGTTTAGTTTTTATGGCATTGGCTAGTATAATTGTTGTAATAGCTTTTTTGGTAATGCTGTTTTGGAATAAAATTGTAAGAAAGAATGTCTTCAATCATTTCCACTAAAGGATTTAAGGCCTTCTTTTAAAAGCTTTTATATTATCAGGAATGTGATGAAAAGCTTGTTTATCAATTGTGAAAATTGCTACAGTTGGTTCATAAATATCGGGCCTATCAAGTGTTCCTACTTTCAAAACCATTGAACCTGGGCGGCTTGGGGTTTTTGTACCAATACCCGTTCCACAGTTGTTACAAAAGAAACGTGTGACTGGGTTTTCTAAGTCATCCCTTTTGAATTTTGTAGGTGTTCCCTCAGTAAAAGAAAAACCAGAGTCTGGAACTACAATGATAGTATTTGGTGCACCCCCCGTAATGTACTGGCATTCCCTGCAGTGACATTGAATTGATGATTGAATCTTATCAGTCGATTTATATCTTATTTTGCCACAATAACAGCCACCAGTAATTAACATATTCTTTTCCTTACTCTGTTGCATTATCTATCATAACTTTATTGGATGGAGGCACCAGATCTACTTGCTCTTTTGTTAACACCATCCAAAGTAAAAAAAAGGCACCCAAAAATACTAATAATAAAGCAAACGCATAAAAAAAATATGTAAAGACTAATTTAAGCATTTTTATTTTTACATTAACTAACATTTTTTAAAATATTTTTACGTTTAAAGCCCTAGCTTAATAGACCTGAGAATGCGAGCGCTCCATTTTTTAAATTCTCATTCCAAGCATTGTTTGCATTACTATCTGCATTATCTGATATGTATTTATAACAAATAAATTCAATCTGATTTAATTTACATACTTTAGCTAAAGCATAAGCTTCCATGTCAACTAAATCTGTTAAGAGTTTTGGTTTTGTATTTACAAAGCTATCTCCTGTTCCGCACGATAATCCCATCCGTTTATTATCAATCGTCGAAATTTTATCAAATGGAGTTTCGCCTAAAACAAACCCTAAACCTTCTGCATTCATATCACGTTGTTTAAATACTGAGACCTCTTGTAATCCATTTAAATTATTACTTAACGCACCTGCAGTTCCAAAATTAATAACAGTATTAGGTGCAAACTCATGGATGGCCTTACTAAGAGAATAAGCCGCATTAATTTTACCAACACCAGTATATATAATATCCCATGTTGGAAGGTATTTCTTTGGAAGCTCGTCCTCTAACGCTACGAGAATAATCGTTTTTGATTTGTTAAACATATAAGCTCATACTTTATCCTATGTAGTGGTTTCTAACATATGTAATAGAAACCTAAAACACCAAAATATAAATATAAGCACTAGTATTAACGGCTAAAACCGTTTTGTAGACAAGGAAAAAGTAAGGTTGTATATTTATCCAATAAACTATTGTCATAAGGGTGAATAAGATGGATATCGTTTGGGGTCTTTTTTTGTATTCAATTGTCAGTGGAATGGGTTTTGATGTCTCACACTCCATTACGAATTTAAATTCTCACTTTTTTTTAAAAAAAGAATGTATAGTTTCTGCCAAAAACATGAATTCTAGAAGTTTATCTGATGTGCAAATGGGTTTAGATCGAAATGTTCAAATGAGATATATTTGTTTGGCTTTCCCTAAAACTGGACAATCAATCTAAAATTAGATTTTTCTTAATATCAAAAAATTTTGATATTTGGTGGCATCACTTTTATTTATATTGTAACTATTCTCTAAGCTTTCAAACAAAATAATAAATAAAGCTTTCTACAATTGCGGCTCGGCTCTCAAGCTGATCATTGCCTTTTTTCTGAATTGATATGTCTACTTAGGAAAATGGTTTGCTGTCTGAGCAAAATCGATTAACAGGGATGTTTAATTCAAATATATGGATATGTTTTTATGATTTTACCTAAAATGCCAAACTTTAATTTAGAAGGCAAGCGAGCCTTGGTAACTGGCGCCTCGTCCGGAATAGGGATTGGGTGCGCCTGCGCTCTTGCATCCAGTGGAGCGGAGGTGACATTGGCGGCTCGAAGTTTACCTAAGCTGAAAGAGTTACATGATGAAATGAACTCCAAGGGTTGGTCTTCGCATATTTTACAACTTGATATTGCGGAGCCAAAACAAATTTTTGAAAAAATTTCAGGTGATAAGGCATTTGATATTCTTGTAAATAGCGCTGGAATGGGGCGTCATTCAAATGCATTAGACACTACTGTTGAGGATTTTGATGCCGTTATGAATGTTAATTTAAGAGGGGCATACTTTATTACTCAAGCTGTTGCAAAGAATTTGGTTAAAGAGGAAAAGGCTGGATCTTTGATAAATATTTCAAGTCAAATGGCTCATGTGGGTGGGATCGATAGATCGGTATATTGTGCCTCTAAATTTGCAGTTGAAGGATTTACTAAAGCCATGGCTCTAGAGTTTGGACCTAATAAAATACGCATTAACACAATTTGCCCCACATTTATTTTAACGCCCATGACACAACAAACTTTTGACGATCCCGAAAAAAGGGCGTGGATTAATAGTAAAATTAAACTAGATCGTGTTGGAGAAGTAGAAGATATTATGGGAGCTGTTTTATATCTTGCCTCTGATGCTTCGTCATTAGTCACTGGTTCATCACTTTTGGTAGATGGTGGTTGGACTGCAGATTGAAGCACAGCTCAATAAAATGTATGTAGATTATCTGATAGGGAACTTTATTTGAAACGGAAGCTCCATTCTTTGATATATCTTTCTTGTTCAATCGTTTCAATTGATCCTGGACGGGTTTTGCGTATAGCCGTGATTGCTGACTCTGCTGCCAAACCCATTGAAACAAGAAAGGTAGCCGCTAAAAGCCCAGTTCTCCCGAGACCAGCATGACAGTGGATTACAACTGAATCATTAGGTTTTAGTACTTCTTTTATATCCTCTAATAAAGTTCTAATCCTTTTTTGATCACTACATGTACTGCGATCTCGAATTGGACAATGGATCCAATGGAAACCGTTATCCATTAAAAGCGTACTAAATGATATAATTCCCAAATCCTCGATTTCGTCAGAGTCGAGTAGGGTCACGACTAGCTTAACCCTTCTCTTCTTATACTCAATAAGGAGATTTTCTAGAAAAGAGGGTTCGGCGTTACGATTAATTGTCGGACAACTCGATAAAATAAGCCGACCAAACCAATTTTTGTTGATATTTGATAACTCTATTGTATCGTTACTATTCAATTAATCTCTTTCGCTTGTTTTGTCCCAGTATAATTGGCTCAACATCCTTAATGCAATGGCAGTTTTGTTTAGAAAATTATTTTGTAGAGACATATTAGTATAATTTATGATAACCCTTTAAATGTACCTAATGAGTCGCAAACCACTTTAAATAGAGAGTGTTAATATGAAACATACTACCGATTTGTCTTTTCGAGAGAGCGTTGAAGTAATGTTTAATAGGGCAGTTTCGCTGATGGACCTCCCGGCGGGTTTAGAAGAAAAAATTCGTGTTTGTAACGCTACATATACAGTCCGGTTTGGTGTCCGCTTGCGTGGTGAAATTCATACATTTACAGGTTATCGGTCGGTTCACTCAGAACATATGGAACCAGTTAAAGGTGGAATACGATATGCACTCAGTGTGAACCAAGATGAAGTCGAGGCATTAGCTGCTTTGATGACTTTTAAATGTGCTCTGGTAGAAACACCATTTGGTGGCTCAAAGGGTGGACTTTGTATTGACCCTAAAGAATGGGATGAGGAAGAACTGGAGCAAATTACGCGTCGTTTTGCCTACGAGTTGATTAAAAGGGATTTGATAAGTCCGAGCCAAAATGTTCCTGCACCTGATATGGGGACAGGTGAGAGAGAAATGGCTTGGATCGCAGATCAATATCAAAGAATGAATACAACTGACATAAATGCAAAAGCATGCGTAACTGGAAAACCAATTAACGCTGGAGGAATTTCTGGTCGAGTGGAAGCTACGGGGCGCGGCATTCAATACGCTCTTAGAGAGTTCTTCCGACACCCGGAGGACGTAAATCTAGCAAAACTAAGTGGATCGTTGGATAGAAAAAATATTGTTATACAAGGGTTCGGTAACGTTGGATACCATGCAGCAAAATTTTTAAGTCAAGAAGATAACTGTAAAATAATAGCAGTTATCGAACGCGATGGTGCGGTAATAAATCAAGATGGGTTGGATATAGAGGCACTGTATGCTCACATGTCAAAAACTGGGAGCATAAAGAAATTTAGTGGAGGAACATTCCAAACGAATGGTTCGAGCGTTTTAGAGATGAAGTGTGATATCTTAATTCCTGCGGCAATCGAAGGGAGTATTAATCTTCTTAACGCGGAGAGAATTAATGCACCTTTAATTATTGAGGCGGCCAATGGTCCAGTCACAGCGGGAGCTGATGACGTCTTACGAAATCGTGGAACGGTGATTATTCCAGACATGTACGCAAATGCTGGCGGAGTAACAGTAAGTTATTTTGAATGGGTAAAAAATCTGAGTCACATTAGATTTGGACGAATGCAAAGGCGCCAAGAGGAAGCGAGGCATCACTTATTAGTTGAGGAGTTAAATAGAGTAATGGAAGCCTCTGGTTTAGGAACAAAATTGTCAGATAAATTTAAAGAAGCGTATTTACGTGGTGCAGGTGAGTTGGAGCTTGTTAGATCAGGGTTGGACGACTCTATGCGGACTGCATATCAACATATGCGAGAACTCTGGCATTCAAGAAAAGATGTTGATGATTTAAGAACAGCGGCATATCTAGTGGCTATCGAACGAGTTGCTGAAAGTTATCGAACGAAGGGTTTATAAATGCATAAGATTAAAATTCCTCAAAACTATATTGATAATTGTATTGCAAGGCGTGGTAGTGAATATATTTTTGAAAGAATTGATCCAAAGAAAACAGCATTGCTAGTCATTGACATGCAAAATTGTTTTATACTTCCTGGTTTGTCTATGGTTGAGGTTCCTGGAGTTGGGGCCATTGCTCCAAACATAAACACTCTTGCAAAAAAAATCAGAGAGGTTGGAGGTAAGGTTATCTGGACCGAACATGTTTACACTCCCGGTTGGTCATCATGGTACAACCATTTTACAACAGAGGAATCTCGAGAAAAAATTGTGAATGATACAGCTGAAGGATCTTTTGCTAGAGAAATCTGGTCTGGAATGGACAGAAAAAGTGAAGACCTTCTAATTACCAAGACCCGGTCAAGTGCACTCACACCGGGTTCTTCAAATTTAAAGGAAGTATTAGATGATCTTGCAATTGATACTTTGATTATCACTGGTACTTTAACTAATGTTTGCTGCGAATCTACGGCAAGGGATGCTATGCTTTTAAATTATAAAACGATTTTTATTGGTGACGCAACTGGGACACGCAGTGATGATGAGCATAACGCAACGCTTATTAATATGATGCAGTTTTTTGCTGATTTAAGAATGACTGAGGATACGATTGATTTACTTTCAAATTCAAGTTAATTGTCCATTTGTAGATTAGCTAAATAGTAAATTTTTTACTTGATAAAAACACTTAATTGATTGTTTCAGATAGGTTATTTTAAATTAATTCACAGGATTTTAAACGATGAATAGTCAACTTGGATTTAATGAAACGGTGTCGCCCGATGAGCTTGTTGTGAGGAATGGTATTTTTTATAAAAAATTCACTGACACACCATTCATTGGAGAAGTATCAGGTCAACAAAATGGAAATATAAAAAATGGTCGCCGGGATGGTTTCTGGGAATCATACTATGAGAGTGGTCAATTGAGCTGGAAAGGTTCTTACGAAGATGACTGTTTGCACGGACCGTGGGAGTATTATTACGAAAATGGCCAGCTAACCTTCAAGGGAAATTATAAGGCTGGCAAAGAAGACGGTGAGTTTGAATATTTCAAAGAAGACGGCACATTTGAAAAAATAGAAACCTGGAAAAATGGTAAATTAACTTTTGATTAATAACTTTTAGGACAATGAATAAAATGAATAAAAAAGAATTTACTGTTTTTGGTATGAACATGGAGATTATATCAATAGTGTATGGGATTATTTTAATAACTTGGGGTTTGGTAGTTACTTTGTTAAGTGCTAGTAATTCTCTAACATCTCTTATCCCCTCAATTATTGGTTTTCCAGTACTCATGTTAGCAGTTTTGTCATTGATATTACCTAAACTTAAGAAGTTACTTATGCACATAATAGTTATTGTCGGACTAATTATTTTCTTAGGTGGTTTAGATTTCTTACGAGGTTTTGGTTCAGATGATGGTGTGTTCAGCAATTTTTGGGCGAGTATATCCAAGCTTATGATGTTAATTACTGGGTTTATATTTACGTTCCTCTGTGTGCGCTCTTTTATATTTATTCGTAAAAACCGTGACCATTAATTTTAAAAAAACTTAGTATTTTATTTATGAATCAATACGATTTGATGCCCTAATGATTGCATTAGTAGAAGTTATTAATAATATATTTGAATAATAATTATCTCTTGAAACTTGATTACTATTCTTGTGTTCTCAGAGTATATAGTTTTGAGCTATACTATTTCATAATAATAGTCTGGCTGTTACCAAAGAGTAATAATGAAAATTAGTGTAAGGATTAATATGGCATATGATTTTGATACCGGAACCTATAGTCGCAAAGTTTCAACTACCTCAGAAACTGCACAGCTTTGGTTTGATAGGGGCTTAATTTGGGCATATGGGTTCCATTGGGAAGAGGCGGTAACTTGCTTTAAGGAATCTGTGAAAGCAGATCCTGAATGTGCCATGAGTTGGTGGGGAGTGGCCTACTCCGTAGGGCCTGAGTATAACAGAATGTGGCATCAGTTAGATGAGATAGAGCTACCACTAGTTTTAAGTGAATGTTTTAAAGCGTCCCAGCGAGCTTTGGAACTAAGCTCTGATGTAACTCCCGTGGAGAAAGACTTAATAAATGCACTTGCGATTAGGCATCCTTCTGATTGCGCACCTGAAAATTTTGATGACTGGACGGAGTCATATGCGGATGCGATGAGACGTGTAAAAAATAAGTACCCCAAAGACCCAGATGTGAGCGCACTATTTGTAGAAGCTTTAGTTTCAAGGACACCTTGGAAGTTATGGGATTTAAATTTAGGAAAACCTGCCGATGGTGCTGCCACACTTGAAGCGAAAGATATTTTAGAAAAAGCTATAGCTGATGTGGACTTAAATGGGTCTCACCAACATGCTGGACTACTTCATTATTATATACATGTGATGGAAATGTCTCCAACGCCAGAGGCAGCATTGAGGGCAGGAGATATAATGCGAACCCTAGTTCCTGATTGTGGACACTTACTGCATATGCCAACGCATATTGATTTCCAATGTGGAAATTATAATGATGTTGTTGAACGAAATTCAGAAGCAATTGAGTCTGATAAGAAGGTGATTATGCGAGATGGGAATTTAAATTTATTTGCTGGCTCAGTCATTCATAATATTCACTTTAAACTTTATGGTGCAATGTTTATGGGAAATTACTCTTCTTCAATAGATGCCATCAAGCAGTTTGATGACTTAATACCTGAAGATTTAATACGAATTAAAAGTCCTCCAATGGCAAGTTTGTATGAGGGTTATTACGGTTTAAAATACCATGCGTTAATTAGGTTTGGAAAGTGGCAAGAAATTATCGACTTAAAGGTTCCGCGTGATCCAGATCTATATCTAGTAACGACTGCCATTTGTCGTTATGCTAAGGCCTTGGCACATGCTGCTTTAGGAGATGTACCTTCAGCAATAAAAGAGCAAAAGCTATTTAAAGACTCTGTAAAAAAGGTTCCAGAAGATAGAGTAATGTTTAATAATAAATGTGTTGATTTATTAAAGATTGCAGATGCGATGTTGAATGGGGAAATTGAGTATCGTAAAAATAATTTTAAAGGGGCCTTTGAGCATTTGAATCAAGCAATTAGTAATGAAGATACGCTGCCCTATGATGAACCGTGGGGTTGGATGCAGCCTGCAAGGCATGCTTTAGGGGCATTACTTCTTGAGCAAGGAGAAATAGAGAGAGCAGAGGCTGTCTATAAAGCTGATTTAGGATTTGATAATTCCCTAATAAGAGCAAGAAGACATCCAAATAATGTGTGGAGCCTTCATGGGTTAGCCGAGTGTTTAAAGCGTCAAGACAAACAAATTGAGTTAGGTTTGATTTCACAAAGTTTAGATTTAGCTATGGGTAGGACGGACATTCCAATTAAGGCATCTTGTTTCTGTAGATTACATCACGGGTGATTAGAATTAATAATTAGTGACAAAATATAAGGAAGAAGTAATGGGTAATTTAAAAAAGTTTTATATAAATGGTGATTGGGTAACACCTAACTCTAAAATTCAGTTTCCTGTCTTAAATCCAGCTAATAACAATCAGATTGGTGCAATAATTTTAGGGAACCAAGCTGATGTTGATAATGCAGTAGCTGCCGCGAAAGAAGCCTTTAAGACATATGCAAAAACTACCAAAGAAGATCGTCTAAAGTTGCTAAGCAATTTACTAAAAATAACTAAAGAACGATTTGAGGAATTAGCTCAAGCGATTACAACTGAAATGGGAGCGCCAATAACCATGTCTCGTGAGGCACAAGCAGATGCTGGGATTGGTCATTTAGAAGGTTTTATAGATGCACTAAAAAACTCAAAAGATCGAGAAGTTTTAAGTAATGGTGATACTATACTAAGAGAACCTATCGGCGTTTGTGGTTTAATTACTCCATGGAACTGGCCAATCAATCAAATAGCTTTAAAAGTAATACCAGCTCTTGCTGCTGGAAGCACCTGTGTTTTGAAACCCTCAGAGCACACACCATTATCCGCAACACTTTATGCAGAGATGCTTCACGATGCGGGCTTTCCGAAGGGAGCGTTCAATTTACTACATGGTGATGGACCTACAGTTGGATCTGCGATGTCCCGTCATCCAGATATACAGATGATGTCTTTTACGGGTTCTACTCGGGCTGGAACTTCAGTAACAAAAGATTCTGCAGATACGGTAAAAAGAGTAACATTAGAGCTAGGTGGAAAGTCCCCGAACTTAATCTTTGCTGACTGTGATTTGGAAGAGCGAGTGTCTGGTTCAGTTTTAGAGTGTTTCTTTAATTCCGGCCAATCCTGTGATGCTCCTACGCGTTTATTAGTTGAAAGGTCCTGCTATGAAGAGGTTTTAAAAATTGCAAAGCGCACAGCTGAGAATCAAGCAGTAGACGAACCTACTAAAGAAGGTGAGCATCTAGGGCCCTTATTTGACAAAATCCAATTTGATCGTGTTCAAAATATGATAAAAGTTGGATTGGATGAAGCTGACCTTTTAGTAGGTGGATTAGGTAAGCCAGAGGGGTTTGAGGATGGGTGGTACGTGAAGCCTACGATTTTTAAGGACGTTTCAAATGATATGAGAATTGCTCAAGAGGAAATATTTGGCCCAGTTCTTGTTATTATTCCGTTTAAGAATGAGAAGGAAGCAATTGAGATTGCGAATGACACCCCTTATGGGCTAGCTGCTTATTTGCAGACTGGAGATAGTGAAAAGGCAGAACGGGTAGCTTCGCAGCTAAGAGCAGGTGCGGTTCACATCAATGGAGGTGGCTTTAATTATGGGTCCCCCTTTGGAGGCTATAAACAGTCTGGAAACGGTCGTGAAGGTGGAACTTTAGGCCTAGAAGATTTCCAAGAAATCAAAACTTTGCACTTTTAGATTTTTTGTTTGATAAAGTAAGGATAAACTTAAATGACTTCAAACATCACTCCAAAAACTTCTAAATCTTGGCTATCAGATAAAGAAGAAGTTGCATTTATTGATGTTAGAGAAATAGGACAACACACGAGTGGGCATCCATTCTTTTCTGTATCAATACAATATAGCTTGTTTGAATTGAAAATAGAAACACTTGTTCCTAATAAAAAAACACGAGTTATTTTAATTGATAATAATGATGGCATATCAAAACTAGCATATAATGTAGCACATAAATTAGGTTATTCTAATATTTCCATCATAGATGGGGGGATTGAGGAGTGGGTAAGTGCAGGGTATCAATTATTTGATGGTATTAATGTTCCAAGTAAAAGCTTTGGTGAACTAATTGAGAAACATTTCCATACTCCTTCAATCACAGCAAAGGATTTAATTAAAAAACAAGACAATAACGAAAATTGTATTGTCATAGATGGTAGGCCGTTCGAAGAGTATAACAAGATGAGCATACCTAAGAGTATCTGTTGCCCAAATGCTGAACTGTTATATAGAGTTTCATCTCATGTAAAAGATATCAATACGGAAATAATTATAAACTGTGCAGGAAGAACAAGATCCATTATTGGAGCACAAACACTTATTGATTTTGGTATAAAAAATAAAGTGCACGCTCTTGAAAATGGAACGCAAGGGTGGTTTCTCTCTGACTTAAGTTTAGAGCATAATAAAACTGAATATCTCGCAGTTAATCCTACCGATATAGAAATACAAAAATTACAAAACAAGGTTTTGAAATTAACAGACTACCTTAATATTGATTTAATTGATTTTGAAGAAGCTCAAGAACTAATTATAGATAAGAACAGATCTACATTTATTTTTGATGTTACTACTTCTAAAAAAATTAATAACACGCAGGATGTTATTATGAATGTCCCGGGTGGCCAACTTGTTCAAGCTACTGATAAATATATCGGCGTTTGGAAAGCGACGGTTATACTTGTGGACGACGGTGATTTAATTAGAGCGGGAACAACATCTTTTTGGTTAAAAAAAATGGGCTTTAAAGTTTACATCTTAAAAGAAGGATTGCTAAAGGCAAAAAAGTTAAAATTTCAGAAAGAAGTAAGTTCTAAAATAATAAACTTACATTCGATAACTTTAGAAGATCTAGGCAGAGTTAAAAATCAAGCTTTATATGATATAAGGCCTAGTAGTGAATTCTGTAAAACCAGGATACAAAACTCCATTTGGTTAAACCGTGCCAGTCTAAGCAAACAAAATATTAAAATGGATGATCAAATCGTAATAATTACTGATAAGCTTGATAAAGCAAGTTTAGTTATTAGGGATTTAAGAGAAATGGATAAAGAAGTAAGTGTTAAAGTTTATAAATGGAACCAAAGTGAAATTAAAAATTGCGGTCCTATAATAGATAGAACTACTAAGCCGCTTTCAGAACAAAATAACATAGACTTTAATTTTCATACGCATATGCGACACAAAGGGAATAAAGAACACGCTAAACAATATCTTGAATGGGAAATAAACTTAGTAGATAAAATGGATGAACAAGAATTATCTTTCTTCAAACTATATCAACCAAATTTTTAATAGTTAGGTCAATCCTAGGCAGTATCGTTTTATACTTCTGCCTTGATATTAGATCTTTGAATAGTATCTAAATTTACACCTTCAATTCGTAATAACCTTACAGGTGCTTTCCTTACGGGGGAATGGACATCTCCAATACTATAAAAATGAACATCTCCAGGTTTCATTATGTAAGTTTTATTAGGTTTAACGTAAATAACTCCTTCATCAGGCTGATCTTTTATAATGTTCCAGTCTGTCATTTCTGTTTCGCCTGAAGCTTGCCCGTACACTGCCCAACTTGACCCATGGTCATGAGGAAACCCAATAGCTTTAGTCGAATAGACGTGCCCACAAATACAAAATCCAGTTTGCGCATCTTCATAAAGAATTTCTCTTGGAGAACTTCCTTCCTTTCTATCAGGAAGATTCTGTAACACAAAGCTGGGGTCCATCAATGCTTTTGATACAAAATAGCATATTTTTTCTGGGTCATCAGGCATTTTATTGGTTTGAGCTATATCTTTAATATCATCGGCTAGATCATTTAATGTATAAGGCATTTTTCACTCCAAGTTATAGATTTTATTAATACGATAATTTTTTTATTCTCCAATTAAACTGTCATACTAAAGTGACCAAAAAATGGAGAGGTGTGCAAGATGTACTGCAGATTTTTCCTTTCGTCTCTTATTTACTTGCAGAACGCCTCCTCTTCAACTTCTAGAGTACTAAGATTACTAAGCTTTTCTTTATGAAACAACCGTTCAACAGAGAAAAAGGATAGACTTTTAATATGATTAATAAATGATAAAAATGGAAGAGAATACAAAATAGTTTGGGCATTTTTTTTAAGAGTAGTCATCATCATTTCCGTAAATAGAACAAAAAATGTGCTCGTTTTTTTTCTTCTAGTTATATAAAATGTAATTTAGTTCTAATGATTTATTCGCTTAAAGATGGTAGATTACGCAATACTCGATTTATTTAAAATCCTTAGTAGATTTTCTTTTTCTTTAACAACTTCTACAATTGACTGCTTATTCTCTTGAGCAAAAGTTTCTAAATCAAAATAGCAATTTATACATAGTTCAATTCTTTTATTGTTAGTCTCCACCTTAGTAGTAACAAGAGGCTCATCAAAATCAGGATGTGGGTTGGCAGTTCTGCAGCAAAAACAACACGTTGCATTTAGTTTATTATAGGTAAATTTAGGTTTTGTCATTACTTGTAATGCTCTCTTCTAGAGCCCATTTCGGCAACCCTCTTTCGCCATGCTTTGTAACTTCCTGGTTTGAGGTTTTGTCTCATTAATAATTTAACATCTTTTTCGCTAATATTGTGTTGTAACTTTATATTCGAAAAAGATATGTGATCGCTCAGAGCCATCTCTATAATTTCACTGATGTCACTTTCTTTCATTAATTAATACTCGATTTGCTTACAAACTCATCATTTCTCC
>CAJWHE010000007.1 GCA_913041145.1 uncultured Paracoccaceae bacterium
TCGCGGGAGTGGTTGCCTTTCTTCTTTCGTCTGATTCTAGCTATATTACGGGCCAACTTATTAACGTCGACGGCGGTATAATTAACGGGTAGCCACTAACTAACTAAAGAGAGAAGAGGCTTAAAGTGCGATTTTAAAGCTGTCTGGGAATTGGTATTAATAGCTGTTTTATTTGCACAAATAGCTGCTTTTTCGTGGAGAGCTTGTGCATTGCTTGATAGTTGTTACACTAAATAATAATCGTTAAATCATAAATTTTCTTACAGAAAATAGGATACGCATGATTGGTTGAATAAATGAAATATTTCTTACCCACTTTTATTACTTTGATATTATCTATTCTTCTAACAACCGTAGCAAATGCGAACCATCAACAGCAACAGGCAGATAAAACTCCCGTCGTTTTGGAATGTAGCCTGCCACCATTTACATTTACTGTGTATCCATCTTCGAGCACAGTATATATCCATAAACTCAATAAACAAAATCCTACATACATAAGACAGGCTAAGGTCAGCCGAGAGGGAAGTGGTGTTTGCCGCCACAGTGTTTGGACATTTTATATGGGAGTGCATATGGAAGTGCCAATAACTGTTCGCGAACTTGCGTGTTGGGGGGAAATGGACCCGCCTGAAAATGCAAAGGCTTATGTAGACACCGTACCATGGACACGTAATGAACACTTTTGTTATTAAAAATGTAAAAGTCTGCCACTCAAAATATCAGAAGGTTTCTTGTTTTCCTTAGGGTAAAGATAGAGAGAAATTGAATGTGGTTACATCATAGTCTGATATCTTGAGGAATTGGTAAGGTATCTATGCGGAAAAAGTGATAACGCTTTAACTTTAAGTAGGGCCGCAATTTGGTGAAAGGAAAGGAACAATGGTAAAAAATAGCAAATCAATATATATCTAGTTGTCTGATAATATATATTATGTTAACTAAATTATAATATACACTTTTATTTAAACAATATAACGTAATGATAACAATAGATTGCAGACCTTACTGAATGTTAACATTAAGCTTTTAATTGAGCAGCTACTTCCTCTGCAAAGTTTTCCTGCTTCTTTTCAATTCCTTCACCAACTTCAAAACGTAAAAAGCCAAGAATCTCAACTCCTACTTCAGCTGCGGCTTTTCCTACAGTAAGATCAGGATTAATAACAAAGTTTTGGCCAAGTAATGTAACATCTGCTAAAAACTTTTTTAATCTTCCTTCGATCATTTTTTCAATAACTTGCTCTGGTTTGCCACTTTCACGTGCTTGTTCGGTCAAAATAGACTTTTCGCGTGATAATATGTCAGAACTCAAGTCATTTTCACTTAAAGACGCTGGGTTAGTAGCTGCTACATGCATCGCAACCTGTTTAGCAAAATCTGAATTATCACCTTTTAAAGCCACTAAAACGCCTATTTTGCCCATTCCTGGCGCAACAGAGTTATGTATGTAAGATGCAACTGTATCTCCTGAAAGTTTTGCCATCCTACGCAAAGACATATTCTCTCCAACAGTTGCTATTTTATCTGTAAGGATTTCACTTACCTTTTTATCTGCAATTAACGTACCATTTAAGTCATCGATATCAGACACGCTTAAGGCACATTTGGCAAAGCTACCAACCATATTTTGAAAATCTTGATTTTTTGCTACAAAATCAGTTTCAGAGTTCACTTCGATCACGACGCCTGTTCCGTCCGAAACATCTACTGCGACCAAACCCTCTGCTGCTGTACGACTCGATTTTTTTGCTGCTGTAGCTAATCCTTTAGTACGCAACCAATCAATCGCCGCATCCATATCTCCGTTATTCTCTGTAAGAGCTTTTTTAGCATCCATCATGCCAGCGCCACTTACATCCCGAAGTTCTTTTACCAATGCTGCTGTTATAGACATAATATTTTCTCCTTAACTAGTACAGTTCCCTTAAGTTAACTTTTTAAAGGCCCTGTAGATAATAAATTAACTATATAAAAACCGGCTTAAGTCACTTACTTTAAGAACTTTTACTCTCTACTTCAGAGACATCAGGCTTATCTGATTTTTCTGAATCCTTATTTTCAGGATCAATTACTACTGCATCTGCAGTAACTTCTTGAGGAGTATTTAATAACATATCGGAGTCATCCACTGGTTCTTCAACAAACAGAGCTGCATCAGACACAGTTTCAATTTTCTTAACATTAGAAGTTTTACTATCTTTCTCTTCAACTAAAGCTTCCTCTATCGGCGCTTCTTCAGCTTCTCCAATATCGATCCCAGCTGCACCCATTTGTGCTGTCATCCCATCCAAGGCCGCTCTAGCGACCAAGTCGCAATAAAAAGAAATTGCTCTCGAAGCATCATCATTACCCGGAATAGGATAATCTATCCCATCTGGAGAAGAATTAGAGTCAACTACTGCAACAACAGGAATTCCAAGCTTGTTAGCTTCAGCAACAGCTAAGTCCTCCTTATTAACATCAATGACAAAAAGTATATCTGGAACTTTTCCCATTTCGCGAATTCCGCCCAAAGATGCTTGGAGCTTCGATTGGTCTCGTTCCATACCTAAACGTTCTTTTTTTGTTAATCCCTCAGTTCCAAGCTCCATTGCACTGTCGATTTTCTTTAAGCGAGCTATTGAATTAGAAACTGTTTTCCAGTTAGTCAGAGTTCCACCAAGCCATCTGTGATTCATAAAGTATTGAGCAGACTTTTCTGCTGCTTCGGCAATGGGCTTTTGAGCTTGTCGCTTGGTGCCAACGAACAATACGCTACCACCTTTTGCGGCAACATCTCTAACGACCTCTAACGCCTTATCAAGCATGGGAACAGTTTGAGTTAAGTCAATTATATGAATTCCATTTTTTGATCCATATAAGTAACGTTCCATCTTTGGGTTCCAACGCTTAGTTTGGTGACCAAAGTGGACACCAGCCTCAAGAAGTTGTCGTAATGAAAAATCTGGAGTAGCCATAGTAAAGTTTCCTTTCCGGTTTGTGCCTCGGCGGGGTGTTAGAGATTTCTCTCAACCGGTGGACATCAGAGGATTTCTCCCTCTTTAGCCCGAACCCTGCCTGTGAATTTACCGCCGTATAGATAAAAGGTTAGACCTGTACAAGTATTCTTTTTAATAACACTGATAAAAATTAGTTTCGAACTTGCAACTTACAGTATTAGATATCAATAAAGTGTTATGACAAAAGCAACACAAATAGTCTGTATTGGTTCAATTCTTTGGGATATTATAGGTCGGTCTTCAAAAAAATTAACGCGTTCTGATGATATAGAAGGACACATAGAGAAATTACCTGGTGGTGTAATCATGAACTTAGCAACAAGACTAAGAAGTCACGGGATAATACCTTCGATACTTTCTACTTTAGGGGATGACTCAGCTGGCAAAGAACTAATCAAGGTATGTGAGCAAGCAGGCATAATCTGCAAAAGTATTATTATAAAACCAGGCTCAAAAACTGATTATTATATGGCTATTGAAGATAAAACTGGTGTTGCGCTTGCTGTAGCAGATACAACTTTGCTAAAAAGTGCAAAGGATGCGATATTAGATCCACTTTTAGTGGGTGATTACAAAGACTGGAAAGGCCCTATAGCGGTAGATAGTAATTTATCCCCAGCAGTATTAAAGATTCTCCGCCACAACGAACGATTTAAAGTATCTGACTTTAGATTGGCCCCAGCTTCTCCCAGCAAGGTAACTCGATTAAAAATTTTCTTAGACCATCCAGGCGCAAATATATATTTAAATTTAAAGGAAGCAAATTCAATTTCAGAGATGCAGTTTGATACATCTAAGGAGGCTGCTACTTCACTACTTTCAAATGGGTTAAAAACTATTTTAATAACAGATGGTCCAAACGCAGCTTGTTTAGCGTCTAAAAGTGGAATTATTGAGCTTCAGCCACCTAGAGTAAAAGTTAAGAGACTAACCGGTGCGGGAGATGTCCTTATGGCATCACACATAGCGAAAGTTCTAAAAGGTGAAGATAACTTTGTAGCATTCAAATATGCCATTGAGCAGACAAGTAAATTTATTTCTGAGGATCTAACTAATGAAACCAATTAAATTTTCAGTGGAAGTCAAAAAAGCAAGAAGCTTAGGTCTACCTATAGTAGCACTAGAGAGCACGATAATAACCCACGGAATGCCCTACCCTAAAAATTTAGAAACGGCAAAAATTGTAGAAAAAACTGTAAGGGATAATGGAGCTACTCCAGCAACAATTGCAGTTATTAAAGGAAGTATTCATATTGGACTTGAATCCAAGCAATTAGAGACCTTAAGTCAGGTTAAAACTGCTGAAAAACTATCACGGTCAGATTTGGTGACTTGTCTTGCAAAAAGACAAACAGGTTCAACAACTGTTGCAGCAACCATGATTCTAGCGAACCATGTTCAAATTAAAGTGTTTGCGACCGGAGGGATCGGTGGAGCTCATCGTGGATCAGAAATTGATTTTGATATTTCAGCGGATCTTTATGAGCTATCAAAAACGCCTGTAAATGTAGTTTGTGCAGGACCAAAGGCAATTTTAGATATACCTAAAACTTTAGAGATATTGGAGACTCTCGGAGTTCCAGTAATTACTTATGGGCAAAATAACTTACCAGGTTTTTGGTCTAAATCTTTAAACATAAAATCACCATCAAGAATGAACAGTACTACACAAATTGCTGAAGCTTTTAAAATTCGACAAGAGTTAGGGCTTTCTGGAGGCCAATTAATTGCAAACCCCATACCAAGTTCAAAAGAGATACCCTGGTCAGAGATATCAAAGGTTGTGGCCCAATCTATATCAGAGTCCCAAGAGTTAAAAATAAAAGGTAAAGATGTGACACCTTTTTTACTTAATCGAATTTTTGAAATTACAAATGGGAAATCTTTAGAAGCAAATAAAGCTTTAATCATCAATAATGCACGGTTAGCAGCCAAAATAGCGATTAACTTAATGGAATCATAAAAATGTCATATAATTCTTAACCTTGTCATTAAGTCTCAGAAGCATTAAAAACCGTTCTGTTACTCTGTTCAATCATTCGCAGTTAGGTATAAAATGGCAATAAGAGATAAAAATCTCAATAATAGCTATAGTTTCCGGGTTCTTGCCAAAGTTCGAGGAAATTTTCTTGCTGGTTTAATAGTCATCGCACCAATTGGTTTCACCATGTGGATAATTAACTCCATTATTGGCTGGATTGATGGCTGGGTATTACCTTTGATACCATATAATTATCAATTCGCCGAGTATATAGGTATAAACCTCAAAGGCCTAGGAGTGATATTTTTCTTAGTTTTTACTGTTATTGTTGGTTGGGTAGGCAAGGGTATTCTTGGAAGAACTTTTCTCAGAATTGGTGAAAATTTAGTAGACAGAACTCCTATTGTAAGATCTGTTTATAGCGGCATAAAGCAGATTGCGGAAACCGTGCTGTCCTCCAGAGATAGTTCGTTTGATAAAGCTTGTTTGATTGAGTATCCACGTAAAGGAATTTGGGCAATTGCATTTGTAGCTTCAGATTCTAAGGGTGAAATTGCAGAAAAAAATCCAAATAAAAAAAATCAACTGGTTTCCGTATTTATACCAACTACCCCAAATCCAACTTCAGGTTTTTTATTATTTATTCCCAAGTCAGACATCACATATTTAGATATGACTATCGAAGAGGCAGCAAAATTAGTTATTTCCGCGGGTTTAGTTTACCCTAAAGAGAAAAAGTAATTATATTACTTCTTTGTTGAGATGAGTGTGTTGCGAATGAGGATCTGGAAAGACGTTTGAGAGTTATAATTTGTGTGTTTGAATGATTTTTGTCTGAGCAATAAAGAACCGTGAGTGTGGTGTTTCTTCACAAAAATTGAGGGTTTACCGAATTTGGCAGTTTAGATTCTATTGCTGTCAAAATATCGTATATTGCGATTGGTTTAATTCGTCTAATCCCTGATTTGTAGGGAGGTAAATTAGTGCACTCTAGTAGTACCGCTTTCGTCTTTGATGATGTTCCTTTTTGAAATGCACAACAAAGGTCATCGCTGGCCATGTTCTCATCTAATATAGTCAAGTCATTTGATATGACTTTCCTGAGGTGCGAACTTAAATCTAGGCCAAAGATTGACTGTTCAAATTTTTTGCAATCTGTAGGTAGATGTATACCCCCAAACTTTGCCGCATCAAATGTAATAATACTCAGTTCTTGAGGCGAAAACAAAGTACTCAGGTAAGAAAGTTGAACTAGTGCAGACGCAACAAACCCAACTTTGCAATACGGCTCCAGAACAGTTTGTAATGGCGCCATAAACCCACAAGAAGTAGTGACTAAATCTCCTGTTGCCTTTGAGAGGGCATCTTTAAATAGGCAAAGATCAAGCTGAGATGGATCA
The DNA here is from genome assembly GCA_913041145.1 of uncultured Paracoccaceae bacterium. Taxonomy (GTDB): domain Bacteria; phylum Pseudomonadota; class Alphaproteobacteria; order Rhodobacterales; family Rhodobacteraceae. The sequence continues at coordinate 6,384 of CAJWHE010000007.1, forward strand.
TCTGTTACCACCTCAGAAACAGTCATATTTGGAACTCTAATGATTTCTAATTCACATTGAAACGTCTCTGCGCAACCAACATCTCCCGCTATCCGAGGAAAATGCGTATCAAGTTGTAAAACACTTAATTTAGTCATTTCTAATTTCGTTGCCTGATATTATCTGGTAACCAGGTTGCTAGTTCTGGAAAGACAACCAATATTACAACCATCAACAACATAAGACCAACCATTGGAATTGCAGTTTTTGCAATATACCCTATTTCATGATTGGTCATACCTTGTAGAACAAACAAGTTAAAACCAATGGGTGGGGTGACTTGTGCGGTTTCAATAACCACTACTAAAAATATTCCAAACCAGATCACATCAATCCCTGCCTGCCGGATCATTGGTTCTACAATTGCCATTGTCAAAACCACAGACGATAATCCATCCATAAACATACCTAGTATCAAATAGAATATGGTCAAAACAGCAATAAGGCCAATAGGTGAGAGGTTGTAGCTTTCGATTAACTCTGCCATCGCACGGGGCAGACCCGTGAAGCCCATAGATAGTGAAAGGAATGCAGCTCCCATCAAAATTAACGCAATCATCGCGGACGTACGAGTTGCGCCCATCAAGCTTTTAGAAAATGTTTCCCACGTGAGCGATCGCTGTCCTGCCGATAACACTAGTGCCCCAACAACTCCCACAGCAGCCGCTTCAGTCGCTGTTGCGTATCCTAAATACATTGAACCAATAACAACAAACACCAAACCCATAACAGGAAGCAAAAATAAACTCTCTGCCATCATTTTTCCAAATGGCATTGACGGTTCTGGTTCTGGGCGTTCCCCTTTTGTGAAAAAGTGCCAGAAAATAATATAGGACATAAATAAACCAGCTAGAACAAGCCCTGGAAATACACCTGCCATAAATAGCTTAGTGATACTTTCGTTAATCGTGACACCATATACGATCAAAGTAAGGGAGGGAGGTATCATAAGTCCCAGTGTTGCAGCTCCAGCGAGTGTCCCGATTATCATGTGTTCTGGATAACCACGTGACCGCAATTCAGGAATCGACATTTTGCCAACCATGTTCAGAGTAGCGGCAGATGATCCTGATACTGCAGCAAAAATTGTACAACCTGCAATATTGGTATGTAATAAACCACCAGGTAAGAACCGCATCCACGGCGCAAGACCACGAAATAAGTCTTGTGATAGCCGTGTTCGAAATAATATTTCACCCATCCAAATAAACAGAGGCAATGCAGTTAATGTCCAACTGGAAGCGCCTGTCCAAATAGTGGTTATCATTGCATCACCTGCGGGACGGCTAGTGAACATTTCCATTCCAACCCAGGCAACACCCATTAATGCAAGTCCAACCCAAACGGAGCTTCCTAAAAGTAGAAATAAAACAAATAAAAAGACTAAGATAGCATAAATTTCTGTCATTCGACTGTCTCACTTTTAATGCTTGTTTTTTGATTTATCAATAAACGGAAAAGATTGTCCCAAACCGCAATTGCTAACAAAACCGTACCAATCGACATTGCGATTTGTGGTAACCAGATTGGAGTAAACACCATCTGTGATCCAGATTGAGCCCAAAGCTGGCTCCAGTTCCAAGGCCAAGTTCCAAACATCGTGACAAGGGTTAAGAGCCACTCTGGGACTTTATCCAACCCCTGAGTTCGATCATTTAATATTTCAGACATAAAGTTTGTTTTTACTGCATATCGCGCAAAGTAGGTTGCGATGATAGCTGCAATAAACATAGCAAATGCATCTAGCCAAAAGCGTAAGAAAGCATTCATATTAAGAAAAACTGAAACTCTGATATGTGCGCCATGGTTCAAAGTATACGCCAATGCAAAAAATGACGTACAGGCCATCATATACCCTGCCAATTCAGTTCCTCCCGGAAATACAACATTGGACCACCTGGTAGTCATCTGCCCGACGATTAGAACTAAAATCATAACTAAAAAGCCAGCAGCGATAACACCAGATATTTGATATACTCGATCCAGTATTCGCCAAACGGGTAAAAGAATTCGGCGTGCCGAATTACGATAAAAAAGGCAGTAAAAGCCAAAAGACCCTGGAAATATAAACAGCCAAACCCACAAGTAAAGTCCAAGAAAAGGTTGCCAGTCACGCACTTCAAAAGTTCCTAAAAAAATAAAGGCCCCATTTTACTGGGGCCTTAGGTTTGTAATTAGTTAGTCATCGCTTTATAATCGTCTAAGATTGCTTGACCATCTGCACCAGTAGCAGTCAACCAATTAGCTGTCATTTTCTTACCGATTGCTTCTAACTCAGCCAAGAACTCTGGCCCAGCATCCTCAACAGACATACCGTTTGCAGTAAGCTGTTCAAAATACCAATTCGCTAGTTCTTCTGATTTTGCAGTACACGCTGCACCAGTTTCATCCGCCGCCTTTGTGATATTAGCTCTTGTGCTATCACTTAAACCATCCCAAACACCTTTATTCACGATAACATAGTTGCGTGGTAACCAGGCGTTTACTTTGTAGTAATGCGTTAAGGACTCCCAAACTTTACGATCATATCCAGTTGAACCAGATGAGATGAAGGCCTCTGCCACACCTGTCGCCAAAGCTTGTGAAAGTTCTGCCGCTTCAATTTGTACTGGAATCATTCCCAGTTCTTCTGCAAATGTCGCAGTAGCAGAATTATAGGAACGGAACTTAATACCTTGAGTATCTGCAGATGAATTTACAGACTTATTAAAATAAAAGCCTTGGCCGGGCCAAGGGCAGGTATAAAGTGCGACAAGGTTTAAATCAGCTAGCTGTGAATTTACTTTTCCTTTAGCTGCAGACCATAATTTTTCGTTAGTGGCGTAGGTCGTTGCAAGAAATGGAACATTATCCCAGCCTAATAGAGGTGCCTCGTTTACATGCGCAGACATGAAGCGTTCTCCAATGGGTGCTTGGCCCGTTTGAACGGCACGTTTTATTTCGCCACCTTTAAATAAAGAACCACCTGCGTGAACTGTGATATTGATGTCTCCAGCTGTGTAATCACGTACTTTATCCGCAAAAACAACACCCATTTCGGAATGGAAATTACTTGCAGAGTATGCCATTGGCATATCCCAATTGTCGGCCATCAACACGCTAGTTGACATAAAGCCAGCAACACCAGCTACTATAATATTTTTAAAGTTAGTATTCATTGTATTCCTCCCTTTGTAAGTCTAAACTCTATCAACCTCATTCACATATGTAAATCTGAAAGGATTTTTTTAATTATCACTTTTGTGTTGTTGAGTTTTTAAATAATCAAGTTTATTTAATCTACAGCAAAACCTTTAAAATTTTCACTATTAAATTAAAGAGGCTTATATTCATATGAAGAATATGATGCATATTAGAAAAGCAAGTATAGAAGATAGTACTAATCTTGCCCTATGTTTGGATATGGCGGCTCGAGGGTTATCAGCATGGGGATGGGGACAATTTGCTCAAAAGGGGCAATCACCTTTTGAATTTGGTAGAGAGAGGATTAGGACCGATAATAGCAGTAATCTATATTTTGAAAACTGGTTCGTAGCTGAGAAAAATAATAAATTGATTGGTGCTTTTCTTGGATTTATTGTCGAAGATCCCTACCCAGTCAGAGATTTTGATACCATACCAAAATACTTTCATCCAATAATTGAGCTAGAGAAATGTGCAAGTGGGTGTTGGCTTTTACAAGCGATTTCTATTTTACCAGAATTTAGAGGTAAGGGTTATGCGAAGCATTTATTAAAAAAAGTAGAAGAAGTAGCAAAAAATACCGGTATTGATAAAATAGCTTTGCAGGTTGAAGATGAAAATACTGTTGCCTTTAGTTTCTATGAGAAAAGTAATTATCGTGAAGTTGATCGTAGACCATCAATTCCTTTTCCAGGTTCTCAAGACAGTGGTGACTATATCTTAATGTCTAAGTGTTTAGACTAACTTAACTATAATTTATCAAAGTGTTAATTGATAAGTACCCTCCTCATTTTAACTATTTACCTTTCAAACCACCAAACGTCTGGTAAGAAATTTATCCAATCGCCATAAGCTGGCAGATAATCTGGGTATTTTAAGTTTGAATCATGGGCAAGCATAGAATAGGGCGAGTACCAAATTGGCACTACATATCTTCCAGAAGTTAATATTCGATCTAAAGCCCTAACTGCAGATATATAATCCTCTCTATCTGGAGAGTTTAACATAAGTCTTACCATCTCTTCTGCTGCCGTAGAATTGATACCCATCCAATTTCTAGAGCCTGGATTATTAACACCACTTGAGCCCCAATATAAAAGTTGTTCGTTGCCAGGGCTTAATGATAAACCTCGCCTATAGTATGTCATATCAAAGTCATAGAGGTTGGTCCGCTCTTTATATTGAGCGCTATCAATAATTGTGACCTTAGGAAATATCCCCAATCGTTTAAGCGACTCTAAATATATATTAGCAATAGCTTTTAGTTCAGAGCTCCCTTGTCTTAAAAGAATCTCAAATGAGAATGATTTATTATTACTATCTCTCAAAATTCCATCAACCACCCTATAACCTGCCTCCTCTAGCAAGTTAGAGGCCTTGATTATACCAGCTCTATTTCGTTCAGAACCATTTGAAATCGGTAGATCATACCCTTCTAGTGCTCCAGGCAATAACTCACTTGAAAATGGTAATAAAAAGTCTTTTACTTTCCCAACAGCTGGCCCCTCCTCTTTACCCAGTACTGAATTTGAAAAATAAGAAGTAACTCTTGGCATTTTTCCGTTATTTAATTTTTTATTTATAAATTCGAAATTAAAAGCTTGGATTAATGCTTCTCGCACACGCCAGTCTTTAAATAAGGGTTTCCTAGTATTCATCACAAAGCCCGATATCCCGGAAGGCCTCTTATGTGGAATTATTGACTTAGTAATTTCTCCATTTTTTATTTTAGGAAAGTCGTACTGTTGATCCCATTTCGCACCATTAGATTCACGTAAAGAGCTTAGTTTTCCAATTTTAAACGCTTCTTTAAGAGCGTTACCATCTGCAAAAAATTCTATTCTAATTTCATCAACATTGTTAGTGCCACGACGAAACGGTAGATCCCTACCCCAATAATTCTTATTTCTTTTAAGTCTTATGAATTTTCCAGCCTCAAAATCCCTAATTACGTAAGGCGCGGTCGAGATGGGTACCATCTGCAGACCACTTTCCTTAAAACTATGCTCTTGCCACTGTGCTTTTTTCAAGATCGGCCTTAAACCCATAATTAGAGCTAGCTCTCTGTCAGGTTCATTAAATACAAATTTAACCTTTTGGTTTGAAATTTTTTCAGATTTTTTGATTTTTTTCCAAGTATTAGCGTATCGTGGGTGCCCAATTGTTCCAAGTGTTTCGTACGACCACAATACATCATCAGCGGTAACAATGGATCCATCAGAAAACTTGGCACCTTTTCTAATGGTAAACTCCACCCATAGACCCTTGGGATCAACTTCTATCGATTCGGCAAGTAAACCATAAAGAGTAAACGGTTCGTCCCAACTTCTACCCATAAGGCTTTCATAGGCTAAAAAACGAAGTTGCCAGGGTACCCTTCCCTTTCTGATGTGAGGATTAAGGGAATCAAAGCTCCCAACTTCGCCAGTAACATAAACCCCTCCTTTTGGTGCATTTTTGTTTACGTAAGGAAGGGACACAAAATCTTGTGGTAAAGCAGGCTTTCCATACATAGATATCCCATGCTGCGCTTCAGCGATGACATTTAAAGAACAAAAAAAACTAAAACAAAGAAGTGTTAAAACTGATATTATTTTACCTTTAGTTTTCATTACTTGGACCTCGATAAGTTGTTGTAATAATACTAGTTAACTAAAAATTTATAATATTAAAACTTTTAACTTTGACTTACTTTCTAATTTCTTTATAAACAGTTTACTGCTCGATAGGTTTCTGCCTGTATGAAACCTGCCTCAATAACTCAGCGCCAGCTTCGGCTGGCGTTTTTTTTTGATAAACTAAGTTCTCATATTCTCTCTACATCTACGTACTTTAAAAGTAATCAGTTTATTCAATCTTTAAATAAATAATATAGTTTGCTTCACTTTAAAATTACTAACTGATTAAAAAAAAACCTATCATAATTTGGTATCATGTATCCTTATTTTAATTAAAGATATGCAATAAATAACTTTATTGAATTATAGAATTTAAATAATAATTTAATTTAAGTACATTTTAACAAATTTTAGGTTGCAAATCTCATAAGTTGAGACCATCATCGGTTAAGCTTGATTAAAATTGATCAATAGCTGTCAAAAATAAACTAAGGAGGAATGTTAATATGAAACGTCGTAAATTTATTACAGGAGCCGCATTGGCTGGTACTGGAGTTGCGTTAGCAGCACCGGCAATTGCTCAAGGTGTTAAAACCATCACAGTTGTATCTACTTGGCCTAGGGATTTTCCAGGACTAGGTATCTCAGCACAACGTCTTTGTGCTCGTATTGATGCAATTTCAGGTGGAGCTCTTAAAACTGAGTATTTTGCTGCAGGAGAAAAAGTTGGAGCTTTTGATAGCTTTGATGAAGTTGCCGCAGGAAATTCACACGCATATATCGCTGCTGAGTACTACTGGGGTGGAAAGCATGCCGCATACAACTACTTCACATCAGTACCTTTCGGGATGACTACTCCTGAGTGGAACGCATGGATCAAGTTCAAGGGTGGTCAAGAGCTATGGGATGAGCTCGCATCTGGATTCAATTTGAAAGCTCTTACTTGTGGCGGTACTGGCGCTCAGTGTGGCGGTTGGTTTAATAAAGAAATTAATTCTCCTGAGGATTTGCAAGGTCTAAAAATGCGAATTCCTGGACTTGGAGGAACGGTTCTTTCAAAACTAGGTGTTTCAACTGTATCACTTCCAGGCGGACAAATTTATGAAAACCTTGTTTCTGGATCTATTGATGCTACTGAGTGGGTGGGCCCATACAATGATTACTTCATGAAGTTTTATGAAGCTGCCCAGTACTACTACACAGGTGGAATGCACGAGCCAGGTGGAGGTCTTGGCTTTGGAATGAACTTAGATTTCTGGAATAATCTTACAGACCACGAAAGAGCTGTAATTGAAGCCGCATGCATGGAAGAGAATGCTGCTCAGCCAGAAGAAGCGATGGCAAACAATGGAACTTATCTTAAAAAGTTAGTTGATGATCATGGAACAAAACTTCGATCCTTCAATGATGATGTTTGGGATGCTTTTGGTGATGCCGCTGCTGAAGTTTTCGAGGAAACTCGTCAACACTCAGATCTAGCTGCAAGAGTTAACGATTCTTACCAAGCTGCCCTTAGGGATATTGGTGGTTTCCGAGCGATTGCTGAGATCGAGTTTTCCAGCCAACGTAATAGAGTTTTAGGTTTAACTTAAAACCCTTTAAATCAAAAAAATAGGGAGTTGCATTTAATTGTGGCTCCCTAAAAATTGATAGACTAGATTTGACTGTATTTCGTCCGGAGTAACTTGATGGTTCCATCAACCCCCACCTCTCAAACTACATTAGATGGCCAGCCGGCTATACTAGTTCGTTCCGTAGGCTGGTTAACTTTAGCATTTTTAGTAGCTTTTCTGATAAATAATATCTTACTATTAGGATTTGGGATTCCTTCGGGGCGAGAGTTATTTTCTGATCCATCTATTAGAAACTTAATACAGCCCTTAGTTTATGTTATTTGCTTTCTAAGTATAATTTATTGGGTAAATAAAACACCAAATAGAACTTTACGTACTGACGCAATTCAAATCACAAACTTCAATACTTACTTTATCCGTGCTTGCTTTTTTTCAGTCTTATTTGTTGGAGTAGTAGATGCGTCCATTGCCTGGCTCCGAGTGGAAAGTTTACTGCCAGTATTGTTTAATGAGGCTACAGCATCAGCTCTCCTACGTTCTAGTTTTATAGGAACAATGATACATATCCCTCTTATAATTTTAGGTTTTATTATTGCATTGTTCACCCGTACCTTAGGATTTTTTTGGCTTGCATTAATGATTGTTGGAGCAGAGCTTTTGATAGTTATTTCAAGGTTTGTTTTTTCTTATGAACAATCTCTTATGGGAGATTTAGTGCGGTACTGGTATGCCGCACTCTTTTTATTTGCTTCTGCATACACGCTTCTCCAGGAGGGCCACGTCAGGGTGGATATTCTATACTCTGGGTTCAATTCTCGAAAAAAAGGTAAAGTAAACGCTTACGGCTCAGTATTTCTTGGAATGATGACAGCTATAACAATATTTTTAATTTGTCTCTGGTCTAAGCAGGCGATTGTTAATTCACCAGTAATGAATTTTGAAGTCACACAAACTGGAACTGCGGGTATGTATACAAAATACCAAATGGCTGCATTCTTATTGATTTTTGCTATTACAATGCAAATACAATTCGTAAGTTCTTTTTTAGAATCCGTAGCTGATATTAGAAATGAGCCAGGTAAGCGAGAAGTCGCTCCTATTTCACACTAAGGAAAAATCAATGGAATTATTTTTTCTAGCAGTACTTGTAATAATAATGGCTACAGCACTCGGCTCTGGTTACCCTGTAGCTTTTGCTTTGCCTGGTGCAGCTATAATAACAATTATTCTTGCCGGAGTATCTGGTCTAGTTTTCTCAGGAGATCCATCTGCCTACTTTCATCAAGGAGGACCGTCTCAATGGCTATCCTCGGGAGTGACAAACCTCAGAGGAGTTTATTGGGAAGTTGAAAGAGATACATTGATAGCAATCCCATTATTTATTTTTATGGGTATTATGCTTCAAAAGTCTAAAATTGCTGAAGATCTTTTAGTAACAATGGCTAACCTTTTTGGCCCTGTCCCTGGTGGACTTGGAATATCAGTTGTATTTGTGGGCGCACTGTTAGCTGCAACCACTGGAATAGTTGGGGCTACTGTTGTGGCTATGGGCCTCATATCCTTACCTGCTATGCTAAGAAACAATTATTCCAAACCACTTGCATCTGGCACAATTGCTGCATCTGGAACTTTAGGCCAAATAATACCACCATCTATTGTTCTTATTATACTGGCAGATCAACTGGCATCAGCCGCTGATCAAGCTGGTACAGCTCGCAAACTGCTACACAAAGAGGCAACCGGTGAGCTCTCGATGCCCAGTATGTTTGATGTTGGCTCTACAAGTGCTGGAGAAATGTTTTTAGGGGCTCTAGTTCCTGGAATTGTTTTAGTCGCCGTATATATGCTATTTATTTTAGTTTTTGCTACTTTCTTTCCAAAGGCAGCACCTGCAGTAAGATATAAAGGTGTAATGGATCTAAAGTTTTGGGGTGGTTGTGTATTAACTATAGTTCCTCCACTAGGACTTATTTTTTTAGTTCTTGGGTCGATTATTACTGGAATAGCCACAGTAAACCAAGCAGGTGCAATCGGCGCCTCTGGTGCACTAATAATGGCGGGTTATCGCTTGATAGAGGGGACTAAGGCAAGATATTACCCTGCAATTCTTGCAATACTATCAATACTTTTGATTGCTTTTTGTTTATCAAATTACACCATGAATGTTAAAGCGATTATCGTTAATGGCGGTAATAGTACAGGTATCTGGTTGGGTCTATTAGCGACATTAGGTCTAATTACCTCACTGGTTTGGAGTGGACTTAGAGTATTAAAACTAAACAATACGCTTCATGAAGTAATGATTGAAACAGCGAAAACAACATCACTAGTATTTATTATTCTACTCGGTGCAGCAATGTTAACAGCTGCGTTTAGAGCCTTTGGCGGTGAGGACCTTGTTAGGGACTTCCTAAACTCTCTACCAGGCGGTTTTTGGGCAAAGTTTGTTATAGTTATGGCTGTTATCTTTGTACTAGGTTTCTTTTTAGACTTTATTGAAATTGCTGTTGTCGTCGTGCCAATCGTAGCACCTATACTCCTCGCAGATCCATCTGCTAATATAACTGCAGTATGGTTAGGCGTAATGATTGGACTAAATATTCAGACCTCATTTCTAACTCCACCATTTGGTTTTGCACTATTTTATCTCAGGGGAGTGGCTCCATCATCTGTCAGAACTGTTGATATATATAAGGGTGTAATCGCATTTATCTGCTTACAATTAATTGCACTTGGAATTGTTGGATACTACCCGCAACTTGTTAATTATTTGCCAAATAGAATGAGCCTTTTGGGAGAATCTTCTCCACCACCAAGAAATCCCAAACTTCAAATCTGTCTAGAAGAGTATTCTAATCTCGAAGTAATTGATAACAAAGATCAAATTTTAGGTACCATAGCTAAAGCTAAAGCGTTAGATTTAACATTTCTACCAAAGAAAATTTCATCAAATTTAACAGGGGCATTTAGCTCCGCAGAGACCGCCCTTGTACAATTGGATCAAATATTTATTGCAGAAAAATTAGTCAAAGATAATACTTCCAGTTACCGACCATTATTAACTGTTGTTCGTGGTATTGAAAGTGCGATCAGGAGCGCAGAAAATGAGTCAAAAGAGCTAAAAGGTTCTTTGGCATATTTGAAATCTGAAGAAGATGTCAAAAAAAGAGAGCAAGTAATTGCTAAAATGAAATCTTTAGAAAAAGAAATTGTACATCTTAAGTCTGAAATCCCTGACGAGTGGAAGACTACTTACAAAACCTTTAGTAAACTAACTAAAGCTGAAAACAGCGCTAGAATAAAATATCGAAGAGCTGCAGACAAATCCTATGAACCCGTATCTGAGTTAGTTCTGATAATTGAAGAAAATGATAAGCTTTTAGCCCTCGAGTCAGAGCTAGTATCTCTTAGGGTCTTGATCAACAACGATACTGATGGGGACTCTTTATTAGAAGTTAAAAAATTAGCTAAGAAGTTTGGAAAAGTTAAAGGAGCATCCTCCATAAAATCTTCTCTAGGAAAGGTAGCCAGACAGCTCAAGCCAGGTAAGGTCAAACTTGAAAAAGCATTAAAGGAGTATGAAAAATCTCTAAAGATATTTACTACTAATAAATCTTGGAGAGTAGCATTAAAGACTAATACTCATAAAGATTTAAAAGAGTACCTAAGTGGTATTGCTGAGAGCATTGGAGCGAGAAAACAATCTCAATTAACTCGAAAACAGGGCCTTTATTTAGCAAAATGTGGTGCAATTCATAGGGATATTTCTCTGAATTTCTAAGTTTACCTAATTTAACTTTTAGAGTAATTTAACACGATGGAATTATTAGGAAAAACTGCACTAATTACAGGCTCCACTTCTGGAATAGGCTACTCAATTGCAAGCAAACTTGCAGCTAAGGGAGCAGACATATTCCTGAATTCCTTCACAGACACCCCAGGTGATCGCAGATTAGCAACTGACCTTTCTCAAAAACATTCAGTTTCTGCAAAATATATTAGTGCTGATCTAAGAATTGCTTCACAAGCGCGAAGTCTTGTAACTCAAACTAAGCATATTGACATTCTTGTGAATAATGCGGGAATTCAACATGTTAGTTCAATAGAGGCTCTACCATTGGAAAAATGGGACGATATGATTGCGATCATGCTAAGTGCGGTTTTCCATACAACAGCGATAGCCTTACCCATGATGAGAAAAGCGAAATGGGGTCGTATAATAAATATATCATCCGCGCATGGTTTAGTCGCATCACCGCAAAAAGCGGCGTACGTAGCTGCAAAACACGGGGTAATTGGGCTAACTAAAGTGGCAGCCTTAGAGACTGCAGAAGAGCCGATAACTGTAAACGCAGTTTGTCCTGGATTTACTGAGACACCACTTTTAGAAAAACAAATACCCACCTTAATGAAACAGTACTCTATGACAAAAAAAGAGCTCATAGATAATATTCTTATGGAACGGCAACCTTCTAAAAAATTTGTGACTTCTGAACAAATTAGTGGTTTAGTTCAATTTCTCTGTTCAAAAGATGCAGACCAAATTACTGGTTCAGCAATTAGTATTGATGGTGGTTGGACAGCATTGTAATTTAACACGAAGATCCTAAAAAATTAAAAGAGTACACATCGATGATCTTTACAAAATATATTCTTTTGGACAAATAAATGACGTCAGTGTTTCAATCTGGGTTTCACCCACCCTGCCCGTCAAATTTTAATCTTACTCAATACGTACTTTCCCAAGCCCATACGCATAGGACTAAAAATGCGTTAGAATTAGTTACATCTCAGGGTTTAAGCGCTTGGACATACCTAGAGCTATCAAATGCCATTATAGGTACTGCTTCAATGCTAATATCTATCGGTCTAAAAAAAAATGACAAAGTACTTTTACGATTAGGAAATACCATTAATTTTCCAATCACATTTTTAGCATGTATATGGGCTGGTATTGTCCCAGTGCCTACATCGGCTCAATTAACAAAAAATGAAATAAATAGAATATATAAAATTATAAATCCAAATTTAATTATAGCTGGTGACAAAATTTCATTACCAGATACAACCATAAAAATACTTTATGAAAAAGACCTTAAACCTGAAACCTACCTTGATAAAATTCCTGCTGATTTGGGAACACCTGAAAGGTTGGCATATATAGTTTTTACTTCAGGAACATCTGGAGAGCCAAAGGGAGTAGCTCACGCGCATCGTGCAATTTGGGCACGAAAAATGATGTTTAAAGACTGGTATGACATGGATTCTGAGGATCGAGTATTACATTCAGGCGCATTTAACTGGACTTATACACTTGGCACAGGTCTCCTCGATCCGTGGACTTTGGGAGCAACATCAATAATCTTCAAAAATACTTTTAATCCAGCTAAATTTAATCAATTGGTTGAAAATAATAAAATCACAATTTTTGCCTCATCCCCAAGTACATATAGACAAATTATAAAATACTCTACGCTCGAAAAAACAAAACTATTACGGCATTGTTTATCAGCAGGTGAAAAATTACCTAAAAATATAAAAGAGGACTGGTACAAAAAAACTAACTCTAGAGTTTATGAAGCTTTTGGTATGTCTGAGTGCTCTACCTTTATTTCGGAAGTTCCTGGAGCGATTAACTCCAAAGGTAAAAACAGTATTGGAAAACCTCAACGAGGACGGAAAGTTGCAGTTTTAAATGAGTTATTAGCACCAGTGCCATTTAACCAATCAGGACGGTTGGCTATAGCCACTAGTGATCCAGGATGTTTGATAAACTACGTTGGAGAAAAAAAGCTTTGTGGAGATTGGCTCGTTACTAATGACACAGTGAAAATGTCAAAGCTTGGGGAAATTACCTTTTTAGGACGAGCTGACGATATTATTAATGCTGGTGGGTATAGAGTTTCCCCAATTGAATTAGAGAACCTTTTCAGCTTAATCGAGGGTATAGAATATGCAGCAGCTATTGAAGTGACTATAAAGGCTAACACATCGATAACTGCAATATTTTACAAGTCAAATAGCTATATTGATGAAAGGGTGTTTAAAGAAGTCTCTTCCAAGAACTTAGCGCGCTATAAACAGCCTAGATTATTTGTTCGAGTTGATAGTTTTCCACTATCAGGGAATGGAAAGTTAAATCGAAAAAAACTGAAATCTGATTATGAAAAAAAAATAAAGGACAAAAGCTAGGTTAAAACTCTACCTCACCCCACATACCATCTCCTACTGGATCTGCTCCACCATCCATACCCGTTTCTCCTACTCTTATGGCGTGAACTCTAGGGTTGATGTAACTCGCTGGATTCCTATAAGTTGGATAACCAGAAGTTTGTAATTGACGTTCTACAGACCGAAATATCCTATTGGAAAGTTCAATTCTATTCGAAGTGACACAAAATCGAGGTGCAGATACGGCCTCGTTGGCTGACATTCCAAAATCTACGACATTTAAAATACCTTGTAACACTCCCATTGTAATTGTCGTTCCCCCAGGAGCGCCAAGTGCAAGTTTAACATTGCCATCTTTCAAAAGCATAGTAGGGCACATCGCTGTAAAACGCGCCTTACCGGGAGCTAATGACCCTCTCCTACCCTTCCGAGGGTCAAACACCATCATACAATTATTGTACATAAAGCCTAACCCTTCAGTAACAACTCCAGAGCTAGATCCAAGCGAGTGTGTAAGATTAACTACATTCCCATCACTATCAGCTACAACCAAGTGAGTTGTGTCTTTGCTCTCCAGAAATTCTCCAGTTTCCCTTACAACATTGGCCTTATGCCCACTAAGAATTAACTGAGCTTTTTCTTTAGCATACTCTTTACTAGATAATTCTTTAATTGGAACAGAGATAAAATCTGGATCCCCCATAAGTCTATCTTTATCAATTGTTGCCAGTTTCATAGCTTCAGAGACAGTTGCTATATATTCAGCAGAGTTATGCCCCATTTTTTTTAAATCAAAATTTTCTAAAATATTCAACATTTCTAAAATCATTAAACCACCACCAGGTAACTGATTAGTCGTAACATCGAAGCCATGATAACTTCCACAAAGAGGAGAAGATGTTACAATCTTACATTCTGCTAAGTCCTCTTGAGTTAAGAGCCCACCATTTTTTCTCATATCTTCAGAAATTAATTTGGCGATTTCTCCCGTATAAAAGACTTCTATTCCTTCATTTGCTATTCGTTTGTAAAGGTTACCCATATCTGGATTTTTTATAATATCACCAACAGCAGGAATATTTCCAGAATTTGTTAAGTAGATTTTTGAGGTTGCAGGAAATTTATTAATTACAGAGATTCTAGCCATTCGACCCGCTTGTTCGGGAGCATTCCAAAAGGCATGTAGCTTTGGTCTAACTAAAAAGCCATCTACACAATAATTAATAGCAGCTTGCATATTTTCACTGAGAGATTTTTTACCAAATTTTTGTTGTGCTAAATGTAAGGCTTTCAAAGTTAAAGGTGTTGTTAATGATTTGTAACCAAACTCATTAACCCGACCTTTTAATACATAACCAAACCCATCTTCACATTCCTTTTCTATTAAATGTTCCCACATTCCTTCAACTGCAGCAAATGGTGCGCGGCCATGAAAATCGATAGCAGTATGTCCACCAAGGTTTGGCATATAAATCTGCATTGATCCAAAGCCCGCAATTCCACACATTTGAGGGTCAACAGCGGTTTGTACAAAGGCAGCACTGATGGCGGCATCGATCACATTGCCACCATTTTTTAGAGTCTCAAGCCCAGCTTCTACAGCTTCAGGTTGAGGAGCTACTACCATTCCTTTTGTCATAATTTTTTCCAAACATTTAATAGTTTTTATAAAATATTTTTAACTAAGTAAGATTTAATATTAATTTTCGTAATAGATTCATTCTGGGCTGAAGGGAGGAAATATTTAAATACTCAGATAGTGTATGGGGACCAACGCCATCGACACCAAGGCCATCTAAAGTAGGTATTATTTCGGCAAGAAAACTACCATCACTCCCTCCCCCTGTATGCATTCCAACCAATTCAAAGCCAACTTCTGCAGCAATTGCACTCGCCTTAACAAACAAATCTCGACTTTCTTCTGTTTGAGAAAAAGGAGGTCTATTCATATTACCTTCAATTAAAACCTGTGTATTTTCTTGAATAGGTTTTAAATCTCTTAACTTACTATCAATTTCATTTGCTAATTTTGTACTCTCTACTCTTAAATCTACTGTAGCTTCACAATAATCTGGAATGGTGTTATCTGCTGTACCACCACTAATCTTACCAATATTGAGTGTAATACCTCGCTCATAATCTGTCATATTTTCAATTTTTAAAATCTGACCTGCCATTTCCCTAATGGCACTACTACCGTCTTTGTGATTAACTCCAGCGTGAGCTGCTAACCCTCGAGTTACAATCTTATAGCGGCCAACACCACGTCGACTTATAACAATTTTTCCACCATCTCTAGCTGGCTCAGTTACCAGTATATACTTTGCTGATTTGCCAGCATCCTCGATTAAAGATCTTGAAGTTGGACTGCCGACTTCTTCGTCAGACGTACATAGAATATGGATAGGAAGTGATGGTTTTTCTGTACTATTCACTATTAATTTAAGTGCCCAGTAAGCTATGTACGCTCCCCCTTTCATATCAAGGATTCCGGGTCCAGTCACTCTATCGCCATCTATAACAAATTTATTCTCTCCAAAGCTGCCGTGCGGATGAACAGTATCCAGGTGAGTTAAAATTAATATTCCTGTGTTACTTAAACTGTTTTCCTGACCCCAGTTTGATTTTATGGATAGATGATCTCCAAATCCATCCCTGCCTGGGATTCGTACGACATCAAAGCCAATACTACTCCAGTCAGTCTCAGCTAGTGTCATCATACGATTCACTGCTTCAGCGTCTGAAGTTGGGCTTTCACATTCAACCCATGATCTCAAACCATCAAGAATATTTTTATCAATTTTATCCACACTTAACCTCATTATTAAAATATATTAATAATATATTGATTAATGTAACAAATTTATGCAAGCTTTGATATGGAAATACAAAAAAAACTGCTAGTTTTAAGATAGGCAATTTATGTTTACTTAACTAACTTTCTATCAACTTAAATGAAAATGAGAAACAATGACAAGAAAAGCCACAATAGAGCACTCCCTAGATTACTTTGATAATGGTAGCTTTAAAAACGACCTTAGTAAGCTAGTCGAAATACCTACTGAAAGTCAGGTTAAAACAGGTGTTAAGCACTGTTTAAGATATTTAAATTCTTCTATGGTGCCTGCCTTTGAATCAATGGGTTTTAAGACAAAAATATATGAAAACCCTATCCCATATGCTGGCCCTATTTTATTAGCAACGCGGATAGAGGACCCAGACTTACCAACAGTTTTAGGGTATGGACATGGTGATGTGATATTAGGCTTTGATGAATCTTGGACAAAGGGTAACGGACCTTGGAAAGCAACACAAGTTGGTGATCTACTTTATGGTCGTGGAACGGCTGATAATAAAAGCCAACATTGGATAAATATGTCTGCTCTTCGTTCACTTTTATCTATCAGAGGTAACTTAGGCTTTAACGCAAAATTTATAATAGAAACTTCTGAAGAAAATGGTTCTAAAGGATTACGAGAAGTTATAGCATCAGATCTTTCTGCATTTTCTGCTGATGTATTTATTGCCTCAGATGGACCCAGAGTGCGTCAAGATTGGCCAACTATTTCATTGGGTGCAAGAGGTGCAGTAAATTTTGATCTCACTTGTAACTTACGAGAAGGAGGACATCACTCAGGGAACTGGGGCGGTGCACTTCCAGACCCAGGAATTATATTATCACAGGCGATATCGTGTATAACGACTTCAACAGGAGAAATTAAAATTCCTGAATGGCGACCAGAAACGCCATCCACTGAAGTTCGAGATTTACTAAAAGATATAAAACTTGATGCTGGAAAAGATGGCCCAATTCCTGACTCTAACTGGGGAGAACCCTCATTTAGTGCTGCAGAGAATGTCTTTGCCTGGAACTCTTTTACTGTTTTAGCCATGACAGCTGGAAACCCTCAAAACCCGATAAATGCAATAGCACCAAATTCTCGTGCACACTGTCAACTTAGGTATATTGCTGGAACAAAGCTAGACCAAGTACTTCCTTCTCTTAGGCGCCACTTAGATGAAATGGGCTTTTCTAATGTTAAAATCGAACAACCTCCTCTAGAAAACCAGGGAGGTTTTTTAGCAAGTAGAACCGAAATTACTAATCCCTGGGTTTCAGTAGTTAGAAAGTCATTAAAAAAGACCTGTGGGGTTGATCCAGCCATCATCCCGCAGATGGGTGGATCAATCTGCAACGATCTCTTTACTGACTTATTAGGCCTTCCAGCTATTTGGGTGCCTCACTCGTACTCAGGGTGCTCACAGCACGCACCAGACGAACACATTATCCTCCCAGTATGTCGGCAAGCCCTTAGCCTTATGGCTGGGCTCTACTGGGATCTTGGGAAGCCTAAAGTGTGACTAATTGTAAAGGTAATTTAGAAGACGCATTAGTCACAGCAACAAGGGACTATGAGTCCCCAGATGGATACTTTAAAAAACTTTCTAACTTAGTGTCCTTTAGAACTGAAAGCCAACTACCTGAAAGTACTTCGGTCTTATATGATTATATCTTTAAAGGAGTAGGTCCTTTATTTAAAGAGTTAGGTTACTCATTGGAAGTATTTGAAAATCCAATTGTAGGGCTTGGCCCAATTTTGTTAGCAGAACGTAACGAAGAATCTCCTCTTACTGTCTTAGGCTATGGCCATGGAGATGTTATTCATGGACAAGATTCTCAATGGAATAACGATAGAAGCCCTTGGGAGTTAAGCTTTGAGGGTGATAAAATCTATGGTCGTGGAACAGCAGATAATAAAGGCCAACACCTTGCACATATCAGTGCCCTTAAGGCCATTCTTAAGACTCGTGGAAAGTTAGGCTTTAACCACCGTTTTATAATTGAAATGGGAGAAGAGAATGGATCACTTGGTTTTAGAAATTTGGTTCAGAAAAATTTAAAAAAATTTTCTGCTGATGTTTTTTTTGCCTCTGATGGACCTAGAACTGAATACAATCGTCCAAATATAACGCTTGGAAACCGAGGTGTTATTAATTTTGATTTAAGTTGTAACTTGAGGCAAGGTGGTCATCACTCAGGGAATTGGGGTGGATTATTAGCTAACCCCGCTATTGTTTTAGCAAATGCAATAGCAAGCATTATTGATGGCAAAGGTGTGCTAAAAGTAGATTCCCTTATTCAAAAAAATATTCCTAAATCTGTTAGAAATGCCCTAAAAGGTATTTTGAGAGATGGAGGTCCAAATTCTCCTATAATTAATAAAAATTGGGGCCCAATAAACCGAACAACTATTGAAAAAGTAACAGCTAGTAATACTTTTGAAGTATTGAGCTTTAGTTCTGGAAATGCACTTAATCCAGTAAATGCGGTACCACCAAAAGCTATAGCGGCGTGCCAAGTACGTTTTGTTATTGGGACAAAACTGAACGATATTATACCTACTATTCGGGCGCATTTAGATAAAAATAACTTTGAACAGATAGAAATTTGTAAACCATTAGAGTGTAATAGTATTGCTTTTGAAGCTACTAGAACAGATCCAGATAATTTATTTGCACAGTGGGTCCGGTCCATAGTGTCAAAGTCTACTGACTTAGAATGTGGAATACTTCCAAATTCAGCTGGGTCTAATATGACTGAAGTAATTCAATACGATTTAAAGATTCCAATTGTGTGGTTGCCGTTAAGCTATGCAGGATGTTCCCAACACGCACCGAATGAACACATAATTAAGCCATTAATGCGCGAAGGTATAAGAACCGTAACGGAGGTTTATTGGCATATGGGTGAAGAACACAATAATGTGAAAAAAATTTCTAGATATTAAGAAAAACGTTCAGCCCTTTGATATTGCGATGGTATAGAAGAGGAAGCATTGAGCGCTTTTGCTGCTTTCCAAGTCCAGCGTGGATCCCTAAGGAATTCCCTTGCAAGGGCAACCATATCAGCTTGACCAGTTCTAATAATGGAATCAGCCTGAATTGGTTCAGTAATCATACCAACCGCAATAACTTGAGCACCAGTTTCTTTTCGAATATGAGCCGCCATGCTAGTTTGATATGCGTTCCCAAGAGGTATTTTTTGTTTAGTAGAAATTCCTCCGCTTGAAACATGGATAGAATCACATCCGCTCTCAATTAATAATTTACTAAATTTAGTGGTTTGATCAAGATCCCAACCCCCATCTACCCAGTCCGTGGCCGACACTCTCATGATAAGTGGGATTTCACTTGGTAAAACCTCTTTTACTGCTTCCAGAATCTCTAATGGATACCTAATACGATTGTCAAAGGATCCTCCATATGAATCTATTCTCTCATTACATATAGGCGATAGAAATTGGTGCAGTAGATATCCATGTGCACAATGTAGTTCAACAGCATCAACCCCCATCCTCACAGATCTCAGTGTTGCTTCAACAAACTTATCTTTTATCCGCTTTAATCCTAATTCATCTAATTCTACTGGTGTATGCCACCCTTCAGAAAATGCATTTGATGAGGAACTATAGGTTAACCAGCTATCCTCTTTGTTTAAAGCGTTTCCCCCTTCCCAAGGGCGTTGAGAAGAAGCTTTTCTGCCTGCGTGCCCCAGTTGAATTGCAACTTTACTATGGCCTACACTTTTACAAAACTTTATGACCCTTTGCATTTCTTTTTCATTTTCATCTGAATAAAGACCAGTACACCCATGGGTTATTCTACCAGCTGCTTCCACAGCAGTCGCTTCAATTGTTATCAGTCCTGGCCCACCAATTGCAATTTGTCCTAAATTTACTAAATGCCAGTCGTTCATTGTTCCTGAAACTGCTGAGTACTGACACATTGGAGCAACATTTATCCGGTTTTCTAGTGTTAAACTTCCCATTGTAATTTTATCAAAAAGGCCTACTGACATCAAAAAAATCCTTACATATATATTTTGTGTATATTTTCTTATTAAACTATAAGAAAGTAAATCAATAACTGCATAAAATATTTAAATGACTATGGCAAAGCTTAAATAGCCGTTATATTATTTTGCTGTAACCTTGGAGACAATAATTGGACATTGATAACAAAAGTAATATTAATAACCATGAAAAGTTATTGAAAAAAGATTTTGCTAAATTGAATTATCCAATTAAAAACTGGGTTCCGACGACTCTAGGACCAAACAAACTACCTTTACTTGACGTTCTTGTAATTGGCGGTGGAATGAATGGTTTAGCCGCCTCATTTTCTTTACGTGCACAGGGTATTCAAAATATTAGACAAGTTGATCAACAGCCATTAGGGCAGACTGGCCCATGGTTGAACTTTGCTAGGATGGAATATTTAAGATCGCCAAAACACTTAACTGGACCTAGCCTAAATATTCCCAATCTAACCTACAGAGCTTGGTGGGAGGCCGTAAATAGCGGATATAGTTGGGAGGATGTTGGGTTCATAAAACGTGAGGACTGGGCAACTTACCTTAGATGGTTTGAAAAAGTAACTGGTTCAAAGGTTGAATACGACACAAAGGTTACCAACATTGAAATTGGAGATAATAAAAAAAATACAAATTCTGATCTTATTAACTACTACAGTGTTGATTTAATTAATACTCATAATTCACTGAAAAATAACGTTAAAAATTCTATTGAAAGAATTTATACTCGCTATATAGTTCTTGCAAATGGTAGAGAGGGGTTGGCACAGCCGAGGGTGCCAAAACTACTAAAAAATTTAGGATCAAAAAAAGTTTTTCACTCATCTTCAAAAATTAACTTCTC
Source organism: uncultured Paracoccaceae bacterium (assembly GCA_913041145.1). GTDB lineage: Bacteria > Pseudomonadota > Alphaproteobacteria > Rhodobacterales > Rhodobacteraceae. The sequence goes on from CAJWHE010000007.1 coordinate 27,687, forward strand.
TTCATTCAAAGGTAAGACTGTTGTCGTAGTGGGAGTTGCCGCCTCCGCACTTGATAATGCTGCTTGTGCTGCTGAAGCTGGAGCGTCTGTTACTGTTGTAGCAAGATCACCAAAAATGCCATTACTAAACAAAATGAAACAAACAGTATATCCTGGATTTGCAGAAGGTTTTTATTCACTACGCGATACAGAAAAACTGGACTGGATGACCCACATTCAAAATCAACGAATAGCCCCTCCAAAGCATACCGTAGAAAGAGTTAGTAAATTAAATATAAAGCTAATGTTGGGAAGTGAAATAGAAAGCCTTAGAGAGACAAAATCAAATTTAAAATTAACAATCTCAACTGGAAAAATTAAGACAAATATGACTGCCGATTTCATTATTTTGGGCACAGGTTTCGTAATCGATCTAAATAAAGTTCCAGAGTTGAAAAAACTTTCAAAAGATATTTTGTTATGGCGCAATGTTCTCAAAGAGGTATCAAATGAAAATACCCAAACTAATGAACTGTTAAGTTTCCCCTATCTTGGAAAGAACTTTCAACTTAAATCAATCGACCCCTCAAAAAATATGATACTAGGAAATATACGATGCTTTAATCATGCTGCTCAATTATCATTGGGGAACTTAGCCAATGATATTCCACATAGTTCAGAAGGTGCTCAAAGGTTGGCAAAAAGTATTGCTGCTGATCTGTTTGAAGAAGACAAAAAAGTCCACTTCGAAAGATTAAAAAATTATACTGAAGTAGAAATTAATGGTTCTGAATGGTCTGAGATCCCAGATTAGCTTTTATACGTATCTTCGCGGTCGTCAGTGGCATTATAAAAATCTCTTCTATGAAACATTTTTTTTGATGTTAAAACAGTTTTTCTTTTCTTAGCAGTTTCCGTTTCATTAACGTTTCTTTGATCTTTTGTCAGAACAACACCATAATCTTTTTTGGCACTTTCAGGTGAGACTTTACCATCAAGAACATCATTTAGGACGTCTGATGCTTTCCGATCATAAGGAGATCCCCAGCCCCCGCCACCGGGTGTGATAATTCGAACAAGATCACCATACTTTAATTTATTACCATCACTAAGGGGTTTCAATTCAACAGGTTTTGAGATGTCTGGATTTATTATCACTTTTCCCTCACCACCAGATAAGCCACCGTTAACGCCAAATGCTGGGTATTTACAGTTATCGATCCTAATTCCAAGAGTCATTTCATCAAGTAAGACTCTCACATCTCTGACGATTCCACACCCTCCGCGATACTGCCCAGGCCCACCAGAATCCTTATGGAAAGAGAAGCTTTCAATCTCTACCCCAAATTCCATTTCAGCAAACTCAATCGGATAATTCTCTTGCGCCACGTAATAGACTGCGTCTAAGCCATCTGCAAAACTCCGTGCACCATACCCAACTGACAGTCCTTCAATGCAAAGTTCTTCTCCGCCACTAGCAGACTTTCCTCTTAGGTAATATAAGACATAAACTGGTGACGCAGCAGAAGATTTTCCATCAGTAGCCTGCGCTAACGCTCCAAATAAACAAGAGTTAACACGAAACATTGAGTGTGATCTCAGTCCCAATGGCGCTGGGGAAATTGGATTCAAAAGGCTCCCAGGACGCGTCTTAACATCACTTATTGCACGTTGAAAGCCTGCATTCATGCCAACGTTTGGGTCGTGTTGTGTTAAGAATAAACCAAGCATAAATTTAGGCACACTGTCGTGCATAACAAAGTTAATTGGACCTGTTGCTTGTTTTTCTGTTTGAGAAAAATCTAAACTAAGGTTACCATTTTTATGAGTCATAGCTAAATCTATAAAATAACTATCATCCGTAACTGCATCACTATCAATTCGATCTCTGAAAAACCATTCTCCTTCAGGAATCCTGTTTGAAATTTCTGATTCAATTGCAAATTGTGTTTGTTGGATAATTTCTTCAAAAGCTTGTTCCAAAGCAATCGATCCATGTCGTTTAATAATTGCTTCAACTCTGTGCTTACCAAGATCACAGGCTGCCATTATACTGTTTAAATCTCCCTCTAACAAATCTGGAAATCTTGTATTTTGAATAAAAATCCGAAAGACTTCTTCATTTCGAATTCCGTTTCGAATAATTCTTACTGGTGGAATCATTATTCCCTCCTGAAATACGGAGGTTGCTGTTGGGCTTATGGATCCCGGAACCGCACCACCAATATCCCATAAATGACCCCAACACTCAACAAAAGCTACAAGTTTTCCATCAGAAAAAACCGGTGTAATGAAAACCATATCTGGTAAGTGGCTTACAGCGCCGTTGGTAAAGTATGGATCATTGTACCAGTAAACATCACCATCAATCATAGTATTGATTGGATAAACTTTTAGTACAGATTCTAATAGGTTGCCGGCCAATGTTAAACTCGTAGAAACTACTAACTCTCCATCACGATTAAGGATTGCAGTGAAGAAATCTTTTTTCTCTCTGATAAAAGGTGACATAGAGGTACGTGTAATAACGGCTTCCATTTCCCTTCGTGCTGCTGTTAGCCCTCCTTTTATAAGCTCAAAGACTATTCTATCACTTGCCTTTACAGTCAGTATTTGGGCGTCCGACTTACTCATTAGTACACTCCCTAATTAGTAAGTTTCCAAACTTATCTACTTTAAGTTTCTGATCTTTGAGTATCAAAGTCGTTGAATCCAGTTGATCAATTATTGCTGGCCCCAAAATTTCATGACCATCTAAAAGAGTTTCCCTGTTAAAAACAGGTACATTTTCATATCCAGCTTGATCAATTACAACTCGCCTAACAGATTTATTTTTTGGTTCGTTGCCATCTGATTTCATAATTAAGGGCGGGCCAATATGGTCTGATTTACCCAATGCTTGAACTCGTAAATTTATTATTTCAACTGGAGAGCTGTCATCTGAAAAAGTGTACAATTGCTTATGTAAATCATGAAACTCTTTTACAGCTGTCTGGGTTGTTTGCTTGGTAACCAAGCCTGGAGGAAAGTTAACAGTTAGTTCTGTTCCCTGCCCTGCATATCTTAAGTCGACTGCACGATTTATTACTCTTCGATTCAGTGAAACACGATCTTCCGATAGACGAAGTTGGGCACTTTTTTCTAAATCCTCAAAGACCAAGTTCATTGCATTGTAATCATAATTGTTAGCTCGTTGTAGCTTTGTTAATGCAAAATCATATTTTAAGTCAGTCGTAAGCAGCCCATTTGCACATAAGATCCCTGGGTACCTTGGAATTAGTAAACCACTAGCAGAAAGTAATCTCATCAAATCACCACCGTGAACAGGGCCCGCACCACCAAAGGCAGTCAATATAAAGTCTGCTGGGTTTAACCCACGCTCAACAGACATTAGTTTTAACGCTCCATGCATGGTTTCATTAACAATTTTAATTATTCCTAAGCTGGCTTCAAGTACGTTTGTGCCCAGTGGTTTCGCTACAAATTCATCAATTGCTTTGTAAGCGGCATTCTCGTCTAAAGGCACAGTCCCTCCTAACAAGTGAGGAGGAATTCTACCTAGTATTAAATTAGCGTCTGTTACTGTTGGACGAGTGCCACCTAGATTGTATGCTGCAGGACCCGGTGTTGCCCCAGCACTTTCTGGTCCAACTAATATAGCACCATTTTTTGCAACAGATGCAATAGATCCACCGCCAGCTCCAATTGTATGAATGTCAATTATAGGTAGGGCTAAAGGTTGATGATTGATCCGAGCTCCAGTGCTTGTTTGCAACATGCCGCCTTTAACCAAAGCTACATCTGCACTAGTCCCGCCCATATCAATCGTAATAAGGTTTTTGTACCCCGCTATTTTACCCGTATATGCAGCACCACTCATACCTGCAGCAGGTCCAGATAATGCCATATGTACACCATATTTAGCAGCTTCTTTTGGGGTAAAAATACCTCCATTTGATTTCATAATGAATAAAGGTGAAGTAATCTTTAAGTTCTCAAGTTCAGACGTAAGCTCTTTCATATAAGAGCCAACAATCGGTTGGACAGATGCATTTATAACCGTTGCCATTGCTCTCTCATACTCCCTAAAGATAGGAAGAACTTCAAAGGAAAGTGAAATTTCAATATTTGGTAACAGCTTTCTTAACTCTTTCCCTAACTTTTTTTCATGTGTTGGGTTCGCGTAGGAATGCATGAGTGAAATTGCAACAGCGTTATAATGTTCTTCTTTTAAAACTTTAACTATATTATTTAAATTACTGATATCTATAGGTAAAATTATAGTTCCATCGTGACGAATTCTTTCTGAAATTTCAAAGATGTCTCGAGGTTTTATTGGACGATTTGGTTTGATCCATCCATAAAGGTTCGACTCTCTTGGTATTTCTGCTCTACCAATTTCCAAAACATGTCGAAATCCCTTAGTAGTGATTAGTGCTGTTTTTGCACTTTTATTCTCCAATATTGCATTTGTAACTACAGTTGACCCATGTAAAACTACCTCTACTGAACTTGGATCAACACCTGCCAACTTCAAAACCTTAGTGACACTCTTGATAAAACCTTGTGAAGGATTGTTGGGAGTGGAGGCTGTTTTAGCAACCTTAAATACTTCCCCCTTTTTGTTAGCGATCACAGAATCGGTAAAGGTACCACCGATATCAATTGCTATTGAAAAGTCTTTACCTTCCAAGCTAAGGGCCTCCTGTTACCGCTAAAGTTTGACCAGTAACCCACTCAGCTAAGTCTGAAGCAAAAAACATTGTGGCATTTGCAATATCCTCAGGTCTTCCAACTCTTCGCAATGCAATAGATTTTACTAATGCGTCCTGTCCAGCTTTTCCATAGGAGTTCCACTGTTTTATGTAATCAGGGCTTGTAGGCATAAAGCCTGGGGCTACTGAGTTAACAGTAATTCCAAATTGACCAAGTTCAGCTGCAAGCTGTTTAACCAAACCAATCTGAGCTGCTTTTGCAGTTCCATAACTTTGTATTCCTGTTAACGAAACACCAATCCCTGCTCGACTGGAAATAACAATTATTCTGCCTTTTCCAGCTCTCTTCATTCCTGGCACGACAGCTCTAGCAATGTTAAAACTGCCATCTAGATTTACTGATTGAATTATACGCCAGTCCTCATCTGTAACGTCCTCAATTGGCGTTTTGACTCGTGAACGTACTCCTCCAGCGGAATGAACTGCAACATCTACTGACCCTGAGATCGAAACAGCCTCTATATCAGTGACTACTTTTTTTACAGCAATAGGATCTGTTATGTCACAGTGGACACAAGAAATTCTTGAAGAAATATTATCTGGTAATCCTTTGGTTATTTCACCAAGTAAACCCTCTTCAATATCTAACGCCCAGACTTTTGCTCCATTTTTAGCAAATTCTCTAACGATGGAACGCCCTATTCCTCTGACACCTCCAGTAACTAGTACTGAAGATCCCTCAAAACTAATTGTCATTTGGTAGCCTCCATTAAATTGCTTACAAAAACTTAATTATTTCTTTTATTTTCTAATTCAGGAAAGTCTTTTAACATTTTGTTATAAGTTGATTCTATAGCAGCACCATTTAACCTGTTTGAGTCTGAGGGGTCCCAATTTTCAATCTCTGAAAAAATCCGATGTTTTGCGTAAAACCGCCACGTAATTGGTAAGTTAGCCAAACATTTTGTTAAAACATCATAATTTGTTTTATTCCAAACCTTTTCATACTCTATTCGAGCGTCACAAGGGCTGTAGAATGAAGTATTAGGTGCTTCCGAGGCTCTTATTGTATCTCTTAATTTTTTTGTCTCAACTTTGTCTACTATTGGTAAATTATTTTTCTCAAAAGAAATAACAACACCGTAATCTAATCTTGCTCCGTCGACTGAAACCCAATCTCGTTTTACATCAAGTAAAACGCTCTCAGGATCTCGGTTTAAAGCATTACCCCAGCCACCAGCACCACCACAGGTCACATGGATCCTATCACCTGGATCAAGAGATAAAATATCAGTATTTCTCAAATTAAACTCTTTGTCTGTATTAGGGTTTCGGATAAATTTAGACGCACCTCCAGCTCTTCCTTCAGAAATACCCCAACCAGAAAACCGGGTTCTATCTCTATTTCTCGCTGTAACTTTTGTATTTGGAGATAGTGCCTCAAAAATAAAGTCAGTTCCTAAACCTCCTCTATGTTCTCCAGGTCCTGCAGAGTCCTTGCTTAATCCATAGCTATGAACTCGAATACCTGCTTCTACCTCATTTACCTCTACTGGTGAGTTCTTTAAAAAGCCAGAATTTGCTCCAGACCCATCTGTTCCGTCTGCAAGTTTTGTTCCTCCTGAGCCTCCTGTCATAGGGTTAACAGCAGCCATAATCCTTCTTCCAGTCAGAGTATCTGTAGTATTTACATTTAGGATTGGTCCACCACTCGCAGGAGCGCCCATTAGACGATCTGGTACAGCTTTTGCAAAAGCTCCAAAGGTCAAACCGTGAAGTCTATTACATGATAACGTCCGCATTCCTACGGCAGCAGGAAAACTAGGATTAACAATAGTCCCAGAAGGTAATATACATTTACATGCTCGCGTGATGCCAGAATTAAGATATAAACGTGGGTCAAGAGAGTATAGCACATATACTACCCCAACCATCATCAACACATGCCTAGGATCTCCACCAGTTGGCATATTCATAGAACTTTCCAACTGAGGATCTGAACCAGTAAAATCAAGTATTAACTCATCACCCTTTATAATTAATAATAAACGAAGCCTACAAGGCCACCCGTTAACAGAATCTTCATCAATATATTCTGAGAAATCATATTCTCCATCGGGCAACTCAGAAATAATTGCCCTAGCTTGCTGTTCAGCATAATCTAACAAGTCACCAACACCGTTTTTAAATGTATCAACTCCAAAACGTTCGATCATCTCATGAACTTTACGTTCTCCCGTATTACATGCTGCAATTTGAGCTTTTAAATCACCCCAGTTTTGCTCTGGTGCTCGGACATTAGTAAGAAAAACATCTAACATTTTCTGGTTTAGCTTTCCCTCTTCCAAAATTTTCATTGGTGGCATGCGAACTCCCTCTTGATGAACCTCGGAGAGACTTCGTGATAATGAAGCTGGCACGGCTCCACCTACATCAGTATTGTGGATATGACCCACAGAAAAAGCTACAAGTTCGTCTTTATGAAATATAGGCTTCCAAATGTGCATATCCGGTGGGTGAGTGCAAACAAATCCAGAATATGGATCATTTGTCATGCAAATATCACCCGGCTTATAGTCATTTATTAACTTTATAGCGCCCGAGTAATTAAGGCCAACGAACCAAGTTGCTCCTAATTCGGTAGGTGTTGCAAATGTTTCACCTGTTGGTGTTGTCAATCCAGTTGTAAAATCCTCAGTTTCTTTAACAAATGTTGAATGAGCCGTGCGATACAGAGTAAATGCCATACTTTCTGCAGCCGCCCTAGTATGATTTTTTAATATTTCGAGGGTAATTTTATCAATCGCCATTTCGCATCTTCCTTTTACTAATAATCAAGTTTTTAAATTGATCAACTTTTACATCGAAATCAGGTAAAACTACCGTTGTCGTATCATTTTGACTTATAATTGCGGGGCCAGTAAAATGATGCCCTGGCTCTAATTTATCTCTCTCAAATAAAGATGCGTTAAATTCTTGTCCATCCAAGTAAATCGTGTGGGATATTAAAGGCTTGGCTAGTTGTTTATATTCTGGATGAGTTAAAAACTTTGGTTTTGGAACTTCTCCAGAAATAACAAGTCTGAGATTAACTATTTGAACCTCCGCATTTGGGTCTGAATGCTCATAAATTGAATGATGGGCTTCATGAAACAACCTAGCTAAACCATCAACAACTAATGCGTCTAAATCATTTTTTTCGAAAGCAGTTTCGATCTCATATGACTGACCACGATATCGCATGTCAGCAGACCATGAAAGTTTGGACTCTCCATCAAACCCTTGCTCCTTTCTTAACCAGTGAGTAGCTTCCTCTTCCAAAAATTTTGCTGTTTCTCGTAAGTTTGAAAGACCATTTTGATCCAAATCAATCATTACTGTTCTAATAAAATCATTTCTTATGTCAGCGATCAAGCCACCGTATGCAGATAAAACTCCCGGTGTTGGTGGCACAATGACTTCTCTTAAACCTAACTCCCTGGCTAGAAAGCAACCGATCATAGGCCCTGCTCCACCAAAAGGTAGTAGGCTGAAGCTCCGAGGATCGGCACCAAACCTTGAAAGTAGCTTAGTAGTTTCTAAAAACATTCCAGATACTGAGACGTCTATAATACTTTGAGCCGTCTTTTTAACATTCATGGATAGCGCTTCAGCTAGTGGTAGTAAGGCATCTCTGGCTGCTGATACGTTAAGTTCGACCTTGCCATAACCTAGTTTCCCTTCACCAAGGAGGCCCAAGACAGCAAAAGCATCAGTGATTGTGGGCCTCTTTCCTCCTTGTCCATAACAAGCTGGACCTGGATTTGAACCGGCGCTTTCTGGTCCAACCTTTAAGACGCCAAAATCATCAACCCAAGCAATTGATCCTCCACCTTCTCCAATTGATGTAACAGAAACAGTTGGTACATATATTGGAAAGTCACCAACCATCTCACCACTGCTGTAAGCTGGTTCACCATTACTTATAACGGCAACATCAGCACTTGTGCCTCCCACATCAAAACTTAAGATACTGCTAACACCAACTTTTTTTGCAATCTCTGCCGCACCAATCACACCAGTGGCAGTTCCAGATAATAGCATAGAAATAGGATCAGATTTTCCTAATTCTGCTGTCATAACACCCCCGTTTGATTTGCCGATCATTGGGATTGCTGGAATTCCAGCTGATTTAAGCGCATTTTGAAACGCAGTTAAATAGTTTGCGACGCGACGTTGAACGTATCCGGCAACGGTTGTTGTTACCGTGCGTTCATATTCCCTGATAACGGGCCAGACATCAGATGATAAAGTAACAGCCATTTCAGGTTCAATTGAATTTATAATTTCTCTAATACGTCTTTCATGCTTATTGTTTGCATAGCTATGCAGAAGCGCTATCACTATTGTATCACTACCCATATCTTTAGCAGACTGTATGGCTTTTTTTACTGTCTCTTCATTCAATTCAGAATCAACACTTCCATCTTTTAATATCCGTTGTGATATCCCAAAAACTCTTTCTCTGGGGACTAAAGGGTTAGCTCTCTTAGAGAAAATATTGTAAGGGTCTGGTACTTTTAACCTAGCTACTTCCAAAACATCTTCAAAACCACTCGTAACAAATAAAGCTAGTTCTGCACCTGATCTTTGAATAACTGTATTGATGCCCACTGTCGTTCCGTGACTAAACCAAGAGACCTCAGTTGGATTTAATACTCCTTTTTCCTGAAGTTCAGACACACCAAGTACTATTTCTGACCCAGGATTGTTGGGGGTTGAAAGAACCTTGTGAGTATTCAGAGATGAGTTTTTTTCATTAAAAACACAAAAATCCGTAAACGTTCCCCCGATATCTACTGCTACTCTATATGCCATATTTTTACCTTACACTAAGCTGTCTAATGTTACTGTTGTCTTGTTTGCTAAATAATGTATTTTCTATTGCTTTTGCAGATCTTTTAACTTCTTGAATAATACTATCTTTACGTTTAAAAAAACGTGGCGTTAGCATAACCATATTAAGGGCAGCCTTTGGTAAGCCGGACGCATCAGTGATTGGAACTGCTACTCCGCTTGCTCCCTCGAATCTCTCATCAACAGATAATGAATACCCTCTATTTCGGCAAATTCGGATACGCTCCATTATCGTACTTGTTGAAGTTAAAGTTTTTGGAGTTAACGAAACTTTAGAAACCCTATTTATATATTTATAACTTTCATCTTCAGGCAGACATGAAAGAATAGCATGCCCAAGTGATGTACACCAACCTGGAATAGTAGGAGACTTTGCGACTGAGTAACTCATTAATTGCGATGATTGTCGAAAACCTGCAATTTTTACATCATATCGATCATTTGGAACTCCTAGCACTACGCTTTCTTCAAAAAGGACTAAGAGGCGATCCATCTCTTTTGCTGCAGTACGTCTAATTGCTCCGTCTAACCCCCCTACCCAACCAACAGATCTTTTAAGGTTTGAATTTAGAACAAAAGAGTTATGAGATATTTTTTCTAGGTACCCTTCTTCCACCAAAGTATACACTAAGGTATGAGCAGAACTCTTAGGAATTGATAGGTTAGAGCTTAGTTCCCCTAAGGAAACTGAGGCAACCGCAGACTCACAGTATTCTAGGATTCTCAGGGTACGTACAGCTGATTTAACATTATTATTAGGCATATCACTCTCATTAATTCACATATGTGAAGGACAGTTCACAATTATAAAATAAACTATTGACTTATATTAGATTTATTTGTCAAGTTTTATATATATATTATATATTTATAAAAAGATTAAGTGGGGATAATTTTTATAATGACAGTATCAGAAAATCGAGTTTCGTTAGTAACCGGCGGTGCTCGGGGAATAGGTAGAGGTTGCGCTCTTAAGTTAGCAAGTCTTGGGTCCTCTATAATTTTGGTCGACCTTCTTGAAGCAGAAATGAAAAACACAAAAAAAGAAATTGAGAATTTAGGGGTCTCTTGCCTAACTTATATTGCCGACGTCTCTGACCATAATAGAGCCAAAGAAATAGCTTCTGATGTTTTCAAAAAGTGGGGAAGAATTGATGTTCTTGTTAACAATGCAGGAAAAGCAAACCCAAAAGGAATTTTAGAAATTACAGAAGAAGAGTACGACACAACACTGAACATTAATTTAAAGAGCTGTTTTAACTATATCCAAGCAGTCGCGCCATATATGCTAGATGCTAAGTGGGGTAGAATTATCTCAATGTCGTCATTAAATGCTCATAGTGGTGGGGTAACAGCAGCAGTATCAAAATTCTCCTACACTTCTGCTAAAGCAGGAATACTCGGGATGACAAGAGCCTTGGCAAAGGAATTAGGTCCGGACATCTTAGTGAATGCGGTATGCCCTGGTCTTATAAAAACTGAAATTACTAAGAATGCTGTGATCGCAGCGCGAGAACCGGAATTAGTAAAAGGTATAGCTCTAAAACGTGTTGGAACCCCAACAGATGTCGCAGAGTTAGTAGGTTTTCTTGCCCTATCTGAACCTAATTTTATTACTGGGCAAGATATTACCATTGATGGATTTCAATGGAATCGTTGACTAAAATTATCACCAAAGAAAGGAAAATATAATGTTTAAGATTAATATTATAAAAAGCCTGACTCTTGTTATGGCTTTAATACTTGGGGGTACGATGATTACCCCAACAGGTTTGGAGGCAAAAAATAAGTTTATTTTTGCTAACTCTTCACCTTATGACACCATGGACCCTCACGCATTGTATGATGTCGGCCGGGTTGCTTATCGTATCAATCTTTATGATGGTTTGCTAAGATGGTTAGACAACCCACCAAAGCTATCTCCGTGGTTAGCTGACAGTTATGATATTTCAGAAGATGGTACTTCTTATACTTTTCATTTAAATAAAGGTGCAACTTTTCATGATGGCTCACCAGTAGAAGCAAGTGATGTTGTGTATTCAATTGAACGTATTTTGGCTCTGAAAAAAGGAGCTTACTCTCTTTTTACTAAATCAGTTGAACCAGGATCTACAAAAGCTATTGACGCACATACAGTGCAATTTAACCTTGTTGAAGCATCCTCTATTTTTCTAGCAACAGTTCCTGCTATCCATATTTTAAACTCATCACTTGTACAATCACACGAAGTTGATGGTGATTTAGGTGCTAAATGGCTCTCTCAAAATGATGCAGGGTCTGGTTCATTTGAGCTTGATAGATATGATCCAGCAATAGGGTTCTCAGCTAAACGTTTTGAAAATCACTTTATGGGTTGGGGCGACAAGTATCTTGATGAAATCGAATTTAGAACTGTAATCGAGATTAATTCTCGAGTGCTTGGACTAATGAATGGCGACTTTCATGGAACAGATGGTTACCTTCCACAAGATCAGGTTAAGCGTTTAGAAGCCTCTGATAATGTAAATGTGCAAGTAGAAGAATCTATGCGTATCTTTTATGTTATTTTGAATCACAATCGTGAGATAATGCAGGATATTAATTTCCGAAAAGCTCTTTCATATGCATTTGATTATGATTCTTTCATAAATGACATATTGGGTGGTTCTGTAGCACGAAACCCAGCTCCTATGCCTAATAATATCTGGGGAAATCCAACAGAAGAAAAAGGCTATACTTACGATATGGATAAGGCACGTGAATACCTTGCGAAGGTAAAGAAACCTATTCCTGAATTTGTTCTTGGTGCCTTAGCTGGCTACGGACAAACTGGACAAGCTGCGGCTTTATTTCAAAACAGTCTAACCAAGCTTGGTTTAAAAACTAGAATCGTTGAAGAGCCATGGTCAGTAGTTTCTAAGAAGATGAGAGACGAACAGCAAATGTACGACTCATTATTTATTTGGAAATCTACATATTATGCAGATCCAAATAACTGGATAGGTGAGCTCTATTCTTGTGACCAAATTGGTGCCAGAAATAACTCCTGGTACTGTAATCCTGAAGTAGACGCGCTACTAAATGCGGCGCGCGTTGAACCAGACCAAGCCAAAAGAGCTGTAAACTATAAAAAAGCGGCGAAGTTGGTAATGGATGATGCTGGCGGTATTTTTGTGTATAATACTGTTTGGTTCGGACCTTATAACAAAGATGTTAAAGGCGTTCGCTTTTCACCAATTGGCAACGCTCAAGAAATGCGTTGGGTTTACTTCGATTAATAAGCACATCTTAGGAGCAGCAAAAATAAGCTGCTCCTAACGCTAAACAACATTTTAAATTAAAAAAACAATAAAGTTAATTATAGATTAGAAAGAATTATGCGAATTTTATACTTAATTTTTAATAGACTCGTTTGGTTCTTTCCAACAGTATTTGGTCTATTGTTGCTCGTTTTTACTATCAGTCACATTATTCCAGCAGACCCAGTGGCTTTTTTAGCTGGAGATAACGCAACAAATGAGCAAATTGCAGATTTAAGAGCACAATACGGTTTTGACAAACCGCTATACATTCAGTTCATAAATTATGTGTTGGGCACCTTTCAAGGCGACTTAGGAATTAGCTTGTACACACAAAGACCAATATCAGATGATTTATTGGGGAGACTACCTGCTACACTAGAGCTAACTTTTGTCTCTGTTCTAATTTCAGCTATACTCGGTGTCCCGTTAGGTGTAATCGCAGCCGTTTATCGAAATTCTGTTGCTGATCATATTCTTAGGTTAATAACGGTATCTGGTCTCGCAATTGCTAGCTTTTGGTTAGCTATATTATTTCAGTTATTTTTTGCAATGGAGCTTCAATGGACACCACTTCAAGGGCGAATTGACGGTTGGGGTCCAGATCATATCACAGGATTTTTTCTATTAGATAGTCTTTTAGTAGGCGATTGGGAATCTTTTGGAAGTGCCTTTAGCCATCTAGTCTTACCTGTAGCAACTTTAGCTTTCCCTGCTATGGCAACCATAATGAGATTCACCCGGGCTGGTGTCTTAGACGCAATTAATTCTAACTACGTACTATATGAACAGGCTATGGGGTTCCCAGAGAGAATTATTATTTGGAAGTACATCCTTAGAAACGCGTTAATTGGAACCGTCACACAGATAGGTCTTATATTTGGTCTTCTACTAGCTGGCACTGTAGTTGTTGAAGCTGTTTTTGATTGGCCCGGTCTTGGTCTATATGCTGTTCAATCAATAATGAACTCAGATTATAACGCAATTATGGGATTTACATTAATTACTGGCACTATGTTTATTCTTATCAATCTATTAGTTGATGTTCTTCAAGGAGTAATGGATCCTAGGAGTGAGCTTTAATGTTTGAAACAGTCAAGTTTTTAATAAAAAAATTAGTCCAGGATCGTACTGCAGCAATCGGAGTTTTTCTTATTTTAAGTTTAATTTTAATTGCAATTTTTGCACCAATTCTTGCAACCCACCCCGCAGATATTACTGAGTTTCATCCACCAGAAAGACTACAAGGCCCAAGTTCAGAACATTATTTTGGAACTGATAGGATGGGATCTGACATATACTCAAGGCTTTTATATGGGGCACGAATAACAATAGCGATAGCATTAATCGCTATAAGTGTTTCTGTAATCATAGGTGTGCCAATAGGCTTACTAGCAGGTTACTATAGAAATTGGGTGTCGGACGCATTAATGCGTGTATCAGATATCTTTCTTGCAGTTCCACAAATTATTTTAGCAATCGCAATTGCTCAAACCTTGGGGCCATCAATCCAAAATGTTATTTTAGCACTTTCTGCAACATATTGGCCTTTTTGGACACGGCTAGTTTATGCAGAGACACGATCTGCTCTAAATGAGCCTTATGTTGAAGCATCAATCGCACTTGGTGCGTCTCCAAGTAGGGTAATGATTTTGCACGTACTTCCTAATATTTCGTCTTCTATCATTGTTAGAACAACTATTGGTATGGGTGGCACTATTTTAACAGCTGCTGCACTTGGCTTTTTAGGGTTAGGCCCCCCTCCTCCAAGTCCAGAATGGGGAAGAACAATTGCTGAAAGTCGTGAGTTTTTACCTGAAGCATGGTGGTATGCCGCAGCACCTGGAATAGCGATTTTCCTTGTTGTTATGGGCTTCAATCTTCTTGGTGATGGGTTGCGCGACATACTTGATCCTCGAACTCGGAGGAGTAAAGGTGGATAACACACTATTATCAGTCAAAGGCTTAGAGGTTGGGTTTGATACAGAACAGGGCTTAGCGAAAGTATTAGATAAAGTGAATTTTGAAATAATGCCTGGTGAAATTGTGGGGCTTGTAGGGGAGTCCGGTTGCGGGAAAACAACATTAGCCAGAGCTATTTTAGGTGTATTACCAAAAAACTCAGCTAGAATTTCTTCTGGTACAATAAATTTTAACAATAATGAATTATTAAAACTCTCATCAAAAGATCTTGCAGATAATATTCGCGGTAAACTTATAACTTTTATACCTCAGGATCCCCTCACATCTTTTAATCCAGTGTTTACCATAGGCGCACAAATGATGGATTTAATGAAATGGAAATCACCTGACAGTGTAAAAGGGAAGTACTTCACGAGATATAAAAAATCTCGACAAATAACAGATAGAAAAAGAATTATCGATCTACTTCACACTGTACAACTTCCTGACCCAGAAGGAATTTTACGAAAATACCCACACGAAGTATCAGGCGGACAAAGACAACGCCTTATGATAGCAATGGCTTTATTACCTGAACCAAGGATGATCATAGCTGACGAACCCACAACAGCACTTGATGTAACAATCCAAGCACAAATCTTAAAATTACTGCGTGGCGTAGCGGTAGATAGAGGTGTTTCAGTATTATTCACCACACATGATTTAGGTGCTGCCTATGAGATATGTGACAGGATAACTGTAATGTATGCGGGCCAAGAGGTAGAGACGGCGATTTCAAATGACTTTTTCTCCAAGCCACGTCATCCCTACACTAGAAAACTTTTACAAAGTTTGCCAAACAATTCTCAAACCTTAAAGGGAATACCTGGTCAAATTCCGGCATTAATTAATCCACCATCAGGGTGCCGTTTTCATCCTCGATGTGATGAAGCAATAAGTGAATGTGCTAAACTCAGACCTGCGGTTACATGGCCTAAAAAAGGTCATATGCTAAGATGTTTTAATAGCAAATCAGCACCGGCTAAGGAAACAAAAAATGTCGTCATATAATATAAATGATACTTTAGACGGAATAGAAATTCCTACAGGGGAACCTATCTTAGGTGTAAAGAATTTCTCTAAATGGTTTCCGATAAACAACTCTTGGAACCGACAAACTGGTTGGTTAAAGGCTTTAGATAATGTCTCTCTTACGGTTAATAAGGGTGAAATCGTAGGAGTTGTTGGCGAGTCCGGTTGTGGAAAATCAACGCTTGGAAAAACCATTATGGGAATACATAAGTTAACAGAAGGATCAGTTAACTTTGAAGGGAGTGAAATCGGTCACCTTAATCCCTCCGAGTCCAGACAGCTAAGGCGTAGACTCCAGTATACGTATCAAGACCCTGGTGCTTCGCTTGATCCAAGATGGAAAATTGGGAAGTCACTACATGAACCATTAGAAATCCACACTACGCTAAAAAGAGCTGAACGAGAGGAGCGTGTAAAAGCAATTTTAACTGCTGTTAATCTTCCAGAGGCACACCTTGATCTCTACCCACACGAGATATCTGGAGGGCAACAGCGCCGAATAGGCCTTGCCAGGATTTTAACGCTGCATCCAAGTCTTATAGTTCTAGACGAACCAACTTCAGGATTAGACGTATCTGTACAGGCTACAATCTTGAATTTGTTTCTTGATCTTCAAAAGCAGTTTAATCTTACCTATATATTTATTAGTCATGATCTTTCAGTTGTACGCATGATTTGTGATCGGGTAGCTGTAATGTATCTGGGAAAAATAGTTGAAATTAATGAAACAGAGAAACTTTTTTCTGATCCTAAACACCCTTATACTCAATCTTTATTATCAGCTATTCCAGTCATAGGTGGAAAAAAAGTAACAGAGAACTTTTGGCTTGAAGGTGAACCGCCGAATCCAAGTAATCTTCCCTCAGGTTGTAGTTTTAGAACACGTTGTCCAAAAAAAACAGATCAATGCTTACAATCACCACCACCCTTAACGAACACAGATGGAGAGCACTCGGTAGCCTGCTTTAATACATAGTACCTCCCTTCCCTAAATGTAACCAATCACCCACAGGAGATCCCCATGAGTAAGGACACAGGCCACATAATTCCAGAACAACCAGAAAGCTGGCGGTGGCCAGAAGAAAAATGGAGAGGCATCGTTAATAAAATCAGAGCTGGACGAAGTATGAAGCCAGCTCAGTGGCCAAATGGAGCAAAAGTTGCAGTAGCACTTTCTTTTGACTCAGATCATGAGACCCAAACATTAAGGTGGGGTCACCATTCTCCGGGAAAATTAAGTCAAGGTGAGTATGGCAATCGAGTTGGAGTACCAAGAGTATTAGATGTACTTAAAAAATATCATGCTCAAGCCACATTTTTTGTTCCTGCTGTAATTGCAATGCTTTATCCAGATGAACAAAAAAGAGTTATTGCAGAGGGTCACGAAGTGGCTATCCATTCTTGGATCCACGAGCTTAATAGTGCATTAGCACCGGAAGACGAACGAGAACTGCAAATGCGGTCTGCGGACAAGTTAGAAGAAATAACAGGAGTACGGCCAGTTGGCATTAGAACACCCTCTTGGGATTTCTCACAGCATACGATGGAAATTACTCGTGAAATGGGTCTTATCTATGATAGTTCTCTGATGGCTGATGATGAGCCCTATGAGATTTTAGAGAACGGTCAACCTACTGGAGTAGTTGAATTGCCTGTTGAATGGATACGAGACGATGCCCCCTATTGGGCAATGGATCGTTTTACAGGACTTAGGCCTTACACTCCTCCGTCAGGTGTGCTCGAAGTGTTCAAACGTGAGTTTGACGGCGCTTACGCAGATAATGGATTATTCCTTTTAACTATGCATCCACATTTTATAGGTCATAGATCTAGAATTCAGGTCCTAGAGGAACTCTTACAGTATATTAGCTCTCATCCAGACGTATGGCTTAGTACACATGCAGATATAGCTAGATACTGTCACGAACAAGCACCTGGATAATTGCTACAGTATGTTAGAGAGCTAAAAGGTTTAAACTAAATGGGTAAAGTATGGTTGCCATTTCTGTGTGTTTTATTTCCACAAATGGCACTAGCCATAATAAACCATGGCAAATTAGTTTTAGCTCCTCTTTATATATCAGCAGCAGGTTTATCTCCTGAAACAGTTGGTATAATCGGAGGCTTAAGTGGGCTTGGATCTGTTTGGTTTTTCTCTGCAAATAGTGTAATTTTACCAAGTTTTGGTCCAGTTAGAGCCTTAATATTTGGTTGTTTCTTAGCTCCTTTTGGCGCTATGTTATTGTTTTTCCACCAACCTTGGCTTATCTTTACAGCGGCCGTAATAATGGGTTTTGGTTATGCCATTACAGCGCCAGCAGGAAGTCAGATTTTAGCTGCTCATACGCCTAAAAGATTGTGGGGCACCCTTTTTTCTATTCGAATGGCAGGCGTCCCAGTCGGTGGAGCCTTAGCTGGGCTAGCTGGAGGTAGTATTGCAAGTTTATATGGATGGGAAATTGCTCTTTTAGTAATTGCATTGCCAGCAGTAGCAACTGGGTTGTTTCTTGCAATAGTAAAGGGAAAGATCAGTGATTCAAATGATAGGGTTAAGTTCAGATTTTTTAATTTATTTAATCCCTTAAATCTCCTAAGCCCTTTTAAAGTTCTAAAGAAAGTTCCTGGTTTACCTCTAATTACGTTTGTGAGCATAGGCTATGCATCTATCCAAGGTGGAGTCTTTACCTTTTTAACCACATATTTAATGACCGAATTAAAGATGCCTTTGGTTCTAGTTGGTGGACTTTATGCAACTATGCAAGTTGCAAGTTTTGCAGGTCGAATTTCTGTTGGTGTATTAGCAGATCGCTTTTTTTCACCACGCTCTGTCTTAATAATATTAGGCTTAATGGGGCCATTTGGAATTTATATTTTAACTATTTTAAATAATAATTTTTCTCCATTTTTCTTATTCCCTGCAATGGCTTTGATTGGTGTGTCGATTGCTAGTTGGAATGGGTTATTTATGACAGAAGTTACTAATGTAGCTCAAAACCATGACGTTAGTGAGGCCACGTCTGCGTCTACTTTCTTTACATTCATAACGTACATGTTGGCTCCTTTAGTGTTTGGTTTCATAGCATTATCTTATGGCTATAAATATGCATTTTATTCAGTTGGAGCATGTGGTTTGGCTTCCGTGGTGGCTCTATTAATTAAAGCATTTAAGGAGAGGACCAAATGAAGGCTTCATATTACACTAAAACAGGTAGTGCGAGAGATGTACTGATTAACGGTAACTTGGAAGTGTCAAAGCCTGGTGCTGATGAGGTCCTCATCTCAGTTAAAGCATCTGGAATAAATCCCTCAGATGTAAAACGGCGGGCCGGATGGCAAAGTAAAGATTTACCATTTCCATTGATTATTCCTCATTCAGACGGAGCGGGACAAATCGTAAAAGTTGGAAGAAATATATCCACAGACCTAATCGGAGTCGCTGTATGGATTTGGAATGCACAAGGTGGCTATGCAGGGCCTGGAAGAGCTTTTGGTACTGCTGCTGAATTTATAACCATACCGGCCACCCAAGTAGCAAAATTACCTAGCAACATCACATTCGAAGAAGGTGCTTGCTTGGGTGTCCCATTAAGAACCTCACACCGAGCAGTTTTTGCTGACGGACCAATTGCTAATAAAGTTATTTTAGTTCAAGGGGCTGGCGGTGTAGTTGGAAATTTTTCAGTTCAGCTAGCTTCTCAATTTGGTGCCACAGTTATTGCCACTGCGGGCTCAAAAGAACGAATGTCACATGCATTAGATGCTGGCGCTCATTACGTTGTTAACCGTCATGATCCTAAATTTAAAACCAAAATTATGGATATAACTAATGGCCTAGGTGTAGATCGTATTATCGAAATCGAATTTGGAGGTAACATAGATACCGACATTGATATACTTAAACCCAATGGAATAATTGCCGCGTACTCTTCGACAACGGTACCAAACCCAAGCTTTCCGTATTATAAATTAGCCGCTAAAGGAGGTCAGATTAACCTTATACAAAGCTTCAACTTACCCTTAGATTCAGAAAAGCAATGCCAAAGGGATCTCCAAGAGCTATGTGAGGCAAGAAAATTTAAAGTTGCAATAGGAAAAGTTTTACCAATAAGTGAGATTTCCTCTGCCCATGAGTTGGTCGAAGCAAAAACAATTATTGGCAATGTTGTTCTAAAAGTATAGTTCCAATTAATTTACAAGAATAAAATTCTAGGTAAATATTTATTTTTTTAAATAATTTATATTATTGGTTGATATAAAAATTAAAGGTTTTTAAAATTTAAGATACAGTCCACCTCATTGAAGGTTTTCCAAGGAAGGTCGCCATGCTTCTCACTATAACTTCCATCGACCTTTATTGAGATTTCAACATGCTCAGTACTGCTAACTAATTTAAATTGTACCATATCTTTACTAGCACTTATTAATGAGAATTTATTACCATATAGTAAAATAGTTTTTTTTGAGTCATCCCAAACTCCAACCATTTTCTCTACCCCTCTCCAGCAACCAAATGAAAATTCTACAGCCAAACAATCAAATGGAATTAGTGAAAGACTAATAATTATAGGTAATAAACTCTTCAAGTAACTCACCCTAAACAAAGTAATTAAAAAATTTGGTAATCGCTAACTAACTACTTACCCTACAACCTAAAACTAAATGAAGTAGCCTAATATTTTCTTTAATACTCCTACCCACCTATTTTGACTACAAAATTATACTCTTCTTACTAGTCATTGTCCTCTTGCCTTGGTAACAACCCTTAGAATTTAATCCCCTTTTAAAAATCTAACATTGTATGTAGTGGAGAAATTAAATGAATGACACTCTTTTGGCCCCTTGGGACTCTCCTTACGGAGTTCCGCTGTTCTCAATGATTGATGATACCGATTTTGAAGAGGCTTTTAACCAAGCCATGAAAAATGCTGAAACTAATTTTACTAAGATTACAAATAATCTAGAGCCTCCAACTTTTAAAAATACTATAGAGGAAATGGAGAGAGGTGATAGAGAACTCGATCAGGTTTCAAGGATTTTTTTTAATTTAGTCGGGACAGACAGCAATCCAAAAAGAAATAGTATTCAAACAAAAATTTCTCCAATGCTTGCAGCTTTCAACTCAAAGATTTTAACAAATAATAAGCTGTGGGAACGTGTTTCTGCAGTTTATAAACATCGAAATGAATCTAAGTTAACTAAAGAGCAAATCAGAGTAAGTGAGCTTTACTATGAGATGTTTACGCGTGCTGGAGCAGTATTAAGTGAAATAAAGAAAAAACGGTATACTGACATAATGCAAAATCTTGCTGAATTAGGAACTAAATTTTCTCAAAACCTTCTGTCAGATGAAGGTAGCTGGTGTCTTAGTTTAAATGAGAGCGATTTGGAGGGATTGCCAGAGTTTGTAATAAATTCCATGTCTCAAGCGGCATTAGATCGAGATGTAAATGGGTACGCACTTACGTTAAGCCGATCCATACTCGAGCCATTCCTTCAATTTTCTTCAAATCGAGAACTAAGAGAAATAGCTTACCTAGCCTGGAGTAGCCGGGGAATGAACGGTGGTGACACCGATAATATCAATATTGCAAAAGAAACGCTTTCGTTAAGAACTGAGCGAGCTAATATACTAGGATATAATTCTTTTGCTGACTTTAAACTTGAAAATCAAATGGCAAAAAACCCAAAAAGAGTACGTGACCTCTTAATGGCTGTATGGGAGCCTGCCAAAAGAAAAGCTAACATTGATGCGAAAAATCTACAGAAAATTATGCTCAAAGATGGAAATACTGAAGCACTTAAAGCTTGGGATTGGCGGTATTATGCTGAAAAGTACAAGCAAAGTGAGTACTCCTTGGACGAAACTGAAATAAAGCCATACTTCCAACTAGATAAAATGATTGAGGCAAGTTTTCATTGTGCAAACAAATTATTCAATCTTGAGTTTAAAGCAATCAAGTTGGATCTTTACCACCCCGATGTAAAAGCTTGGGAGGTCTCCAGGTCTGGAAATCATGTCGCGATCTTTATAGGTGATTACTACGCGCGTTCGTCCAAAAGATCTGGAGCTTGGTGCTCATCTCTAAGAGGCCAATCAAAGTTCGATGGGTTAGAGCACCCCATAGCAATAAATGTCTGTAACTTCACAAAACCAAAACATAATCAAGCCTGTCTGTTAAGCTTTCAAGATGCTGCAACTCTGTTTCACGAATTTGGTCACGCTCTGCATGTGATGCTTTCAGATGTTACATACCCATTTATTTCATGTACTTCAGTGTCTCGTGATTTCGTTGAACTACCCAGCCAGTTATTTGAACATTGGCTTGAAGTTCCTGAGGTCTTAAACATGTTTGCTTTACACTTTGAGACAGGGGAACCAATGCCACCTTCCCTAGTCCAAAAACTTCTCAAGGCACGAAACGCTGACCAGGGGTTTTCAACCGTCGAGTACATATCATCTGCTTTAGTGGATTTGACCTTCCACGAACAAATAAATGAAACTGATCCTATAAAATTACAAGACAGAGTTTTAAATGAACTCAATATGCCCGAAGCGATAGGAATGAGACACTCAACGCCAAACTTTTCTCATATTTTCTCTGGTGATGGTTATTCTTCAGGGTACTACTCATATATGTGGTCAGAGGTTATGGATTCTGACGCATTTATGGCCTTTACTGAGGTTGGAGATCCATTTGACACCACAACAGCAAAATTACTTCATGACTGTATTTACTCATCTGGTGGTTCAAGCTCTGCAGAAGATCTATACATAAAGTTTCGTGGTGCTATGCCTGGAGTTAGTGCAATCTTAAAGCAAAGGGGGCTTAACACAGAATAGGGTTTTATCTAAAATAAATTCGTTTACAAAAAATAGATAATTTAAATTTTATGAAAACAATTTACCTTTAAGTTACTATATTGTTGTATGGCTATGAATATATGCTGATAGTGCCAAGTACAAAAAGTTCTGAAGGAATAAATATGCTAAATGATCGAATAGAAGCGCATTGGATAGATAGTTTTGAAAGTATCTTTAAATCTTGCAAGTTAAAAACTTCTGAAACAGCTATAATTTTATCAGAGACACAAAGCAGGGAAATTAATTGCAATCTTGCAGAACTAGCATTGAGTAGAATGGGTGTACCCTTTTATTCAATTAAGGTATCAAGCCCCAGGCCAGTTTCAGAGGCAATAATCAGATCTAGCGGCGCCTCCTTAGCGTTAAATGAACAGGATAAAGCGGTGACTGCCTTATGCGATGCAGACTTTATTATTGATTTAACTCTTGAGGGACTTATGCACTCTGCTCAGACACAGAAAATTCTTGAATCTGGCGCGAGGATTATGACTATATCTAATGAACACCCTGATATTTTAACAAGACTAATGCCAACTGAAGATCTAAAACAGAAAACTTTAGAAGCATCTAGGCTTTGTCGGAAATCAAAAGAAATGACGGTTACTAGTAATCAAGGAACGAATTTAACTGTCGACATGCAAGGAAACAATACGGTTGGTGTTTGGGGGTTTACAGATAAACCTGGGACACTAGCCCACTGGCCTGGAGGATTAGTCGTATCCTTTCCCACAGCAGGAAGTGTAAATGGAACCTTAGTTCTTCAACCCGGTGACATTAATCTTACTTTTAAGAAATACTTTGACTCTGAGGTAATACTGACAATCGAAAATGACTATGTCGTTTCAATTGATGGCAAGGGCTCAGATACAAGACTAATGTCAAATTACCTTTCATCTTTTGGAGATAAGGATTGTTACGCCACTAGTCACGTTGGTTGGGGTTTGAACACGCTATCTCGCTACGAGTCACTGACGATGTACGATAAAAAAGATTTAAACGGCACAGAGTTAAGGTCATTAGCAGGGAATTTTCTCTATTCTACCGGAGCAAACGAATTTGCTAATAGATTTACAGATGGTCACTTTGATTTACCAATGATGGGTTGCACGATCAGTATTGATGGACAAAAGGTTGTCGTCGATGGGGCCCTTGTGGAATGAAAGAAGTTTGTGGAATAACGTATCAAGATTATGGAAATTCTGAAATCCCAATTATTTTCCTTCATGGAATAGGTGGCAATTCTGACAGTTTTAAACCACAACTTGAGAAGCTCAGTGGAGCTCATAGGGTTATCTCTTTAAATCTTCCTGGTTATGGTAGCTCTGAGAGCTTATCCAGCTTAAGTTTTAAAAATTTTGCTGATAAGCTTGTCGAGTTTATGGAGGCACTACATTTATCAAAAGTACATTTGTGTGGGCAATCTATTGGGGGAATGATCGCCTTAGAAACAACTATCAGAAACCCAAATTATGTAAAATCCTTAACATTAATTGCTACCACATCGGCATTTGGAGGAAAAGACAAGACCTTCCAAGATGAATTTATAAAGGCTCGATTGAAACCCTTAGACATGGGAATGACACTTGAGGAACTCGCTGTGAAGTTTATTCCTGAAATTATGGGATCTGGCGCTACAGACGCAGTAAAGCAAGAAGCAATAAAGTCGATGTCTGATGTCTCTGCGACTACTTATCGTGATATTATTCAGTGTCTGGTGACATTTAACCGAAGAAATGATATGAAGAATCTCGGTTTACCCTGCTGTTTAATAGCAGGTGAGGAAGATACAAATGCCCCACCTAAGACAATGAGAAAAATGGCTGAGGTAATTCCACATGCGGAGTATCATCAAATACCTGGTGCTGGCCATCTTACAAATCTCGAAGATGGTAAAAGCACCAATAAGATCTTAAGTAATTTTTATCAGGGTTTACAGTAATGTCACAAGATCATCCAATATTTGAAGAAAAGGCCTGGGATTTAAACAGGAAACAAGTTAAACTGACAAGGCTTGCCAGGAAACTTGGTCAAGAGAAATTTGCCTCAAGAGCTGCTCACTACGACCGGACCGCAACGTTTCCAACCGAAAATTATAAGGATCTCTTTGAGAGCGGCTTAATAGGTGTTTGTATTCCTGAATCTAGTGGCGGTCATGGCGCAGATTTTAAGACATATATGCTTACTGCCGCTGAAATTGGTAGGTATTGCGGTGCTACAGCACTAACATTCAACATGCATGTCTCATCATGCCTTTGGAGCGGTCATTTGATTGATACTCTTGATATAGATAAGGCCGACCGGAAAAAACATAATGCCTCAAGAGAAATTCACTATAAAAGAATTTTAAATGAAGGTGCTATTTATGCACAACCATTCTCTGAAGGTGGCTCAGCCGCTGCGGGCTCTAGTACTTTCCAAACCATAGCACTAAAAGTAGACAATGGTTGGATTGTAAATGGAAAGAAAATTTTTGCATCACTTTCTGGCCATGCAAATTACTATGGAACACTTTGCACCGAAATATCAGAAGCTGGTGGAAATCAAGATAGAATGAATACGACCTATTTAGCAATTCCAGCTAACTCTGAGGGTGTCTCGGTAGAGGGCGAGTGGGATCCACTTGGCATGAGGGGAACTGTTTCGAGAAACTTAATCTTTAAGGATGTTTTCGTTCCAGATAATGCAAAACTTATGCCCTCAGGCGTGTACCATAAGGCTGCTAAGAGATGGCCTCATATGTTCATGACCCTGACGCCAGCCTATATGGGAATATCGCAGGCGGCCTATGACTTTACTATAAAATACCTTCGAGGTGAAATGCCAGGTACTCCGCCTGTAAAACGAAGAATGCATCCCACCAAACAAATTGCAGTTGCCGAGATGCGCATAATATTAGAACAGACAAAAGGTATTTGGTTCCAAGCAATTACTGAGGCCGGCCCCTACCCTTCGCGAGAAAGCTTATTGCGAGCATGGGCGGCACAGTACACGGTAATGGAAAACTCAAATAAAATTGCTCAATTGGCAATAAGAACATGTGGTGGGCAGTCGATGTTAAAAAGTTTACACTTAGAACGTCTCTACAGAGACAGTAGATGTGGATCACTGATGTTACCTTGGACTAGTGAGCTATGCCTCGACATGTTAGGAAAAGCGACACTTTACGAGTCTGGAGAAAGAGATGAGTAAGTTTTGAATGAGAGTTCATCGACGCTAGACGCCTGGTTTGCGAAAGAAACCGCAGAGCAATCTCACAAACTTGCATTAAGTTTTAATAATGAGGACTGGACGTATTTA
Organism: uncultured Paracoccaceae bacterium; assembly: GCA_913041145.1. Taxonomy (GTDB): domain Bacteria; phylum Pseudomonadota; class Alphaproteobacteria; order Rhodobacterales; family Rhodobacteraceae. The sequence goes on from CAJWHE010000007.1 coordinate 53,708, forward strand.
GAGTTTAGTAATTTCATTACAAAAGTAGCAGCAAAGTTATGTTTAGACTTTAATGTTAAACGTGGTGACAGAATTGCCTATTACGGCACCAACAGCTCTTTAGAGGTGGCACTTTTCTTTGCGAGTGCAAAGCTCGGGTTAATAGTGGTGCCCTTGAACTGGAGATTAAGTTCTGGTGAATTAAATGAGATTATTAAAGACTGCAGCCCAATAGTAATTATTTACGAAGACCGATTTCAGGAAAATCTGCCATTAATTCTTAGAGGTTCAGACTGTAGAACGATTGATACGCAATTATTTCGTGAAGAACTGGAAAATGAAGAGCAAAAGAATTCTAATATAAGCTGTATAAGTAGCATAAATGATCCGTTGCTCATTGTTTATACATCCGGCACAACTGGTTTCCCTAAGGGCGCTGTTTTAACACAAAATGCAATTCTCTCTAATGCAATAATTAGTGTAAATGCGCATGATATGACAGGGGATGATCATATCTTAAACTTACTACCACTTTTCCACGTTGGTGGTATTAATATCCAAATGTTTCCTGCTTTTTATGTTGGTGCCCACGTTACTTTGTTGCCAGTATTTGATCCTGAAAGAGCGATTGAAAAACTAAGATACGCTGGAATTACTTCAATGGTCTGTGTGCCGACTATAATTACGGCGATTTCTAACAAAATTGACTGGAATAAAAAAGTTTTTCCCGATCTCAGGGTGATAGCAATTGGGTCAACTGATGTTCCAGTTAGTTTTATAAAAGACAGCCACAACCGAGGTATTCCGATGATACAAATCTATGGTGCCACGGAAACAGGTCCAGTAACTATTTATCAAAAACCAGATGAAGCTTTCTCTACAGAAGGGTCAATCGGGAGATCGGGGTTAAATACAGAAATAAAGCTCATGCAAAGCGACGGCTCCGAAGCTCCTATAAATGTAACTGGAGAAATCTGGGTAAAAGCGCCTAATAACTTTTCATACTACTGGAATAACCCAGACGATACCCGGAAAGCGATTCAGGATGGGTGGTTTAAAACGGGTGATCTGGCGATCAAAGATGAGGATAATCTTTATTGGTTCACCGACCGATTAAAGCACGTCATAATTTCAGGGGGTGAAAACATATATCCAGCTGAACTTGAACGCGTCTTAAATAATACCACAGAAGTTAAGGAATGTGCTGTTGTAGGCCGCCATGATACAAAATGGGGTGAAATACCAATTGCTGTAGTCGTGCTCAATGACACAACTAAAAGATCAGTTGATATCTTAAATATATTTAAAGACAAAGTTGCTAGCTTTAAGCAACCAAAAGAAATATTATTTCTTAAGGAACTACCCAGGAATGCAATGGGAAAAGTTCAAATTGAACACTTAAAAAAGCTAAGCTCTTTAAAGTAACTTACGTTGAGTGCCACCATTTTCCGTTTAGTACGACACCGTCGAGCTCAATTTTCTTATCACCGACAACTGTCTCACCCTTAACGTCAATATAGTTATAAGCGCCGATATCAATTCTTAAAAGTGTAACATCTCCGACAGAGCCAACTTTGAAAGTCCCAAGTTCGGGTCTATTAAGAGCCTTTGCAGCGTTTACAGTTGACTGCTCAATCACATTATAAAAGGGAACACCTAAGATTAGAAACTTTGACAGCGTTGTAAGTTGATCAAAAGCAGGTCCATTAATACATAGTTTATGAACATCTGAAGAAATAACATCGGGCTGAAAATTATTCTCAAGCATTAATCTAGCTACTTTAAAAGAGAATGAGCCCTTACCGTGGCCAATATCAAATATTACGCCCCTTTCTCGAGCTTCGAGAACTTCTGGCAGAACTTTCCCGTTAGCCATGATTGGCGTATTTGGGAACGGCCTAAAGCAGTGTGTAAGGATATCTCCCTTCCGAAGTCTGGAGATAATGTGAGCATATGAGGGCGGAGGCTCATCAATGTGAACCATAATTGGTAATCCAGTTTCTTCTGCGACTTGCAATGCATACTCGTAAGGAATAGTACCATGAACGCCTGAGGCAATCCGGCCAAGCCTTACTTTTATTCCAACAATTACGTCTCTATTTTCATTTACCACTTCGATTGCCGTAATTGGATCCATCAAGTCAAGGTTTTTACTCTCACCAACCATCACCCTATCTGAAAAGGCATATACACCAGCGTGAGACACGTGCAGATATGCTAAAATTCTTGCGTCTGACTTATCGATGACATGCTTGCGAAATCCAGCAAAGTTTCCAGGACCGGCTGAGCCCGTATCGACTGCCGTTGTGACGCCGTTATGCCTACAAAAGTCATCTGCGTCGATACCCAGGGAAGTACCACCCCAATAGACATGTGTATGTAGATCAATCAAGCCAGGGACAACAATCGATTTACTGACGTCCCTAACGTCATTTCCATCACTTCCAGGTATTTCATCGCTAACCTTGGAGACTTTTCCATCTGTAAATGCGATATCTTGGACCTTATCGATACCTTGAGAGGGATCAACAACGTGACCACCTTTTAATATTAAATCATATTGGCTCATTTACGTTAACCTTTTCATTTTTAATAGCACCTTTTCATACCTAATTAGCTTATAATCATATATAAATCTACAGATATATATATTATATATAAATATATTAAATATTAGACTATTTTATGTTACTTATGCGGGTTTTCTACTTTTGGCCAGTAGTTCCCATCACGTTTCTTATAGGGAATAGTGGCACTATCAAAGCTCATTGCCCCAGGCCCTGAGACATGAATTATTTCCTCAGCAACCACATCAAAACTATTAAAGAAATGATTAGAAGATTTCACAATAATAGTACCTAATTTTTCTAACTCTATCCCTATCTCTAGAAATGGAAGACGACTAAGAGCCTGATTACGTACGTCATTGACCAAGATATTAATATTATTTTCCATCCTTAACCATACAAGTGTACCAAGAGGCATCATAACGTCTCCATCACCCATAGCTTGAGCTTGATGAGTTGTGACATTCATAATTTCTGCATTTATATTTAAAGGTAAACCAGAAACCACACCGTGCTTGCCGCCTAAACATAAATCGAGAACTGCTCCCTTACCAGCCGCCTTACAAATTCTAACAACACCGGGATCCCAAAAAATACCTATAGCAACGTCATCCATATCTTTTTCTAACACGGCCCTAAGCATAACAGTTGAGTCAGATGGTGCACCACCTCCCGCATTATCAGATATATCTGCTAACACTATTGGATGCTTATTGCTTTCATGTGAATAAGTAAGGGCAGTATCTATTGAGGGGAAGTCAACTCTGAAATCCTCCCGTAACTCCCAAATCTTTTGTCCAAATTCCTCAGCTAAACTACTGGCAAGATCTGGATCATTATCTGTAATAGCCATCATTCTTGTGCCTACGTCTGGCATATCTCCTGTTGGAAACCCGTGACATAGCGATAGTGAGAGAACACCGGGCTCTTTTTCTCTTTCTTTCATCTCGGCTACGAAACTTGCCATGGGCTCAATTGGAGTTCGGTAAAATGCAATCATCTTACAATCCCAAAAACGCATTACAGGCGTAATTTTCTGTTCTGCGGATGCTATGGCTAAATCATATAATTCATCAGCTCTCTCATCGATATCGTCATGTGGGTAATGTTTAAAAAATACTAATAAATTTGCGCTATCCATCATTTTATCTGTTAGGTGACCGTGGAGGTCTAATTCAGTGCCAACAATTACCTTTTCGCCAACAATTTTTCTGATTTCTGCCATAAGGTCACCCTCACAGTCGTCATAACCTTGCGCAATCATCGCGCCATGTTGGGACAAAAGGACTATATCTACTGGCCCTGCGGCTCTTAAATCATCGAGGACCATATCTCTTAGTTCTTCATAAACATGCCGAACCGTAATACCGGCAGGCATTGCAAATGTGGACAATGAGCAAATAACCTCATGACCATCTTCTTTAGCCCGTTTATTCCAAAGATGCATAGGTGAGTTGAACAATTTTGAAGGCTGAGACAGCGTATCATGCCTATAAAAATAACATTCCTCAAAATCTTCCCAGCCTGTCGGCATTGGTGCAAATACGTTTGTCTCAGTCCCAAATGAGGCCATAAAGATTTTCATAGTATACTCCCTAAATTATGTATTTATATTCGATTTAAATTAAATATTACTTACCTGAGTGGTACTGGGATGCCTCATCTTCCATCTCTAACTGCATGACATCATTAAATTTATTAAAGAATGTGCACAAAGTTATTCGAAAGGTTAGCTCAACCATCTGCTCTTCAGTTAAGTGTTCTCTTAGTTCATTGAACTGAGTGTCTCGAACTCTGTTATGATCTCTGGTTACTTGAACAGCGTAGTCTCGCACTAGTAGTTCTAATGGGCTCAATCCGGGACAATTTTGATTTAATATATTGTCTACTGTGTCTCGGGGTAGGCCTGAAGCTTCCAGTTTAGGGCCGTGATGGGCAACGCAGTATTCACAACTATTTATTGCAGACACAGCAACGATAGCAATTTCTAAGTGTCGCCTCTCAAGTATTGGGTTATCCGCCATTTCTAGTAACATTCCCATTATATACTTTAATGCGATAGGACGGTGCGCAAATACTTTAGCTTGATTTGCAAATGGACCATATTCTTCTACATAGCGTTTATATATGGGCTGAACATCGGCTGGGACTTCCTCAATTTCAACATCACGAACTCTTGCCACTTTACTCTCCTATGCTAACTATTTTTAAACGCTAAAGCGTACTTACTAAGTCAGTACCTTACTTAAAATCAACTTATCGCAAGCACTAGTAAGGTCAATACAAAATATATTTAAAATATACTTAACTAACTTATTCATTGTAAAGTCGATCGAGAACTTTATCTTATTTACTTTTTGTATATTCTAAAAAGGTATTAATCATAACTGCTGAGATAACTACCGATCCACCCAAAATTGTCCATTGGGTGGGTACTTCATTAATAAAAATCCACACCCAAATAGGTCCAAGTGTAAACTCCAACAACATAAAAAATGTTAACTCAGCTGCCAAAAGATGTCTTGAAGCTATTATAAATATTGCGTTACTGAAGCCGGCAACAAGACCGCCAAGTGTAAAGCATAATAATAAATCAGTGATTGGTATTACAAGATTGCCCCACCGAACCGTTAGCACAATTACCATAATTATAGCGCTAGACACGACGAACGTTGGCAACATTTCAACAGTACGATTTCGACGGACAATCGTGGCGTAACCTGAAAATCCCAACGCACATAAAAATGCCATTAGGTTTCCAAATAAAGTTCCAAAAGCAAATCCCTCTACCAGCATAACTGATATACCAAATGCCGCAAATATCATTGTTATAAATGTACTTTTTTTTATTTTTTCAGCTAAAAAGAACCACGCAAAGGCAGCGGTTATAAAGGGGATAGAACTAAGTGTAAAAAGAGTTGCAGCAACTGTCGTGTTCGTAATTGCTTGAAGAAATGTAATCCCAGCCCACGCCAACAAAAACCCAGCTAAAACTCCAAACCAACCAATGCCAACAAATTGTTTTACAGTAGAGCTTCTATATCGAAATAATAGGACAAGACTTATTGCAAAAGCGAACGCAATCGACCTATAAAAGTTTATCTGCCAGGTATCTGCAGTTTCAATGTTTCTAATAATTAATCCACCAAAACTTATTACTATTGAACTTATAATCATAAGTATCATAGCATTTAAGCGCCTTGGTGTTGGTTGCAAATAATTTCTGGTCATAGCCATAAAAATTAACCTAAGTGATTGTATAAAAGGTCACTTGTCTAATCGCGACAAGTTTCATCCCAAATATAATTAATTTTGTAATATCTACTATCTATATTCAAGGTGAAAACTTTAATACATAACAGAAAAACTAACCCACTGGGTTGTGGATATCAAATACCATTTAGAAAAACCTTTACAGCAAAACGTGCATAGTTTCGTCTACCCTTTAAGCCTCGACCACCGTTCCAAGTATAATACCAATTTAACATTCCAAACAGAGACATTGTCGCCATACGAAGGCTCTCATCGTCCGCACTAAATACAGCTGGACGCGCCTCCTTTATAACAGCAGAAACGTACGACACTAATTTTCTCATTTCTCCTACTAATATTTTTTGGTCTTTAACATCCAATTGTCCAAGTGCATGTATTTGTAATTCATGCACTGCATCATTTCCTTGATATTGTATTAGGATCTCCTCAACCATATAGGCTAAATAGTCTTCAGCCGAGAGATCTAATCGCTTTAAACCAAGGACATGACTGGTCAATTGAGATAAATGTTGATCAAGAACAGCAAATAAAATTGCATTTTTACTTGGAAAATAATGATAAAGGGCCGCTTTAGATGAGCCACACTCTTTGGCAACTTGAGCCATGGAGGCTCTATCAAACCCGACATCGGCAAATATTTTACTAGATGCAGTTAAAATCGCTACTCTCTTATTTTCATGATTTTTTGCAATTGTACGAGCCACGTTCTATCTCTCAACCCGATTATCTAATATACGTACTGCCTTACCTTCAGATCGAGGAACTTCACCAGTTTTTTTAATTTCAACTTTTGCAGAAATTCCAACAGTATCTTTTATTTTTGACGTAAGTAGTGAACTTAGATCTGTATCACTATGGCCACCTAAACTTTCAACATGAACGGTCATTTGATCTAACCTTTTCACACGTGTTAACTCTAATTGAAAATGTGGGGCCAATCCTTTTACTGAAAGAATTTGCTCTTCTATCTGTGTTGGAAATACATTAACTCCACGCAAAATAATCATATCATCTGATCTCCCAGTAACTTTATCCATGCGGCGCATAGATCGTGCAGTACCAGGCCGTAACGTCGTTAAATCACGTGTTCGGTATCGAATTATTGGGAAGGCCTCTTTTGTTAATGACGTAAATAATAATTCACCACTCTCACCATCTGGCAAGCTATTGCCACTACTTGGATCAACGATTTCTGGATAAAAATGATCTTCCCAAATATGTAAGCCATCTTTTGTTTCCACACACTCATTAGCTACACCTGGCCCCATTACTTCTGACAATCCATAAATATCTACGGCGTGCATATCAAAAGCATCCTCTATTTCGCGTCGCATAGCATTTGTCCAAGGCTCAGCTCCAAAAATACCTACATCTAGTGAGCACTCTCTTGGATCTAAGCCGTTTTTTCTAAACTCATCTAATATATTCAAAACATAAGATGGAGTGACCATAATTGTACTTGGCTTAAAATCCTCGATTAAAGTCACTTGCCTCGCAGTCATTCCACCTGAAACTGGAACTACTGTACACCCCAGTTCTTCAGCTCCATAGTGCGCCCCTAGCCCACCAGTAAAAAGACCATAACCATAAGCAATATGAACTAAATCACCTTTTTTTGTACCGGAAGCTCGCATTGATCTAGCCATAACTTTTGCCCATACGTCCAAATCATTTTTAGTGTATCCAACTACTGTCGGCTTTCCTGTTGTCCCCGAGCTAGCATGCACACGCGAGACCTCACTTCTGGGGACTGCAAACATTCCAAAAGGATAATTATTTCGTAAATCTTGCTTGGTTGTGAGTGGAAATTTTTTAATATCCTCTAATCCAACCAAATGATCAGGATGCACACCAACGGAGTCAAATTTCTGTTTGTAAAAAGGAACATTATTGTAGGCGTGTCGCACTGACCACTTCATTCTCTGGAGCTGTAATGATGATATTTCATCTCGAGAAGCAAGCTCAATGGGGTCAAGGGTCTTAGGATCAGCTGTTAAATCTTTCATTGTTTCCTCATTGACAGTTTAAATTAAAATAAACTTCCCTCGACTTTACGGGAGAACCCACGCATTTCAACACACACTTTACCCTCTTGGTTCGTAACGCATACGTCGTATATCCCTGAGTTCCGACTTCTGCTAACTTCACGCGCTTCAGCATTTAAAACATCGCCTGACAAAATAGGTCTTAGGTAAGTAATCATGTTATGTTGGGCTACACATCTTTCATTATAACTGTTACACGCGAACGCAAAGGCACTGTCGGCAAGCGCAAAACTTACTGCTCCATGACAATTACCATGGCCATTGCAGTGTTGTTTCTCAACGGGCAGAGTTAATTGTGCATATCCCGGTGCAACACTCTCAATTTTCATACCAAACCACTTGGACGCAGCATCACTTTCCCACATGATTTTCGATGATTTTTCTGCAATTTCTTGTGAATTCATTTTAGTTTCCTTCGAAATTTGGTTTTCGCTTTCCTAAGAATGCTCGAACGCCTTCTTTGTAATCATTACTACGACCACAAATTCCCTGAAATTTAGCCTCTTGAACTAAATGAGAATCGTAACTTTGATTTACAGAATTTTGAATGGCTATTTTGGTAAGCCCAAGTCCAATCGTGGGTCCATTTGCCAAGTTAACTCCCAACTGCCTTGCCTCGTCTAAAAATTCATTTTCTGTAACAGCCTTCCAGATCATGCCCCATTCAACCGCCTGCCTTGCTGGCAAAGGGTAAGCTGTCATTGATAATGCCTTGGCACGAGCTTCTCCTATCAATCTAGGCAACATCCAACTTCCACCTGCGTCAGGAATTAAACCAACTTTTGAAAAACTTTGTATAAACTTAGCCTTTTCATTTGCTATGACAATATCACATGCAATTGCAATATTTACTCCTGCACCTGCCGCCACACCATTAACAGCACAAATGACAGGCTTTGGCATTTCTCTTATTAGTCTTACCAACGGGTTATAAAGCTCTGAGATGGTCTTTTCCAAGTCAGGCGCCTCACCCATGGTGTCAGGGTTTCGGTTTCCTAAGTCTTGTCCAGAACAGAAACCCCGTCCTCTACCAGTAATCAAAATAGCGCGAGTGCCCTCATCATCCCTTGCGTGCTCTAAAGTACTAATTAACGCCCTACTCATCTCTTCATTAAATGCATTTAATTGATCAGGTCTATTGAGATGTATCTCAAGCAATTGACCGTTCTCAATCTCAATAATAGTTTCACTTTCTTTCATAATGAATACTCTCTTTCACAAGACACTTATTTCTTGCCGTAGGAACACATGGTCAAAAGCTCATACTGTGCAACTCTTTCATCACTCTGATTACTGATTTCAACCAACCACCTTACCTCACCATATTCGTTCGTACGACGCGTTTTTTTCATAACCGTTAATGTTGCATAGATCTCATCCTCTGGAGAGACAGGTTTCAAAAATATAAGGTTATTAAGTCCAGTATTTGCAAGCACAGGTCCCGGGTTTGGCTCAACAAAGAGACCTGCTGCAAATGCTATTAAGAGATAACCATGTGCCACGCGTCCAGGAAAAAATGGATTTTCCTTTGCAGCCACTTCATCCATATGCGCATAAAATAAATCTCCAGTGAAATTGGCAAAAAGTTCGATATCCTCTAAAGTAACTTTTCGTTTTTTAGTTGTTATCATCTCACTAATTTTTAATTCTTCAAAAACTCGTTTGAATGGATGTGACGGAGATATACTCCTCTCGGCCCCTGATATATAACTCCCACTAATCGCTGTGAGTAAACTAGGGTGCCCTTGAACAGCCGTTCGCTGCATGTACTGCATAACCCCGCGAATACCGCCTAATTCCTCTCCTCCGCCAGCCCTTCCAGGCCCGCCATGTACCATGTGAGGCAATGGAGCTCCGTGACCAGTTGCAGACTTGGATGAATTCAAATTATTAAAATATAATCTTCCATGCCAGGGTCCGCACTGATAGGATATTTCACGTGCAAATTCTCCCGAATTGGTGAACACTGAAGCAACAAGTGATCCTCCACCCTTGTTTAGCAAACGCGCCACATGCTCCAAATCTTTGTAACCCATAATTGTGGCCACTGGACCAAAGGCCTCTACACTGTGAACATATTCAGAGTTGTCAGGATCTTTGCAATGAAATACTAGTGGATTGAAAAAAGCTGTTTTTGTTAGTGCTTTTTGCGGAATTTCTCCTATTACGACTTCGGCTTCTTGAGCTAAAATCTTTACCTTTTCTAGAACATTGTCGTATTGAGTAGTGGATACTAATGGGCCCATACGCGTATCTTCATTTCTAGGGTCGCCTATAATAGTCTTAGAGAGCTTTACATCTAAGGCTGCGATAACTGGAGCAACCATTTTAAATGGAACAAAAATACGTCTAATAGCAGTACATTTTTGTCCAGCTTTCACAGTCAGTTCTCGTAGAACTTCTTTAATAAATACCCCAAAATCTTGGTCTTCATGAGTTATATCAGAACCTAAAATTGTTCCATTTAAACTATCTTGCTCACTTACGAACCGAATAGAGTTTTTTAGGATATTAGGGTTAGAGCGTATTTTGTTTGCCGTTGCTTCAGATCCAGTAAAACTAACTACATCTTGCGCAGTTAAATGATCAAATAAATCACCAACATCGCCGCCTATCATCTGTATTGCTCCTTTGGGTACGATACCACTCTGGTCAATCAACTTAACTACAGATTCAGTTAGGTAAGCAGTCTGCGAGGCAGGTTTAACAATTACTGGAACCCCTGCTAACCATGAAGGTGCAAGTTTTTCTAACATTCCCCACACAGGAAAGTTAAAGGCATTTATTTGCACTGCCACCCCGAGTAATGGAGTGGCAATATGAATACCTTTAAATGTTGCATCCCTAGAGAGTTCTTCTACTGAACCGTCGACGTATATCTTGCCGTCCGGCATTTCTCTTCGTCCCTTTGAAGCAAAAACAAGCATTGTAGTAATGCCACCATCAATGTCGGTCATACTATCAGATTTAGTTGCTCCAGTATGATAGGAAATATCATACAATTCATTTTTATTTTGTTCCAAATAAACTGCGACTGCTTTTATTAATTTTGCGCGTTCGTGAAATCCCATCTCACGAAGGGAGCGCCCACCATTCTCACGACCAAATTCAAGCATTTCCTTAAAAGGAAGCTTCTCATGACCAACTCTTCCAATCCGCTCTCCTGTCGAGGCGTCGTAAAACGGCCTGGCTGAAATATCAGGATCTAACCAACTACCCTTTACTAGGCTTTGAACGTTATACATAAGTTTCCCCAAATTCTTTCTTTGCATTACTACTTATTTTATCTACGGACTTTAGTAACCGTAGAAGAAAAATTTTTATTATAAAATATTTCCTTAATGACCCTCATCATAAGTAACTGTTATTTTATTGGTAGTGGGGCGCAATTGACAACTCAGTGCATACCCATCTTGAACCTCGTAATCCTCTAAGGCATGATTGACCTCCATCTCCCCACTGCCCTCGATAATTTTACACCTACAGGAGGAACAAATCCCACCTTGGCATGAGAAAGGTGCATCCAAACTATTCTCTAGGGCTGTGGATAAAATAGTCTCACCACCATTCATTTCGAGCTTATGGGTTACTCCATCTAAGATAATTGTTACTGAAACCTCTCTAAGTGTACTTAACTTATCCTTAACTGGCAGCATGTTCTTTCGCTTTTCAGTTGAAAAAAGTTCATAAAGAATTTTTTCACGAGGCACACCCAATTCAAAGAACTCATCTCTTAAACTATGAACCATATCTTCGGGTCCACACAGTAACACATTATCTATCGACTTATTTTGTCCCCATGAAGTAACAATTTCTCTTAATTTATCTGCATTTACTCTTCCCGAAAATAGCTCAATATCTTGAGGAGTCGAAGATAATACATGAATAACTGAAAAACGGTTAAGATAAAGGTTTTTGAGATCTTCAATTCGTTCTCGAAACATAATACTAGAGGGTGTTTTGTTTGCGTAAATTAGTGTTACATTAGAATTTACTTCCTCTAATAAGATCCTCTCAATATGACTAATAATTGGTGTGATCCCACTTCCAGCCGCAACCGCAAGAACATGTCTTGGAACACTAGTTGACTTAAGAGTAAATTTTCCTGAGGGTGGCATTATATCGAGTCTGTCTCCAACTTTTAATTTGTCGTTTGCAAAACTAGAAAAAGCTCCCCCATCAACTTTTTTAATTCCAATTTGGAGGGATGATCCACCTTCTACTGAACATATTGAATAGCAACGCCTAAGGTCTTCGCCCTCTAAGTGATGACGCACAGTTAAATATTGTCCAGCACGAAAAGAAAACTTCTTAGCAAGTTTAGCCTCATAACCTAAAGTTAAGACAACTGAGTGAGGAGTATTTTTTTCAATTTTATCGATCAATAGTGAATAAAAAGAATTCATCTTTTGCTCACAGACATTTAAAATAATTAAATGGCTCAAGACACTCCTGGCATCTCCAAAGAGCCTGGCACGGAGTAGACCCAAATGCACTTATTTCGCTGACACGAGTAGACTTGCATTGAGGGCATGACTTTGGCCCCTTTGCACCAGGATTAGGGGGCGCAATTCCATACTCTTCTAACTTGGCTTTACCCGACTCGCTAATCCATTGAGTGCTCCATACTGGAGAGAGTACCTTCTTAATAGTAAATTTTTCAATATGCGCACTTAACAAAGCCTCAGAAATCATTTCATTAATGACCCTTGTTGCAGGACACCCAGAGTAAGTTGGCGTTACATATATCTCAAACTCTTTATCTCGTTCGTGCACCCCTCTTATAACACCTAAATCCCCAAGCGTAAGAACAGGAATTTCTGGGTCAGGAACCGACTCAACGATTGATTTAACAGTTAAAACGTCCACAGATCACCACTTCGAGTTTGGATAAGTTCGTTGCAAATATTGCATTTCGGCTAAAATATAACCTAAATTTTCAGTATGATGCCCCTGTACAGCGCCTTTTTGCCAAAACTCTGACTCCGGGATTTTTAGAGTAGAAAGCACACTGTCCTGATTAAGTTGCTCTAGAACCCTAGGATAGAGAGATGAAGGCATAGGGGAAGTTTGTAGATCAAAGAGCATTTCATCGTCTTTTGAATCTTCAAAGAAACTACCAAAATACGACCAAAGTGCATTAAGTGCTTCCTGCATACGGTTATGGCTATCTATTGTGCCATCCCCAAGCCTAATAACGAGACTTTGAGATCTCTCACGATGGTATCTAACTTCTACAAGCGCTTTTTGAGAAATCTCAGCAACTAAAGTATCTGAACTCTGACTGAGCAGTAAAAGTTGCTCTAAGTGCCAGGCGTCAAAAAGGTACTGCCGCATTAACGTTGTAGCAAAGTCTACATTGGGCCGTTCAACTAATAATGAATTACGAAACTCTTCTGTATCTCGAAAAAAAGCAAGAGTATCAGCATTTCGACCCTCATCTTCAACCTCTGCGGCAAACTCTAACCACATTTGTGCATGCCCCATTAGATCTAGTGACACATTAGCCAAAGCGATATCTTCTTCTAGTGTTGGAGCATGACCACACCATTTTGAATTTTGCTGTGACAATATAAGAGAGTTATCTCCCATCCGCAGTGCCAAATGAATTCGAGGGTTACTCATATTTTTTTTACCTCTACAGGAATATTATAAAAACTTGGATGTCTATAAATTTTGTCTTTTGAGGGATCAAATAGTGGTCCCTTTTTTGATGGAATAGAGGCTACAATTTCACTCGAAGGAACCACCCAAATGCTCAAACCTTCGTTACGTCTTGTGTAAACGTCTCGAGCATTATTCATCGCCATTTCAGCATCAGTGGCGTGTAAAGATCCCACGTGACGGTGTGCTGTACCGTGCTGACCACGAATAAATACTTCCCATAATGGTAATTCATTTGCCATAGTAACCCTTACTCTGCTGCAATTTGTGAATTCTGATTTTTAGTTGAATTGGCCAGCAAACCATCGCGGAACCACTCACCATCATCCCACGCCTTGTTCCGAGCAGCTAATCTCTCAGTGTTGCAAGGTCCATTACCAGATATAACTTCAAAAAACTCTTCCCAATTTGGCTCAGAATAATCATACTGTTCCGTCTTCTCATTCCATTTTAATTTTTCATCTGGAATTGTTAATCCTAAGTATTCCGCTTGTGGCGCCGTTTGGTCGACGAACTTTTGTCTTAACTCATCATTAAAATTAATTTTAATCTTCCACGCCATTGATTGAGCCGAGTGGACACTCTCGCTATCCGAGGGCCCAAACATCATTAAGGATGGATACCAAAAACGATTAAGTGAATCTTGAGCCATGGCTTTTTGTTTTTTTGAGCCAAATGACATTTTCATCATTATATCAAAACCCTGCCTTTGATGAAAACTCTCCTCCTTACAAATACGTACCATTGCCCGAGCATAGGGCCCATATGAGGTCCTCTGAAGGGGTACTTGGTTCATAATTGCAGCTCCATCAACCAACCAGCCTACCGCACCCATATCAGCCCAATTTAACGTTGGGTAATTAAATATAGATGAATATTTTGCACGACCCGACAGTAATTCCTTTGTCATCTCGTCACGTGATTTTCCTAAAGTTTCGGCAGCTGAATACAAATAAAGACCATGACCGGCCTCGTCTTGGACTTTTGCCAGTAAAATAGTTTTTCTCTCCAAAGTCGGAGCTCGTGAAATCCAGTTTCCCTCCGGCAGTTGTCCAACAATTTCTGAATGAGCATGTTGCCCCATTTGACGGAGTAAAGTCCGTCGATAACCCTCCGGCATCCAATCTTTAGGTTCTATCCTTTGACCGCGGTCTATCTTCTCTTGAAAAGCTTTTTCTTTGGCACTCATACTACTTAATGATTTGGGTTTACTCCCCGTCGACTTTACTTCTTGCGCATACATATCAAACCTCTACTAGGAGAATTTACTATGAATATTGTTACAATAAGCCGTCCGGTCGGTCAAGTTTGTTTTATTTTAAATTCACTAAACCTCAATTATTAAAAAGCTAAACATAAAGGTGAAAATTAAAATAAGGATAATTGGGAATTAACTTTTGGCTTTTTTATCCTCTTGGCAGTAGCTTTCCTACTACCATGTTTATTATAAACTGATTTAGAGATAATTCTATAATTAACACTTTTACGCGCAATAGCTATTTTTTCCTTAGCTGCCTTTGCAGATGCTGTATGTTCAATAATTGGTTTTGGGTAGTCACTCCCCAGAGTAAAAGAAACGTTGTCTATTAAGTTTTTATCCCATTTCCATGGCTCATGTATAAATTCATTTGGAAGCTGTTTTAATTCTGGTACCCATTTTCGGATATAATGACCATTTTGGTCATGCTCAATTGATTGCTTAATTGGATTGTAGACTCGCATCGCATTTATACCAGTAACACCAGATTGCATTTGTAACTGGCTGTAATGAATTCCAGGCTCATAATCTGTAAATAATCTAGCTAAATGATTGCCCGTAATTCGCCAATCTAACCAAAGTTGATAACTTGCAAAGCTTACAAGCATAGCGCGCATTCGAAATGTTATCCATCCTTCCGCAATCAGATTTCGCATACATGCGTCAATAAATGGGTATCCGGTACATCCAGTTGCCCAGGCTTGATACTTTACTTCATCATGATCATCATGTCGTAAACCTTCAAATGCTGGGTGCATACAATGTGTTTCTATTTCTGGCTGATCTTCAAGCTTTTGTATAAAATGGCAGCGCCAAGCAAGCCTAGAGTTAAAGGCGGTAAGGTTTCTTAAAAAGTATTTTTTGTCTTCTAAATTAAGTTGTTTCTTTCTTTTTTTAATTGACTGAAATACCTCCCTAACAGAAAGGCTTCCCCATGCCAGATGAGCAGATAATCGAGAGCAATATATAGATGAAAGTCCAGGCGCTGAAATGTGATATAAATATTTTTGTGATCTAGTATTTAAAAACCCACTTAAATCATTTTTTGCCGCGACACGTCCTCCACGTTGAACTCCGCCAATTAACTTTTCTCCAAATATCGAACTATTCTTTCCAGGTATTTCATCTGATTTATAACTGGACACAGAAATTAAGTTATTAGGTTTAGATATGATTTTATCTGACATTCTTTGATTTCTAATTACCGACCAATTATTACGTGATGACAATTTGCGAACAATACCGTTTGATGGATACTCATGCGTTGGGATATTATTTATCGTACATACTTTTTTAACACGTATATCTCTTTTAAACGTCCAAAGATTTCCTGTTTCTTCATGAGAGTATACTCCACAAATATTGTACTCTGCTTGGATGCTTTCAATGATATCACAAACATCTCCAACTTTAACTATTAGAGGCTGACCTAAATTCGTCAGTGAAACGTTGAGGTCGCACAAACAGTCATAAATAAAGTGCCAGTGACGTCGAGAACTAAAACTTTTCTGCCAATAATCAGGCTCTACCACATATAGTGGCAATATAGGTATGTTAAGTTTTGATGCTGCAAATAAGGGAGCATGATCATTTATTCGCAAATCCCGCTTAAACCACACAATATTTATATCTTTTTTCATTTTATCTACCACTTTTAGACAAACTCCGACCGCATTCAGAACAGAACGTAACGTCCTCACAAACTATTTTCAATTTTTCAACCGACGTGTGCGGAAGTCTTAAAGTTTGACAAAATTTTAAGTAATTCAAACTTTTTCATCTTTTTCCAGTTTGTTAAAAAAAAGATCACTATCAGATTTAATAGTTATATATTTTTCATGATCCATACGATCAAGGTTTTTATATATTAGACCCATACGCGGGTTCGAACGAAGCTTTTTCTCATTTCTTATTATAAAATCCCAATAAAGATAATTAAAGGGGCATGCGTCAGGCCCGGTCTTCTCACTTACTTTATACTTACACTTCTTACAGTAGTTGGACATTTTGTTGATATAAGCGCCACTTGCAGCATAAGGTTTCGAGCCCACAACTCCACCATCTGCAAACAATATCATTCCAGTTACATTTGGAAGCTCAACCCATTCATATGCATCTGCATACACTAATAAATACCACTCATTTACTTCATCTGGTTGAATGCCAGCGAGCAAAACAAAATTACCAAGAACCATTAAACGTTGAATATGATGTGCATATGCATTTTCACGTGTCTCACTTACACATTGATGCAAGCAATTCATTTCTGTTTCTCCAGTCCAATAAAATGAAGGAAGCTTTCGTGTTGCTTCTAAATAATTAACTGATTTGTATTCAGGCATTTTTAACCAATAAACACCTCTGACAAATTCTCGCCACCCAAGAATTTGACGTATAAAACCTTCAACAGCATTAATGGGCGCGAAACCCCGGTGGTATGCTTCTTCTGCTTGTTTGATACATTCCAAAGGATTTAATAAGCCAGAATTTAGGTAGAAGCTGATATGGCTATGAAACATCCATGGTTCGCCTTCTACCATCGCATCTTGATATGTACCAAAATTCTGCAATCGCCTACTTATGAACTCTTCTAAGGCTTCTAAGGCTTGTTCACGCGTTACAGCAAAATTAAAAGGATATAGATCCCCAAAGTGATCTGGGAAACTCTTATCGACTAATTTTAAAACCTCATTGGTTATTATATCTGGCGCGCTTAAGTAAGTTTGAGGGATATCTAAGCCAGCTTTAGGTGGTTTCCGATTGTCATTATCAAAGTTCCATTGGCCATCAATAGGCTGATCTCCATCCATTAGGATTGAATATTTACGACGCATATTGCGATAAAAAAATTCCATTCTAATCTGTTTGCGTTCTTTCGCCCAAAGGTTGAATTCCTCAGTTGTACATAAAAATCTGTCATCATCTTTAATTTCAACAGGGAATCTTAGTATCTCTGACCATTTTAATATTTCAGAAAATAGTCGGTATTCATTTGGTTTGGTTAAAATTATTTTTTCAATTCTATGGATATTTAATACTCGTTTCACTTCACCTAATAAGGATCCAGTATTAGATTCATCATCATATTTTGTATAAAGGACATTATAACCCTGATTTAATAAATCTTCTGCGAAATGACGCATTGCAGAAAAAAGAAAAGCAATTTTCTTTTTATGGTGTTTTACATATGTTGCTTCTGAGTGAACTTCGCAAATTAATACTATATCATTAATTTTGTCGATATTATGCAGACTTGAAACTGTTTCGCTTAATTGGTCGCCTAGTATTAATCGTAATCTCATTAGGTTTGCCTGACTGTATAAAATGCCATATTTTGATTTATAAGAAGTTTTAATTAGTAATTATTGTTTAAAATAATTTAAGATATCACATATTAATATTTTGTTTTCCCACAAACAATTTTTTTAAATACTTATCATATCTACATTTGATTCATATTTATTCATTTCTAGATATATAATTATCTTAATACTTTATTCTATGGGTAAATTAGTTTTTGTAAAATTTTTCTTTATTTAAATAATTCTTAAAGTTAAGCTATTGAAAGGCGAGCAGGCTAGGAAAGTTAAATATGAGTAATATTAATTCAAAAGAACCCGAAAGCCGTTTTGCCAAACAGTGGAACTATCGCCCTGAAGCTCCAATTCAAACGTCTCCAATATTTCATTGGCCACCAAACCCCTTGAGTATTATTCGGTGGTTTTCGGCTCGCTGGTTTGTATTTGGAGAAAATTTAATCATTGTTGGTCTGGCATTTTTAGCTTGGAAGTACTTTCAACCTTCATTGGAACAAACCATTTCATTAGAGCTTGGCTGGACCCTAAAAATATTCATTCGAAATATTATACTTATTAGTGTGGTAGCAGGTTGTCTCCATTTATCTTTACACATGCGAAGAACTCAAGGTGATCGTCTAAAGTTTGATCAGAGAGATATGACAAAAAGCAGTCGAATGTTCACATTTGGAAACCAAGTACGTGATAACATGTTTTGGACACTAACCAGCGGTGTGTTCTTCTGGTCAGCATTCGAGATACTAATGTTTTGGGCGATGGCCAACGGATATGCTCCTGTTCTTGGGTGGCTAGACAATCCTATTTGGTCGATTGCCTTACTATTTTTGACCCCCTTATGGATTTCTTTTCATTTTTATTGGGTTCATCGATTGTTACACTGGCCTCCACTATACCGGATTGCTCATTCGCTACACCATAGAAATACAAATGTTGGACCATGGTCAGGCCTTTCAATGCACCCAATTGAACACCTATTATTTTTTAGCTCAATACTTATTCATTGGGTTGTGGCAGCTCACCCAATACACATTCTCTTTCACATGCAGCACCAAGCGCTTACCGCTGTAACTTCGCATGCTGGTTTTGATGCATTACTTGTTAAAGACAAAAATGCACTATCTTTAGGTAATTTTCATCATCAAATGCACCATAGATACTTTGAATGCAACTACGGCAATTTAGAAGTTCCTTGGGACAAGATGTTTGGTTCCTTTCACGATGGAACTGATGAATCTCATGCATTATTTGTGAATAGAAAAAAATAGAGTAAAATAATTTTTTTCTCAAATTGAATAATGAAAAGTTATATCACTTATTTAAAATTTGATAATGGGTCATAATTTGAAAATTATGAAGATTAAAAACTCGATACTTAATAAAAACTCTTATTTTTTATGTCACTTCCTCATCCGTTTTTAATCCCTCCCAGGCTATAATAGCTCTCTTACGGTTCTCACCCCACATATAACCACCAATCTGACCACTTTTTTGAATAACGCGGTGACAAGGTATTAAAAATGCAATTGGATTTCTACCGATTGCGGTGCCGACAGCTCGAGAGGCATTGGGTTGACCGATTATATCAGCAATATCACCGTAAGTAGTAAGAGAGCCCATCGGAATTTTTAACAATGCTTCCCAGACTTTCAACTGAAACGGACTACCTAACAAATGAACTTTAACTCCCCCAAAATCATCTAACTTTTCTTGAGAGATCACCTTTAAAGCATCTTTTTGAAGTTTATCTGTTCGTTTAACGAAGTTAGCTTTTGAAAATTTCTTTTTAAGATTTTCAACACCAACATTTATGCAATTCTCAAATGCAACGTGACAAACACCAACACTTGTTGAAGCAACAATAATATTACCAAAAAGTGTATCAGAGTAACTATAGTTAATATTTAAACCGTCCCCACAGTTTTTGAACTGACCTGGTGTCATCCCTTCGATATTAACGAATAAATCGTGTAAACGGCTCGTCCCAGAAAGCCCCATATCATACGCAAGCGTCATTAATGATTGATTTTTCTCTAGCAAAACCTCCTTAGCGTAAGTCAGACTAACATATTGCATATACTTTTTTGGACTCACCCCAGCCCACCGAGAAAACAATCGCTGGAAATGATATGGGCTTAAATTTATCTTTTTGGCGATATCATCTAATGAAGGTTTATCCTTAAAATTGTCACCAATATAATTAATAGCACGCTCTATGCGCTGATAATCTATTAATGCCTGATTTATCATATACTTACCCTCCTACCCTTTTGTCGCTGTATAATCAAAAATAGATACCATTACACGCATCCCATAAATAACATAGGGAAAATTTCTTTTTGTCTTTTCACAACTTAGCGGCAATAATACTCTGCACTAAATACTGTGAACTGCCTATTTACCACCCGTTTCTTGCTAAGTTGATTTTATCATTACTAAAGCATTTTTATCTTACTAAATTTCGCAAGAAACAGGTCGATATATTTTATAAAAAATGAGAGTGTAAAAGATGAACAGTAAACTTGCACCTAAAATTGACCTAACTTCTGGACTTCTGTTACTTGGCTTAGCCTTCGTATGGGGAGGATCATTTTTTTTTGCAGAAATAGCAATAACTGAAATTCCACCGTTAACTGTAGCACTTCACCGAGTTTTTTGGGCATTACCGCCCATATTTATTGTTGTTTTGTGGAAAGGTTTAAAAATCCCATTATCCGGGCGTGCATGGTTTAACTTTTTGATTATGGGGGCATTAAATAATGCTATCCCATTTTCATTAATATTTTGGGCACAGGTAAGTATCGGAAGTGGGCTTGCATCAATTTTAAATGGAACTACAGCTGTATTTGGCGCAGTTGTAGCAGGAATATTACTGATAGACGAACCATTAACAGTTAGAAAAATTTTAGGTGCCTTCCTTGGAATTCTTGGTGTTGCCGTTATTATGGGAATTGACGCACTTTCTAATTTCAATATCCAAAACTTAGCTCAACTAGCTGTTCTTGGTGCAGCATTTTCTTACTCCTTCGCAGGTGTTTGGGGGAAGAAATATCTTTCAAATTACCCTCCCCTTGTAAATGCTTTTGGAATGCTTTTGGGCGGTACAGTTATACTATTTCCAATTGCGTTTTACGTAGATGGTTTACCCTCGTTATCTCTCTCTTTACATGTTTGGGGCAGTGTAATTGGTGTTGCGATTATATCGACTGCAATTGCCTACTTCTTATATTTTGAAATCTTAGCCAGAGCTGGCTCTGCAAACCTAATGCTAGTAACAGTTATGATGCCTCCAGTAGCAGTAACATTAAGTTCAACATTTCTTGAAGAGGCGTTGCCGAGGGAAGCTTTGTATGGTTTCATTATAATCGGTGTTGGTTTACTTATAACAGACGGCCGAACGTTCGATAAAATAAAAGCTACTGTTAAGTCGAGAGTATAGCTTCTTTTGATTTAACACGTCGTATCCCCAAGATTTATAGAATAAGCTACTAATTTCAAATATCTCAATTTTATTTCAACGTATGATTAAACCATGGAAAGCTTATCACTTAAAGACACCCACATTCCATAACTTCCAGTATTAAGGTTTAGAGAACTATTAGAACCTAAAGCAAAGTCTCCCTGCTTAAGTAATTGGGACCCCACAAAAACGTCTCCTTCAAGAGCCAGAAATCCAAACTTATCAGCACCAGTTTCTTTTATTAAAGGTCCTCTCAAAAGGTTTACTTCTGCCGTTATCTTATTGAGATCAAAGATTATATTTAAATCTTTGATCTTTCCATCCACAAGGGTACTCGAAATATCCATGTCCCCTGAAAAAGCAACGGGCTTTAAGGGAAGTGCAGCTATCACACCGTGAGGGGTTATTAAGTCCACACCCTTGCCTTCTATAACCGTAAGAATACGGGACATTCCATCAAACCGTGAAAAGGGCCCATCTGTTGATACTTCTGCAATACTAATTCGCCAAACCCAGTTATCACCCGAGTGGGAGCGGGCAATTTCATGAGTTATCCCTCCACCATTTTTCCAGGAACTAGTAATAAACTTGTCTGAAGAGAGTATTTTAAACATTTAGAAAGAACTCCCATACCTAATCAACATAGGACAAAATAAAGTCTAAATAGTAGGCTTATCGTTTAACTAATTAGGCCTCGTTAAACAATAAAAATAATTACCTAGTTTAAAATAACTTTGATAGTAAAATGTCGTTAAGAGTTTATGTATGTTAATTTTACTCTAAATTTTACAGTATTAATGTATTAATGAATATAATTTTACTCCTAAAACTATACGCTCAAAAGCTTTTAACTAATTCAGAAAAACTCTCATAATACTCACTCAACTTTTTATCTCCAACCCCCGTTACTAAAAGAAAGTCACTCTTAGTTTTTGGTTTCTTTATAGACATATCTTGAAGTGTGCGATCAGAAAAAACTACGTATGCTGGCACACCTTTTTCTCTAGCAATTTCCAAACGAAGGGCCTTTAATGATTGAAATAGGATTGTTTCAGGCCCTTCCTTAATTATTTGTCCAGTATTTGGACTAATGGTCTTTGGTAGGCTCTTTTCTACATGTGCACGCGCAAAAAATTGTTCCCTACCTTCAACAATTTCATCAGCTTTTTGCATTAGTTGAACAGCACCAAATCTTTCTAAATTTACTCTCAAAATTCCAGAAGAGATAAGTTGACGAATAAGACCTTGGAAAAATGACTTAGAGTATCGTGCCCCCTTTCCAAAGGACTCCAAGCTACTGTGCCCTTTTTCTTTTATTTTTGCTGTCTCAGATCCTCGAACAAGATCAATGATATGACTTGTTCCAAAAAACTCGCCAGTTTGCTTAATTGCAGAGAGAATTATTATTGCTTGAGTAGTTTGATCATCAACTATGGGGGGTGTCACACAGTTATCGCAGTTTCCACAAGGCACACCTTCCTCATCAAAATATGAAAGTAGCACCACTTTTCTACATTTTACAGTTTCACAATAGCCTGTTAGTGCTTCTAATCTTTTATATTCTAGAACTTTAAATTGATCAGCTCCCTCTCCCTCAAAAATCATTCTTTGTCTTTTAATTAAATCTGAAAGTCCAAAAAACAAAACTGTGTCAGCAGGCTTACCATCGCGACCTGCCCTTCCAATTTCCTGATAATAAGCCTCAATACTCCCGGGTAAGCTTGCATGGATAACGAACCTAATATCAGATTTATCAATACCCATTCCAAAGGCTATTGTAGCCACCATTATCAAACCATCTTCTGTCATAAATCTATCTTGAGCCGAGTTTCTATATTCAGTAGTTTTTCCAGCATGATAGGAAATTGCATTAAATCCCTCCTTATTTAGGTAGCCTGCAATCTCATCTGTCTCATTTCTTGACAGACAGTAAACTATCCCACTCTGGTGAGCTTTTTGATTAAGATATTCAATTAGGTTCTTCTTAAGTTCTTTCTTGGGATAAATCGCAAGTGAGAGATTATCTCTGCCAAATCCCTTCAAAATTTGTCTTGCGTTACCACTGCTTAACTTTTGATTAATGTCTACTCTGGTAGCCTGATCTGCAGTAGCCGTGAATGCAGCCAAAATCGTCTTTGGAAATAGTCCCCTCAGCCTTGAAAGAGCCTCATAATCTGGTCGAAATCCAGCTCCCCATTTGGAAATACAATGCGCCTCATCAACTACAAACATTCCAATATCTAGGGAATCCAAGGCGGCGAGCATACGCGTCTGCATAAGTCTTTCCGGACTCATATAAAGAATTTTTACATCTCCTTTAGCAAAATTTCTCCATGATTGTGCATTTTCCTCATAATCTCTACCGGAATGAATAAGTTCTACTTCTACTCCTAAATCACGAAGCGCAGCTGTTTGATCATTCATCAAAGCAACCAATGGTGAAATAATTATTGTTTTGAAGTTTTGTATCAGTGCTGGAAGTTGAAAACAGAGTGATTTTCCCGCTCCCGTAGGCATCACAGCAAGTACATCTTCACCGTTCAATAAATGTTGAATAATCTCTAATTGGCCTGGCCTAAAACTATCGTAGCCAAAGAAATTCTTTAGCTTACAATTTAAGTCGTTTTTTATGAGATGATCCATTACTTGCTACTAACTATAAACCACGCAAGTTAAAAGAATTGTTTCGACAAATAATACTAAGTTTGACACCATTAGCTTATGAAGACTTCATCCCGTCAAAAATTCAAGCGGGTTAAAATAATTATCAAGCCATAGGACTCCTCTTTCAGGAGACCATTGGATTAAACGCAGTCCAAAAATGGTGCTGCCAACACGAGGAAACTTCAATGGGAAAAGGCAATAATAACCGTAGTAATAAAGAGACCAAAAAACCAAAGAAAGAGAAATTAAAAGTATCGGCAACAGCGAATTCGGGCGTTGGCAAACCTAATGTCACAATTTCTCAAAAGAAAGTATAATAAACCTAAGCCAAACTCATCTTAGAGTTTTTTTAACTAAACTAATTGTGTTTTTGAAAAATTAGAAAACAAATGATATTATGCCGATACAATAAAATATTTTTGAATTAATTCTTAAGGACACAAAAAAGATGATTTAAAGAAATATCCAATCGCAATAAACAGTGAAAGATTAGAGGATCTAATGTGGATTATTTTTGGCATGCATAAATTTTATTACGTCTAACAAAATGAATCTTACAAAATAGATTTACCATCTATAATAATTTCAAACTATCAGCGGGGAGATCGGAATACTAATTACACCCAGACCTCCCACGTTCATAAAGATTTTTATTTAATTAGCTGAAGTCCAAGGACCAAAGTCCTTACCACCTTCGACAAACTCAAACATTACGCACTGCTCGTCACCAATCACCCAACCATCATGACCTGGCGCAAAGTAATATGCATCACCTGGTCCAACTTCTATTTTTGATCCATCATCATGCGAACAACCTAAACGCCCAGATATAACTACTCCAATATGTCCTGCCTGACAGCTATGCCCACCAACTATGGGCTTAATACACTCAGACCAAACCCAGCCAGGTTGAACAACTAACTTAGTAGCATTTACATTACCCAACTTAACGATCTCCACTCTTGCTTTTGGAGGTTCCTTCACTTCATCCGCATTGCTGAAATTTTTTGAGTACAGATTTGCCATTTTATATCCCTTTCATTTAATAATTTTAAAGCTAGTTTCATAAATAAATTTCTTATTTTTTAAGTATAGTAATAGCCACACCCTCTTTTCTGTTATTGGATTTGCCAGAGTATAATGCATTAACCAATCCATCCAACCTTTTATAAAATAAGTTTAAATAATAACTAAGGGCTCTGTCAATCTTTGTTTCTCACGGTGGTTTCTT
>CAJWHE010000008.1 GCA_913041145.1 uncultured Paracoccaceae bacterium
ACTCATTTTACATCACCCATAAGAAGATATGCTGATCTTATTACCCACAGAGCTATAATCGAGATTATAAATAGAGGACAAGAGCCACTTTTTAGATTTGATTCTGGTGAACTTGACGCTATTGGAGAGAGTATTTCAATTTGTGAACGTAAATCAATGTTAGCAGAGAGAGATACGGTAGATCGTTATTTAGCGGCATTTTTTTCTGATAGAATAGGTTTAGAAGTGCTCGGCACTATTTCTGGAGTGGCTCGGTTTGGAATTTTTGTTAAAATTGATGAATCGGGTGCTGATGGTTTAGTGCCAGTATCAACGATTGGAAATGAATACTTTAGATATAATCGAGATAAACAAGTTTTAGTTGCAGAGAGAACAGGTTTAGTGCTCGGGTTAGGAAAGAGAGTTTTAGTAAGGTTGGTCGAAACAAACGCTCTTACAGGAGGGTTAACTTTACAGCTTATTAGTGTTGATGGAGAGAAACTATCAATAGATCGTTCTAAGAAGAATTTTATTAAAAAGAGGTCTGGGAAAAAAAGCTTTAGGAAAAGAAAAAAGTAAAATAAAAATTAATCTTTGTTGTACTAAAATTTTTTTATATTTGAAAACAGCATAAATAAAATTAAAGGCTGGCATTTAAACCTAGGTTCAGATAGGTCGCTCGCAACATTTCATTAAAAGGTAACAAAATGGATCTGCGCAACATAGCGATCATTGCTCACGTCGATCATGGGAAAACGACACTCGTGGATGAGTTATTAAAACAATCAGGCTCCTTTCGAGAGAATCAGGCCGTAGCCGAAAGAGCTATGGACAGCAATGATTTAGAGCGAGAGCGTGGCATTACAATTTTGGCAAAAGCAACCTCTGTAGAATGGAAAGGGATGAGAATTAATATCGTAGATAC
Source organism: uncultured Paracoccaceae bacterium (assembly GCA_913041145.1). GTDB lineage: Bacteria > Pseudomonadota > Alphaproteobacteria > Rhodobacterales > Rhodobacteraceae. Next base: position 905 of record CAJWHE010000008.1, read on the forward strand.
CCCTGGCCATGCAGACTTTGGAGGTGAAGTTGAACGTATTTTAAGTATGGTCGATGGAGTTGTACTTTTGGTAGATGCTGCTGAGGGACCAATGCCCCAAACAAAATTTGTCACATCAAAAGCTCTTGCTTTAGGGCTTAGACCGATAGTTATTTTAAATAAAGTAGATAAGGGTGATGCTGAACCAGATAGAGCTCTTGATGAGTGCTTTGATTTATTTGCGAACCTAGGTGCTGATGATGACCAATTAGATTTCCCTATTATGTATGCTTCTGGTCGCTCTGGTTGGGCTGATATGGAACTTGATGGACCACGCAAGGATTTAGCAGCCCTTTTAGATTTAGTCGTTGCACATGTTCCTGCTCCAGTACAGATAGAAAACCGTCAATTAGACTTTACAATGTTAGTCACAACTTTAGGCAATGATCCTTTTATTGGCAGAGTTTTAACAGGTAGGGTTGAAAAAGGGACATTAAAAGTTGGTGAAACGATAAAGGCCCTATCAAGAGATGGTATAAAGTTAGAACAGTTTAGAGTAACAAAAATTATGGCTTTTCGTGGCTTAAGCCAAGTCGCTATAGATATAGCAGAATCTGGTGATATAGTCTCTTTATCTGGGATGTCTAAGGCTACAGTTGCGGATACATTGTGTTCCCTAGTGGTTGAGGAAGCTCTGGAGTCCCAACCTATAGACCCACCTACTATATCAGTTACTTTTGGTATAAATGACAGTCCACTAGCTGGGCGCGATGGAAAGAAAGTTCAATCCAGAGTTATCAGAGAGCGCTTGATGAAAGAGGCAGAGTCTAATGTTGCCATTCAGGTAAGTGATACACCGGGTGGGGAAGCTTTTGAAGTTTCTGGCCGAGGCGAATTACAGATGGGTGTTTTGATTGAAAATATGAGGCGAGAAGGTTTTGAGTTGAGTATTTCTCGGCCTCAGGTTTTGTTCAGGGATGATGGTGATGTTAAATTAGAGCCGGTAGAAGAAGTAACTATTGATGTTGATGACGATTATTCTGGGGTGGTCATTGAAAAAATTACCGGTTCTCGTAAAGGTGAACTTATAGAAATGCGTCCGGCTGGAGTTGGAAAAACAAGAATAATAGCTCATGTTCCCTCTCGAGGTTTGATCGGTTACCAAGGTGAGTTTTTGACTGACACTAGGGGAACTGGTGTACTAAATAGAGTTTTTAATGATTGGGAGCCGTACAAAGGGTCAATTCCTGGTAGAAGATCTGGTGTGTTGATTTCTATGGAAAATGGTACATCTGTAGCATATGCAATCTTTAATTTAGAAGATCGAGGAAAGTTTTTTATTGGACCGCAAGAACCGGTTTATCAAGGTATGATAATTGGTGAGCATAGTCGTGAGAATGATTTGGAGGTTAACCCTCTTAAAGGAAAAAAATTAACAAATGTTCGAGCTTCAGGTACTGATGAGGCTGTTAAGTTGACTACACCTATTAGTTTGTCATTAGAACAAGCAATTGCCTATATTGATAATGATGAACTTGTAGAGGTAACACCTAAATCAATTCGTTTGCGTAAAGTTTTTCTAGATTCTCATGAACGGAAACGTCAGTCAAGATTAGCAAACTAGTATTAAACTACTTTTTAAAAGTTAAAAAAGGACTCGACTATTTTGATAAAAATGTTTTAATAAAAAGAACAAAAAGTGAACATTTTTGAGGTAAAGTATTGTCTAGTCGTCGTATATTATCTTTATGGTTTAAAAGACTGTCTGTAGAGAGAGTTGTCCGACAAGAAAAAATAAGCTTTGAAACACCGGTAGTAATTATACTTAATGAAGGCAATCAAGGAACGGTCTGTAATCTTAATGTAGCTGCAGAGCTACAGGGACTTTTTATTGGCCAGTCTATACGTGACACAATCTTAAGGTGCCCTAATGTTATAGTCAGGTTTTTTGATTTGGAAGAGGATTATAGATTTTTAGATTTACTTTCACGATGGTCAGGAAAGTATTCCCCATGGATAAAAAAAGAATTACCAGATGGAATTCTAATAGATATTACTGGATGTGCTCATTTGTTCGGGGGAGAACAAGGTTTAATTGAAGCGTTTAAAATAGATTGTGCTAACTTTTCGCTTACGGCTCATATTGGATTAGCAGATACTGTTGGGGCTGCTTGGGCTTTGTCTAGATTTTTAGAAAATACTTCTGAATTGCTTTATACTGGGGATATTATTGATCAAGAAGCACGTGCAACTAGAGCACGTGCGTTTAAGAGAGGCAATCAACCTAGTAGTCTGACTATTGATCAAAAAAATAATGAGTTAAGTTCTTTTAAATATGTTATAGCCCCTTGTGGGCAAACAAGAGAGTACATTTCCAACCTGCCCTTGGCATCCTTAAGAATTTCACTGAGCAAAGTCACATCTCTTAGAAGATTAGGGTTTAGGTGCATTAAAGATTTATTAGAAATACCTCGAGCGCCATTAACACGACGTTTTGGAAGGGATTTACTAACTCGCTTAGATCAAATTTTAGGGCTTGAGCCAGAACCGGTGTCTCCAGAAAAATCTGCTAAAAGGTTTTCTGTCAGGTTGACGTTGCCAGAGCCTATTGGGCTCAAAAGTGATTTCTTACTAGCCCTTGAAAAGTTAGTTCCAGCATTATGCAGAAAGTTAAAAAATAACAGATTTGGAGTTAGGAAATTACAGTTACAGATATTTAGAACAGATGGTACAACACAAAGTATATATATCCAGTTAACACAGCCAAGCTTTGATACAGAAAAAATTTTAACACTCTTAGGTATGAAATTAGATAAAATTATTTCAGAGTTTGGTGTTGATTTGATACGTTTAGAGACAAAAATTTATGAACCTGTTTATGAAACTCAATATGTTAAGGAGCTTTCTGAGGATAATTTAGAAATTAAAAAACCTAGTACAGATACTGATTTTGAGCATTTCCTTAATAGGATAAGTTTGAGACTGGGCACAGAATCTATTACTCGCTGGCACTCTGCTGAAAGCCATATTCCTGAAAAATCTTTTATTACTTCAGGTGCAATGTGGTCTGAACCATTTTTTGATTGGGTTTCAAAGGTTTATTCACGACCAACTGTATTATTTAATCCAGAGCCTATTGAAATTCAGGATAATTTTTCTCCATTGAAAAAATTTAAATGGAGGGGGCGCTACTTTAATAGTACTTTCAAAACAGGGCCTGAGCGGATCTCTCCTGAATGGTGGTTTGATGACCCAAACTGGAGAACGGGTGTTAGGGATTACTGGAAGATTGATACGGAAACGGGCGAGAGGTTATGGCTTTATTATGCACATGGTGGGTTCAAGACTGGTGGTTGGTTTTGTCAGGGTTGTTTTAGTTAATAAGTTTAAATTAAAATATAACTTACTAATTTTTATCTTAAAAACACTAGTTTTTCAGAGCTGGATAAGTCTTTTTGATACTTATAGCCTCCAGTATCAAAATCACTTAAATGCTTTGGAGTAGTTATTCTATTTTGTATAATAAACCTAGCCATTGCTCCACGAGCTCTTTTTGCAAAAAAACTTATAATTTTTGGACCTTCCGCCTTACTCTCAAGAAACACAGGTGTAATAACCTTTAAATTAAGAGCTTCTTGTTTTATTGCACCAAAATATTCCTGACTTGCACAATTGATTAATATATCTGTATTAACATCTTTGGCATGCTCATTAAGCTTTAAGCTTAACATATCTCCCCAGTATTGATATAAAGATTTACCCTTATTCGTATTTAACTTGCTTCCCATTTCGAGTCGATAAGGTTGAATCGCATCCAAAGGCTTTAAGATACCGTACAATCCAGATAAAATTCGTAGATGGTTTTGGGCAAAATCAAGTTCTTCGTTTTCGAGGGTTTCCACCTCTAAACCAGTATAAGTATCTCCAGCAAATGCAAAAACTGCTGCAAGAGACTCTTCTGAAGTAGGTTCTGTTTTAAAAGATTGAAATCTTTTTTTGTTTAATTCCGCTAACTTCTCAGAGATCGACATAAGTTTCTGTTGTTCGCCTGTAGACAGTTTACTTATTGTAGCAGCTAAGTTATTGGCTTCTGCTTTAAAAGTGGGTTTAGTTTGTGGAATCTTTATATTTAGTTCAAGATTAAGCTTCTTAGCTGGTGAAATAACGGTTAACATTTCTTTGAACCTCAATTTTGTTTAATAGATACTTTATTAAAATATATTAATTTTTATTAAAAGTCTTTCAATATTTTTAAAAATTCTTTCCCAAAGCGAAGAGCCTTTTTTTCGCCAAGAATATTATTAATAATTGTTTGTGTAGGATTTATTAATTTTGATATTTTAGCAATTATCGAGGGGGAACAAGTAATTTTCTTTTGGTACCCGTCTTTACCATATGCCAATTTTGACTGGGCCTCAATAAGTTGATCATAAATATAAGCAGAGGGGCCTCCTATCAATTTTCTTCGTGCGGGGTGCAAAGCGTCAGGAGGTAAGACGTTAATTATGTTTAAAAATGATGCACTAAACTTTTCTAACTTCTTAGGCCCTACACCACGTATCATAAAAAACTCATCTATATTTTTTGGTTTCTTTATAGCCATTTCAATTAAAGTTGCTTCCCGAAAAATAAAATGACTAGGTATATTACTATTCTCTGCTAATTTTCGACAATTTGCTTTTAACATAGATAAAAGCGCTTGATCATCATCAGAAATCAATGTTTTAATTTTTAACTTTTTTGATATTTTATTAAAAGAATCTAGGTTAAAATTGATTGGATATTTATTAGTGAGGAACATTTTTCCTTGAACTGTTAAAGTGATTGAGTTCCCTCCCTTTAGGGACGGGCGAATTAGGTCTTTTCCCATCATTTGCCGGATAATAGCTAACCATTGAAGGTTATTAAACTCTTTTCCTGTACCAAAGAACTTATTTTTTTTTATTTTATCTGTTAGTTGTCCAGTCAAAAGATTAATAATATTAGCAATAGAATATTTTTCATTTGTTAAAATTATACATTCCAGTATTTTTTGAATAGATTTGGAGGCTTCAAATGTGTCTTTTGGATTTTTACATAAGTCACAATTTTTACACGATACAATATCCTCTCCAAAGTATCCCAACAGATTCTTACGACGGCAATCTATATCATCTGATAGGCCAATTATGTGATTAAGGCGCTGATGGTTAAGATCTTTTTGAACTTCTATCATAGTACCCTCATTAATTTGTTGCCTTCTAAAATCAATATCTTCTTGGCTATAAAGAGTTAAAGCTATTGCAGGCTTTCCATCACGACCTGCTCGCCCAATTTCTTGATAATAATTTTCGATTGATTGAGGTAAGTCAGCATGCACAATCCATCTAATGTTTGGCTTATCGAGACCCATACCGAACGCTATTGTTGCAACAATTATTAAATTATCTTTAGAACTAAATAGAGCCTCAACATTTCGGCGAACACTGGATTCTAGGCCGGCATGGTATGCTAAAGCAGAGTAACCTACTTCATTAAGTGCGTTTGCTATTATTTCTGTTTTTGCACGGGTCGCACAGTATACAATTCCACTCGTTTGTTTATTTTTTTTAACAAAATTTAAAATTTGGTCTCTTGGAGAACTCTTTAGCTGAAAAGACATAAAGATATTGGGTCGATCGTAACCAAAAAAAAAGGATTTAGGTTTATTGTTTCCAAATAACAGTTTAGTTATTTCAATCTTTGTTCTTGGCCCAGCAGTCGCTGTTAGTGCTACAAGAGGGACATTTAGGGTTTTCCTTAGATTACCAATTAATAGGTAGTTAGGTCTAAAATCATGGCCCCATTGGCTAACACAATGTGCTTCATCGACTGCTATTAAATTTATGTTTCCAGCTTTTAATATTTTGATTGTTGAAGCCTTTGATAATCTTTCAGGTGCTATATATAGAATTTTAAGAGCTTTTTGACTAAGGTTGTCTAGAATTTCTGAAACCTCTCCTGGGCTACTACTTGAAGTTAATGCTCCGCAGTTTATACCAAGTTTTTTGAGATAAAGGACCTGTGACATCATCAGTGCGATCAACGGTGATATAACAACTGTTAAACCTTCCCTCACAAGGGCTGGGAGCTGATAGCATAATGATTTACCCGAACCTGTGGGCATAACTACAAAGACATCTTTTCCACGTATCACAGATTGTATTATTTCTTTTTGCCCGGGCTTAAAGGATTTTAAACCAAAAGTACTATTTAGAATATTTTTCATAAAGGATTGGAACTTCCTAGGGATTTGTTAAAAAAGTCAAAATTGTTTTCCCATATTTTTTTTCATCAAGCCACTCAAACTCTTTTGGAACCTCTGGAGAAGCACTTTCCTCCCATACAATTAAAGCTCCTACTGAGAGCCAACCAAACTCTAGTGCCCTCTCTAATGCAGGTTTTCCAAAATTTTTTTGATAAGGAGGATCAATAAAAACTAAATTAAAAGGCTCTGTTTTACATTGCTCAAGGTGCATTACATTTGTATTTATAACATTAATCTCATTAACGGTATTAGTAAGTTTAATGTTATCTTGTATTAATTTGAAGGTGCTTGCACATTTTTCGAAAAGGGTGGCATGGCTGGCACCTCGAGAAATAGCTTCAATTCCAAGTATTCCTGTTCCAGAAAACATATCTAATACCCGTGCACCGTCAAGAATATTACCATAATTTCCTCCAGCAAGAATATTAAAAAGGTTTTCCCTCACACGGTCTGTAGTTGGCCGTAGGCTTTTATTAGCTGGTGTACTTCCTACAGATTTTAATCTCAAACCTCGGAATTTTCCTGCGATAACTCTCACTTTTTTATTAGTTTTTTTAAGTCGTACTCAGGATTTTCAATATCTATTGGTGAAACTGTGTTACCACTTTCTATTATTCTTTTACCAATCATATAGGACCTTGGGTCGTTCATGGCATCAACTGAAATGAGTTTTCCTGACTTATAGTACCAGTGTGATACAGAATTATCTCTGTCACCCTTTCTTACAGCTATTTGATCGTAACCGGTATTTAATCCTGCTATTTGAAGCTTCACATCGTACTGATCTGACCAAAACCAAGGGGATGGTATATAACTCTTTTTTTCGCCTAAGATATTTTCTGCCACTATTTCTGATTGATCAATAGCATTTTGTACACTTTCTAAACGTATACGCTTTCCTCTCCAGGGAAACGAGGAGCAGTCACCGGCAGCCCAAATACTTTCGTTAGATGTTTGACCAAGTGAGTTAGTTTTAATGCCATTTTCAATATCTAAACCAGATTCAGATGCTAGATTGTCGTTAGGTAGAACCCCAATCCCTGCAATCACCAAGTCAATATTCATTTGAGTACCATCAGAGAGTATTGCTTTTTCTACGTGAGTCTCCCCTATAAGGGCATCTAGTGTAACTCTTTCCAGTATTTCTACACCATTATTTTGATGAAGTTCTCTGAAATAGTTTGCAGTTTCAGAAGATGAAACTCTATTTAAAATCCGTTTATCCATTTCAATAATTTTTACGTTTACACCTAATTTTCTGCAAACTGATGCGGCCTCCAAACCTATATAACCACCTCCAATTATCAATACTTTTTTTCCTTCAACTAAGTGTGAAGCCATATAGTTGACATCTAAGATTGATCTTACATAAAAAATATTTTTTAAATTTTGACTCAATGAATTCGGTAGTTTTCGAGGAGTGGATCCAGTCGTAAAGATAAGTTGATCGAATGAAGTACTATTTCCTTTGCTATAAATTACTTTCTTTCTAATATCTATTTTTGAAATAGGAGAATTTAAATTAAGATCAATACCTTGCTCAGAGTAGAATTTCTTTGGCCTGATATACAGACGCTCTACATCTATTTCCCCGAGTAAATATTTTTTGGATAGTGGGGGACGTTGATAAGGAGGAAACACTTCCTCACCGAACAATGAAAGCTTTTCGCCATAACCGATTTGACGTAATTTGGCACATAGAGATGCACCTGCTTGGCCTGCCCCGATTACAACAATATCTTTCATATATATCTTCCATTAATGGTATGACTTATCAAAAAACTGTATATAGAGGTTTCGAGAAGTTTTAAATAAGGAAGTGAGTATGATGATTAAGGAAAATGATAAACTACCAAATTCGGAGTTCGTGTGGTTTGGTGAAGAGGGTATCGAAAAAGTTTCACTGAGTAAGTTTACAGCTCTTAACAAAGTAGTGATTTTTGGTTTGCCGGGTGCTTTTACACCGACTTGTCAGTCTTCTCACGTTCCAAGCTTTATTAGAACAAAGAGAAGATTTGAAGAAATTGGGATAAATACGATTATTTGTATTTCTGTTAATGACCCGCATGTTTTGAAAGCCTGGGGAGAAATTACGGGAGCTTCAGCTGCTGGTTTAATAATGTTAGGAGATCCAGAAAGTAAGTTTACACGTTTGATTGGAATGGACTTTACAGCACCTGATATCGGTTTGATTGAAAGGTCAAAAAGATATGCTATGTATGTTGAAGATCAAAATGTAATTGTTTTTAATGAAGAAAAATCACGTGGTGAATGTACAACTTCTGCGGGTGAGGGATTACTTGATTCTATAACCAAACTATAAAAATTAAATTTTGAGAGTCATTTTTTTAAAAGGTTTTTATATGGAGCGAAACTAGTTAGCACTTCATTACCTTCTTCCACAGCTGCTCTTTCTGAATCTAAATAAGCTGATATCGCAGTTCTTAAGCTTTTATTATTTATCCAATGGAGCGATTTAACAGCGACGGGTAAATATCCTCGAGCAAGTTTGTGAGTACCTTGGGCACCAGCTTCTACAATCTTTAAGTTATTGGATATCGCAAAATCTATTGCTCTATAATAGCATAGCTCAAAGTGTAAGGACGGATAGTCCTCGATACAGCCCCAATAACGCCCATAAAGGGTATCTTGACCAATAAAGTTTAAAGCGCCAGCAACGTATCTACCATTAATCTCAGCCAAAACTAACAATGTGTCATCAAGGAGGTTTTTTTGAACCTCTTTAAAGAAGTCTCTAGTCAGATATGGTGTACCCCATTTCCTTATCCCAGTGTCTTGATAAAAAAGCCAAAAAGCGTCCCAATGTTTTTCTTGTATTTGAGGTCCCTGCAATACTTCAATTTTACCCCCAAACTGATTAGCTAATTTTCTCTCTTTCTTTATATTTTTTCGCTTCCGGGATGATAAGGATTCTAAAAAACAATCAAAAGAGCTGTAGGAATTATTTTTCCAGTGAAATTGTTGGCTGGTTCGGTAAAGAAGATCATTTTCTTTACCTATATCTATTTCACTGTCTGTACAAAATGTTATGTGGATAGAGGATAAATTATTTTGCTCTGCTAAGTGAATCGCTCCCTTAATAAGTGCATTACTTCCAGCTTGGTCCCAACCTGGTTTAGTAAGAAAACGTTTTCCAGTGGCTGGAGTAAAGGGTATAGATATCTGTAACTTTGGATAATACTGACCTCCGGCGCCTTCAAACGCATGAGCCCAGTTATGATCAAATACATACTCTCCTTGGGAGTGATATTTTAAATAAAGTGGAGCAACAGCAATTATAGTACCTTCAGATTTTGCTACTATATAATGTGGAATCCAACCAGTACCTTCTCCCACGGATTTAGATTTTTCAAGAGCAAGAAGGAACCGGTGAGTAGAGAAAATATTTAGTGGTTTACTATTAGGAGATTCTGGACAAGCACAAGCATCCCAATCTTCAGCAGGCATACTTTGAATGCTTTGTAAAAAAGATATGTCTATATTACATGTGTTCATTTGATTTATAGCGCGCGCGGATCTTAAAAAATTATATTAATATAATTTTACTGTAGAAACTTTATAGAATTTAATGAGAGTAGAGTTTTTATTTATGATTTTATCTGAAAAATACCCTCTATTTCAACAGCTACCCCAAAAGGTAAAGATGCCGCACTAACTGCTGAACGTGAATGACGTCCAGATTCTTGCAATACGTCTACTAAAAGGTCTGATGCCCCGTTGATTATTGTAGGTTGATCCATGAAGTCAGGGGTCGAATTAACGAAGCCTGTAAGCTTGATAACCCTTACTAAGTTTTCTAAATCCCCTCCACAAGCATTTTTCACTTGGGCAAGAAGACTAATTGCACAAGCTTCTGCTGCTTTCACACCGTCCTCTGTACTCATTGTACTCCCCAACTTGCCTTTTATTAAACCATTTGCGTTAGAAGAGACTTGCCCAGATATATAAACAATATCACCAACGACCACACTTGGAACATAATTTGCCGCGGGTGCCGGTGCATCAGGGAGTTTAATTCCAATTTCTTTTAAACGGTTTTCAATTTTCATGTTTTCTCCATTAATCTATTATAAAGTTATGATAAACGTATAAGTAAAAGTGATCAAATTAATAAAAATATATTGTATTTTTGTTACTAACTTTAAATTCTAAAATTTGTAAGAAAAATAAATTATTTTGTATGGTGGTTTAAGTTTTATTTGAGTATAGATGAGATCTATAATACTGCCAATTAAATTAGAGTAAAATAATGCTTTTAATGCCCAAAATATCAAGAGTACTTGTGGCCTTCTTGTTAATGGTTTTAGTTTCTTGTGGTTCTGCGCCAATAAATCAGAGCGTGAATGATCCAGCTGAGTCTTTAAACAGAAGCGTTCATAAGATTAATAGAGGGTTGGATCGTATTGCTTTGCGTCCAGCGTCAAAAGTCTACCAAGTGGTGCCAAAACCTATCAGGGCAGGAGTAAGTAACTTTGCGTCTAACTTAAAAACCCCAGGCATGATAATCAATGACTTAATTCAATTTAAGTTAATAGATGCAAGCTCAAACTCTGCAAGGTTTATAGTTAACACTACAGCCGGTTTAGGAGGTCTTTTTGATCCTGCAAGTAATTTGGGTCTACCTGAGAGATATTCTGATTTTGGAGAGACTTTACATGTATGGGGTGTCCGCGAAGGACCTTATGTTGAATTACCGCTATTTGGTCCTAGTACTTTACGAAATACCATCGGTCGCATGGTGGATTTTGCTTCAAATCCCGTGAGATTACTTTCTGAAACTCCTGAACAACAGGTTTATGCCGGAACTCAGACGCTTAAGGCTATAGATCAACGTGGACGTTTTTCAGAGTTAGTTGATTCTATAATGTATGATAGTGAGGACAGTTACGCTCAGGCTCGACTTCTATATCTACAGCAACGAAGAGAGTTTTTACGAAAAACTGATAATAAAGATAATAAAGAATATATAGATCCATATAATGATGTTTACGATAAGTAATTTTTTATGAGACTAGTTAAGAGAACATTTAAAAATTTCTTTATTTTAATTTCTGTTATATTTTTTTCTACATTTTGCATGCTTACTGTTTCACAAGCACTTGAAAAGAGTGAAGCAGAAGAGTTAATTAAAAAAATATCTCTCGAAGTTAACAATATCATATCGTCAACCCGTGATGAGTCGGTGACCATAGATGAGCTTGAATCTGTCTTTAAGAATTATGCAGATACTAATATTATGGCCCTTACTACACTTGGGCCAGCTCGAAGGACTGCATCATCGAGTCAATTGGAGTTTTTTAAGGACTCTTTTCAAATATATTTTCTTAATAAGTATGCTCGAAGGTTTCGAGAACTTAGGGACGGAGAAATTTCTATTTTAAGTTCGCGACCAATACGCTCAGGTGTGGAGGTAAAAACTCGCGTACATCTAATAGATTGGGCCCCGTTAGAGGTACTTTGGCTTGTATCAGACCGTAGTGGAGAGGTGAAAATATTTAATATTATAATTGATGGCATTAACTTATTATCTTCAGAAAGAGTGGAGATCGGGGTAATGTTAGAAAATCGAAATGGCGATATTGATTTATTAAGTTCAAGTTTAAGAGGTATAAATTAAAAACTCGGTGAGCTTTATTGTTTGAATAGGTTTTTAATTGACTTGAAAATATTGAAATCACTTTTTAGATTTAATTCTTGGTTTCTATATGTACCATTTAATACGGTTGGTGGAGCTTTAGGCCTTATCATTGGTAGTTGTTTATAGGATGAATCATCGCTTATTCTTATTATAATTTCTCTCCAAATCTCTGCAGGTAAGCCACCTCCAGTCACACCAGTTAGTGATAAATTTTTATCGTTTCCCATCCAAACACCGACGACATGTTGAGTTGTAAAGCCAATAAACCAGGCATCTCTTTGGTTTTGTGTGGTACCTGTTTTCCCAGCAGCCTCTATCTCTTTAATGTTTGCTTTTGTGCCGGTGCCGTCCTGTAAGGTTCTGTGCATCATGTATATTAATTGTTCGGTAGTGTTCTGTGATAATGTACGTTCTTTAGATGTAAATTTTTTTTCCATTAAGGGGGTATCATTATTCTTAAGCCTTAGCTTTGTTAGGCCATAAGGGGTCACATATTTACCTCCATTTAGAATTCCACTGTATGCGCCTGTAATTTCTAATAACGTATGCTCAGATGTGCCAAGGGCTACAGAGGGGTTGTTGGGAAGGTCGTTATATAAACCAAGATTCTTTGCCGTTTTAATAACATTATCTCGACCGACTTCTTCTGATAGTTTTACGGCTACGGTATTTATAGAGAGTTTAAATGCATCGGTTAAAGTTGTTTTTCCAATAAAGTCTCGTGAGTAGTTTTTGGGAGTCCACGTATTCGAACCAGGTACAGAGATTGAAATGGGGGTGTCCTCTACTATGGTGTTATATTTAAAACCCTTTTCAAGTGCTGTCGCATATACTAAGGGCTTAAAGGCCGATCCAGTTTGCCTTTTTGCTTGGGTCGCTCTATTAAATGATCCAACTTTATTAGCTTCTCGACCTCCTATCATTCCCCTAACAGCTCCATCTGGAGACATTATCACAACAGCAATCTCTGCTAAGGAGCCTTTGCGAAGTTTATTCTTTAATATGGTGTTTACTGCTCCCTCAGCTTTACTTTGAATTAGGCTATCAAAAGTAGTTTTGATGATAACATCCTCCATCGTTTTCCTAGTAAGGAATGGAGGAATTGAACCCATAATCCAATCAACAAAATAACTGCTATTGTTAGTTGACCCTCTAGGTGAAAGGTTCGCTGGGTTTAAAATAAAAAACTGTTTTTCGGTATTCGTAATATACTTTTGCTGATGCATTAATTTTAATACTACGTTCGCTCTTGCTTGCGCTTTGTGAATATTATTTGTTGGTGCGTAGGTAGATGGAGCTTTAAGAAGTCCTGCAAGCATAGCCGATTGTCCAATATTTAACTTACTGGAAGACGTATTAAAGTATCTTTGGGATGCAGCTTCAAACCCACGAGATCCAGCCCCTAAATATGCTCTGTTCAAGTATAATGAAAGTATTTCGTCTTTGGTGTAGCGAAATTCCATTATTACAGCAAAAACAGCTTCTTTGATTTTACGCGTTTTTGTTATTCTACGACAATCTGCTTCATATTGACGTTCGCTTTTCCATTTATTTGGGTTGTACTCCTTACCCAGACAGATAAGCTTAGCTGTTTGCTGCGTTATCGTTGAACCACCGCTTCCTTGAAGTGGCCCTCTTCCAGCCTTTAGGTTAGTTTTTATGGCACCCAGTATTCCCCTAGGGGAGATTCCAAAGTGTCTGTAGTATCTTTTGTCTTCTGTCGCCACTATAGCATTTTTTAGCATTGGTGAGATAGAAGTACTTGTTATTATATCACCTAATTGATCACCTCTCCAAGCAAACGTATTACCGTTTTTATCTAAGAAAGTGACTGACCCCCTTGCGCGACCATCTACAAGGTCCTCGTATGGTGGGAGGGTAATATATATGAAGGTTGCTATTCCAAATAGAATTAGTGAGCAAAATAAAACTGTTCGCCACAGAACTGCCCAAAGTTTATTTAAAGACCAAATGAATGGCAATAAGACTATTAATATTATTTTTTGAAGGAGAGGTTTTGAATGTGTAGATTTTTTGTTTGTATAAGGACGTCTTTTTGAATTACCCGACCTGTTGTCACTACTTTTTTTCATTTTTGATGAAGAATTTTTATTTTTTGATGTCTTCATTTTTTCTACTTTTTGATCGTTAACAAAGTAACATTTTCCTTGCTTTTCAAAGTTTTTGTGAATAATTGTCTATATTTTATAACACAGATATATGCAATTTATTGATAGTGAAAGTATTTCTGAATTTTTCTGTAATTAATGTTATAATAAAATAGTATCTTTAATTTTTAGAATGAGTATTTTTATGTCTGTAAACTCAAATCTTCAATCGGTGTCAGCATATAATAAGATTAGAGAAGATATTTTAGCTTCAAAATTCCCCCCGAATCATAAACTTAAAGTTAAGGAACTTAGTAGACTTTACGATATCGGTGTAATCCCAATTAGGGAGGCTCTTAGTAGGTTAGAGTCAGAGGAGTTGGTTGCACACGTTGGTCAAACTGGCTTTACTGTTTCCCAAATTTCAAAAGAAGATCTTAGGTCATTAGTTGAAACTCGAATTCTAATTGAATGCCAGGCATTAGAGCGTTCTATCAAGAACTTTTCTAACAAATGGGAGGAAGAATTAGTTCTCGCTTTTCATAGGTTACAGCGAACCGACAGAGTTTTAGAGGTTAACGGTGTAAGAGCTATTAACCGGAACTGGATAGCATATCATCACGGTTTTCATCTTACATTAATAAACAACAGCGGGTTACCCTGGCTAAATAAATTTTGTAGTGAGCTTATTGATCATAGTACAAAATATGGAGTTTTTATAACAGTAGAATACCCTAACTTACCTAGAGAAAGCGCTAAGGAGCACAAAAAGCTTTATGAGAGTGTGTTGGCTAGAGATAGTGAAAGTTCTAAAAATTTATTAAAACAACACTATCACGCTAGTATAGATCACATACTTAAATTCTTAACTAAATAGATTTAAACCTCTTCGTCTATCCAGCTTTTAAGAGATGCTTTCGGTGCGGCACCTACTTTATTAGAAACTATTTCACCGTCTTTAAACATAAATAATGCTGGTATCCCACGAACGCCCATTTGAGCAGGTGAATTTGGATTGTCATCTACATTAACTTTTACAATTTTAATTTTTCCTGCATATTCATCCGATAGCTCTTCTAATGCTGGTCCAATTTGCTTGCAAGGGCCACACCATTCAGCCCAGAAATCAACTATTACGGGTAATTCAGATTGGCGCACCTCTTTATCAAAACTATCATCAGTTACATGTGTTGTTGGCATTGTTTTTCCTTCGATAATGTAAAGTTATTTTAAAATGGACGGTATTTAGAGAACTCTAAAAGGTCAAGAGATAGTAGCATTTATAAAAGCTTCTTTTACCAACAATTGATCTAATTTCATAAGATGCTCTTTTTCAGTCCAAAGGATTGCAGTTTGGATAGGTGTATCTAGGTATATTTTTTTTAAAATCTCTTGATAGGCTCCCATCTGCTGGAGTATGCCGATGGGTACATTGTTTATATTTTCAGGAACTGTCATGTTTGATTTGAAATCGACTGCTAAAATATAATTTGGCATAAAAACCAGACGATCAACTACACCTATAACTTTTTGATTTTTTAGAAATTCAAATTTGGCAGAAATATTTACCTCAGTAAAAGATTTACTATGAAAAATATAACTCAAATCTTTGTTATTTAAAATTTGTGTAACTTTTTTAGTTAGACGACTTACTGTTGATGGGTCAAAACCTGACAATAAATCTCGAGCCTTTTCTTGATAAGAGTCGAATGACACCTTTGGTAAATGCTCTAAAAGCAAGTGAAGGCCACTGCCCTCTGAAAGTATCTGATCATTTGATTTTTCTGTTTCAGGGCCATCGATGGATTTATTTAACCCAATCTTCGATGGTGATATACTAGTGATGCGATCAGACGCCTGAGGAGCATTTGTTATCAACCATTTTGGCAATTTTGTAGACATTTTTTTTGAAGAGCTATTTTTTCTATGTAATTTAGTGGGCCACTCCAGGTGTGTAAGTCTTTTACCTGTGTCAACTTTATTAGATTGAGCGTTTAACTTAGTCATGCCTTGTTCAAGTAGTTGATACCAGCAAGGGTTTGTTGGATTAGGAAGGGAGCCGGATCCACAAATTATTAACCAGCTTTCAGCTCTTGTAATTGAGACATATAAAAGCCTCAGTTCCTCTGATGCCTGTTGTTCTTGAACTTTGTCTATAAAGTTTTGTTCGTTTAAAGACCTTTTCTCCGAGTTTGCTTTCCAGATTGGACACCCTTTTAAAGTAAGAATTTCATCTCTTAAAGTGTTTTTCTTTGAACCAGTATCTGGAAGTATCACTATAGGTGCTTCTAAGCCTTTAGCTCCGTGGACTGTCATAATTCTGATTTTATTTTCACTGGCATGAAGAGATCTTTTTACAGTTGTATTCTCCTGACATATCCACAGCAGGAACCCTGTTACACTAGGCACTTCTGTACGCTCATATTCTATTGCTTGCTCTAAAAGTACATCTAAAACCTCTTCCACTTCGGAGCCTAACCGTGAAACAAACTTTCTTCGTCCATTATGGAAGGTTAGTATACATTCTAAAATTTCATAAGGGCGCATATAATCAACCTTATTTCGTAAATCATCAAGCATTTCCCAAACAGTGTAAAACTCTTCCTTCCTATTGTTTAAAGCTTCATAGAGGTGAAGGTTTTTTCGACCATACGCTAACGTAAAAAGAGTGTCTTCGCTAAGATTGCAAAGTGGGGAACGCAAAACTTCAGCCAATGATAGGTTGTCTTCGGGGGTAACTAAGTATGATAAAAGAGAGATTAAATCTTTAACTCCAAGCTCTTTCATAAGATCTAGTCGATCTGCTCCTGCTATAGGTAAGTTAATTTGTTTGCAGGATCGTATAATCTCATGAAATAATGTGGAGCGAGTTTGAACCAAAATTAGAAAGTCTGCCGGCTCTATTCGTCTTGTTTTCACTTCAGATGAGGTTTTATTACTATCTACCCGGGTAATTTGTTCATAATCTATAAGATTCTGAATTTTTTTTGCAATTTTGTTCGCTAGTTTAATTGAGTGGTGTTTCTTTCCTATTGTGTCAACAGGATCATACCACAGAGTATCATATTCATCTTTGTCATCACTAATCCAATCCCATAGATCTACTTTTCCAGGAAGGTTTTCTTTAAATGGAAGATGACTAGGTTGGTCATTTACTCTTTCAAAAAAACTATCTTTAAAACTTGCATCCACTAAGTTTAAAATTGGTTTTGATGATCGAAAAGAGTGAAGTAAGTTAAGGGGTTGAATGTTTTTACTGATAGCACCTAAGGCACTAGAAAAATATTCTTGCATACTATCAAAGGAATTTGGATCTGCACCTTGAAATGAGTATATTGATTGTTTTTTATCGCCAACTGCAAAAATTGTTCTATTTAATTCTGCTCGAGCGCTTTCACCAGAAACAAAATCTTGAGTTAATAAGCGAATAATTTCCCATTGTTTTGGAGAGTTGTCTTGAGCCTCATCCACCAGAATATGATCAATACCGCCATCAAGTCTATATAGAATGTAATTTGCAAAAGCTGGATTTTTTAAAAGGTTTATTGTTTTAAGAATTAGGTCATCAAAATCCAGAAGACCTCTCATTTCCTTTTTTCTCTCTAGTGTTTCTAAAAATTTAACAGAAAATAAATGAAGAGCATTTGTTTTTTCAAATGATTTTAGTTTAAGTTGCATATCCAGAGTCATAGCTACTTTTTCCATTAAGTCCCTAAGTTTCGAGAGGTCTTCACCTAGTGCCTCCTGAGCTTTTATAGTGGGAATAGATTTATACTTTGCTTGAGGTAAAAAACTTAAACCATTTTTATAAAGGAAGCAGTCGAATAAAATATTTATATCTTCAATCCCTGGGTTTTCTAAGTTTAAGTTTGAGAGTTTAGTTGCAAGAGTTTGCATCGCCTGGCTTTGCTTCCCTAAGACTTTTATAGTGAACCTTATAAAGCTAGTTAGCTCTCGCAACTCTTCGTTTTTTTCAGGAAAGGTTAATCTAACTGTATCAATTTTATTTTTTATATTTACGGGGATGTTCAAGATTTTCTTTATCTCTTCTGGCCCTATATATTTACCCAGTGTCTCTTTATGTTTAATTATTTCTAATAAAATACTATCAATCTCTGTACCTGAAAAATGAGTTGTAAATTTATCAAATATATCTGCGTTATGTTCGGCGATATTTTCTAATACCTCAAATCTAATTTTTTTCCCCACTCGCCCATCCATTTCTGTAAATGATGGTGAAACTCTTGCTTCTAGCGAAAACCGTCTGAGCATAGATGAACAAAAAGAGTGGATAGTTTGAATCTTTAAACCACCTGGTGTTTCAACTGCCTGAGCAAACAAGCGTCGGGAATTTGAAAGATACTTTTCACTTATATTGTTGTTAGATAACCCAAGTAGTAAAAGGTTTTCTTTTAACTCGGTGTTGGACATCATGGACCAACTTCCAAGTCGTGAGAATAGTCTATTTTGCATTTCGTTTGCTGCTGCTTTTGTATACGTAAGGCATAAAATTCTCTCTGGTAAAGTACCATTTAACAAAAGCCTAGCCACTCTATCTGTTAATACTTTGGTTTTTCCTGACCCAGCATTGGCTGATAACCAAGTAGAGGTATCTGGCTCTGAAGCTCGGATTTGTTGTCGCGTTGCGTCTGAGGTAGTCATTCGCCAACCAGCTCTGGTTCAGGCTTTTGAGTATGATCCCACTCACCAAACCTAGAAAGATGATCATACTCACCCTCCCAACGGGTTTCAAACACAGCGCGCCTTGCAGAGTAACCACGGGATCTATCGTTATAACTTGATATAAGGGTGCAAAAATTATCAAAAACTTTAATCAAATTTTTACCATCTAGAGCATTTTTCTGATCTCTTAATCTAGATGATAAATCGATGTAATACGCTTCTTTTACTACTTTTCTATGTAGAGTTTTTATTCCGCCTTTAACTAAAATTAACGCTAAAAGTTGCAATTGTTTGTCAAAGTACTCTTGTTTTTTTTCAGAAGGTATCAAACCAGTTTTATAGTCATAGATGATTAGATCTCCATTTGATCTTTGATCTACCCTGTCAAAAATACCGTTTAAAATGAAGTTTAAATTTTTAATTTCTATTTCTGCTTTGACCTCAGTTAGAATCGGCTTTGTATCTTTGCGCCTAATACCTTCCGAAGTGATGAAAACATCTGAAAAACTATCAATTTTTTTCTGCCAGGCTACTTTTAAAAATAATGATGGTGCAAAAACTTCTAAAACTGCTTTGGAAATATCTATCAAAAGTTTTTGTGGTTGATCGGGCCATTGGTGTAATGTTGATTTTATAAACTGTTCCATTATCCTATGGATTGCCTCACCCCGCAATGCCGCATCTGAGGCAAAACTAATGGGCTTCAATGGTACTAGTTTTAGAATATGCTTAGCGTAAATCGCATACGGATCACGAATTAAACGTTCAATTTGAGTTACAGACAATTTCTTTGGTCTACTGGAAACTGGTGGCTGCGGAGATGGTCTTTTTGAAGGTTCAGTTTGTTCATGTGGTTTTTCAAACTCATTACTTAGTTTTAACCAAAAATTCCCACGCGATCTCATCTCATTTAAAGGAAAGTGTTCACCTTTTGGCAGACCACTTAGTAGATTATATAACCTGTTAAGCCATCTAGATGGCACAGTTTCGGAGTCCGAATTTCGTTTTGATCTTGTAAGCCAAACTTCTGAAGAAGCAATTGCCTGCTGAAAATCATGTGCTGAAAGACCTATAAGGCGTTCAGGCAGAGGCAAGCCTGCATCGCGCCGCATTTGGCGGTTTATCCAAGGGTCAGGATTAGGTGTCGGTGGCCAAACTCCATCATTAAGGCCCCCTAAAATTACAAGGTCTGTCGCATTAACTCGAGCTTCTTGAGTGCCCCAAATCATTATGTCTGGGTGGGAAATGAAGGATGTACGAACTATAGCTTTACTTAAGATGTGATAGATCAGATTGACATATTGGTTAGGGCTCATTTCCCCCCCCCAAATTGCAGCACCTTCTAAATCGTTAATTACCTCTAACAACTTTTTGCCATCCTGTGTGGCCCACGGCGTTTTTGTTTCGTTACTGTTCGGACCTTTGATCAAGAGTTTGGTTATTTCAGAGTGAATACTAATATATTTTTCTAGTGCTTGATTTTCAATATTGATTAAATTTTCTAAACAAGAAAACACCCAAGTAACCCAGTTGGCTGTATCGTTTTCGTCATCTAAGGTTTTAGCCCAGCTTAAGATAGTACTTTTATTTGGAAACTTTGCTTTTCCTCGTAGTAGAGATAACTCTAAGTTTCTAGTTTTCATAAGGTGTGCTCTTCGCGTTTCTAAGCAAACAAGTGGGTGCTTTAAGAGTGCCAAAAAACTTTCAGAAGTTATCTTTTTGCCTATTAACTTTGAAGATTTTAGAAAAAGTCTACCGAACACGGTTAATGATAAGGGTGTTCCAGCGGCATCATCTACTTCAATACGCCACTGTTTTAATGTTGCGGATATTCGTCTTGCTAAAAGCCTATTAGGAGTGATTACGGTGCATGACTTTTTATTTTCTAATGTCTCTCTTATCTTAAGAGCAATTGAAAGAGCTTCGAGTCTCTCTGATGGAGCTTCAAGGATGGTTATACCTTGAGTAGCGGTAAATATATGTTTCAGTTTTGGAGCTTCCTTTATCCAATTATCAGTTACTGGAGCTGGTTGTAGAGCTAAAGAAATAAGTTTGTTTCTTGGTTCATTATAGGGACTCTTTTCAGTCCATTTATCAATTTCGGAAAATTTAATTCCTAATCCTGATAGAAGTGATTTTAAACGATATTGGGGATGATCTTCGATTGAAGAACTTGAAGATTTAGAATTCCCAAGAGTATGCCAAACAAGGTCTGACATTTCAAAGTCGACACCTGGAAGAATTACTGCACCGAACGGAAGTTTTGTTACAAGTTTAATAAATTTTTGAGTTGTTCCTCGTGAACCTGTCGAGCCCGCTATTATAATTGGATTTGAGGGGGGATTTTTAATCCATTTTGCCTCTAAAAGGTCTATTACCAACCTTTGACGACGCTCTTCAGTAACGATACTATTAAGATCAAAATATTGATTGATTAGTTCGAAAAATTTTTTATTTCTGGACCAGTATTGGGAGTAATTCTGTACGTCTAGATTCACTATGCTGTCGGGTGATAAACCTTCTTCATGAAGCTGCTGGATTAAATTTGCTAAACTATCGGCTAGCTCGAAGCAAGAGCTAGGAGATCCCATATCAGGTTCTAATTCAATAAATTTCGATATTAATTGTGCTAACTCAAGACGTATACCTAATGGGTTTCTTGAAGGTTTTATTTTTGAAAAACTTGGATCATTTGATAGATCATTTAGGGTTAACAAACGAGGTAAAATAGTGGCATCAGAATTTGTTAATTCGTCCTTTACTCTCTGGCGCATACGGTTTGAGTTAACATATATTTCGATTTCCGCCATTTCTTCAGGCGAACTACTCTCTAACCGTTTTCTTAGCCCACAAACAAATTCTTTAGGGAAGTCTACCCCTGGAGGAAGCCCAAAAAAAAGAGATTTTTCAGATTTTTTAAACATTCCAGTTCACGTATCTCCTAAGATATTTTTAACAGTTTTTCAGCCTTTTTTATGCCAGCAGGTGTTCCAACATCGACCCAACTTCCTGAGTACTCTAGACCATATATTGTTTTGTCTGAGATCATGTTATCCCACACGATATTAAGAGAAAAGTTCGTTAGATTTATTTTTGAAAAGCGATTGGTTTTAATAATTTGAGCTCCTGTATAGATCAAACCTGAGTTGTTTCGCTTTAGTAAGCTATCCTTATTTAAAGAGAAATCACCTTTTCTGGGATGACCAAGGTTTTTTTCTTGTGGAGCAAGTAAAAGCAGAGCCTCCATATATGTAGGGTCCCACGCTTTTTCTAAAATCTGCAATGGGTTCTGTCCTTTATAAATGGAGTCAGAGTTTAGAGTAAAGATAGTGTTATTTCTTATTATTGGGAGAGCATTTTTAAGTCCTCCACCTGTTTCATAAATATTTGGCTCTTCAACAATAACTGTAACATTTGAATATTTTTTTAAGTGCTTTGTTAATAGCTCATGTTTATAATGTGCGTTTACAATAACTGACATATTAGATTTTTGTAGTAATGATAAAGTATGGTCAATTAGGGTTTTACTTCCTACTTTTATTAGTGGTTTAGGAGTAGAAATAGTCAGTTTTTCCATTCGAGTACCAAAACCCGCAGCAAATACCATTACCTCTGTTAACTCAGGATACATGGGAGTTTTTTATTCTTTGAATTACATCATTATTTGGCTCTGGAAAAAAATCCCTAATTAGTGAGCTGAGATCTTCTAGGGAAGGATGCCGTAGATCTTCAATAAGCTTCCTCCAAATGCCTGGAATAAATGTTAGGTAGTCTTTCTTATGATCCCTTACTGATAATCGAGTAAAAACACCTAGTATACGTAAATTACGTTGTGCGCTACAGACAGAGAAACCATGCTCAAAGTCTTCGACGTTTAACTTGGTATTCAAAAGGTAATGTTCTAAGCATTTACGTTTGATTTCTGGACTGACCTCTCGTCGAATATCGTTAAGCAGTGATGCAAGATCATAAGCGGGATGTCCAAGCATTGTATCTTGGAAATCTAATATCCCAACACGCTGATGACCTTTCCTGTGATTTAACCAAATTAAATTTTCTGCATGGAAGTCGCGATGAACCATTATTAGTGGGGTGTTCATTACCTTAATTAAAGAGGCATTCAGCAAATTATAAAATTTAGTTTTTAATGTAACGTTTAGTGACTCCGCCAAACCGTACTCCAAATACCATTCTAAAGCTAAAAGTGATTTATTGACCATGTCTGTATTATTATAAACATCAAGACCTTTTAACGGTGTGGAATGATATAAACGGATTAAATTATCAGTGGCATTTATATAAAACTCCAGCTCATAAGTAGGTTTGTTAATTAACATTTTGGAAAATAAATTTTCTCCAAAATCTTCTAATATTAAAAATCCATTTGAAATGTCACTATCGTAAATTTTTGGGACACTTAATCCAATTTTTTGAAAGTACTTACAAACTTTTACAAATGGTTTTACATCTTCTCCATCCTCTGGAGGAGCATCCATTAGAATTGAAGTGCCGTTCATACAACATGTTAAGCGCTCATAGCGCCTTCTTGAGGCATCTCCTTGTATGTGAGTGCGTTTAGCATTTTTCCATAATGATCTAGAAAGAAAAATACTTGTAAGCTTTGCGCGACTAGGGTTCATTTTTAAACTTTTTAATTATTAATTTTAAATCAATCATTATTTTTTCATCATGACACATTATATTACAAATTCGAGAGGTATCCGAATGATACTTAAAATTAATATAAATTGCATTTAAAGGGAGGTAGTTTTTTAATTTTTCTGGCCATTCAACGATACAAATTTCATTTCCAAAAGCGTCTGAAAGACCTAATTCGGTTAAATCATCTGTTGAATTAAGTCGATAAAGGTCAGCATGCCATATTTCTGTTTCTGGTGTTTGATAGGTCTGTACTAATGTGTACGTAGGTGACGGGATGTCTTCAATAATTCCATATTTTGATAAAAGTTTTTGTATATATTTTCGTGCAAAGAAAGTTTTACCTGCCCCTATCTCTCCATATAGCAATATTGTTGTGCCAGCGGGGCTACTATCTGCAATTTGCCTCGCCAGAAGGCTTGTTTTATCTTCTGAAGAAAGCAGGATGGATGTCCCGAGCTGTAATTTGGATTCATTCATAGAGTTGTTTCTTTAGAAAGTTTTCTAATCGGTAGATTAATTTTTTAATAGAAGTTAAGTTTTAAATTGTTGGTTTTCTCCCAATGCAATCGCCCTATTTTGGTTTGGATCTTCAATAATACTACGAATCCAAGTTACTTCTGCGATGGCGCCTCTTGATTGATCTTTATGTTTCTTTTTGTATTTGAGATCAGAGCCATTCGAAAAAGAAATTTGTGCTCCTGATCGTTCTAGTAGTGTTTTTGCAATAAATAGACCTAAACCCATACCTTCATATTCAGAATGTGAATCTTTAGATGTAAAAGTATCTCGCCTTCTGATAAAAGGATCACCTATTCTCCCAAATATATCGGCGGGATAACCATCTCCATCATCACAAATTCGTACACTAATTGTATTGTCATTCCAAGTAGTATCAATCCATATTTCAGTTTTAGCAAAATCAACCGCATTTTGAATTAGATTTCTTACACCATGAATTATTTCTGGTTGCCTATGAATGTAAGGAATATTTTCACTTTTGTTATTTTGGAATGTGTGAGAAATATTAATTACCTTATTACGTTTTGAGTGAGGTTCAGCAGCTTCTTCAATCAGGTTTGTAATAGGAACTATTTTTATCTGCAGATCATCTTTCCCACTTCTTCCCATAGAATCTAAGATCACTTTACATCTTTGTACTTGTTCACGAATTAATTCTGCGTCTTCTCTTAACTCCTTATTATTTTTTAAGTCTTCTATTAATTCAGTACTAGCAAGATTTATTGTTGCCAGTGGTGTTCCTAATTCATGTGCTGCAGCAGCGACGACGCCACCCAAGTCAGTAAGTTTCTGTTCTCTACTTAGGGCCATTTGAGTTGCGAGGAGTGCTTGGCTCATTAAGTGTGTCTCTGAAGTCACTCGCCGTGCATAAAATGCCAAAAACACTATCCCAATCATTAATGCTATCCAAAAACCAACAGTAAATAAAAACGGAAGTTTTATAACTATGCCAGATTGCATAATTAATGGCACGTGATCAAAAGCGAGTACACTTACTAAAATGATTGCTAAGCCGCTGATGAAAAAAGTTGAAAACGGCCGTAAGGTCATTGCTGATACTGTTACAGGGGCTAGAATAAGAATTGAAAATGGGTTGTTTAGTCCGCCAGTCAGATAAAGCAAGACAGCTAATTGAATAAGATCAAAGAGTAACATTACTAAGAAATCGCGTTCCGGTAGTCGACGATTTTCTGGAAAGATAAATGTGGCTACTAAATTTATAAAAACTGAAGCTACGATGGCTAATATACAAAGTTTAAGATCTATCTGGAGCCCTACAATGAACTTTGAAATGAGAATAGCGGTAACTTGCCCAATCACAGCAAGCCATCGGAGTATTATTAAAGTACGAAGACGTACAAGGCCACTCCGGGCACTCTGTGCATAAATGCTTGCATAATTCATACTCATTTAGTTGGAATATTTATAAAAATCATAATAAGAGAATGATACTCGTAGAAAGGTTGCCGATCAACTAATTGTATCTAAATTGGAGACTAAAAATGAAAAAGAATTATCTTATGCTTTCTGCGGGTATAATCATATTGGTGATACTGGCTTTTAATGGAGTGATTTTTTATAAAAAATATGTCAACGAGGCCTCTTTGTGTTCGCCGGGGAATATTTCAGGTAACGCAAATATTGGAGGCAATTTTAATTTAGTAGATGAAAACGAACAGTTAGTTAGCAACACAGATGTGATAGATGAACCTGTCTTGGTATACTTTGGATATACTTTTTGTCCTGATATATGCCCCATAGATGTTATGCGAAACGCAGAAGCCACAGAGCTTTTATTTGCAAAAGGTATCAGGATAAAGCCAATATTTATTACAATTGATCCAGAGAGAGACACTCCTAAAGTGCTTAAAGAATTTACAGATCTAATGCATCCGGAGATGCTTGGGTTAACGGGGAGCTTAAAACAAATTAAAGCAGCTTCGATAGCATATAGGACTTATTATAAAAAACAGGTTTCTGAAGATGAGTATTATTTAGTAGATCATTCGACATTTACTTATTTCTTGACCCCTCAAAAAGGTTTTGTTGATTTTTTTAGACGAGAGGACTCTCCTGAAAAAATAGCAGAAACTATTTCATGTCACCTGAAAAAAACCTAATTACAACAGCATTTAAATTACAATAGAATTATTGAGTTATTTTTCTTGAAACAATGTAGAGGTTGTGGGAGGAAGTATTTATGGTTGAACGACTTTTAAACGAAATTGGCAAAGACAACTCATTATTAATAGTTGATGATGATGAACCATTCCTAAGAAGATTGTCTAGGGCGATGGAGAAACGTGGATTTTCTCCAGAAACAGCAGATAGTATTGCTGCTGGTAAAGCAATAGCAACAGCGCGTCCTCCTGCGTATGCTGTGGTAGATCTTCGTTTGACGGATGGAAATGGTTTAGATGTAGTCGAAATTTTAAGAGATAAACGTCCAGATTGTAAGGTAGTCATATTGACAGGTTATGGGGCTATTGCTACGGCGGTTGCAGCTGTAAAAATTGGTGCAACAGATTATTTATCAAAACCAGCTGACGCTAATGATGTAACTAATGCGTTATTAGCAGTTGCAGACGGTTTACCTCCACCACCAGAAAACCCAATGTCCGCTGATCGTGTAAGGTGGGAGCATATTCAACGTGTTTATGAGCTTTGCGATAGGAACGTTAGTGAAACGGCTAGGCGTCTAAATATGCACCGTAGAACTTTGCAGAGAATTCTGGCTAAAAGATCTCCTAGATAATTATTGATTGTAATAGTGCTTCAAATCTTTCAATAAATTTTGATTTAACGACCATAGGTTGTCTCAAAACTAATTCTGGATAGTTAAAGAACTCATCAGGTGGAACTCCAAAAAATTTGTTTGCTTCATTTATGCTAAAGCCTGCAATTAGTGTTGCTTCCAGCCAAGCAGATATTTTATCTGCTTTTTTTATCTGAAGTTTTATATTTGAAGGGACCTTTGCAGGTAAACCAAACCTGATGTGTATAGATTCTATAAGTTTTTCTTCTAGTTGGGCATAATTCGGGCCAATAGCAGCTTTCACTGGCGAAATCATATCTCCTATTACGTACTCAGGGGCATCGTGAAGCAGTGTAGCTAGCTTCCACTTGTTTGATACCTTTGGGTTAAGCTTAAAAAATATTTTTTCGACTAGTAGGGAGTGCTCTGCAACGGAGTAAGGAAAATTCCCTTCTGTTTGACCATTCCACCGTGCGACAAAGGAAAGGCCATGAGCAATATCTTCAATTTCAATATCCATTGGAGATGGATCAAGTAGATCCAACCTTCTACCTGAGAGCATTCGCTGCCATGCGCGTGGTGTTTTCATAAAGTTTCCTAGTAAAGAATAATATAATATTTATTAATAATCACGATTGCAGATTCCTTTAGCAACTGTTAACCGGTTTTTCAAACTTAAAGAGGATTACGCAATGAACAATGACTATATCATAAAAGACATTTCACTGGCCAGCTTTGGTAGGAAAGAATTAGTGATTGCTGAAACAGAGATGCCGGGCTTAATGGCGCTGCGTGAAGAATATAAAGATTTAAAACCTCTTAAAGGAGCTCGAATAGCAGGCTCGCTTCATATGACAATTCAAACTGCAGTTTTAATAGAAACACTTGTAGAACTTGGCGCAGCAGTGAGGTGGGCATCTTGCAATGTTTTTTCTACGCAGGATCATGCTGCGGCAGCAATAGCAGAAGGTGGGACACCAGTCTTTGCCATAAAAGGAGAAACACTGCCGGAATACTGGGATTACGCAGACAAAATATTTGATTTTGATGAAGGAACCTGTAACTTAATTTTAGATGATGGCGGAGATGCTACATTGTATATCCTGCTTGGGGCTAGGGTTGAAGCAGGTGAAGAAGAGTTAATTTCTGTACCAAAGTCAGAAGAAGAAGAAGCTCTTTTTGCTCAAATTAGGTCACGAATTTCAAAGAATCCAGGTTGGTTTGCAAAGCAGCGTGACGCAATCAAAGGTGTTTCAGAAGAAACTACAACAGGTGTTCACAGATTATATGAGCTAGTCAAAGAGGGTTTACTACCTTTTCCAGCAATTAACGTTAATGATTCAGTCACAAAATCAAAATTTGATAATAAATATGGCTGTAAAGAGAGTTTAGTAGATGGAATCAGGCGGGCAACAGATACTATGATGGCAGGAAAAGTTGCCGTTGTGTGTGGATATGGGGATGTTGGCAAAGGTTCTGCCGCGTCACTAAGTGGTGCCGGTGCAAGGGTTAAAGTTACAGAAGTTGATCCAATATGTGCACTCCAGGCTGCAATGGATGGCTTTGAAGTGGTTCTATTAGAAGAGGAGGTTGCAAAGGCAGATATCTTTATTACAACTACTGGTAATAAAGATGTAATTAGAATTGAGCATCTACGTGATATGAAAGATATGGCTATTGTTGGAAACATTGGTCATTTCGATAATGAAATCCAAGTTGCATCCTTAAAAAATCATAAATGGACAAATATAAAAGACCAAGTAGATATGATAGAAATGCCTTCAGGTTCCAGAATTATTTTACTTTCTGAAGGACGGTTACTTAATCTTGGTAATGCCACTGGGCATCCATCATTCGTGATGTCTGCATCTTTTACAAACCAAGTCTTGGCTCAAATAGAGCTTTGGACTCAAGGATCTAGTTATAAAAATGAGGTATATATTTTACCTAAAAAATTAGATGAAAAAGTAGCTCGCCTTCATTTGGACCGAATTGGTGTTAAGCTTACAAAGCTTCAAGAAGATCAAGCTGACTACATTGGAGTAGGAACAGATGGACCGTTTAAAGCAGAGCATTATCGCTACTAAAGGTTAATAATTTCGTTATCGTTCATAAACTTTTGTTGCCTTAAATCTGATTGTCAGCCTTTGGCCTAACCGTTACGGTCTTTTATCTGCGTGAGACCAAACTTTTAGTTCAAACCTAAAAGGCCAAATATCGTATTAACTTCTAGTTCTATAATTTTTTAATTCTATTACAGATTAATCTGGTTATTCTTTGGCTAAAGGCCTCTCCAGTAAAGTGCTTAATACTAAGCCCACAGATTTGGATCCATCAATAATATCGACAACTCCTTTAGTAATTGGCATATCTATGTTATGTTTTATTGAGAGTTGTAATACAGCCCGTGCTGTTGCTATGCCTTCTACAGTAGAACTAGGTTTAGCACCGAGGTTTGCCCCAATAGAAAAACCATAAGAAAAATTTCTTGATTGAGGGGAAGTGCAGGTTAGAACTAAATCTCCCATACCTGATAGACCATAAAGTGTTTCTTGTTTTGCGCCAAGCGTTGTGGCAAGTTTAACAATCTCTGCGAAACCTCTTGTTAAAAGGGCTGATCGCGCACTGTCTCCAAGGCCGGCACCAACGCATAAACCGCAAGCTATAGCAATTATATTTTTTAAAGCGCCACCCAACTCGGCACCAATAGGGTCTGATGACAAGTAAAGCCTAATTGAGTCGGTAGATAAGGTTTTCTGTAGCTCGGCTCCTAGCTGTCTGTTTTCAGTTGCGATAGTTAGGCCAGTCGGTAAGCCTATTGCAATATCAGAAGCAAAGCTTGGCCCTGTTAAAATTGCTGAAGAGCCACCAATTGTATTCCTTATGACCTTCGTTGGTCCAATTTTTGTGTTCAAATCTATACCTTTACAGCACGCTACTGCTACCTTTGGCTTTTGATTCAAATTTTCTAAATATGTAGTTAAATTCTGCATAGGTATAGCTAAGATAAGTATATCATCCCGACTAAGAGAGGCCGTGCTATTACTAACCTTCAGAGATTTTGGAAGAGAAACCCCTGGCAGATAGTCTGTGGTGCGATTTTTAACTAATTCGGTCGAGTTGCGACTGATTAGAGTAACATCTTTACCAGCTTTATGAAATACAAGTGCTAAGGCTGTACCGAACGCCCCTGCGCCACTTATGAAAATACGTGTCATGCTTTTCTACCTTTTTTTCCGTATCCAATTAAGGCAGGTGCGGATTCATCCAGAGGCCAGCGAGGGCGAGCTCCAAGAGACATGTCGTCTCTGATCCCAAGCCTATAGTGTTCTATTCCTGCCCATGCAATCATTGCGGCGTTATCAGTACAAAGGTTTATCGGTGGCGCAATAAAGGTTACTCCACATTTCGCAGCTAATTTTTTTAGGTTATCTCTTATTAAGCTATTAGAAGCCACACCACCGGCTACTGAAATAGTTGGACTATTAGGTTTTATGGCTAAGTACATTTCTAGTGCTACCATAGTTTTTTTTGTTAATATTTCGCTTATAGCTTCCTGAAAAGAGGCGCTGATATCAGATTGATCTATACTATATAGCCCGCCTTGCTCTTGAATTAGAGCATCTCTAGCTCGTAAGACAGAAGTTTTTAAACCTGAAAATGACATGTTGCACCCATCTCGGCCAATTAGTGGGCGTGGAAAATCAAACCGTACACTGTTGCCGGATTTTGCAGAGACCTCGATACTGGGCCCCCCAGGCTGAGGTAACGAGATTAACCTCGCAACTTTGTCAAATGCCTCACCAGGAGCATCATCAATGCTTGCACCAATTCGTTTAAACTGTGTTGGACCATGAACGATTAAGAACTGGCAGTGACCACCGGATATAAGTAACATTAAATATGGGAACTCAATCTGATTAGTCAGTCGTGGTGTTAAGGCATGTCCAGCTAGATGGTTAATCCCTATCAGGGGTTTTTTTGAACCTACGGAAAGCCCCTTGGCGTACATAACCCCTGACATAACCCCTCCAATAAGCCCTGGGCCTGCTGTTACTGCGATCGCGTCGATAGTATTTAAATTGAATTTTGCATCTTCAAGGGCATCTTCAATGACATAATCTAGTTTTTCTGTATGAGCTCTGGCAGCGATCTCTGGCACTACACCCCCAAATTTCTTATGAAGTTCCTCTTGACCAAAGATTTTCGAAGAAAGAACATTTACTTTGGTTTCATCTATCAATTGGACAACGGCAGCTGCCGTATCATCGCAGCTACTTTCAATTCCTAAAATAGTTATAGTTTTGGCCATTTTTTTCAAACTGTTGCTTATGCTTAATTACAAAGGTATCACTGAGATATGTTTCTCACAATCTATAAGTACCTCAAATGAAGATTTTGATTACACGTCCCTTACAACAATCTAGGCGTTTTGCTGAGACCCTTGTTAAACAATTTGGAAAAAATTTAGAAATCTGTGCCTCCCCGGTTCTAGAAATAAAATTCTTTAAAGTTGAAATAAAACTAAATTCTTTTGACGGACTTATTTTTACTTCTGAAAGTGGTGTAAGGGCATTTTCAAATTTAAACCAACAAAGTGAAAAAAAAGTATATTGTGTAGGTGCTTATACATCTGAGATTGCAAGAAAGAGTGGCTTATCGGTTACTCATACTGAAAAAAATGTAGAAGATTTAAAAACTTGGCTGATAGAAAATGATGCAGAAAGGAGATTACTTTACCTTTGCGGTCAACATATTTCCAACAATCTAGAAATGGCGTTTGAAGAAAGTAAAATTACCATAGTATCTCAAATAATTTATGACCAGTTGCCAAGGAAACTATCCCCAGGTGCAATTCAGTTTCTGTCAGATGTGAGGCCGGTATTACTTCCTATATTCTCTGAGAGAAGCTATGAAATTCTATCTCGACAATTCAAAAGTTCGATGAAGTCTCCAAGAATAGCGATCTGTTTGAGTTCGGCTATAGCGAATAAAGTTAAAGATGATGAGTTTGAAAAAGTTTTAATTAGCTCACAACCAGATTTAGAAAGTCTTATTAAAGTAGTTCAAGAGTACTTCCAAAACTCTTAAGCTATATTTTTTTTGTGAACTACAGTATCTTATGTTGAAATTTGTTGAAGTCAGAATATGTTTATCACAAATACTAATTTAACGAAATATGAAACGAGGTCTTGAGAAAGTTTTGGTTACAAAAAGTAAAGATAATAATCTAGACGAGGTTCCGATAATTGAGGCTGAAGATCTAGTCAGTATTGGTCCAGACGAGATTCACAATACGGTACGAAAGACCAAAAAAAATAAATTCCAAATTGTCATAATTATGTCAGTTATTTTTTTTATGATTTGTATATCCTCGGTTTTCTATTTTGTGGAACGTGCTCCTAAGTCTGAAATTATTAACGGTGAGGTAAGTGAATTAAAAAATATAGTTAAGACACTTCAAGTTGAATTAAAGGAGCAAAAACTTGAAAATATGGCTCTCAATTCAAAAATTCTTACTATTAGCAAAGAATTTCAACATACAGGTACGGTACTCGCAGAGAATAAAACATATAATAAAGATATGTTTGCGTCTTTATCTAAGCAAATTCTTTCTATTTCAAGCTCACTAAATGAACAGCCGACTATATCTAATGTTGATGAAATTTCCATAATTAAAAATACTAATGTACTCAGGGAATTAGAAAAAAGACTTCAATTATTGTCTGCAGATATTGAGAGTAGAGTTAGCTCGTCAGAAAAAGAATCTAATAGAATAAAAAAATTAGAAGAAGAGACAGCTTTTAAAGTTAAGCTGTTAGAAATTAGAGATAGGGTGCAAAAAGGTATGCCATTTGAGGATTTAATCATCAATTTTCTTGATAATAGCAAACTAACCAAAGAGTTAAAAAAAATAGCACCTATAGGAGTGACACCACTGGCTGAGTTAAAAAGTGTATTTCCACAACTTGCGAGAAATTCCTTACAAGCTATTCATAAAAATACTTTGGAAGTCGATACAAAAAAAAGGCTCATTTCATTATTAAAAGAGAAACTTGGTGCAAGGTCTCTTGTCCCACGCGAGGGTAGTGAACCAGATGCAATTCTATCTAGAGTGGAGGCACTCATTAAAGAAAATAGACTCGAAGATGCGTTGAAACAATTAAATTCTTTACCTACGCCTGGAATTAAAATTTTAAGTGAGTGGATTGAGCAAGCTACAGACTGGATTTTAGTAGATAAGGCTATCACTGAAATAAATTTTTTTTTAAGTGAAGAACAAGGATAAATAATGCTTTTTTATCTAATAAAGATATTTGGATTTTTTATTATAGTAGCGGCCATCGCTATCGGAGTCGGGGAACTATTTCAAAGTAGTGGTTTCATAAGGCTATCCATGTTTAATTTTGAATTTACTATGAGTCCGATGATAGCGTTACTGACATTTATGGCAGTACTTTTTGTTTTTTGGGTTTTATTAAAACTTTTTGGATTTATAAATGCCATCTTCAGCTTTGTTAGTGGTGATGAAACTGCTGTTTCAAGGTTTTTTTATAAAAATAGGGAACGCAAGGGGTTCGAAGCCTTGGCTGATGGGATGGTTGCCTTGGCTTCAGGCGAGAGCAAACTGGCTGTAACAAAGGCTGCCAGAGCTGAAAAATATTTAAAGCGACCTGAGTTAACAAATTTAATCACTGCTCAAGCAGCGGAAGCTTTAAACGATAAGCCAAAAGCATATGAGTTTTATAAAAAATTATTAAAAGATGATCGGACGCGTTTTGTTGGGGTTATTGGTATCATGAAGCAGAAACTCTCTGAAGGTGATACTGATTTAGCTTTAAAGCTGGCTGAAAGAGCATTCTCGTTAAAGCCAAAACATGAAAAAACCCAAGATTTTTTATTAACCCTCCAGGCAAAAAAAGAAGATTGGTCTGGAGCACGAAAGACTTTGAGTGCCAAATTAAAGTATGGAACCTTACCGCGTGACGTACATCGTCGCCGTGATGCGGTTTTAGCGCTCTCTGAGGCAAAAAGTATTTTAGCTGAAGGTAAAAATATTGAAGCCCGAGAGGCAGCGATTGAGGCAAACAGACTCTCCCCAGATCTAATTCCTGCGGCAACGATGGCTGCTAGAAGTTACATGGAAGGAGGTAAGGTAAAAAATGCGTTACGTGTTATAAAAAAAGCTTGGGAAGTCCGACCACACCCTGATTTAGCAACAGTATTTTTGGAGGTCACTGAAAAAGAAGACCACATTTACCGAATAAAGAGTTTTAAGTCCTTATCACGTGTACAAGTTAATCATAACGAAACAAAAATGTTTCTCGCAGAATTGTATGTTTCATCAGAAGATTTTGATGCTGCTAGATTAGTAATTAATGATCTTGTACAAAGTGTTCCAACGGCTCGCTTATTAACAATACGAGCTGCTATTAGTAAGGGTGAGGGAGCAGATGATGAGTTAGTTAGAGGTTTGTTAAATGAAGCTTTAAAGGCATCTAGAGGATCTCAATGGGTGTGTGAAAACTGTTCTCAGGTCCATGTGCATTGGGTCTCTGTTTGTGTAAATTGCTTCAGTCTAGATACGCTTAGCTGGCAGGAGATGCCTACAGAAAATAATTTTAACTTACCCGAGTCCGTGGAGTTATTTCTAGAGAGTGATGATTTTGACAAAGGTGATATTAAAATTGATGTTTCACTGGATCAGGATTTAAATAAAAAGTAATTAGCTTAGTAAATTTTTTAATAATTGAGTAGTATGTAAATTCTACTTTAACCTTAATTCTGTATAATTATCAGGAATTTTATCCGATGTTAGCTTCCCAAAACCCAAGCTGGAAAAACCTATGGTTATCATCATCAGTGTTATCAATATCTTTACTAGGAGATGCGCTACTATACGTAGTGCTACCTGTAAATGCTTACCTGTTTGGGGTTAGTATGGTGTGGGTCGGTGTTTTATTAGCAGTTAATCGGATAATACGTACATTCACCTATGGATGGATAGTCCAATTAGCAGAAGCAATTGGGCTTAGAAATTTATGCTTAATTTCAGCTGTTATGGCTATAGTTTCAACTGCTGGGTATGGATTATTGAGTGGGCCTACTGCACTTATAATATCTCGTGTTATTTGGGGTTTATCTTATGCCGGAATGTTATTGGTGACGTTAGCTTATGCAGTTGAGGATAGTAGTAAAACCGCAACTCGAGTTGGGTTAAGCAGAGCTGTAGAGCAGGTTGGCCCACTTCTTGCTTTGACTGCAGGAACCTGGCTCGCAAGCGTAGTGGGAGCTAAAGATGTTTTTTTATATTTAGCCGTCTTATCATTATTATGTATCCCTTTCGCTTTGGCACTTAAAAATCCAATAAAGAAGGCAAAAACCCCAAGAAAAGAAGTAAAAGGTAACCTACTTTTGTCACCCAACAGTTTTGATTTTTCTATCTTCTTAATGGGTTTGGGAATTGATGGACTTTTTACTGTAACAATTTCTTTGATGTGGTTAGAGTTTGTTACACCTGAAACAGCTATAATGTTGGGTGGATTTTTTTTAGCTGGCAGACGTTTGGTTGAGATGATTAGTGCACCGTTGGCAGGCATCATTTCTGATAACCTTGGTGTGAAGGTACCTTTAATTTTTGCTCTGATTTTTGTAGTTTTGGGTTTTCTTTTAGTGGGCATGGGATCTCTAATTTTAGGTTCTATTCTAATTATTTTAGCGAGAGGCGCATTGGGGACACTTTTCCCTGCTGCTGTTTCTTTATTGGCAACGCGAAGCAAACTTGAGCCTCTAGCCAGAAATCAAGCATGGCGAGATGTCGGGGCAGCAATTGGGCCATTAGGGACAGGTTTACTATTAATTGTAGCCACCCCAATGATGTTACACACAGCATTATCGATTCTTTTTATTATAAGCTTTATTTGGTTGTTACTATCACCCTCGTGGAAGAATCTTCAAAATGGCGGTTAAGAATTTATAATTTCTGATTAGCGTTAGGCTATAAATGTTGTTGAATAATAGGTTTTTTGAACACTCTATTTATTTTTTTGCTCTCTTAACCAGATATAAATACCAGACGAAACAATTATTAAACCACCCAAAATTGTAATTAAGCTAGGTATCTCACTGAAAAAATAAAATCCCCATAAACTACCATAAAGTATTCCAATGTAGTTAAATGGAGCTAAGAATGAGGCTTCAGATATTCGATACGCATGTATTAATAAAAAGTGTCCGGCAGCACCTAGTAAGCCAAATACGGAAAATACCAATAGGTCTGATGAATCTATTGGTGTCCAAGACGGAATAACTAATACAGAGGCAGTAATGGAGCCTAATAAAGCTGTGTAAACGAAACTTGTCAGTGGGGATTCATCATGACTTAAATATCGTGTTGAAATTACGTAAGCGGCGTAACTTGCGGCTGAAATAATTGGTAAAATAACTGCATATGAAAATACTCCAGTTCCCGGACCTATAATTAGTAAAGCTCCTATTAGCCCGAAGGCTACACCGAGCCACCTACGATGACCGACAGTTTCTTTGAGGACTAGGACAGATAGTATAGTTACAAAAATTGGGGACACTTGGAAAATGGCATTAACATCAGCAAGCTTTAATGTTTTTAAGCTAGTAAAAAAGCAAATTGTAGCGATGAATAACAGTGCAGATCTAACAATCTGTAGTTTGAAATTTTTTGTTTTTAGTATGCGGTATAAAACAGGAGATAGTAAGACAAAACTAACTACTGTTTGACTTAGGTATCTTGCCCAAATGACTTGAATTGGGGGATAGTTTTGTACTAGATGCTTTGCTACCGAATCCATTGAGGTAAATAATGCCAGTGTCACAAGTATTAGGCAGATGCCTTTTAGATTTGAAGACATATCATTTAAGCTTTCTATTTAATAAATTTAATTAGTTAAGAATCCTTAAAGTATTAACTTTTAAGTAGATAAGTTATGGATGGTATGTCGTATAAAGTAGGAAGTTGAATTGTGGTTCACATAGTTAATTAAGTTGATAATTACCAATCGTTAATTTTTGCTATTAGTAGGATGACTAAGTAAAGTTATTTAGTTAAATACAAGTTTCAAATAATGCAATTGTGTTTTCTTTTGTAAGCGTAATAGGATTTCCATTACAGCTAGGATCTAAAAGAGCCATTGAGGCTAGCTCAGGGATATTTGGGTTAATAACACCTATTTCAGATAACTTTCTTGGGATTTCTAGATGATCATTAAGGTCCTGAACAAATGAACAGAAACCTTCGAAGCCGCCCTTAATTTCTAGATAGTTTGCAGCCAAATCAAAACGACTTTTAATTGCAGGAGCATTGAGTTGAAGAACAGCAGGCATACAGATTGCATTTGTAGTGCCGTGATGTGTGTTATGTACGGCTCCGATAGGATGGCTTAAGGCGTGGATTGCGCCTAATCCTTTTTGAAAGGAAGTAGCACCCATAGCCGCCGCACACATCATATTTGCTCTCGCACTAAGGTTGGAACCATCTTTGTATGCTAGTGGTAAGTAATTTTTTACAAGACGCATTCCCTCTAATGCAATTCCTTGTGCCATTGGGTGGTAATGGGGGCTAGAAAATGCCTCCACACAATGTGCGAATGCGTCCAGTCCAGTTCCAGAGGTAATAAACTTAGGCATACTAACTGTGAGCTCTGGATCACAGATAACAACAGACGGTAATAATTTTGGATGAGCAATAATCTTTTTAGTTTTAGTCTTTGAGTTTGTAATAATACTTGCTCGACCTACTTCCGAACCAGTTCCTGCTGTTGTTGGAATAGCAATTATCGGTGCAATTTTTGATGCGTCAGCTTGGTTCCCCCACTCATCAAACTCTTCTAAATCCCAAATAGATTTTTTCTGGTCACTCATTAATGCAACCATTTTCCCTAAATCTAATCCTGACCCTCCTCCAAAGGCTACAACACCATCATGCCCTCCAGCTATGTATTGTCTTACGCCAGCGTAAAGATTCGTCTCAGTTGGGTTCGGATCGACTTCACTAAAAAAACCTGGGTTTAAGTTCTTGGCTTTCATAATTTCCAGCGTTTTATGCGTTATTGGTAAATCAGAAAGACCTTTGTCCGTGACTAACAATGGTTTTTTTATACCAACTTGCTGACATATCTCCGAAAGTTCGTTTATTCTCCCTAATCCAAACCTTATTGAAGTTGGATAGTTCCAATTACCAAGTAAATTCATTTTTCCTCCATTTGAGTTTACGAAACCCTATACCGCAGTTTATTATTTTTAAAGTTTAATGTCATACAAAAGTATATTTCTTACTAAGTAATAAAACACTAATTACTAGTCCAATGTGAAGCTTGATTAGAAGGGTTGAAATTTGAGTTAACGTTTGCAACTCTAGTATTAAGTATTAGTAATATTTCTTATTAAAAAGATTTTAAAAAAGGATTTTAAGTATGAAAAGACAAAAAAAACCAGCTATTGGAAAGGTTTTACTTGAAAATGATATTACTCGAATAACAGAGTGGTCATTTTCTGGTTATGGAGACAATACGGGTTGGCATGAACATGGATGTGATTATGCTGTCATACCTATGTTTTCGGGCATACTAGAACTTGATGATGGTAAGACTATTAGTAAAAGTAAACTTGAGCTTGGAAAACCCTATTTTAGAGGAAAAGGTGTGAAGCACGATGTAATTAACGGGAACGACTTCGCGTGTAGTTTTATAGAAGTTGAGTATCTTTAGTAAATTAATATTTAATAGGGTTTGTGATAAAATGAATCAAGGAAAGTTAGATAAGTTAAAAAATGCTGCAGACTGGATAGAAGATCAACATAAACGAAGACAAAACTTTTGTTCTGTTCCCGAGTGTTATGCTGTTGAAACACTAGAAGACGCCTATACTGTCCAAGAGTTTCTCATCAAGGAATGGGAGCAAAAACTTGGACCAGTGGTAGGTTATAAGCTCGCTCTTACATCTAAACCTATTCAAGAGTTGGTGGGTTTAGATCATCCATGTATTGGGCGTCTTTACCGCTCTCAGATTTACCATGGCAATCAAACTGTCCAATTATCTAATTTTGGTCATTTAGGTATAGAGTTTGAGCTAGCTGTAAGAATTGGTGCTGATATGCCAAAAAGTTTAAAGCTGTGGACCTCAGAGAGTGTAAAAGACTTTGTTAAAGCAGTTAGTACATCATTCGAGTTAATAGATGATCGTAACGCCAATTACAGTAACTTAGAGGTTAATTCACTTGTTTCAGATAATAGTTGGTTTGGAGGGGCAGTTCTAGGAAAGGAAAATGAAAGTTGGAAACACTTAGAGTTTGATAAAGCTGTTGTAAAGAAAACAGTGAATAATCAAATAGAAACATCAACAACAGGAGCTGCATTAGGTGACCCTTTTAATTCAGTTGCGTGGATTGCAAACTTTCTTAACAAGCGTGGGCGGCAACTCAAAGCTAATGAATTAATTATGACTGGTTCAACCTTTGCGACAATGTTTCCAAATAATGGTGACACTATATCTTATGAGGTAACTGGTATCGGAGCAGTAGCACTGAAAGTTTCTGAGTAAAATTAAATTGCTATAACTAAGAACCCAGATCAATAAAGTCTAGGTTCTTAATTATTTTTTTGTTCCAGAGTTATTTCTACACCATAAAAGGTGAGTTGCCTCATAGGAACAAACTAACTCATCTTTATTTCGTATTACACTATAGGCTATATTTACAAATCCTCGATCTGGTTTTGACTTAGACTTTTTGTAGCTAATGACCGCACCAAAAACCTGTAAGGTATCATCAGGACGGACTGGTAAAATCCACTTTACGTAACTCATTCCTGGAGAACCAATAGAGCTTTCACTAAAAAGATTGGTGTCTAGAATAAGCTTAAATGCTATTAGAAGTGTCTGCCATCCACTTGCAATAATACCCCCGTAAGGTGATTTCTGTGCCGCCACTTCATCGATATGAAAACTTTGTGGGTCCCACTCGAGAGCAAAATCAATAATCTCTTTTTTAGAAACTTTTCTTGAGCTAGTTTGGAACTCAAAATCCTTAGTAAAATCTTCGAAAAACATTTAACCTCCTAAATACAACTTCTACAATCTCACTGTCTAATTCTTGAAACATCCTGAAGTTGCCTTTTGTTTTTTATTGACTCACGCCATATCATAAATAGGCCAGACGATAAAATTAGAAAAATACCAATCCATCCAGATAGAATTGGCCACTCAGAGAATATTGTTATACCCCAGAGAATTGAAATTGGCAGTGCGATGTATTCAAAAGGTGCAACATAGGCAGCCTCACCAATTCGATACGCTTGCGAAATTAAAAGCCCACCTAGAGCTGTTGCAAGCCCAATTAAAAGGAAAATCCAATAGTCCCAAAGGTTGGGAATGATCCACTTGCGTAGCAAGAAACTAAGTGAGGGGTCATCACTGATGTCCAAACGACCATCACCTAATGTTAAACCTATTAAGCAGGCTACAATAACAAAGGTAAATTGGATATAGAATGCCATAGTAGCGGCACTCTCGGTGGCTCGAATTTTTCGAGTTAATATATGTAAAAATGCATAACCTAGTGCTCCGAACATAGGATATATCGCTGCTATTTGAAACGCAGAGCTGCCAGGTCTTGAGATAATTAAGACTCCTAAAAGCCCTATAAAAATACTTATCCAACGCCATATACCTACATGCTCTTTCAGAAATATAATCGAAAGAATTGTTATAAGTAATGGAGATATAAAGAATATAGCTACAGCATCAGCTATTGGTAAAGCTGCCAAACCCATAAACATAAACATATTGGCTAAGACTACACAGCAGCCACGTATAATATGAATAGCTAAAAGATTTGTTTTAATTGCACTTAGGCCACCATTAAATGGGAATAAGAATAATACAATAAACAGTACACTTAATGATGACCTGATAAGAATTACTTCATGTAAGGGATACTCGGAGGCTAAGTACTTTATTGAAACGTCATTCAAAGAAAAGCAAAACATAGCTCCCATGGCGTATAATGGGCCCAAAAGTTTTGGATCAATAGTAAAAAACTTGGACATATTTATTTAGTTTCCAATAAGGTCTCTGAGGAACAAAGATTAATTATTCGAGTATTAACAGTATCTCTTGTTAGGTAATCTTCTTTGGGGTACGTCATAACGGTAGTGATTTTAGATAACTTATACGTTTGAAATCAGATTCTATCGAGGAAGTATAGGTAATTCATGAGTCCTTCATTATCTGTTGAAAAGAATGATGATACGTCTATAGGATTATTTTATGGGGTGTCTGCTTATTTTTTATGGGGAGTTTTACCTCTTTATATGAAAGCTATGTCGCATATCCCGACTCTAGAGATCATTGGGCATCGGATCATTTGGTCGCTACCTGTGGTAGGTTTCATTGTCATTGTGCGTGGAAATACAAGGAATGTAATTTCTGCTTTAAAAGATCCAAGACAGGTACTCACGTCGATTTTAACAGCATTTTTACTTTCGATTAATTGGGGCCTTTATGTGTGGGCAATAACGTCAGGACATGCACTAGATGCTGCATTAGGGTATTTTATAAATCCGCTCTTCAGTATTTTTCTGGGGGCTGTTTTTTTAAAGGAGAAACTCAATAGAGTTCAGTGGGTTGCTATCATTTTTGTAGCTTTTTCTGTTGGTTTGTTGACTTGGGATTATGGACATCTTCCTTACATTTCTCTTGGTATGACATTTAGTTGGGGGATTTATGGGTTTTTGAAAAAATCACTTCCAATAGGGCCAAATCAAGGTTTCTTTTTAGAAATTCTTTTACTGGCTCCAATGGCAATAGTTTATATTATTTATTTAGAGATTGTTGGTGGATACTTTTGGGGGGGAAGCTCGGTAGATGTTTTCTTGCTCTTAGGATGCGGAATAGTGACAGCTGGGCCGCTATTATTATTTGCCAATGGTGCAAAACTACTCCGACTTTCTACTATTGGCATTCTTCAATACCTAGCACCTACAATGATGTTCTTAATTGCAATATTTATTTTTAAGGAAGAATTTGGTACTATAAAATTTATCTCATTTTCTATTATCTGGCTGTCATTAATAATTTACTCATTAGGAATTTTTTTTGATAATAAGTCATAGATCTGAGTCTGATTTAATATACTTTTTATATAAATCAAGATATTAATTAGTTAGTATTACTATAAAAATATTGAAGTTAAAAAGAGGTAAAAATATGGATATCATGATTAATCGAAATACGAATGGAGTTTACATAATTTCTGTCACACCGTTTACAGAAAACGGTGCTGTTGATCATTATAGTATTGAGACTTTAGTAGAGTATTATATTGAATCTGGTGTTTCAGGAATTACTATTTTAGGCATGATGGGGGAAGCCAATAAGCTTAGTCTAGAGGAATCAAGCCAATTTGTTTCAGCTTTTATTAAGAGAGTTAATAATAAGGTTCCAGTTATTGTAGGAGTTTCTTCATCAGGGGTTAATGCAATGGAATCCCTCAGTAAGCTCTCAATGGATGTAGGAGCAGCTGGGGTTATGATTGCACCTACCCCTGGTTTAAATACAGAACAAAAGATCCTTAATTATT
Source organism: uncultured Paracoccaceae bacterium (assembly GCA_913041145.1). GTDB lineage: Bacteria > Pseudomonadota > Alphaproteobacteria > Rhodobacterales > Rhodobacteraceae. The sequence continues at coordinate 43,166 of CAJWHE010000008.1, forward strand.
TTGAGATAGTGTGTGAACAAATTGGGACAAATGTTCCTATATGCTACCAAGACTTTCCACAAACAACAGGTGTTCATATATCGGCTGAAACTGTTTTAAGGTTAGCAAGAAAACATTCACAAATGGTAATGTTTAAGCATGAAGATTGGCCTGGTTTGAATAAGTTAAGTACAATTAGAAATGGATGTGGTAATGATGAGATACCAAGACTGTCAATTTTGGTTGGTAATGCTGCTTTGTTTTTACCTCAAGAATTAGGGCGCGGTGCCGATGGGGCTATGACGGGTTTTCCTTATGTAAAAATGCTGGTCGCTGTGGAAGGTCTTTACAGGGCAGGAAATATAGATGAAGCGGAAGACATTTTTGATACATTTCTACCATTAATCAGATACGACCAACAACTTGGTATTGGAATGTCTATTAGGAAAGAGATCCTATATCGTAAAAAACTTATTAATAGCCCTTTTGTGCGATTGCCAAGGGTTAATATGTCTAAAATTGATTATGATGAATTAAGTCGGTTAGTGAAACGATTGGAGTACAAATTAAAAACTACTGGTCTGGGCTCAGTAATCGATAATTATTGAAACTATGTTAAATTAAGGGAGTGTTTAAGATGCATGATTTAGTTGTTGAAGGGGGTACTATTGTAACAGCTACTGAAAGCTACATGGGTGATGTCGGTATAATCGATGGTAAGATAGCTACCCTGGGAAAAAATTTAAAAGGTAAAAAAAAGATTGATGCTACTAATAATTTAGTACTACCAGGGGGGATTGAAGCACATTGTCATATTGCTCAAGAAAGTGCTACTGGCGGTATGACTTCAGATGACTATCAAAGTGGAAGTGTAAGTGCTGCCTATGGTGGTAACACCTGCTTTATTCCTTTCGCAGCGCAACATCGTGGAAAGGGAATAAACGAAACGTTAGACTTGTATGATAGCCGCTCAAAAAACTCATCAGTAATAGACTATAGTTACCATTTAATAATAGCAGACCCTACACCAGATGTGATGAAGCGAGAGCTATCAGAAGCTGTAGCGAGGGGTATAACATCCTTCAAGGTATTTATGACTTACGACTTGATGAAGGTAAGTGATGAACAGTTCTTAGAAATTCTTGCTACTGCAAAAGAACATGGTGTTTTGACTATGGTCCATGCTGAAAATTCTGGAATAATTAAATGGGTCTCAGAGAAGCTTATTAAGGGTGGATACACTAAGCCTCGATACCACGTAATTAGTCATCCAGAAATTGCTGAAGTTGAAGCTATAAATCGAGCTATAATGTTAGCAAAATTTGTTGATGCGCCATTGATGATCGTACATGTTTCAACTGCTCAGGGAGCAGCTTTAGTATTAGAAGCAAAAAATCAAGGCTTAAAGATTTTTAGTGAAACCTGCCCACAATACTTATTTTTAGATCGTAATGATCTTGATAGACCTGGAATGGAGGGAGCAAAATTTATATGCTCACCCCCACTCCGAGATAAAAAAACTCAAGATGAATTATGGAAGCATCTACAAATAGGTACTTTTACAGTATTTTCTTCAGATCATTCTCCATACCGTTTTGATGAAACTGGAAAATTAGCAAAGGGTCCTAACGCACCATTTCAGCAGATTGCAAATGGTATGCCTGGTATTGCAATGCGATTGCCTTTGTTATTTTCCGAAGGAGTTAACAAGGGCCGTATAACCCTCCAGAAGTTTGTCGAATTAAGTTCAACAAATGCGGCTCGTACTTACGGTATGTTGCCAAGAAAGGGATCTATTTCTATTGGGGCTGATGCAGATTTAGCAATTTGGGATCCAGAGATCACTCGAATAGTGACTGTAGAAGATCAGCATGATGCAATGGATTATACGCCATTCTTGGATATGGAGGTAAAGGGATGGCCAGTTAGTGTGATAAGTCGTGGGTCTGCTGTAGTTTTAAACGGAAAGCTTGTGGGAGATCACTCCCATGGAAGATTTACTCCAAGAGAGAAGATAGATCTTACTGGATTTGGTGGAAAACCGGCTCCTGAGCTTGATGTTGAAAGTTTCTTCTAAATGTCGATTTCGACAATAAAGGTTAGAGTATTATGAAATCTATTGTGGTTATTAACCCAAACTCCAATGGAGTAGTGACTGATGGCCTTGATAAGGCACTTGAGGTTTACCGGTTCCAAGGTGGTCCTGAGATCATATGTGTAACAAATTCAAAAGGGCCATTTGGAATCGAAAGTAAATTAGATTCTGAATTGGTTGTTCCTGATATATTTGAACAAATAAAAAACCATAAAAATGCTGGAGCCTTTGTAATTGCATGCTACTCCGATCCGGGGATTGATCTGTTGAGGTCTGCTACTAAAACGCCAATCTATGGAATTGCAGAGTCTGGAATATTAACGGCTCTTTCTCGAGGTAAAAGATTTGGTGTAATAGCGATTTCCGAAGGATCTATCAGTCGGCATCGAACCTATATCGAGAAGATGGGCGTTGCTTCAAGGTTAGTTAATGAGCGTTCGTTAGATATGACGGTGGATCAGACAGCACAAGGCGCTCGCACTTTTGAAAAACTGATTGAAATAGGAGGAAAATTATTAAAAGATGGAGCAGACGTAATAATTTTAGGTTGCGCAGGAATGGCGACTCATCGACTAGAGCTAGAAAAAGAATTGAATGTACCGGTAATAGACCCTACTCAGTCGGCGGTATCAATGGCTCTTGGTTCGCTAGTTTTATAATTTATTAAACCAAAAAGGATTTAGAGCAATGGAACTTTGGCAACTAACAGCAACGGAAATAATAAAGAAAATTAAGGATAAAGAGATTTCTGTTAGAGAATCTGTTACCAGTGCTCTTGCTCGGAGCAAAGATGTTAATCCAAAAATTAATGCTGTAGTATCAAGTATGGGCAGTAACGCATTAGTACAGGCGGACCTCTTAGACAAAAAAATAAAAGATGGTGATGATATTGGAATACTTGGTGGAGTTCCGGTAACCGTAAAAGTCAATATTGATCAAGCTGGGTATGCCACAACAAATGGCTTGAAGATCCAAAAAGATTTGATTGCAAAGCATAATAACCCAATAGTTAATAATTTAGAAAAGGCAGGAGCAATTATTATAGGCCGCACCAATACTCCAGCTTTTTCACTTCGTTGGTTTACTAGGAACACCCTTCATGGAAATACGTTAAATCCTGTCAATAAAAATATAACTCCAGGTGGTTCGTCCGGTGGTGCTGCAGCAGCCGTTGCGGCAGGAATAGGGGTTGTCGGGCACGGAACGGATATAGCGGGTTCTATACGGTATCCTGCCTATGCGTGCGGTGTTCATGGGCTTAGGCCATCTTTGGGTCGAGTGCCTGCTCATAATTTTAGTAGTTCAGATAGGTTTATTGGCGGTCAGTTAATGGCAGTTTCTGGCCCCATAGCGAGGTCGATTCAGGATCTTAGAGTTAGCTTTACTGCAATGTCTAAATCAGATTTTAATGACCCTTGGTATATTCCAGCTCCATTAGTAGGTGAGCCGAGACCAAAAAAAGTAGCGTTATGCCTCTCTCCAGATGGTATGAAAGTTTCCACAGAAGTCAAAAATGCGTTAATTGCGTCCGCGAAATTATTAGAGGATGCTGGCTGGAAGGTAGATGAAGTCGACACGCCACCCCTTAGACAGGCGATGGAAAATCAACTAATTTTATGGATGGCAGAAATGAAGCATGGTGCTGAAGAGGCTGTCGTTAAAGAGAATGATCCGGACGCAAATATTGTTTACCATAGACTAAAAGAGCTTTGTCCTCCTGTTGATCTAGCTGTTGTTATGAAAGTCTTACAATCTCGTGCATCATTAGTACGCTCTTGGAGGTTATTTCTTGATGAATATCCAATTATGTTATGCCCAGTATCTGGTGAGTTACCTTTTGATCAACACAAGGATGTAACTTCTGATCAGAATTTTGAATCAATAATTGAAGCTCAGATGACACAGATAGGTCTCCCATTTGTAAGTTTACCTGGACTTACAGTATCTACTGGCATGGTAAATGATAGACCTATTGGCGTTCAAGTAGTTTCCAACCCATACAGAGAAGACCTTTTATTAGATGCTGGAAAAGTAATCGGGAGCACTATAAAAGTGGTTGACCCAATATAAAATTTAAAGAGGGGCACGTTCTATTAAATTATGTGATCACAAAAAAGTAAAATATATTATTTTGTGATCACAAATTATAAGATATCTGTTACTATGAGTTAATAGAAAATATTTGATAGAGCCAAAAACTATTAATTTGAAGGTGTGGTCAAAAAGTGCAGGAAGAGTTTTTATTTTGGTTTTTAGCGGTGTTTGCAGCAATTTCAGTGGGCTTAGGTAAAGGTGGACTTCCTGTTGTTGCAGGTCTGGCAGTTCCAAGTTTATCCCTTGTCATGTCCCCAATAGCTGCTGCTGGACTTTTATTACCAGTTTATGTGGTATCAGACGTATTTGCATTATTAGCCTATCGGCGTGATTATGAACCTAAAGTCCTTAGAGTGGGCATGGTTGGCTTGACAATTGGTGTCTTAATTGGATGGGTAACAGCTCATTTAGTTATTGAATGGGTCGTCACTATTTTAATTGGACTAATGGGAGTATTATTTTCTGCCCATCAAATGTTAAAAACATTCTACAAAAAGAAAAAAAATAAACCAATAAATACTAATAGTGGCTATTTTTGGTGTACTATAGCTGGATTTACTAGCTTCATCAGTCATAATGGTGGACCGCCTTGGCAAATCTTTGTCTTACCAATTGGTCTTTCTAAGTCAGTATTTGTTGGTACTTCAGTTATTGCTTTCAGTTATGTCAACGCTATTAAGCTAATTCCCTTTTACTTTTTGGGTCAGCTTAGTTTGGATAACCTGAAAATCACTATCTATCTTATGTTGCCAGCCTCCATAGCCGTTTACGTTGGTTTTAAGTTAGTAAAGTTAATTCCTGAGAAAGTTTTTTTCAAAATTGTTATATGGGCTCTGTTTTTAATTTCACTCAAATTAATTTGGGACGGCTTTAAATCTTCTGGGCAATTTGTTTAATTATTAAAAAAATTTAATAATTAAATATAAAAAATTCAAAGTTGTTCAGTACCACCACACATTCGAATGAATAAGGCATTAGTTAAAGTGAATATAATTTTATGATAAGAGGCTTAACGGAGCAAGGTCTCCAATTGTTCGTTTTGCATAGTCGATTGATGGGACTTTCTCCATCATTCGTTTTTGGGCTGACTCTACCCGATGACAGGCGCCTTCTATATCCATTGTTAGGACTTTACCATCAGCTACTACTTGTGTGCCGTCAACAAAAACGTCACGTACTGCTCTATCCGCGGCGGCGTAGATAAGGCTACGAAGTGGATCTCGTGCTGGGCGCATATTAGGGTTAGTGAGATCTACTAATATTAGGTCAGCTTTCATACCAGGAGCGAGGCGTCCTATATCATTCCTAAGCAATGCTGCGGCGCCATCGACAGTTGCAGCATTAAAAATATCTTCGGTTGTAACAGAAAACATATCCTCAGCGGCAACCCTGCCTAGAATAGCTGCCCAACGCATTTCCTCAATCATATTGTGGGGTGTTGTATCCGTACCAATACCAAGGTTTACACCTGCACGCTTATATCTACCAAAATCCTCTAAAACGTGTCCATAGCGAGCAAATGGTGTTGGACAGTGAGCAACCGAGGCTTTACTTTTTACTAATATTTCAAGATCTTTTCGAGTGGCCCAGTGAAGCCAAGAGTGCTCATCTATGAAAATAGCGTGCCCAATGATGGAGTTTGGTTTCAATATTCCAATTTCGTCCGCCCACTGAATTGGTGTTTTCCCATGTCGCTGAACCATGATATTAAACTCCATTACGCTTTGAGCCGCATGCGTAGTAAATGTGATCCCACGCTCAGTAGCCGCCGCGATCGAGGCTTTAAGGAGATCTTCCTTACAGGTATCAATTTGAGCTGGGTAAACCATCCCAGAAAGTTTACTGGTAGGATCTTCTCCAAGGGTGTCGATCAACGCTAGAGATTTTTCAAAAGCCTCCCAACCCGCAGCCTCATCCCAGTTAAACTTTACCTCATGACGATTATCAACATACCAACTTGAAGAGGAAAACCATGGAGCCATCCAAACGCGTAAACCACTACGTTCTGCCAACTCTTTCCATCCTGGGTAATCAAATGATAGGTCAGCTATAGAGGTAACGCCACTCAATAACATTTCACAATATGCTACTTCTGTGCATGCTTTCTGACCTTCCTGATCGGGCATGAGGGTTGCACAGCGTTCATATAGTCCGCTCATATACATTTCAGGTACGCCATGTTCTTCGCGAATACCCTTGTAGCTAGGTTCAAGGGAGGGGTGCGAATGTATATTGATAAGACCTGGCATGGCCATCAAGCCGCTACCACTAATTTCTTTATCTACTGGACCAGTATAGTGAGCCCCAGTATGTGTGATTTGATTTTCGGAAAAGACAACATCTACGCTTTGAACGTAGCGATGACGGTTAAGTTCTCTATCCCAGATTATTGCCCAATCGCAGTTTCTGATGCAGGTTATGCTCATAAAATTATACTTTCTATCCAGTTTTTCCAAATGATAGTTAATTTTTTGAATTACACAAGAATTTCGCCTGTTTGTATTTTTACTTGATACGTCATTTATTTTTTATATAAATTTTCGATACTCGTTACTTTACTGTAAAGATGAAGGGGGCTAGGTTTAATTAAAACTTTGTACACTTAATTGTAACTTACAAGGGGATGAAATGATTTCTTGTCAACGTGATCTTTTTACTATTCCAAAAGAAATAGCATATTTAAATACAGCCTATATGTCGCCACTGCTTAAATCAGTAGTTTTAGCGAGTGAGAAAGGTCTTCGGCAAAAAGAAAGCCCTTGGAAAATAACAATTCCTGATTTTTATGAATCTGTTGATGAGGCTAGATTACTTTTCTCTCGGTTGGTAAATGTTGATGTTCAAGGAGTTGCTGTTGTTCCTTCTGCCTCTTACGGAATTGAAACTGCAGCAAAAAATCTCAAAGTGGGGAATGGCAGGGTAGTTTTAATCCTAGATAATCAGTTTCCATCAAATGTTTATCCTTGGCAAAGGCTTGTACGCAATCAAGGTGGAAAAGTAGTCTCTATTTCAATACCAAGTGGTATGTCTCTTACTGAAAAAGTCTTAAATTCTATTAATGAAAGTACGGCAATTGTTGCACTGCCTAATGTTTTGTGGACAAATGGACTTATAGTGGACCTGATTTCTGTGCGTCAAAAGTGTGATGAGGTTGGAGCCGCTTTGGTGCTTGACCTTACACAGTCAGTAGGAGCTATGAAAACAGACTTTAGTAAGATCCGTCCAGATTTTGCCGTTGTTGCAGGTTACAAATGGTTGCTGTGCCCTTATTCTACAGGTTTTTTGTATGTCGACCCTAAGTGGCGAAATGGAGAACCATTGGAAGATGGCTGGATAACTCGAAAAGACAGTAGAAATTTTTCAGGTCTGGTGAATTATACCACTGATTATGAGCCGGGTGCTAATAGATATGATGTTGGTGAGAGAGCAAACTTTGCTCTTATGCCAGGTGTGGTAGAGGCTTTAAAACAAATTTTGGAATGGGGCATAGAAAACATCCAAACTACGTTGGCAGTAAATAATCGAAACCTTTCTAAGGAACTTGAAAGTCTTGGTTTATCAGTATTACCAGAATATTTAAGAGGCCCACATTTTTTAGGAGTAAAATTACCTAAATCGGCGCCTAAGGACTTGCTCTCAACGCTCATGAAATCCGACGTATACTTATCTGAGCGTGGTGGAAGCTTGCGTATTACGCCTCACCTATGGAATACTCAATCAGATTTTGAAAAACTTCAGGATACTCTTAAGAAAGCATTATAAGTAACTCTAATTAGCTTGGACTAGGTTCAGATATTTTTTGCCAATGTAAGGCTATGGAATCTCGGCGCGCCACCCAAATATCATCAAAATTTTTAATATATTCAACGAAGTTTTTTATCGCTTTAAACCGACCAGGACGACCTAAAATCCTTGCGTGCATTCCAATAGACATCATCTTGGGAGAGTCCTTCCCTTCTTCATACAGCGTATCAAAAGAGTCTCTAAGGTAAGTATAAAACTGGTCTGCTGAATTGAACCCTTGAGGTGACGCAAATCTCATGTCGTTTGTATCTAGGGTGTAAGGCACTATTAAATGGTTTTTTTGAGCTTTACTCCAAAATGGTAAATCATCTGAGTAGTCATCCGCATCGTATAAAAACCCCCCATATTCGGAAACTAGCTTACGTGTATTTTCAGACGTCCTGCCAGTATACCAGCCAACTGGTCTCTCACCACAAATGTTCGTAAGGATTTCCATAGCCTCCTCCATATGGGCTTTCTCGAGGCTCTCTGGAATACCGTGATAATTAATCCATCTAAGACCGTGGCTAGCAACCTCATGACCGTCCTTTAAGGCCTGTTCAATAACACTTGGATTTCGTTGCGCAGCCATCGCAACAGCAAATATAGTAATTGGCAAATTATAGTCCCTAAATAATTTCAAAATTCGCCAACATCCTGCACGACTTCCGTACTCATAAATAGATTCCATTGACATATGTCTGGAGTCCTCAAACGGAGTAGCACCAATAATCTCAGACAGAAAAGATTCTGACGCTGTATCACCATGTAAAACGCAGTTTTCTCCGCCTTCCTCTATATTTAAAACGAACTGGATGGCTACTCTCGCATTATTAGGCCACTTGAATTCAGGCAATTTTTGACCATAACCTATTAAGTCTCTCGGATAGTCATTAAAACTTGACATATTTTTCTACCATTCCACCGGTTACTACAAATTTTGCTCTTAGCACTTACTCCGCAGCTTCTAAGTATTCTGTTAGTGGAGGGCACGTGCAAATTAAATTTCTATCTCCAAAAACATTATCAATCCTACCGACTGCTGGCCAATATTTATCCACTCTGTTTGTACCCGCTGGATAACAAGCCTGCTCTCTTGAGTAGGGTCGATCCCATTCAGAAACAAGATCTTCAATAGTATGCGGTGAATTTTTTAACGGATTATTTTCTGGATCAATCTCGTTATTTTCAATAGCTTTAATTTCACCATATATGTCGATCATTGCATCACAGAACCTATCTAGCTCGCCTTTATTCTCAGACTCTGTGGGTTCAACCATCAAAGTCCCAGCAACAGGCCAACTCATTGTTGGAGCGTGAAACCCATTATCAATTAATCGTTTTGCTATATCATCAACTGTAACGTGAGCCGTATCCAAGAAAGGCCTCGTATCAATTATGCATTCATGAGCAACTCGGCCTTTATTCCCTCTAAAAAGAACGCTGAATGACCCTTCAAGCCTTTTAGCAATATAGTTAGCATTTAATATGGCCACTTTAGTAGCTTGTGTTAATCCTGCTCCTCCCATCATTAGGCAATAAGCCCAACTTATGGGTAATATTGAAGCTGAGCCAAACGGGGTAGCGCTTACTGGGCCAGTTGTTCCCCCCTCAATTGGATGGCTAGGTAGGAAAGGTTCAAGATGTGACTTAACCCCAATGGGCCCCATTCCTGGCCCACCTCCACCATGGGGTATACAGAAAGTTTTATGCAGGTTTAAATGGCTAACGTCAGAACCTATTTCTCCAGGTTTCGATATTCCTACCATCGCATTAAGGTTCGCACCGTCAAGATAGACTTGGCCACCAAATTGATGTGTGATATCACACACATCTTTTACTGTTTCTTCAAAAACGCCGTGAGTAGACGGATAAGTAATCATACAAGCCGCAAGGTTATCACCAGCCTTAATGGCTTTTTCTCTAAAATCCTCAATATCGACATCTCCGTTTTCAGCGGAGTTGACTATTACTACTGACATTCCTGCCATTTGAGCACTGGCAGGATTTGTTCCGTGTGCACTTACTGGAATTAAACATATGTTTCGATGGCTATCACCACGAGCTTTATGGTAGGCAGCGATTGTTAGTAAGCCTGCATACTCGCCTTGAGCTCCTGAGTTTGGCTGTAAAGACATGGCGTCATAACCTGTAATTAAACAAAGTTTTTCAGACAAGTCTTTCAAAAGCTCTTGGTAACCTCCTGTTTGATTAGTAGGCGCAAATGGATGCATCTTAGAAAATTCAGGCCAGCTTACTGGCATCATTTCTGCAGCGGAATTTAGTTTCATAGTGCAAGAGCCCAAAGGAATCATTGAGCGATCTAAGGCAAGATCTCTATCCGCCAATTTTCTCATGTAACGCATCAGTTCTGTTTCTGAACGATTCATATGGAATATTGAATGATCTAGAAAGCTACTGGATCTTATCAAATTTTCTGGAAGACAGAAATCCTCTGAAAAATCTGTCCATTTACAATTTAATCCAAAAGCTGCCCAAACATCTTCAATTGTTTCAGGTTGTGTGGTCTCATCAACAGTAATTCCAAGTTGAGTTGACCCAATTTTTCTTAAATTAATACCTTTGACTACAGCAGACTCTAAAATTGATTTCTGATTTTTTCCTACATCAACTGTGATGGTATCAAAGAAATCCTTAGATTTAATTCCAAATCCACCAGCCTTTAAACCTTTTGCCATGTGGTTTGTATTTAGATTTACCTTTTGTGCGATTGCTTTCAACCCGTCTGGTCCATGAAAAACTGCATAAAGAGATGCCATAACCGCTAATAGAGCTTGTGCAGTGCACACATTTGAAGTCGCTTTTTCACGCCTTATATGTTGCTCACGAGTTTGCAAGGATAATCGATATGCTTTAGTTCCTCGAGTATCTATTGATACCCCTACAATTCTTCCTGGCATGGATCTTTTGTATGAGTCCTTACAGGACATGTATGCTGCAGAAGGCCCACCAAATCCCATTGGAACGCCAAACCTTTGAGTGGATCCAACAGCAATGTCAGCGCCCATTTCCCCGGGTTCTTTAAGTAGAGTTAGAGCTAAGGGGTCAGCAATCATAATAGCAATTGCTTTAGCTTCATGAAGTTCTGATATCTTTTTAGAAAAATCAGTTAATCCCCCAAATGTTCCTGGATATTGAAAAATTGCACCAAAATGATCGCCTGCTTTTAATTCCTCTGGATTACCAACAGTTATATCAATCCCCAATGGCATTGCTCTTGTTTGCATTACGGCGATGTTTTGAGGATGACAGTCCTCATCAATAAAGAAGCTTTTCCTCTTTGATTTTGAAATACGCTCTGCCATAGTCATTGCTTCGGCAGCGGCAGTTGCCTCATCAAGTAGAGAGGCGTTTGCAACTTCTAGGCCAGTCAGATCGCATATCATCGTTTGATAATTTAATAGAGCCTCTAATCTTCCTTGGCTTATTTCTGGTTGGTAAGGGGTGTACGCAGTATACCAAGCGGGGTTTTCAAACACATTCCTTTGAATTGCGGGAGGAGTTACCGTATCGTGGTAACCTTGCCCAAGCATTGTCGTCATAACTTTGTTTTTAGACGCAACATTTCGCATATATTTTAGCAACTCGTGCTCAGACTTTGGCTCTCCAAAATAAAGAGGAGTTTTTTGACGAATATTTTCTGGAACTGTTTGGTCAATTAATTCGTCGATGTCCTTAACCCCAAGAACTTTACACATGTCAGCAATTTCTGATTTAGATGGCCCAATGTGACGTAGATTGGCAAAGTCGTAAGGTGTATATTGTGTTGGATTAAAAGTCATAAAATTTTCCTTAGCCAATGAATTTGTTATACTCTGCCTCTGACATAAAATCTTCTAGGTCAGAAAGGTTTTCTATTTTCAATTTAAACATCCAACCGTCTCCAGTCGGGTCGTCGTTTACTTTGCTTGGTTCATCATTCAAGATTTCATTAACTTCTACTATTTCACCGTCTAATGGCGCCAAAATATCTGATGCGGCCTTCACACTTTCTATTACGACAATCTCTTCATCCTTAGTGACAGATGTGCCCACTTCAGGTAACTCAATAAAGACGATATCACCTAATTCGGTCGATGCGTGTTTAGTAATTCCCACAGTTATTAGGCCATCCTCTAGCAAAAGCCACTCATGCTCTTCTGTAAATTTCATTGTTTCTCTCCCTATTTTTTATAATTTGATTTTTTAAAAGGTATTGATGTTACTCTTGCGGCCAATAGTTTTCCACGAACATCACCATATATTATTGTTTCTAAGTCAGTGTACTCTTTTAAGACGTAGCCCATAGATATTGATTTTTGAATTGACGGACCAAATGCACCAGAAGTTACTTTTCCAATAGGATTATTCCTATTATCAGACCCATATAAAAGCGTCCCTTCCCTCATAGGAGCTCTCCCATCTGGTAAAATCCCAACTCTTTTTTTAGATGGGCCAACTTCTAATTCGCTGTGAATACGTTTGGCACCGGGGAATCCGCCGGCGCGCTCCCCACCAGCACGTCTGGCCTTTTGAATGGCCCAATTAAGGTTACCTTCTATTGGACTAGTATTGATGTCGATATCGTGTCCATAAAGGCATAGACCTGCCTCTAGTCGTAGAGAGTCGCGGGCCCCAAGTCCAATTGGTTCAACATTAATATCTTGACTTAAAAGCTGCACTACCTCTTCGACAGCGCTGTTTGGTATGGAAATTTCATAACCATCCTCCCCTGTGTAGCCTGACCTAGAGATCCAACACTCGGTGTCTAGTAGGTTTGCAGTTATGCTATCCATAAATCTCAACTCTTTAACGGTTGGGTTTAGTTTAGATAGAACTTCTTCAGCAAGAGGGCCTTGCAATGCAATTAAAGAACGATCCTCAACCATATCGATTTGAAACTCATTTCCAAGATTGTTTTTTAAGTGCTGAAAGTCATTACCTTTACAGGAGGCATTAACGACAATGTATAAGTGATCACCCCGGTTTGCTATCATAAGGTCATCTAAAATTCCACCGTCATCATTTGTAAACATGCCGTATCTTTGACGACCGTTCTCTAGAGATAATATGTTTACTGGAACAAGAGTTTCTATTGCTAATGCAGCATCAGCAATTACACCCGACTTTGGGTATAAGAGAATTTGACCCATATGGCTAACATCAAACAAGCCTGCTGCCACTCTTGTGTGGAGATGCTCTTTCATTACTCCTAGATTATATTGTACTGGCATCTCATATCCCGCAAAAGGTACCATTTTAGCACCATTAGCAATATGATAATCGTATAACCTGGTTCGTTTGAGTGTGGTCATAAATCCCCCTAATTTTCTTAACCATAAAAACATCACTATTGACGAGCAGTGTAACCCGTTAATGATGCCCCTCTGTCCTTTTGCCTGAGATCGTTATCCCTTCGGCGAGTGCTCTTATACACCTCTCTCCAGATTTTATGTTGATATGCAGGTCCTTTTGCCTGAGAGTTTCCGGGGCGGTTGCTCCTTCGGCACTGGTAATCCAGATTCTCCCTGCATACACCGAATAGTAGTAAAATAATTGTTCTAGGTCAGCAAGCCCTAGCTTGTAAAAATTAAAAAGATATTGGTAAGCTAGTAAAGCATTCCAGAGTCACAATTAATTGTTATTCAAGGGCTCTCCGATCAATCTTGTTATGAGTTCTTATTATTGAGAAGGTTTTATACCGATATAATGAAAAACTATCAGCCCTTTTTATGAACGTAAAAGTGGATAAAGACCATTCTTATAAAAGCTAGTTTACACTGCAATACTTTTGATTAAGATTATATTAATAATTTTTAGTTAGCTTACAGAATTAGATTTATAATATATTACTCTTTTAAAGGCAGGGAAGCATATGTTGAACGAACATCTAATAAAACCAGGAGGTCCGATTCAGGTTTTTAATACTGGGGATGCCCGCGCATTGCCGGTAATCGATCGAGCTGAGGGTATCTATATGTGGGATACAAATGGAAAGAAATATTTTGATGGCTCATCTGGGCCAGTAACAACTAATTTAGGACATGCTAATGAGCAGGTACTAACGGCGATGTTAAACCAGGCAAAAAAAGTATGTTATGCTAGTGTTGCTGTTTTTGAAAACTCTCCCAACCAAAGGCTCGCAGAAAAGTTAGTCTCTTTGTCAGGAACAGGTTTTGATCAAGCTTTTATCGTTTCAGGAGGATCAGAGGCGACAGAGTCGGCAATTAAACTTGCTCGCCAGTACGCTATAGCAAAAGGTGAGTACAATAGAACTAAGGTTTTAGGAAGAAACCCAAGCTACCATGGATCAACTTTAGGCGCATTTGTAGTTTCGGGGGATCCAGTTGCTGAGTCGATGTTTGGGCCAATGGCTAAAGTTATGCCAAAAGTTCCAACTCCATTTTCTTACCGGGTACCCGATAATCATGATGTAAATAGTTATGCTCGAGAGTGTGCTGGAAGACTGGAACAAGTTATCCTAGAGGAGGGAGCTGATAATGTTTTAGCCTTTATTCTTGAGACTGTTGGCGGACTATCTTCCGGAGGATTAGTCGCTCCAGATCACTACTATGAAACGGTTAGAGAAATCTGCACCCGTTATGGTGTTTTATTAATTTATGATGATGTAATGGCTGGTGCTGGCCGCACAGGTAAGTTTTTATCTGCAGAGCATTGGCCAAATGCCCGTCCAGACCTTGTTACTTTGGCTAAAGGAGTGGCTGCTGGTTATACGCCTATAGGTGTGGTTATGGCACCAAATGAGATTGTTGGTACAGTGGTTGATTCAGGTGGTTTTCAACATGGTCATACATATGCTGCTAACCCGCTTTCATGCGCTGTGGGGGAGGCCGTTGTTAGCGAATTAATTGAAAATGATTTGATGAATAATGCTACAGAAATGGGTGAATATCTTGAGGCAAGACTAAAAGAGTTAGCTGATGCAAGCCAGATAATTGGAGATATTCGAGGGAAAGGTTTGTTATTGGCTGCAGAGTTAGTTGCAAATAAAGAAACCAAAGAAATGCTGCCGATTAAGTGTCGTGGCGTCTATAGGCTTGTTGAAATTGGAATTGAGAATGGATTGTTATTATATACCAGAAAGACATCAGATGGAGCCTTTGGCGAGTGGGTGATGATAACCCCAGCCTTGACAATTAATAGAAGTGAGGTTGATGAGCTTATTGATTTATTGCGGATAACTTTTTTACAGTTCGAAAAAGAGTTACAGTTTCAAAAATATATCTAAATTGGTATCATAATGTGAGAAAATTTTTTTAATCCGATAGGTACTAAAATAGTTTTGCTTGATTGATAGTTTAGAGTTTTGTTCTTTCCTACTTATCATGGTACGATTTTTTATCGAATCATATCTTTTATGGAGGTTAAAACATGAATAAGTCAAAATTATCAATTTATGGAATTGCGACTGCGATTGCTGTATCCTTAATAGGATCTGCATCTTTTGCAGCAGACTGCACTATTAAAATTGGCGGTTTGGCCCCACTATCAGCTCCTGGAGCTGTTGGCGGAGGTGAAGCAATGCGCGACGCTATGAAATTAGCAGAAGCAGATCTGAATGCGGCTGGTGGCGCACTTGGTTGTGACATTAAAGTTGTTATTGCCGATACAGAAGGATTACCAGAAAAAGCAGCAGCGATGATGAATAGGTTGATCACACAAGATGGCGTAGTGGCCGTCGGTGGTGGTTATCACAGCTCAGTTGGAGTTGCGTCTAAAGATGTTGCGAACGATGCAAAAATCCCAGTGGTTTTTGCGGAAACTTGGAACGATACAATAACCGGTGACAAACAGCAGTTTATCTTCCGAATTGCACCGCTAAGCTCTTGGGCGTCAGCGACGATTTGGCAGTCTGCAATATTGGCACCAGGTCTTAAAAAAGTGGCAATCTTAACAGAGAATACAGACTATGGTATCCCTGCTGCTGCTGAGACAACTAAAGGCTTGGTAGCTAATGGTATTGAGGCCGCTACTTACGGTGTTGATATCGGAACACAAGATTACTCAGGAATTGTTGAGCGTATTAAAGCTTATGATCCCGGTTATGTTATTGTTCTCGCCACTGGTGAAGCTGGATACAACTTTGCACAGCAAGCTGCTGATGCAGGGATTGGCCCAATGGACGTGCCTTTTCAGGCAGGTCAAGTTGCTCTTGAAAGTAAAGCTTGGTGGGAAAATGTTCCAGACGGTCAATATGCTTTCGTTCAGCGAATCGGAATACCAGTGAACTTATGGAATGATAAAGCGCTTAAATTAAATGAAACTTATAAAGCGTTAACAGGTAAGGGCGCTATCGAAAGCTATGCTCTAGAAGCGTACGACTCCATAGCAATTTTGGTTCAAGCTATAAATGAAGCTGGTTCTACAGATGGAGAAGCAATCGTTACAGCTCTTGAGAATATCGATCACGATGGAACACTTGGCCGGATATATTTTCCTTATGGTTCAGGCAAAGACCCTAGCGTAGATGGAAAAGGTGACGAGTGGTGGCATCAGTGGCCTGACCCAGCGATGACAGTTATCCAATACCAAAACGAAGGTGAGGATTCTACTGACTCAGCGATTGTTTGGCCAGACGCTTATAAAACTGGCGACGCTATCTGGGTAAGCCAATAACTAGGCATTATCAAATAAAGAAAATAATAGTGGCGATAATTTTAAATTATCGCCACTAAACTTAATAAATCTAATTTTATAATTAAATGGGGTAATGTAGTGGAATTTCCAGTCATTTTTTGGAGTGTTGTGCTCTGGATGACCTTTTGGGGGGTTGTGGGCGCATTTGGTACTCGCCGAGCCTATTTAAAAAAAGATATGGATACATCCAATGCGGGATATATCGGTTCTATGATCGGTGCTGCTACTGGCCCAGTAGGTCTTATAGCGCTTTGGTTAAAAACGCCTGAAACACGAAAAAGTCTACTAGTAGTTCCGCCAATAGCGGCGTTTGCTTTACTTGCAATATCGTTTGCCTTCGCTGACCCCAGTAATAGCTGTGTGACTAATGGGTCTTTTGTAGCATCTCAGATTTCTAATGGGATTATTTTAGGAATACTTTACGGCTTCATGGCTCTGGGCCTCACCCTTATATACTCGATTTTGGGGGTGGTTAGCTTTGCACATGGTGATTTCTATATGATTGGTGGAATGGCAGCGTATTATGTTACCATGGTTTGGTTTCCTGGTGTTAACCCACTATTTGGTATTGGGTTTGCGTGTGTTTCAACATTTATTCTTGGTGCAGTGTTTGAACGTATATTTTTAACCCCCATGTATGATGGGAGAATAGATAGACCAGTAGAATATGGTATCCTTGTTACCTTTGGTTTAGCTTTTACACTGCAATACTTTATTGCTGCTACGGTTGGATCAAATCCGGTGAAAGCAAAAAGATACTTTGATTTCCCTAGACTTCACTGGCCTTCTAAGGAGGACCCATGGCTTCTTAAGACGCGACGGGGAGGTTTGGAACTTTTTGATACTATAACAATTTCTAATCCACGTTTTACTGCCGCGGTAGTATGTATAATAGTATTGCTTATGTTATTATACTTTTTGCATCGTACATGGACAGGTAAGGCGTTGAGAGCTGTGAGCTTAGATCGTGAGGCGGCAGCAATAACAGGAATTAACCCTAACCGGATGAATATGCTAGCCTTTGCTCTTGGTGGAATGCTTGCTGCGCTCGCTGGAGCACTTCTCGTACAAGCCTTTTCTTGGTTACCTCAGGTTGGAGCTATTCCAGCCATGCGATCATTTGTTATAATCGTCCTTGGAGGTTTAGGATCCCTCCCAGGGGCATTCGTTGGGGGCATAATTGTTGGCTTAGTAGAATCTGCTGGCACCGGTTGTATACCAGATCCTCAGAAGGCCGCTTCATATATTCCTGCTTATGGCGGAATCGTTTTACTTTTAACTTTATTACTCAGACCCACTGGACTTTTTGGCAGACGCTTTTCAGGTGGTTCTCATGGAAAATTCGGATGAGCAAACAACAGGTACCATTAATTGTAGGCGTGATAATAATATCTTTTTTAATGATATTTCCGTTCGTTTATACAGCTAATAATTATCCATATGTAATGCACATAATGATTGCGGGGTTCTTTTACGCAATACTAACCTCTAGTTGGTCGATGCTCGCTGGGTATGGGGGACAGTTTTCATTTGGTCACATGGGGTTTACGGGCATTGGTGCGTATACCACGGCTCTTTTCTGTCATTATATTTACCTCTCGCCTGAAGCGACAAATATCTGTACGGAGTTTTCCGTGGGGAGTCAGTATTTAGTTATTGTGAACCCAATTGGAATTACGTCCTCTACTCTAGTTCAGGACTGCCTAAGAGAGGCCATGTCTATTTGGGATGGGAGTGTAAAAGTTACTCCTATGCCAGTTTGGCTTGGGATAATACTTGGAATAGCTATGGGAGGATTATTTGGTCTTCTTATAGGCCTGTTAGTTTTGCCTTTGCGAGCAGCGTATCTTGCGCTCTTCACATTAGGCTTTACTGAAATATTAAGAGCAGTTATTAGCTCTGAGCTTGACATTACTCGCGGACAAGCTGGTCTCGAGCTGCCTAAGCTTTTTGAAAATGGTATTACTATCTTTGGCCGTCATTTTGATAAAACTGATCCTTTGCCCCCATACTTTGTTATGCTCTTTTTATTATTTTTCTGTTTGGGGGTCCTTTACTGGCTTGCTCAATCTAAGTTTGGTCTATTTATTCGAGCCCTTAGAGAGGATCAAGACGCAGCGGCAGCATTGGGCGTTAATACAACGAAATATAAGATAATGCTTTTTGTAATCACTTCAATGATGGCAGCAGCTGCAGGTGCATTTTTTGCACATTATATAGGAATAATTTCGCCAAATAATTTAATGATACTACAGATGAGCTTGGTGGTTTCCATGGCTGTTATTGCTGGCATTGAGAATATATTTGCGGCAGCGATAGGTGCTATTATTATTGAATTTACATTGGAAACACTTCGAACGAGCTTTGATGTACCATTAATTGGTGTAGAAGTTGATATGACAGTATGGAGATTGGTCATCTTTGGCGCACTCCTTATGATAACTCTTAGACTTTCTAGAAACGGTATAATTGCGCCAATAATTAATTACTTCTTAAGAGGCCACGTTGCGGATGAGACCGTTGCTAAGAGGAAAGTTTCAGACAGTAGCGAGGAGTCTGCATAATGATTAATCTCGTTGTAAAAGATTTAAAGAAGAACTTTGGTGGTCTGCACGTACTGAAGGGTGTATCATTTGAAATAAATGGCCCTGAGTTAATAGGTTTGATTGGTCCAAATGGTGCTGGCAAAACAACACTGACAAATGTCTTAGATGGAGCGATAAAACCTAATAGTGGGACTGTTTATTTAGGAGGAAACCGAATAGATC
Source organism: uncultured Paracoccaceae bacterium (assembly GCA_913041145.1). GTDB lineage: Bacteria > Pseudomonadota > Alphaproteobacteria > Rhodobacterales > Rhodobacteraceae. The sequence goes on from CAJWHE010000008.1 coordinate 62,543, forward strand.
AACTACAGCCGTTTGAAGTGGCCCGCCATGGTTTAGGAAGAACTTTCCAAGTCACACGATCTTTTAGACGAATGACAGTATTAGAAAATTTAATGGTTCCAGCATTAGCTCTAGATCAAGGTTTGAGTAGGTCTGAGATAGATGACAAGGCAATGGAAGTTCTTGAGTTTTTAACAGTTGAGCATCTTAGAAATGAATATGCAAAATCCCTTTCTGGAGGGCAACAAAAACTCTTAGAGCTGGGACGTCTTCTTATGTTAAACCCAGATGTAATTATTTTAGACGAGCCTTTTGCAGGTGTTCACCCAAAATTGATGGAAATTATTTATAAGTATATCGAGCGTGTTAATAACGATGGAACGGCGATAATTCTTATAAGTCACCAGATGGATTCAATTTTCTCTCTTTGCAAAAGATTACTTGTTTTAAACTATGGTGACTTGATAGCGGATGGAACGCCTGATGTAGTCAAGAATGACCCAACTGTTATTGAGGCTTACTTAGGTTCAGATGATGAAGAAGATTAGTACTAAGTCTACAAAAGGAATTGGATAAAGACATGACTGAAACAGATGTTCCCGTTATACTTGAGACTAAGGATCTTGACGTAGGTTATTATAAAGATCTGAATATATTACAAAATTTAAATATTAAGGCCCGAAAAAATAAAATAACTGCTATACTTGGAGCTAATGGTGTTGGAAAGTCTACTGCCCTAAAAGCTATATTTGGATTTTTAACACCGAATGCTGGAGAAGTTCTTTTGGAGGGTGAAAGTATTGTCAATGTACCCACTTATAAGAAAATTCTAAAGGGCTTAGCATACATACCTCAACAACCGGGCGTTTTTAAAGATATGACCGTAGAGGCTAACTTAGAGTTAGGTGGTTGGACTTTTCGAAATGATAAGAAACAGGTTAAAGAAAAAATTGAAGTAAATTATGAACGTTTTCCTGTTTTAAAAGAGAAGAGAAAACAGATTACTGGAGAGTTAAGTGGTGGTCAGCAACGAATGGTTGAAATTGGTCGAACCTTGATGGCGGATCCTAAAATGATGTTAATTGATGAGCCTACCGCAGGGCTTTCTAAAATGTTGGCGGAAGAAGTTTATGGGATGCTTACCGATCTAAGGGACAGAGATAATTTGACCATTCTTATTGTTGATCAAGAAATTAGACAGGCTTTAAAAATTTCAGATTATGTTTATGTTTTGGAATTAGGAAGAAATAAATTTGAAGGTCCAGCTGATGACTTTAAGGACTTAGAAAAAGCATTTTGGGTTTAATAATAAGAAAGTAAGTTTTTTCATTGAATAGAACTGCCACAATTGGGAAGTGTCATGGAAGTAAATGATAAACCATTTTGGTGGGAAGCTAAAGCTCCCATAAAATCACCTGAAACTAGCTGGACAGATCACGTTGATGTCGTAGTGATTGGGTGCGGGTTCACCGGTTTGGGAGCGGCAATTCCTTTAGCCCGAGCTGGACACAGTGTAGTTATTTTAGAAAAAAATAATTTAGGTGAGGGTGCGGCTGCTCGAAACGGTGGAATAACGAGTGGGAATCTTAGGCCTTCTAATAAAGATCTTGTTCGTCGATTTGGTTTGGAGAAAGCGAAACAATTTCAGGTAGAGGCTATTGCCGCCCGACAAGATTTGTACGATTTTATTGAACAAGAGAAACTAGACTGTGATTTTAATCTGGTTGGGAGATTTCTTGGTATTCCTGATAAAACTTCACTTGATGAACTCAAAAGGGATGCAGATCAATTCTATAAAAATTTTGGAATTCAAACACTTGTAAGCGATACTAAAGGGGTATCTGATTATATTGATAGTCCTAAATATAAGTCTGGGACCTTTCGTCCAGATATTGGTGGTATTCATCCCAGCAAATTACTTCATGAAATGATTAGAGTTGCTGTTAGGGATAAAGTAAAAATATTTTCACAAACAGCTGGTGAAAATATTAAAAGGGTTGGGCAAAGTTTTAAGATCCAAACCCATCGTGGTACAGTAACTGCAGAGCACTTAATAGTAGCTACAAATGCGTATACTGGGAAAGAGCTTCCTTGGTTAAGGAGACGCCTTATTCCTGTAGTGTCAGAAATTATTGCGACCGAGGAATTAGGAGAAAACTTTGTTAGTCATTTGATGCCAAAGAAAACTATGTTTGGAGAGTCTTTGGAATTAGGGCACTATTATCGGCCATCTCCTGATGGAAAACGAATATTACTTGGAGGACGTCGTCTTAGCTCAAATATTATTGAATCAAGAGAAAGGCTTAAGGCTGGATTGCTGGGAATTTTACCTCAACTTAAAGATACAAAGGTATCCCATCATTGGTTTGGGAATGTAGCCTTTCCTTTTGATCAGTTACCAAAAATAGCAATACATGACGGTGTTATCTATCCAGCAGGTTTTTGTGGCTCAGGCACAGTGTGGGCGCGCTGGTTAGGACAAAAAGCTGCAGGAATGATTCTTGCTGAAAATGCCGAAACTGTTTTCTCGGATCAAAAATTTTGGACACTTCCATTTTACAAAGGCGACCCTTGGTTTCTTCCACTTGCTATGAACTATTACAAACTAAGAGATAAACTTTCTTCACCAAATAAGCACGGGACTTGACACACTAATATTGCGATCAAGACATTTAAGTAATTTAATTATAAAGCTTGGTTTGTTTTAGATTAAAGTATTAGCAATCTTAGCAGCACCAAATCGTACTGGATCCTGCACAGGTAAACCACTTTCAGCTTCAAGTTTCTCAATTTCTGCATGGGCAGATGTTTCATCTAGTTCTCTTGTATTCAGACAGATACCTACGACTTTACTCTTAAAAAGAGCACCGGCTGCAGATGCGACGGCCTCATTCAATGCTATGACATCTTTAATTGGTGGAACCTTTATTAAATTCTCTGAGTTTTTTCTAATTGTATCGAGATGTGTCATTCGTGCTCTATGGCAGAGAATCATATGCGTAGGACAAGTTCCACGAATAAGTGGTAGTGTCGCTGTACTGCCAGGATGTAGTAAGGATCCTTGACCTTCAACGATTACTATATCGTTTTTAGAGGATTCTAGCACCATTCTTTCAACTGCTCCCCCTGCATGATCAACGCTATACGCATCGAGAGGAATTCCAGCGCCCATTATGGCCACACCAGTTTGTCCACTCGCAAGAAAATTTACGTTATGATTGTTATCTTTTAGGTGTTTATAGATTTCTAAACCAGCAGTCATTTTTCCAATTGCCATGTCAGTTCCGACCATCAATACTCTTGTATTCTTTAAATCAGCGGCCCGTGCGCCTCCGATTTGTGGTAAGTCACCAACTGGTGTTCTGAGATCCCAAATCCATTGATCTAATTTTAATTTATCAGAGAAAATTGGTTGAAGTTTATCATGGAGTCCATTCACTACTGACATGCCAGAATCAAGAGCATGGAGAATTACTTCTTTCCACGATTCGGGAAGACGACCTCCAGACGGTGCCGTCCCTAAAACTAAAACTTCTGCTCCTAAAGCAATAGCTTCGTTAAGTGTGCCGACGATAGGTAAGCTCGTATCTAATTTCCAAAAATCTTTTAGACTTTTACCAGTCGCTTTACTATCTATGACAGCAACACATTCATTTGGACCATATCTTAAAATACCCTCCGCCATTTTAGTGTTGGGTTGGCCCATTGTGGCCTCACAAAATAATGCTAACTTTTGGTTCGCTTTAAGCATTTAAAATACCTCCTCCATGACCTAGATTATTAGTTGGTAAAATTTTCCCATCTGTCATTTCAGCACCGCCACAGGGGTCTGGGTCTAAATTTAAGTGAGAATCAAGGTCAATATAATCAAACAACGAGCCTATTGAAGCCCCTGCAGCAATAGATACAGAGCTTTCTCCCATACAGCCAATCATAGTTTTTAGGCCAAAAGCCCTAGCTGTGCTTACAATTCTAAGTGCTTCAGTAATTCCACCGCACTTCATTAACTTTAGATTTACGCCATCCACTCGATCAGCAAAGTGAGGAATGTCTGATGATACTCTACAACTTTCATCTACGTAGATAGGAAGTGGGCGATCTTTGAACAGGTGGATTAGACCATCCTCTTCACCCTTTTTGAGTGGCTGTTCAATGTACTCTACTCCACGATCTGCCAGCCATTGCATCATTTTTTTTGCTTCGGGTACTGTCCAGCCCCCGTTTGCATCAACTCTTATAACAGTAGAACGGTTTTCTGTCATTTCTAGCACCGCAGAAAACATTGCTTGATCAGCATCTAAACCATCTGGAGACCCTAGTTTAACTTTGAGAGCTTTGACACCGGTTCCGTCTAGTAATAGCGGTATTCTTTCTCTAACAACTTCCGGTGGGTTAATCCCTACAGTTACTGAAGTTGATACGACATTTCTAGATAAGCCGAGTAGTTTATATAATGGGAGACTGGCTTGTTTTGCTCTCAAATCCCAGAGTGCCATGTCTAGAGCTGCCACAGCACATGCTGCTACCCCCGCACCCATAGCGTTATCATAAGTTTCCTGGATTGAATTAGAACTCTTTTCACTCGCACAAAAATCAGTTAGCATTTTTGCCCCCTCTTGAGGAGTTTGTGCACCTTCAGTTGACCCTGGAGCCATCTCGCCAATACCTGTAACACCATTTTCTTCTACATGAACAAAAAGGTTATCTGAGCCAGTCATTACGCCTCTACTTATAGCTAATGGGAAACGCTTATGAAGGTGAATGATTTGTGTACTAATGTTTAACATAATTAATCCTTTGAATTACTTTAGATAAAATAAATCCTATATATTATTTGGCGAATAATGGATTGAGGTGCAACCAGAAACAGCACTAATCAAAATATTAATTTTAGTACATTATTTAAGATAGATTAAATGTCTCTAAATTACCTATTCAACTAGTTCTGATACATGTGTTATGATAAATTTAATATTTCTTAATAGTTTAGGAAAATTCTGTTATGCCTGATGAGACAACCATAGATCTAAAAGATATTAATATTCCACCTAAATTAAGAGACGTATTAGAAAAAATTTCTATTGTAGCAAGAGATCTATCTGACATAATTTCTGTTAGTCCTATTAGTGGTGGACTTGATACGAAAGTAGGTAAAAACTCAGATGGTGACGGACAAAAAGCTTTAGACATTATAGCTGATGAGGCGTACGTGAGTGCATTAATTTCCACGGATGTTAGGTGGTACGCATCTGAAGAAAAAGAAGAAGTTTTAGCAATGAAGGCTGAGGGTAGTTTGGCCCTGGCTATTGATCCACTAGATGGTTCGTCAAATATAAACTCAAACGTATCAATTGGTACAATTTTTGGGATTTACCCCGCAAAAGAAGATGCTAACGCTAGTTTTTTAAGGAAAGGTAGTGACTTGTTAGCTGCAGGGTATGTTATATTTGGCCCCCAGACTTCATTTGTTTTTTCAATTGGCAATGGAATAAATTACTTTGTTTTAGATAGAGCTCAAGAAAAATTTATTCGAGTTGATCAATCTTTTTCCATTACGAAAACTTCCCAGGAGTATGCAATAAATTCCTCTAACACGCGACACTGGCCTAATACATTTTCAGAATACGTTAAGAATTGTAACTTAGGTGAAAGAGGCCCATTTAACAAAAATTATAATATGCGATGGATAGCTTCACTAGTAGCAGAGACACATCGAATTTTAGTAAGAGGTGGAATTTTCTTATATCCAGAAGATGGGAGAAAAGGATATGAAAATGGTAGATTACGTATGGTTTATGAGTGCGCCCCCATAGCTTATTTGATTGAACAGGCCGGAGGGCTGGCAATTGATGGAAATATTCCAATATTAGATATTGTCCCGAATTCGTTACATGTCCGAACTCCGTTTTGTTTTGGTTCTGAAGACGAGATTTTGCGTTTAATCAAAGTGATAAAAGAAATTTAGAATTACTCGAAATTTGGACTTGTTTACCTAAAGGTTAATGTCTTTTAAATGAAACTTTTAATTTTTTAAAAACTACCTTGATCAATTTTTTTTGATATGCTTTCCTCAAGCCAAATATAAAAAAGGGGTAATACTATACATGGCTTTAATAACATTGCGTCAACTTCTTGATCATGCAGCAGAGCATTCTTACGGCGTTCCAGCTTTTAATATAAACAATATGGAGCAGGGCTTGGCTATAGTTGATGCTGCGGCACAAACTGACTCGCCCGTTATATTGCAGGCAAGTCGAGGTGCTAGGGCCTATGCGGGTGATGTTATGCTTCGTAGCATGGTCCAAGCCTTAGCTGAGATGAACCCTAGAGTACCAATATGTTTACACCAAGATCATGGAAATAATGAGGCTACATGCCTTAGCGCTATAAAGCATGGTTTTACGAGTGTAATGATGGACGGATCCCTTGAAGCTGATATGAAAACACCCTCATCTTATGAATATAATGTTGATATTACAAACCGGGTTTCAATGTCTGCTCATTCTGTCGGGGCATCTGTTGAAGGAGAGCTTGGAGTCCTTGGTTCTCTAGAGACAGGTGAAGCGGGAATAGAAGATGGCTCAGGGGCCGAAGGTAAATTGAGTCAAGAACAACTTCTTACTGATCCGGACCAGGCAGTTGATTTTGTATCAAAAACCAAGTGTGACGCGTTAGCGATCGCCTGTGGTACTTCTCATGGAGCTTATAAGTTTAGTAGGAAGCCTGATGGGGACATTTTAGCAATGTCGATCATACAAGCTATAAACTTAAAGTTACCATCCACTCATTTAGTCATGCACGGATCTTCTTCTGTCCCACAGTATCTCCAGGACCTTATTAATGAAGCGGGAGGTAGCATGCCTCAAACCTATGGAGTGCCAGTAGAAGAAATAGAAAAAGGCATCAAGATGGGGGTAAGAAAAGTAAATATTGATACAGATTGTCGTATGGCAATGACTGGACAATTTCGGAAAGTAGCAACAGATAATCCGTCAGAATTTGATCCTCGGAAATTTTTGGTTCCTGCAATGAACGAAATGAAATCACTTTGTATTGATAGGTTTGAAAGATTTGGAACAGCAGGAAATGGATCAAAAATTCACGTAATTTCAATGGATGATATGGCTAAAGAGTATGAAAGTGGACGTCTGAATCCAGAAACAAAACCATAGTTTTATGCTTTGGTAAATATTTGAGATGTGTTAATATCGTCAGAGTTCCTAAATTTAGCTTACAAAATCTGGCCGATAGGTAGGTAGAAAGTAAAATGAATTTTTCAAATGAAATTAAGATTGCACCCTCAATTCTAGCGGCAGACTTTGCAAATTTTGGTGCTGAGTGTGTCGCAATAGAAGCACAAGGTTGTGACTGGGTTCATATTGATGTCATGGACGGTCACTTCGTTCCAAACATTACGTTTGGACCTGAAACTTGTGTGGCTTTGCGGCCTCACATCAAGGGTATAATGGATGTTCATCTAATGATTTCACCCGTCGATAAATATATAGAGAGCTTTGCGAGTAGTGGTGCAGATATAATTACCGCACATGTCGAGGCAGACCCTCATATACACCGAACCCTTCAAGCCATTAGGGCTAGTGGAGCTAAGGCTGGTGTGGCGTTAAACCCGGCAACTGGTATCGAAGAGATAGAATTTTTGTTAGATATGGTGGACCTTATTTGTGTTATGACCGTAAATCCGGGATTTGGTGGTCAAAAATTTATAAAATCTCAAATTAATAAAATAGTTAAAATCTCAAAAATGATTGGTGATCGTCCAATTCATATTCAAGTTGATGGGGGGGTTACAGTAGAGACAGCTCCACTAGTATCGGCGGCAGGGGCAGATGTTTTGGTAGCTGGCTCAGCTGTTTTCAAAGGAGGTTCGGTTGATAACCCGAATATTTATGGCTCTAATATAAGAGCGTTGAGAAATGCAGCTGAGTTAGCCTTAGTTAAATAATAGATTGAGAAACCTCAAAAATGATTAAAGCGAAAAAAATCTGTGATTTTGATTGGGTGGCCCCAAATTTTGAGCTTCCCAGCACAGGAATGAAACTATGTACTCGGGACTCCTTACTTAAAGAGAATGGTCTTTTAGTAATGTTTATTTGTAATCATTGCCCCTATGTTTTGAGTGCATTGGATAGAATTATAAAAGTATCAAGGGATCTTTCTAATAAAGAGGTTGGGGTTGTAGCTATTTCCTCTAATGATGTGGAGACTTATCCACTCGATTCATTTGAAAATATGAAAAAACTGGCCACCACTAATAATTTTCCTTTCCCATACCTTTTTGATGAGACCCAGGCGGTTGCTCGGGCATACGGAGCTGTGTGTACGCCAGATTTTTTTGGTTTTAATAATACCTTAGGATTACAATATCGCGGTAGACTTGATTCAGGAGGAAAAGGAGATCTCAGTTCTGATCAAAGAAATGACTTATATGAAGGTATGCTGGAGGTCGCGAAAACTGGTCTTGGCCCAAGAGATCAAATTGCGTCAATAGGATGTTCGATAAAATGGAAAAACCAGTAGAAAGTATTATCTTTGATTTAGATGGTACACTGGTAGATTCCCTACCTGATATGCACGCCGCGAGCAGTGAAATGCTTAAAAGTATTAACTTAAATCCGTTGCCATCTAACCAAGTTCGTTCATTTATTGGAGATGGGGTAGCTAAATTAATCGAACGTTGCTTAGATGTATATGATCTAAAAGTATCAGAA
>CAJWHE010000009.1 GCA_913041145.1 uncultured Paracoccaceae bacterium
TGTTAATTACTATCTTTCATATCAGAAAATGCTTTTAGTGCGGCTTCTCTAGATTGCTTTAAATCAACAATTGGGTGCGGATATGACTTTCCAAGGCAGATGTTTGCAGCCTTTAAAACAGATTCTGGTGCCGTCCATGGACAATGTAAATATTTATTTGGTAAGTCTTTTAACTCTGGTACGAATTGTTTTGTATAGATTCCATCTTTATCGAACTTTTCGCCTTGAAGCACAGGATTAAAAATTCGGAAATATGGAGCAGCATCCGCCCCACATCCAGCTATCCACTGCCACCCTGCACTATTATTTGCGAGATCTGCATCAACCAAACAATCCCAGAACCAATCCAAACCATTACTCCAGTGCAACCGAAGATTTTTAACTAAAAATGACCCTACAATCATTCGTACTCTATTATGCATATAACCGGTAGTCCAAAGCTCCCTCATGCCTGCATCCACTATTGGAAAACCTGTATTTCCTTCTTTCCAGCGAGCCAATAAATCAACGTCTTCAAGCCAAGGAAAACTTTCAAAACGTGTTTGCAAACTTTGAGTTGGAAGATTTGGAAAAAAATAAAGTAGTGAGTGAGAAAACTCTCTCCACCCTAGTTCTGATAAAAAATGATCCAGACCTGCCGAGTTCATATATTTTGGATGCGAGGCACTATGCCAAACTTGATTAGGAGACACTTCTCCAAAATGCAAATGAGGTGATAACCTTGAGACATTTTTCTTACTAGGAAAATTTCGACCATTTTTATAGTCATTTAATCGGTTTTCAATAAAATCTGTAACTTTAAGGTTAGCGGCTTTTTCACCAATCTCCCAACCATTAAATACTTTTCGATCCCACCGAGAATCTGGGAGAAGCTTGAGATGTGTAACGTCGGTAATTCCAATTTTTTCGTTAGATAGAGTTATATCAATAGGTTGAGAAATTGGAAACCTTGGTTCTACTGAGCCTAAACAACCACGTCGATAAAATGGAGTGAATACTTTATATGGGGTACCATCTTTTTTTAAAATTTCCCAGGGTTCCCACAATAATGACCCATTGAATGACTCACACTCTAGCTCTCTATTTCTAAGAGTAACTTTTATGAGTCGGTCACGTTCTATCTGCCAAGGTTCATAACATCGGTTCCAATAAATACCACTTGCCCCTGTTTCACTCATAAGCTTTGGTATAATTTCTATAGGATCACCCTTAAAAACCCTTAGCTTCCCATTTAGTGACTTATTTAGTGCAAGTAAGGAGTGGTGAAGCCATACGCGAGACGCTGCGCCCGGCTCCTGAGTCCTGGCATTACAATCATCAAGTATAAAGATTGGAAGTACATCACCATTAAGGGCACATTTAGTTAGAGCTGGGTTATCAGATAATCTAAGATCTTGTCGAAACCAGTGTATATATAGTGATTTTTCGTTCAAATAAGTTTCCAAAGAGATTTTTAGTGTAAGCTATAAGTAAATACTTAAATAGCTTACACAATATTGTAATAATTATATTTTTAGATTTCAACCACGCTGTCATCATTTGAGTTTGAGAGGTCTTCTTTTTTATTATCTTCCACACTCAACATATCTAAATCTAAGCCATTAGCTGTTTTAATTTTTTGCTCAATTTCAGTTGCTATAGATTTATGCTCTTTTAAATAAATCTTTGCATTTTCTCTTCCTTGACCAATTCTTTCATCTCCGTAGCTATACCAAGATCCTGATTTCTCAACTATGCCAGCCTTAACACCAAGGTCAACTATTTCTCCCATTTTAGAAATACCTTCACCGTACATTATATCAAATTCAACCTGTTTAAAGGGCGGGGCAACCTTATTTTTTACTACTTTAACTCTAGTCGCATTTCCAACTATTTCATCTCGATCCTTGATTGCACCAATTCTACGAATATCAAGCCTAACAGACGAATAAAATTTTAACGCGTTTCCGCCAGTTGTGGTTTCTGGAGAACCAAACATCACTCCAATTTTCATTCTAATCTGATTAATAAAAATTACCATACAATTACTTTTTGAAATGGAACCTGTCAATTTCCGCATAGCTTGGCTCATTAACCTAGCGTGAAGTCCCATTTGGCTATCACCCATGTCACCTTCTAATTCAGATTTAGGAGTTAGTGCTGCAACTGAGTCTACAACTACAACGCTTACTGCGCCTGATCTTACTAAGGTATCAACTATTTCAAGTGCCTGTTCCCCGTTATCAGGTTGACTAATCAAAAGCTCCTCTAAGTTAACCCCTAATTTTTTAGCATAATGCGGGTCTAGGGCATGTTCTGCATCCACGAATGCGCAAACTCCCCCCTTTTTTTGTTCCTCTGCAACCGAATGTAAAGTTAATGTAGTTTTCCCAGAACTTTCTGGTCCGTAAATTTCAATAATACGACCCTTAGGTAGCCCACCTATCCCAAGTGCGATATCTAGACCGAGTGAGCCGGTCGAAGTAGCTTCAATTTCTGGAAATGAGTGCTCTCCACCCAATTTCATAATGGAACCTTTGCCAAATTGACGTTCAATTTGCAAAAGTGCTGATTCTAAAGCTTTAGTTTTTTCTGTTTCTGATTTTGTTGTCATTGATAAGATCTCTGCTGTAGCCATGATTTAAACCTCTTATTTCATACCGTTACTTAAACGGCAATGCCTATAATGTTCTTGTTATGTTCTTTATAGTAATATACAATTATAGATCAAAATCAAGCTATTTATAACTAAACTATATTTTAGATCGAGAAACCCTTAACAATGAACAACACAAAAGGGGATAAAATGTTTAATCGTGAGTATCAGGAGCTCATTTTTAAATGAGTAACAAAAAAACCATCTCCGGAATCAGATACTGGAAAACTTTCTTGAAAGATAACTTTCCAGTCCGAATTTCGTAGCAGAAATGCTTCTACCTGATCAGAATTTTCAGCTTTTAAAAGTGAACAGGTCATATAAACTAAAACCCCACTACTACTCACAAGTTTACTCGCATCATCTAAAATTTCTTGCTGAGTATCTTTTAAAGCTTCAAAATAATCAGATGTAATTGTCCATTTTGAATCAGGATTGCGCCGCCAAGCTCCAGACCCGGTACAAGGAACATCACAAATAACTAAATCAAATGAAGAAACCATCCCTAGTTCTTCTTTGGACAACAGATTAATTTTTACCCCTGCTCTTTCAGCTCGAACAGGAATATCTTTCATTCTTAAAAAGTCCCTATCATATGCTGTAATAGTACCAGAAAACCTGTCACTTAAAGCTAATGATTTACCTCCACCTCCGGCACAGAAATCTAATAAGTTACAACCATTTTCTATAGGGATAGTTCTGCAAGAAATTTGAGAGTTAAGATCTTGTATTTCTAGGAGCCCAGTTTTGTAGGCACTAGACTGCTTGACCTTTCTAGGATTCGAGAGCACTTTCAAAGCAGTTAAGCATGCAAGGTCAGGGACTGTTTCAATGCCTTCACTTTTTAGAGTTTCCTGCACCTCAACCAGTGTGGCTTTACTAAGATTAACTCGTATATAAAATGGAGCTCTTTGTTTTAAGATTTCGTTAACTAAAAGAAAACTTTCACCAAGTGAAACTCTTAAATCATCAAGTAGGCAGTCTGGAAAATCAAGAGTTTCAAGCGCTGAGCTCCCATTCTGTATTGATGCAATATGCGATTTCTCTAGTGGAGTTAGCTCGCTAGGACCGTAGCCAACACCATTAAAAAGTAGATTGGGTTCTCTATTAGAAGATAAAAGGTAACCGATGATAACACCTCTACCTGTCTTATCTCCACCCAAGGTTACAAACGAATTTAGTGACCTTAGACAATCAAATACTATATCCCTAATCGAGGATCGGTCTGATGATCCAGCAAATCGAGATTTTCGAGCCCAATTAGTTAAAACTTTTTCTGCCGGATCTCCAGACATAATAGAATCAAGAATTAATATAGCCGAAGCAATGCATGCACTTGGTGTCATTTATAGAACCCTATAATTTGGACTTTCTCTCGTTATCTGCACATCGTGTACATGACTTTCTCTTAATCCAGCACCCGTTATTCGCACAAAAGTTGCATTTACACGCATTTCTTGAACATTCTTAACTCCTAGGTAACCCATAGAAGCTCGAAGCCCACCAACAAGCTGGTGTATTACTGAGCTCGCCGATCCTTTGTAAAGCACCTGCCCTTCAACCCCCTCAGGAACTAACTTATCCGTTTCAGCATCTTGTTGAAAGTACCGGTCTGCTGAACCTCTAGCCATAGCTGGAATAGACCCCATCCCACGATAGCTTTTAAAGCTTCTTCCTTGATAAAGTACTATTTCTCCAGGGCACTCATCTGTTCCAGCAATCAAAGAGCCTACCATAACACAAGAAGCGCCTGCTCCAATAGCCTTAGCAAAATCTCCAGAAAACTTTACACCTCCGTCAGCTATTATAGGAACATTACTTAAATTTGCTTCTTCGACACAATCCATAATTGCAGTAAGCTGTGGCACACCTACGCCAGCCACCATTCGAGTAGTACAAATGGAACCAGGCCCAATTCCTACCTTAACTCCATCAGCTCCCACATCTATTAAGCTTTTTGTGGCCTCACCCGTTGCAACATTTCCTGCAATAACTTGAACGTTAGAATATGCCTTCTTTATTCGTTTAACAGCTTCGATAACACCAATTGCGTGACCATGAGCTGTGTCAACAACCAGTAAGTCTACTCCAGCGTCTATTAAGGCCTCCGACCTAGAGAACCCTCCATCACCTACTGTTGTCGCAGCGGCCACTCTGAGCCTACCAAGCTCATCTTTGCAAGCAGTAGGGTTCAATACTGCTTGCTCTAAGTCTCTTAAGGTTAAAAGTCCCGTTAACTCACCAAGTTTATTAACAACAAGCAATTTCTCTATTCGACGTTCTTGCATCAAATGTTTAGCTTCAGTCAAGTCAGCAGGCTCTTCTAAAACAGCTAAGTTATCAGATGTCATCATTTTACTTACCGGTGTTTTTAAATCAGTTGCGAACCTCATATCTCTATTTGTTACAATCCCGATAACTTTTCCATTATCACCCACTACAGGGAATCCTGAAACTCGATACCGTGATTGCAACTCTTTGGCATCTGCCAGCGTTTGTGCTGATGTGAGCGTCACAGGGTTAAATACAATGCCACTTTCAAATCTTTTAACTCTTCTAACTTGCCTTGCCTGCTCATCAATGGTCAGATTCCTATGAATAACGCCTAAACCACCAGATTGAGCCATAGCAATTGCCATTTTTTCTTCAGTCACAGTATCCATGGCTGAACTCATAAGTGGTATATTTAAATTAATGGATTTGGTAACCATTGTTCTTGTATCTGCGGTACTAGGAAGTACAGACGAAGCAGCTGGAACAAGTAGTACATCATCAAAAGTAAGGGCTTCTCGAATTTTCACCAAACATCTCCTTTAAAAGTTCCGTTTGACGGTTTCCTATTTCATGAAAACTGTTAAGAGGAAAGGGTTTATTTTCAATTTTTACAGTTACACGGTTTCAGTATTACTATAAAAAAAATAGCTAAATTAAATTTTTCAAACATGGAGGTAAAAAATTGAAAAAGATAATCGTCGATGCCGATGCATGTCCCGTAAAGCAAGAAATATTCAGGATTGCTGTTCGTTTGAACATTAATGTTGAACTAGTATCAAATAGCTACTTTAAAATACCAGATCATCAACTAATTAAGTTAGTCGTAGTAAACAATTCATTTGATGCTGCAGACGATTGGATAGCAGAAAACAGTGACAAATTAAGTATAGTAATAACTGAAGACATTCTTTTAGCACATAGGTGTCTTAAAAAAAATGTTTTAGCAGTAGTATCCTCAAACGGAAAAGAGTTTACTAAAGAAAATATTGGATCAGCTGTTTCTGATCGAGCGATAAAAGCAGACCTACGCGGTGGCATAGAAAGTCTTAAGCTAGGAAATAAAAAACCCTACAGTAATAAAGATAGGGTCAATTTTAAAAACTCATTGGATAGAGTAATATCAAAATTAAAATAGTAATGTCAGCTATCCTTTGAAACTTTGACAAACAACAAACTTCTCTGAGCTATCAGATCTACTTGCAGGAGGTTTAAAATTGTGTACCTTTAAAAATTTATTCTTTAAAATTTTCTGTAATGTCCCTTCTGCTCCACCAGCAAGTACCTTCGCTACGAATGTACCGCCCTCCTCAAGAACATCAAAGGCGAAGTCTGCCGCTGCTTCACAAAGAGATATTATCCTTAAGTGATCTGTTTGCTTATGACCTGAAGATGCAGCTGCCATATCACTCAGAACAACATCAGCTTTCCCATTTAGCCATTTTTTAACTTGTTCGTCTGCTCCTTCTGAAAGGAAGTCCAGCACATGTAAGTCTACTCCAAAAATAGGTTCAACTTCTTTAATATCAATTCCTAAAACATAGCCCACACGTTTATCTTTTCTGGAACTCCCTGCGTTCACCCTAACTGACGAAACTTGAGACCAACCGCCCGGAGCGCATCCTAAGTCGACAATGCGTTTTCCTGGAAGTAGAAATCGGAATTTATCATCTATTTCAGATATTTTGTAAGCCGCTCTACCTCTCATTCCTTCGCTGTTAGCTTTTTTTACATAAGGATCATTAAGTTGACGTTCCAACCATCTAGTAGAAGATATCTTTCTACCACGTGAAGTTTTCACTTTAACTCTTAAGTCTCTAGAACCACGACCGTCGTTTATCTTTGTCATAACGGATTAACCTATCTATCAAAAGTAGTTGAATAAAAACACATATGTGACCTCTTTTTTTCTGGTAAAGCTTTTTGGTTATAATTCAACTTAAACAGGTTTCATTTGTGCTTTACGCACCTTCCTCTAATACACCATCTTGGCTCATTTGAGCGTAAAGAAGACCCTCCCGCAATCCCCGATCAGCCACACTCATTCTATCAGTAGGCCAAATACGCATTAAAGCCTGAAGTATAGCTGCCCCTGACATGATTAAAACATGCCTATCTTTACCAATTCGTGGGTCTTTTCTTCTTCCTTCCGGTCCTAAGGCTAAATAGCTTTGTATTACATTTTCAATTTGAGGGGATGTCATTCGCAGCCCATCCACTTTTCCTCGATCATACCTTTCTAACCCAAGGTGAGATGCAGCGACAGTAGTCACTGTTCCAGAAGTTCCAACTATCTGGAAACTTTCCTTTGCTTGTATGCCATCCTTATAAGGAGTAAAGTTGGCAAGGCTTTCTTCAAAAAACCAACTCATAAGGGCAAACTTAGCAGAGTCGTCCGTAACGTCATTAAATTGCTCTTTTAAAGTAGCCACCCCCAATGGAACAGAAATCCAATCAACAACTTTTGCTTTAGGGAAGTCATCTTTATCTGAATTAAAACCTAAGTGGAGTTTCATAATTGCTTTTCTGCGATCAACTTTTGGAACTTCAGTAAGGTCAATCCAAACTAATTCTGTAGAGCCTCCTCCTATGTCTACGACAAGAAGCTGCTCAGTATTAATACTCACTAAAGGAGCACATGAAATAACAGCTAACCTGGCTTCTTCCTCTGCCGGTATTATTTCCAATTGCAACCCTGTTTCTCGTTCGATTAGATTAATAAACTCGATCGCGTTACTAGCTCGTCTACATGCTTCCGTTGCAATTAATCTCATTCGGGTCACAGAGTGATGTCGAAGCTTCCTCTGACAAATCATTAATGCCCCAATTGTTCTCGCCATTGAGATTTTTGACAGTTTACCAGTACCTTCCAACCCAGCTCCCAACTGAACTGTCTTGGAAAAACTGTCAACGACATGGAATTGATTTCCATTTGGTTGAGCAATCAACATTCGACATGAGTTTGTTCCAAGGTCTAAGGCTGCGTATAATTCTGCTGAGGGCGGAACTTTAGTTGATTTAAGCTGATTAGGAGCACTCCCAGGAAACTTAATAATCTTAGAGTTTATTTTTTGTTTTAATGCCATATCTTATTTATTTTCTTATCATATAAGCGTTTTTTGACACATCAAAATATAAGTAATGTTACCTCAGAGTTTACCTTCAAACAAGATTAGATTTTTATCATTCAAACAAAATAAAATATCGATATAAAATTTCTAAGTGAATTCTTGAATTTAGTTTGACAAATTAAGAAAATAAAGTTCAACGTTGAAAATAGTTTTCTTAAAAAAGGAAAAAAAATGCAACCAATTACCATCGTATACTGGCGTGATATTCCTGCACAAGTAATTATAGGAAGTGGAAGGAAAGCTGCAAAAATTCAACTTACTGAAAGATTTGAAAAAGCAATAGATCGATGCGCAATGAAGATCAATGCAAAGGATTCAGATGCCTATCTTTCAGAATGGAGAAAAGAAACTATCGGCAGTGTCGATGGCAACCTTCAAGACGTCGCAAAAGCGGAAGCGGAAAGACTCGAAGGAGAATACGACAACCCTACTCTTAAAGCCCTAATAGATAATGACGGCAATAAAATATAAAAGGTTAATTAAAATATTATGGCGCTGTTTAACTTTAAAAAGAATAAATCAAGAACGGAAACCGCTTCAGGTCTAGTGTCACTTCTCAGGAACTTTTCTATTGAAGTTATGCCACGAACTGCCGAGAAAGTAGAAAACTTCTCAGCCATCTTACCAAAATCTACCAGAGTATACATTGCTCACATAGAGGGCACACCTATTGAAGACATGGTAAAGACTGCCGTTCGCCTTTCGAAAGATGGTTTTGAAGTTATGCCTCATTTTCCAGCACGCATAATTCAAAATAAATCAGTATTAGCAGATTGGATTTCTAGGTATCAAAATGAAGCTAATGTTTCACAGGCGCTAATTTTAGCTGGAGGAATACCGAAACCCATTGGAGATTTCGATTCTTCAATGCAATTATTAGAAACAGGTCTCTTTGATAAAACAGGATTCACGAGAATTCACTTTGCTGGGCATCCTGAAGGTAATAAAGATATTGAAGAAAATAGAGGTGACTATAGCGTTGAAAGTGCTCTAAAGTGGAAACAGGCTTACAGCGACAGAACAGATGTAAAAGTAGGGTTAGCAACACAGTTTTTATTTGAAGCAAAACCGATAATTGATTGGGCCAGAAAATTATCTACTGCAGGTATCGACATACCAATCCATATTGGGATAGCAGGACCAGCAAAACTGCAAACTCTTATAAAATTTGCTATTGAATGCGGCGTAGGCGCTTCCTTGGGTGTTTTGCAAAAGCGTGCGCGAGATTTAACTAAACTACTTCTTCCCTACGAGCCAACTGAAATATTAAATTCTTTAGTTGACGAATTGGAAAAAGATAGGAACCTTAATATCGAACAAATCCACTTTTTTCCATTAGGTGGAATAAAGACAAATGCCACATGGATTTCTAATAATGGTGGAAAATTAGAACCACCAAAAATATAAAAAGTTTAGGAAAAAACATTAAATGACACAAACAATAGTAGAATCAAAAACTAAAACCGTAATAATTGGATTTGATCAACCTTTTTGTGTAATTGGAGAACGCATAAACCCAACTGGTCGTAAGAAGTTAGCTGCTGAGTTAGAAGCTGGTGATTTTTCTACGGTAGAATCTGATGCAATTGCCCAAGTTCTTGCTGGTGCTAATATATTAGATATAAATGCTGGCGTAGTGTATAATTCAAACCCCAACCCAAATGAAACTGAACCTCCGCTAATGGGTAAAGTAATTGAGTTAGTTCAAGCTCTTGTAGACATACCTTTATGTATTGATAGCTCTGTTCCAGGAGCCCTCGAGAGAGGGCTTGAACTTGCAGAAGGCCGGCCACTTTTGAATTCTGTAACTGGTGAAGAAGACCGTTTAGAACTTATTCTCCCCTTGGTAAAAAAGTATAATGTTCCTGTGGTAGCTATCTCAAATGATGATACAGGTATTAGCGAAGACCCTAATGTACGGTTCGAGGTGGCTAAAAAGATAGTAGAAAGGGCTGCAGATTTTGGCATACCTGCAAACGATATAGTCGTCGATCCATTAGTCATGCCAATAGGAGCAATGGGAACAGCTGGGTTACAGGTATTTAAGTTAGTTAGAAGGTTAAGAGAAGAATTGGGTGTGAACACAACTTGTGGTGCATCGAATATAAGCTTCGGATTGCCAAATAGGCACGGAATCAATAATGCTTTCCTTCCAATGGCTATGGCTGCAGGAATGACTAGTGCAATTATGAACCCGATAAGTATTCCAATTAGTGAAAGAAAAATTCAGGAGAAAGTTACTGAACTTGAATCTCTAGGAATAATTATTCCTGAGGGGATTGATCCAGAGAAACTAGCTAATGTCACAGGTCTTGGCTCAACAAAGCCCAGGTCTGGATCTGAGATGGAGGCTATCCGTGCAGCTAACTTTTTGACAAATAATGATCCACATGGGCGTACTTGGATTTCTAGCAATAAATTGATCAGAAATGCCGCTGACGGAGACGGTGGCCGTCGGAGGACAAGTAGGCGAAGTCGTAGTTAATTTAGGAATTATGAGTTGAAATGGAAAAAAAAACTGATCCTTTAGTTATTTTTACTCCTTCTGGGAAAAGAGGTAATTTTCCTCAAGGAACACGAATTCTGGATTGTGCAAGACAACTTGGCGTAGATTTAGACTCAGTGTGTGGCGGCAGAGGTATTTGCTCAAAATGCCAAGTTACGCCCTCATTCGGTGACTTTTCAAAACATGGTGTAGTCGTACTAGAAAGTGCATTAAGTCCATGGAACTCAGTCGAGCAACGTTATAATGAGAAACGAGGTCTGATTAAGGGAAGAAGGCTTGGTTGCCAGGCTACCGTTTTAGACAATGTAGTTATAGACGTGCCCGAAGAAAGCCAGGTTCATAAGCAGGTAATAAGAAAAAGAGCTGAGGTTCGTGATATAACGATGAACCCCTCAACAAAATTATTTTATGTTGAAGTGCAAGAGCCAGACATGCATGACCCATCAGGTGATTTAGAACGACTTGTAAGTGCTCTTGAAGTTGAATGGGACCTGCAAGAACTTACGGCAGACTTAGATGTATTAAAAATTTTACAAAAAACCTTACGAAAAGGGAGTTGGACTGTAACTTGTGCCATTTATTTAGGTGATAATGTATTCCCTCCTCGTATTGTCAAAATGTGGCCTGGGTTTTATGAGGGGTCAATTTTTGGTCTCGCAGTAGACATTGGCTCTACAACTATTGCAGCTCACCTTTGTGATTTAAGAAATGGTGATGTTTTAGCCTCTTCTGGAGTAATGAATCCTCAGATAAAGTACGGCGAAGACTTGATGAGCCGAGTTAGTTACTCAATGATGAACAAAAATGGTGCGGAGGAAATGACAGTAGCTGTACGAGCTGGTCTTAATGAATTATTCTTAAACATATGCAATGACTCAGAGATCCAACTAGATTTAATATTAGAAGCTGTGTTTGTTTGCAATCCAGTGATGCACCATTTATTACTAGGTATAGATCCATACGAGCTTGGACAAGCTCCATTCGCTTTGGCGTCATCAAACTCACAAGTCTTTAAAGCATCTGAGTTAGACTTAAAAATTAATCCAAGCGGGAATATTTACTTTTTACCATGTATAGCAGGGCATGTTGGAGCAGATTCTGCTGCAGTTGCTTTAAGTGAACAGCCCGGAAAATCTACCGAATTATTGCTTGTGGTGGATGTTGGAACAAATGCAGAGATACTTTTGGGAAACGTTGACCGAGTATATGCATGTTCTTCTCCCACAGGTCCAGCTTTTGAAGGAGCCCAAATCTCTAGTGGTCAACGTGCTGCACCAGGGGCTATCGAGCATGTAACTATTGATCCAAAAACAAAAAAACCTAGGTTTCAGGTCATAGGGTCTGAGTTATGGTCAGACTCTCCGAAATTTATGGATGAAATCAAGAGCTCTGGTGTAACAGGAATATGTGGTTCCGGGATTATTGAGATGGTGGCTGAAATGAGAATTGCAGGAATTTTAGATTCCTCTGGCCTCATTGGTTCAGCAGCCCAAACCGGAACAGATAGATGCTTTTCTGACGGAAGAACAAATTCTTATCTTGTTTGGGACGAAACAGAGACTGGGGGCGCACGCATTACAATTACGAATAAAGACATTCGTGAAATTCAAATGGCAAAAGCTGCTCTGTACTCAGGTGCTAGACTTTTAATGGATAAATTTGAAATTGAAAAAGTTGAAAGAATTGTTTTAGCCGGAGCGTTTGGTGCTCACATAAGTCCTAAACACGCGATGGTGTTAGGCATGATACCCGACTGTCCTTTAGAAAAGGTTTCAAGTGCAGGAAATGCTGCTGGGACTGGAGCTAGAATTGCATTGTTGGATATGGACTCCAGGAGTTTAATAGAAAAAATAGTTTTAGAAATTCATAAAATTGAAACGGCAATTGAACCGCGATTTCAAGAACATTTTGTGAATGCTTCTAATATTCCTAATTCGGTTGAGCAGTTCCCAATATTAAATTCTATTGTCAATTTGCCAGTCGTTAACTTTAATGAAAATAGAAATTTAGACAGGGGCGGCCGAAGAAGAGCTAAACGTTAAAACGAAACAATTATTATTTATTAAAAAATGTTTTAAACTTCTAATATTTCGTCCCAATATAAGAAATCTAACCAACTTTTATGAAGGTAATTTGGAGGAAACTTACGTCCCATATTTTGTAATTCTTCTGCCGTTGGTTTCCTTGGAGTTTTTTTCACATTAAACGCAACCTGCTTTAATGTTTTTGCACCTTTTTTTTGATTACAACTTAAGCATGCAGAAACTACATTTTCCCAACTTGTAACTCCTCCAAGGGACCTTGGCAGAATATGATCAAAAGTTAAGTTCCCAGATCCTCCACAGTATTGGCAGCTAAACCCATCTCGTAAAAATAAATTAAATCGTGTAAAGGCTAAATGCCTTTTAGGTTGTATGTAATCCTTTAAAACAACCACAGATGGAATTTGAATTTCCATGCTTGGAGAACGTACAGTTTGCTCATACTCCATCAGAACCGAAACCCTATTAAGATATTTTGCCTTGATAGAATCTTGCCAAGGCCAAAGGGATAACGGGTAATATGATAAAGGCCGGTAATCAGCATTCAAAACTAAAGCCGGTTTATAATTAATATTGTTAACATCAGAGTCTGAATGATTACTAACATTTAAGAGCATAAAAAGACCCAACCGTGGTTAATAAAATTCAATAAATTTAAGAAATGTTTTAATTTAGTTGTCACTATAAGACCTTTACTAACTTATATATAACTTTGCGAGGAATCAGACTAAGTCCAACTGCAGTAATATAAAATTTAAACAAGCCAATAATCCATCCGGGGATATTCCATGCCCTGAACCCTCCATTACATGTGTTTCAACTTCAAAACCACATTCTTGTAGGGTCGATTCTGCAGCAGACAGAGATGAAAATGGAACAACATCATCCTGATCTCCATGAATGAGTAAAGTTGGCGGTTTACTCTTACAATCTTCTATAAGAGATTCTGGATTTAAAATCCGTCCTGAAAATCCAATTATTCCCAAAATAGAGTCAGCCATTCTTGGTCCAACATGTAGAGCCATCATAGTCCCTTGTGAGAACCCTATTAAAATTGTTTCTGCTTCACTCAACCCCTCCTCTTCCATAGATTGTTTAATAAACATCTGTAAATCCTCGGTGGCTCTTAGAAGCCCTCGCTCAGATTCCTCTTCAGTAGAACCATCTATCCATGGGATCGGAAACCATTGGAAACCACCTGGGTTTACACTGCAAGTTTCTGGAGCATCTGGAGCTAAGAACACAGTGTCAGGTAAGTGCTCAGACAATTGATCTGCTAACCCCAGTAAATCATTTCCGTTGGCACCATATCCATGTAAAAAAATAACTAACGAGGAGTCTACTCCTGAACGCGAGTTAACACGGTTACTATCTAAAATTACTGTCATTTAAACACCTTCACGATTTTTATTTTTTGCATAATATTCCCAAAGAGCTAAAGAAGCGACACTGCACCATGGCTTCCATCTTTCCGCAATACTTCGCATCTCTTTTTCTTTTGGTCTATCTTTTAGGTTATATAAAATTCGGGTTGCTTCCTGCAAAGCTAAGTCGCCAGCGGGAAATACATCTGGGTGATTAAGTGAAAACATAGCGTATATCTCGGCTGTCCACCGTCCAATCCCAGAAACTTTACTTAAAACCTCTATAACCTGATCTGTTGTTAAAGAACGAAGTTCATTGTAGTCAATTTTAGCAGCAACAAGCGCCCGAGTATATTTTACTTTTTGTCGAGACAGGCCACACTCTCGTAATTTTTCATCGGTACAAAAATTTATATTTTCTTCTAAAATTAAACCTGCAAGCTCTAGCTTGGCCCATATAGCCGCCGCAGCCTTAACACTTAATTGTTGTCCAACAATAGCTCTTAAAAGCGCTTGAAACCCATCTTCTCGATTCCTAAGGTTTACTTTTCCCACACTCTTAATAACTCTGGCCATATCAGAATCAGTTTTGACTAACTCACCTAAAGCGTTATTTAACGATTGCTCATTTTCTATTTTTATCAATTTCACTCACCCACTCTAAACATTGGTATATACTGTTAACACTATTTATACCTGTGTAGTCAGGTCGCACCAGCATGATAACCGGTATCTTTAATATATTTGCAGCTCTTAACTTAGCTTTAGACGAATCTCCCCCAGAGTTTTTAAGCACCAAGATATCAACTTCAAGTTTTTTAAATAAATTCACTTCATCGGTTACCGAAAAAGGTGGGCGCCCAACAACATATTCTCCATTCTGAAACGGAAAATTTTCTGTGGGTTTGTCTATTAGTCTACAAAAAATATAAGAATCGGTTAAAAGAGAAAATTCATCAAGTGACTGCCTTCCAGTTGCTAAAAACACTCTAGAGCCAGGGGATATCTTACTAATAGCCTCTTTGTAAGTCTCAACTGATGTACAATTTACAACTTCTTTGGGGACCCATTCATTCCTTAAAATAAAAATATAGGGGATCTTCTTTTCCATACATAAACGCTGGGTCCTTTCAGTGATCTTAAAAGCAAAAGGATGAGTAGCATCTATAACTATGTTCGTCTTAGAGGTATCTAACCAGGACATAAAACCCTTATCTCCACCAAATCCCCCAAAACGGGTCTTACAGCCTAACGAACGTGGAGCTCGAGTGCTTCCTACAAGTGATGCTGTCACGTCAAAGCCTCTAGCTAAAAGTTCGGGAGCTAAGAGGCGGGCCTCGTTGGTTCCGGCTAAGAGAAGAACTTTCAATTACCAACTCTTGAGATAACAGTTCCAGTTCTATTGACTATTACAATCCCACAATCCATACCTGAGTGTTTTGTTAGAGACTTTAATCTTTGAAGTGCCAAATCAGCGATTAAAACTGCAAGGTCATTTCCAGCCAACTCTAGAGCTTCTAGTGCTGTGTTAACGTTTGAAATATCTGGTAAATCATTGTTTTGAGCTAATAGCGATAGTTTTTTAAAATTAACTTGTGAGCGTTTCGAATGAAGATCTATAGCTCCAAACGCAAACTTAGTAATTTTCCCGATACCCCCACCTATAGTAACACGGCTAACCGGGTTTTTATTTAGATATTTAATCATACCTCCAGCAAAATCACCCATATCAAGCATTGCCTGATCTGGAAGATTAAATAATTTTTGAACAGCCCCTTCACTAGTCGAGCCAGTACAACCAGCAACATGAGGAAAGCTAGCGGCTCTAGCAACGTCTATTCCCCGATGAATTGACGCAATCCAAGCAGAGCAAGAAAAGGGGCGTACAATTCCTGTCGTTCCTAAAATAGATAATCCTCCAACTATACCTAAACGGGGGTTCCAGGTTTTTTTAGTAATAATCTCACCATTTGGTATCGATATTGTTATTTCGATATTTGGCTTTTTTGAATACAACTCTGCCATTTCATGAACAATAGACTTCATCATTTCCCGTGGCTTTGGATTAATTGCTGGTTCTCCAACTCCAATTGGCAACCCAGGCATGCTAACGGTACCTATCCCTTTTCCAGCTTTAAAGGTAACTGAATTAGGTGTTTCTTTAACTCTAGCAATCACCACGCACCCGTGAGTTACATCAGGATCATCACCAGCATCTTTAACAATTCCAACTTCTGACCATCCAATCCCTTTTTTTGGTTTGACCAAATCAAAAGTTGGTGTTTCACCTTTGGGCAAAATAATGCTTACAGTTTTTGAGAATTTACCTCCCCACAGGCCAACCAAAGCACCCTTTACAGCAGCAGTTGCACATGCCCCAGTAGTCCAACCTTTTCTCAATACAATTGGTTTTTCTTGATTCATAATATTTTCATTATAAACGTACATGTTTGTGACGCCAAGGCGCTATATTAAATCAATAATTTTCTTTGCATATTTCAACTAAAACGGTAATACATTTATTTATGAATTCTAATGTTCCTGATATAAGCGGGTCTTGGCCCTCCCTTCATCCTGGATGGGTTTGGTTATGCGGTGCTGGCCCAGGGGATCCAGGGTTAATTACCTTACATGCTCTAAACGGCTTAAAACAAGCAGATGTGGTAGTTTATGACGCTTTAGTTGACAAAAATATCTTAGAATGGGCACCTCAGGCTAAACTAGTTTATGCAGGAAAACGAGGTGGAAAACCTTCATTTAAACAAAGAGATATTTCTTTACAATTGATAGAGTTAGCAAGAAAAAATAAGAAAGTTCTTAGACTCAAAGGGGGCGATCCATTCGTATTTGGTCGAGGAGGTGAAGAAGCCCAAACTCTGGTTCAAAATGGTATTCCAATACGAATTATTCCGGGAATTTCAGCTGGAATTGGAGGTCTAGCATATGCAGGGATTCCCGTCACCCATAGAGATGTCAATCAATCTGTTACCTTTGTTACCGGTCACGATCATTTAGGAGAGACGCCGTCTTCACTTGACTGGCACTCAATATCAAAAGGCTCTCAAGTTATTGTGATATATATGGGCATGAAACATATAGATAAGATAAGCTCTACTCTAATTGAAGCTGGAAGAGATCCAAATGAACCAGTAGCAATCGTTACGGCAGCCACCCTTCCTAAACAAAAAGTTTTAGAAACTACATTGATAAAATGTGTGGAAGATATATCTTCTTCAAATTTAAAACCACCAGCGATAATTTGCATTGGTAAGTCTGTAATGATGCGACAGGTACTTGATTGGCAATCTCAGGCTGTCGGTGTTCCACCTCGCAATCTTGATCCATTAGGCTCCAGTCTTTCCATTGAAAGTGCGTAATAATGCAAAATGGTGTGTTAATTACATCTCCTAACTCTGGTTCAGGTAAGACAGTTATAACGTTAGGAATTCTTAGAGCTTTAGCGAGAAAAATGAACGTACGATCAGCAAAATCTGGGCCTGATTATATCGATCCAAGGTTCCATGAATTTGCATGTGGAAACACATCTTTTAACTTAGATACTTGGGCCATGACTAGCGACCGTTTAAAAGAACTTTCTTGTGGCAAAGGAACTTACATAGTTGAAGGTGCAATGGGATTGTTTGATGGGGATTCATCCGGTTTAAGCGGTTCAACAGCATTATTAGCAAAAACTTTAAATTTGCATGTAGTATTGGTCATAGATTGTTCTAAAATGGCACAATCAGTAGCTGCCCTTGTAAGAGGTTTTATAACTCATGATACTAAATTAAGCTTCCTAGGTATAATTTTAAATAAACTTGGAAGCGAAAAACATGAAAAAATGATTAGAAACTCACTTTCTGATAGTTTTTTCCCACCAGTAATTGGCGCACTAAAACGTGACAGTGCATTTCACCAACCATCGAGGCATCTTGGTTTGGTCCAAGCCTCAGAACGAGATGACCTTGAGGATTGGTTGGACAATATGGCAAATCAAATTGAGGTGAATGTAGATTTAGATAAATTAGATTTTAATAATAATTTAAAACTCAAGTCAAAGAAGCTTAATTCACCACCTGGACAAAATATTTCCATCGCTAAGGATAAAGCATTTTCTTTTATTTATCCACACCTAGAACAGGATTGGAAAAAAGCCGGAGCAACAATTAGATATTTTTCTCCTTTAGCAAACGAACCAGTACCTGATTCTGACTTTATTTACCTACCTGGAGGTTATCCAGAGCTATATGCAGGTATTATAGCTAACAACAGTATTTTTATTAACTCAATGCAAGATGCTTCAAAAAAATCATTAGTCTACGGAGAATGTGGTGGATACATGGTTTTGGGAAAAATTTTGATTGGCAGTGATGGAACAAAACATAAGATGCTCAACCTTCTTGATTTGGTTACAACTTTTAAAAGCCCTAAATTAACTCTTGGGTATAGAAAGCTCAAGAGTATCAAAGGTAGTTTTGTTGGAAGTTTCTTTGGTCATGAGTTTCATTATGCAAAAACTGAACAGTTTAATGGTGAATCACTATTTACAAGTTCTGACTCATCGGACAATAGTCTTCCTAATTTAGGATTAGTAAAAGGTTTGGTGAGTGGTTCATTCGCTCATATCATCGACAAGACCGAAATATAGTAACACTTATAAGCGAATAGTTGCAAATGTCTTCAGCAAATAGTTTTTTTAAAAATGATCCCCGAACCAGAAGAAATGTAATTGTACTAATCATAGCTCAAGCTACCCTTGGTTGCCAAATGCCAATGATGTTTGTAGTTGGAGGTTTAGCGGGAAACATGCTTTCCACTAATCCATGCTTAGCAACATTACCCATT
Organism: uncultured Paracoccaceae bacterium; assembly: GCA_913041145.1. GTDB lineage: Bacteria > Pseudomonadota > Alphaproteobacteria > Rhodobacterales > Rhodobacteraceae. The sequence goes on from CAJWHE010000009.1 coordinate 18,795, forward strand.
TCACTCATTGTGTTTGGCTCAATGATGACTGCACCATGGCTCAGTGCGTTAATGCAAAAACGTGGTCGACGAATAGGTTTAATAGTTGGGGCTTGTGGTGGCGCTTTAGGTGCATCTATCGCAGCTATAGGATTACTCAATGCCTCATTTGGATTGCTTTTAGTAGGTAGCTTGTTTTCCGGGATTTATATGTCGGCGCAAGGTTTTTATAGGTTTACTGTTGCTGACAGTGCCTCAGATGAGTCTCGTCCAAAAGCTATTTCGTATGTAATGGCCGGAGGTCTTCTGTCAGCTGTATTTGGACCACAGTTAAATAATTTACTTCAGGGAGCAACCTCTACACAGTTCTTAGGCTCTTACTTAGCTATAATAGTTTTAAATATTATAGGACTATTTTTATTTTTTGCCTTAGATCTTCCAAAAACAATCGCTGATAAGGCAAAAGTCACTACAGAGAAAGTTCGCTCAAGACTTGAGATACTAAAAACACCTAAAATTGTGGCCATAATGATTTGTGGATTAGTATCTTATTGTTTAATGAATCTTGTAATGACTTCGACACCTCTAGCAGTTGTTGGTTGTGGGTTCACACAAACACAGGCAAATAATGTTGTATCAACCCATGTGTTGGCAATGTTTATTCCCTCTTTCTTTACAGGACACTTAATCGTTCGCTTTGGCGCAGAAAAAATTATTGCTATAGGCTTAATAATTTTAGCTTTCTCAGGGATAACTGCCTTTTTAGGAGTTGACCTAATGAATTTTTACTTTGCGTTAGCTTTACTGGGTGTTGGTTGGAATTTTGGCTTTATAGGAGCCACTACATTAATCTCTTCCAGTCACAATAAGAGTGAACGAGGTATTGTTCAGGGAACTAACGACTTTATTATCTTTGGGTCAGTCACCCTGGCCTCTCTCACCTCTGGGGGACTTATGAACTGCTCTGGTGGCTCCCCTCAGGAAGGATGGTCCACCGTAAGCTTAGCTATGATACCAATGCTTATTCTTGCAGGGATAGCCTTAACATGGCTCATTATGAACAAAAGAAATCCTGTTCCAGCGTAAATAAACCTGAAAAATTACAGTAACCTCAGAGTAGATCGCCATAGAAAACCCCACTTTTTTGTAATGTTTTTTACTGTTAAATCACCAGACTTTACTGCTGATGGATTTTTAATTACTTGCTTAAGTAAAGTTTTAGTTGTCCAGGCAGATAACAAAACGGGGAATAAATTTTTTTGACTTCTTAAACCTTTTACACCTTCTTCAAAACTTTTTATTCCTAATCTACCTAATGACTTAATACTTTCATTAGAAGATTTGATAAGTGGTCTTTTACCTAAGGATTCAAGTCTCTTAACTGCGCCAAAAAACGATGCTATTCCTGCACCAAATGCATATTTACGTACTAAACTTTCCATATTACGATCCACCCCCAGTAGAAGTGCCCCCGCCCAGTAAAGATTGCCATACGTCTTATCTATATATTTTATTTGATCATCTTGTGATTTAAAAGGCTCAGATAATAAATCCCAAGACCTCGCATCAACCATCTCATTGATTAGAGTTAATGGAATGTCATTCGCCTCGAAAAGAGTAACCAATTCTTTAACTATATGAGTAGAATTCTCTTTATATTCTGAACTTTTTATTAAGTTATCTTTCCACCATTGCAACCTAATTTCTGAAATCATTGGTTCTGGTGAAGTCCAGGCAGACTTAGCAATTTCTAGGTTTGCACAGTAAAGGAGATGCAGTTTTTTTTGATCTGATGGTTCAGCAAGCAGGGAAGCTAGATACCGATCTGAATCAAAACATCTAACCTGCTCTGAATGTTCGTTTGAGGTCAAACCTTACAATTCTCTTTAATTAATTTCCAATTTATAGCATCTAATAACGCTTCGAACGAAGCATCAACAATATTTGGAGACACGCCTACTGTTGACCAACGCGTACCAGATTGATCCACACAATCTATAATAACTCTAGTCACTGCCTCTGTTCCACCGCTAGTAATACGAACCTTAAAGTCAACAAGCCTCATGTCGTCTATTGCGCTTTGATAAGACCCTAAATCCTTAGCTAACGCTCTTGATAGTGCATTAATAGGGCCTCTATCTGAACCAACCTCATCCATAGACTCCGACACCGATAATTTCTTTTCGTCTCCAATGTTAACAACTACAACAGCTTCCGAAAGTGTAACAAAATCTCCAATTTTATTCTGTCTTCTTTCAACGGTAACACGATATCGAACTACTTTAAAAAATATAGGTAATTTACCGAGTTCTTTTAAGGCTAAAAGTTCAAAGGATGCCTGAGCTGTATCGTAAGAATAGCCTCGATCTTCGTTTTCTTTTACTGTATCTAGCAATCGCGATAGAGAGGCTTTTTCAAATCCCTCTATCCCAGCATCACTTAATCTCTTTTTTAAATTTGATTGCCCTGCTTGATTTGACATTGGGATAATTCTATCATTTCCCACAAGGCCAGGATCAATATGTTCGTAAGTGGACGGATCCTTTAAAATTGCACTGGCGTGCAAACCTGCCTTATGAGCAAACGCAGAGCTACCAACATAGGCCGAATGCGTGTTCGAAACGCGATTTAAGATATCATCGAGTAAACGACTCGTTTTTGTTAATTCCAATAAATTTTCTTCGCCTATCCCAAGGGAAAACTTACTCTTATAGGGCTCTTTTAAAAGCAATGTCGGTATTAATGATATTAAATTAGTATTTCCACATCTCTCACCAAGACCATTAATAGTACCTTGTACCTGACGAACACCTGCATCAATAGCAGCTAAAGAGCCAGCAATAGCATTCTCAGTATCATTATGACAATGGATCCCTAAGCTAGACCCTGGGATACCACTTTTAATTACCTCTTGAGTAATTTGATAAATTTTTGAAGGTAAAGTGCCCCCGTTTGTATCACATAGAACTATCCAACGGCTACCTGACGAATACGCTGCATGTAAACAATCAAGTGCATAATTAGGATTTGCCTGATACCCATCAAAAAAATGTTCGGCATCAAATATCGCTTCTCTTCCTTTTGCGACAATGTGTTCAATAGATTTTGATATATTAACAATATTATTAGGTAAACTTATACCTAACGCTTTAGTCACATGAAAATCATAAGTTTTACCAACTAAGCAAACAGAAGTGGTACCTGCATTAATTACTGCTGCAAGTACTTCGTCATTTTCCGCAGAGCGCCCATCTCGTTTCGTCATCCCGAATGCTGTCATTGTCGCATTTAACTTTGGCACAGAAGCAAAAAACTCACTGTCTGTGGGATTGGCTCCAGGCCAACCTCCCTCAATGAAATCTACTCCAAGCATATCAATTAGTTTTGATATGTTTATCTTGTCGTCAGTTGAAAATTGGATTCCATGCGTTTGCTGTCCATCACGAAGAGTGGTGTCATAAATATATAACTTTTCTTTATTCATCTACTAATCCCCTTAAAGCAACTCGATCAAACGAACTATTAGGTACTAATTTAATTGTATCCTTGGATATTTGCACATCAATACCGGTTTTAATAATTCTATTTTTATATTTATCCACCTCTTCGTAGTTTTTTTCCTCAAGTGCAGTTAACCTCTTGTCTGAAAGTATTACTAAAACTTTATCTAATATTTTTTGATCAAATTCATTTTCCTCTTCATTAATTGATGTTTCTGCGAGTAAACCAATAAATCTAGCTGAAGCTAATAAAGTTGAGTAATCACGTTGGTTGAAAATTTTATGTAAAACACTAATTGCAGCAACAGTGTTTAAATCATCAGACAACGCTTCAATAACCCTTCTGTCAACAACGCCAGGGTTAACATTTAATGTTTGAGACCGCCACTTTTTGAGTATATTTTTGGCGTCATTAACTCGGTTTTCTGTCCAATCTAAGGGTTTTCTATAATGAGTGTTAAGTAAAATAAACCTAATTACTTCACCTGAGATATTACATTGCAACAAATCATTAACAGTATAAAAATTTGATAAACTTTTTGACATTTTTTTGCCATTTACTTTTAACATCTCATTATGCATCCAGTAGGTTGCAAAACTTTCATTTGGATGTGCACAATTAGATTGAGCAATTTCATTTTCATGGTGAGGAAACTTAAGATCGCTTCCACCACAGTGAAGATCGAAACTACCACCTAATAAATCTTTTGCCATGGCAGAACATTCAATGTGCCAACCTGGTCTTCCCCTACCCCATGGCGACTCCCACCCAGGAAGATCATCAGTAGATGGCTTCCACAAAACAAAATCTAAAGGGTCCTCCTTAAAAGGTGCCACTTCTACCCTCGCACCAGCTATCATATCATCTACAGATCGGCCAGAAAGGCTACCGTAGTGTTCGTAGGATCTGACTCTGAACAAAACATGACCCTCCTTAAAGTACGCATTTTCTGTTTTGATAAGGCCATCAATCATTTGTATCATTTTATCAACAAATTGAGTGGCGCGTGGCATGACTGATGGAACCAGAGAATTTAAATGGCCCATATCTTCCATAAACCAATCTATAGTTCGATCTGTAATTTCAGAGATTTTAATGCCCAGTGATTTGGCGCGTAAATTTATTTTATCATCTATGTCAGTAAAGTTTCTAACATAAGTGACACTGTCTTCCCCATACTCCTCTATCAACAACCTAAAAAGGGTATCAAAAACGACAACTGGTCTTGCATTCCCTAAATGAGCTCGGTCGTAAACAGTAGGGCCGCAAACGTACATCCTAACATTTTGGGGATCTAAAGGTAAAAAATCCTCTTTTTTTCTTGTGATTGAGTTATAAATTTTTATGTTAGGCATTGTTTCTATACTTTGAATAATTAATACAGTGGTTATCACTAAAACGCTAAGATAAGTTCTCTTACATCAATTTTATAAAAATTAAACCTCTATTGAAGTGAATTAAATACCAATCAAGTTAGAAATTGAAAAAAAGGCTTTCGCAACATTGAATTGAGAATGGTTTAGTGTTTGATATTCGCACATCTAAAATACCTTTGTAACAGGAGCTAGACCTTTGATTAAATTACAACCCTCCACTAGGATAAAAGAGCTTACATTATTAAGCGCAAATGACTGGGAATTATTAGATGAAGTTAGAGAGCTTAAAAATTCAGGGCAGAAAATTACTGAATTAACAATAGGTGAACACGACATTAGGACGGATCCAAGAATTCTTGATGCTTTAAATAAATCAGCAATTAATGGAAACACTGGTTATGCACCAGTTAGTGGAAATAAAAATTTGCGTGAAGCAATAGCACATAGGGTAACAAAGAGAACAGGCATTCCTACAACATACAAAAACGTAATAATTACACCTGGAGGGCAGTCAGCACTATTTGCAGCACATTTGGGTGTTTGCAATCCGGGAGACATTGCACTTTATTGTGACCCCTATTATGCAACTTATCCAGGTACAATTGCAGGAGCCGGTGCCAAACCTAAAGTTATAAAAGCACGGCCAGAGGAAAATTTTCAGTTATCAGGAGAGGCTATCGACACTGCATCAGACGGGGCAAAATCATTACTGATAAACTCACCTAATAACCCTACAGGTGTCGTGTATACTAGAGACACTTTAGAAGACATTTCACTAGCGTGTAAGAAAAATAATCTATGGTTAATTTCTGATGAGGTTTACGATACTCAGGTTTGGGAGGGCACTCATATTTCCCCAAGATCTATTGAAGGAATGTCTGAGAGAACAATTGTTATAGGCTCAATGTCAAAAAGTCATGCTATGACTGGAAGTAGAATTGGTTGGGCAGTAGCCCCCGAAGAATTTATAGATCACCTAATTAATTTTGCAACTCATACGACATACGGCGTACCCGGTTTCATTCAAGATGCAGCTCTGCACGGGCTAAGTCTTGGAAAAAAATTTGAAAATGAAATAGCAACTCCTTTCAAACGTAGGCGGGATTTAGCAACTCAGATATTCTCTAAGCAAAACCTTTTAACACTAGTGCCCCCCACAGGGGCAATGTATTTACTGCTAGATGTTCGCAAAACAGGTCTTACAGGTAAACAATTTTCAAGCTTATTACTTGCAAAAAAGCATATTGCAGTCATGCCAGGAGAAATTTTTGGAAAATCAGCTTTAGGGTATGTTCGAATTGCGATGACAGTAAATGATGCAGAATTTAAAAATGCTCTTAATGAAATAATAGATTTTACAAAACAGTTTTTATAAAAACTTTTAGAATAAAAAATTAATTAAGTATCTTAAAAGTAGTCACTTATAAAATATCAAAATTATCATCCTATAAAAATTTTGTTGTTTAATATTCAAATGTCTGACAAATAGGAATCATAAAAACTTAATTAGTAATAAAGGAAACATACCAGTGTCTAAAAAAGAACTTTACTCTCTTGGAGAGATGCCGCCATTAGGCGAAGTACCACCTAAAATGCACGCTTTTACTGTTAGGCAAGATAGGTTCGGGGAACCATCAAAATCGTGGCAACGCGAAGTCATTAACACTCCTGAACTAGGAGCAAAAGATGTTTTAGTTTATGTAATGGCAACTGGAATAAATTATAATAACGTATGGGCTGGCTTGGGATACCCAATTGACGTTATCGCTGATCGACAAAAAAAAGGGGAGCCAGAAGATTTTCATGCCGGCGGATCAGATGCATCAGGGATTGTTTGGGCCGTTGGATCTGAAGTAAATGATGTAAAGATTGGTGAAGAAGTTGTTGTGCATAGTGGTTGGTGGGAGCCAGAAGATCCTTGGGTTCTTTCTGGAAAAGACCCAATGCTTGCACCTTCAGTAAGAATCTGGGGTTACCAAACTAACTACGGGTCATATTGTCAATTTGCTCGAGCACAATCACATCAAATCAAGAAGAAACCAAAACACCTCAGCTGGGAAGAAGCCGGATGCTATATGCTTTGTGCTTCCACCGCTTATAGGCAACTTATGGGGTGGTCACCAAACATTGTAGAGCCTGGTGATGCTGTTTTAGTTTGGGGAGCTGCAGGGGGCTTAGGGGCAATGGCACTTCAGATTGTCTCAGCACTTGGCGGTAAACCTATAGCTGTTATCTCAAGTGAAGATAAACGACAGTTTTGTTTAGATAAAGGAGCTGTGGGTGTAATTAACAGAAATGACTTCACCCATTGGGGTCCAATGCCAAATACGACTTCTCCCGATTACAAAGCGTGGATGTCAGGAGTTAGAGCGTTTGGTAAGGCAATTTGGGAAGCTCTAGGTGAACGAAAGAATCCTAAAATTGTTTTTGAACACCCAGGAGAGGCCACTCTCCCAACCTCAGGGTTTGTTTGTGATACAGGCGGAATGATCGTTATTTGTGCTGGAACAACAGGTTACAACATTACTCTCGATCTAAGATATCACTGGATGATGCAAAAACGGCTACAGGGCTCACATTTAGCCAATGATGAACAATCGGAAGCAGTAAATGAGTTAGTGCTTGCAGGAAAAGTTGATCCATGTCTTTCCGAAACTTATTCTTTTGATGAAATAGGGCATGCTCACCAACTAATGCATGAAAACAAACATCCATATGGAAATATGGCTTGCTTGGTTAATGCAACAGAGAAAGGCCAAGGAAAAAGTTAATCTCTTAACAGCAGGTAAGTATATTAGATTAGGGGCTCCCACTTAAGTAGTTTAGTTGGAGTCCCTTTTTAAAAATTTTATAAACAGGGTAATGCTTTTAAGGATTTCTCAATACAAAAATTTTTTATCTTAACTGCAAAAAGATAATTGAAAGGTATAAGTACTTCCATAGCGATCTGTATAATTATTAGAGCCTTCGACCCCCTCCTCGAAATAAGAGGGTTTTGTGGCCTTTATATAGTTTTTACCTAATGTTATGTACTGCACTGGCTTGTCAACCTCACCCTCCGCCACATAAGATACATGGGGTAATATCCCATGTACTCCAGTATTTGTTAGCTTCAAATTAGCTTCTTCATTCAATAAGTGTTCTCTCCCAGATGAGGCGAGTCCGGCATACCACTCATGGTTTTTAAAAACTAATGTACCATTTTTAATCCCAACTTTTCCCTTTGCCCGACGCCAACCTTCAGAGTGTATTATATCAAAAGCACATCTTTTATAAGTTACGTTTGTGCTTATAGTAATATTAGTGAAATCAAAGTCTGTTAAAGATTTAATTTCACCAATATCCTCTGTTATCGCTATTGGAAAGCGCTTGAATTGACCAATTTCATGCAGCTTTGAGCCTTGACTACCACTAAGTGTTTTGCATATCTTTTCTGCATCACTCTTTTTAATATTTTGCGATTCAAAATTGTTTGCTTGGCTCATCAATTGATTAATAGCAGTTTCTGTTTTCTTTCCCCAGGCGCCATCTGAGGGGCCTGGGTTAAATACAGTCTTAGTTAAGAATTTTTGAATACAAAGAACATTTTTCTCAGCTTGGACTTGTGTGCCAAACACCATTAGAATTACAAATAATATAATCTTTAATTTAATTTTAGTCATCCAAATATATGCTCATAAACACGCGCTATCTTTTTGTCTTCAAAAACTTTTTCTATAATAAAATCATGATCAAGACCGAATGCAGCTTCAATACAGGCCGAGCAAACAGAACGATAATCAATAGTAGCGAACAGATCTCTTTTTTCATAAAGGTCTTTCGAGGCTAACCCCGGCCAATTCGCAACAACACTTGATTTATTAATTAAACCGCCTGCTAATAAACCTACAGATCCATAGCCATGATCTGTTCCGGCAGATCCATTTTCTTGGACAGTCCTACCAAACTCGGTTGTTGTTAGAACAATTGTATTATCCCACTGCTCTTTTAATGCGATTTTTAAATTATAAAAAACGTTATCTAGTAAGGTAAATAATTCAGGATGATGACCTGTTGTAGAGCCAATACTTGAGTGATCATCAAACTCTGGTATCGTCAGAACTGCAACACGAGGGCCATTTAACTCTCTCATAGACTCTCCTGCCTTCGTTGCTAAACTTAATGGATCCCTGGCCCTAAGTCTGCTCGGCCCAGACATTGATCCTCTGCTTAACTTATCAATTGCGATCATAACGTCGCCATCATGTGTCTCTTTGATAAGGTCTATAAGGGCTGTTTGTGGAGAACGTGTTTTTTCAATACTTGCAGGGTAGAAGTTATCAAACTCAGGGGCGCCCCTAATTAACAGTGGAGCATCAAGAGATAATGCTTTTCCAGTTATTTTTGCAAAATCCATAGCGCGACCTAACCAACCTGTATTTGTAGAAAATGGTAATTTTGATCCACTTTGAGCAACATTTTGTCCTTCGAAATGAGAACGTCCGGTATATGGAAATGATGTTGCGTGAACTATTGATGCTTCATTGCTTTTCAACATCTTTGAAAAGTTTCTAAAATTAGGATGTATTCCAAATAATGGATTAAGCTTTAATGGGTTAGAGGCTACTAGTGCTTTTCTTTGTTTAAAGAGGTTGTCATCACCTACGGGCGGGATAGCAAGCAAGCCATCCATTCCACCTTGAAGCATGATGACTATGATGCGTCCTTCGATAGGCTCTTTGGTGAAGCCATGTACTGGATAACCAGATAACGCTAAAGCTGGTGCTGCTATCGATAAAAAGTGTCTACGACTTATCATCTAAACCTCCATAAAATCTGAACTACATAAAGCGATAATGAATTTCTCCTCAGAACCCCTACCTTTTGAAATGACTAATTTTGTCCTATCAGAGAAATCTAGTAAATCTGCTATTTCCTCACCTGATCTAGATGGTCCTGCACGAAATATTCTCGATGCTATTCGAATTCTACGATCAAGATGTTCTGTAGACACCCAGTCTAGTTTTTTTTCAGAGTAGCCATCAGGTTGCCTGGAAGCCCAAAAATTATGGCCAATTTCATCAAGAATGCCTAATGGTTCATAAGCAGGCCGGCCATTATCTTGTATCCTGCCAAAACCTCCACCTGATTCATTCTCTTTTATGAAACGAGCTCCCGAAACCCTAATACTTTGAAACATCCATGTTGATGGCCAAAGAAATTTTTTGTTTTTCGTAGCCTGTGCAACTTTTAATGTGGCTCTATGTACCGCAGCAAGGTCACCATTTGACTTTTTCCAAGTATCATAAATTACTTTGACCTCACCTTTACTTGCATTTTCGCCTATAAAATGAACCGCTAACTTTTTCGAAAGGTGCTGAGCAGTAAAATCATCCTTAGCCAACATATTCGTTAATTTACGGAGCGCTTTAGGTCCCGAGGGAAATGTCTTACCCATTACAACCTTTTTCCCAGGTTCTGCCCTTCCTTTTACATATGGTGCTAGAACAAATTCTTCGAATTTTGTGTTGCCTGATATATTTTTCCATTTTTTATGGTTATTAAATTCTTCAATAAAGTCACCAACAAATACACCCCAGCCCGCTAATACTTTTGCAGTATTTCTAATATCTGTTTCTGAATATTTTCTTGCTGGCGAAACTGTGTGTAATTCTAATAACTCTCTTGCTAGATTATCATTTAAACCAGCTATTTTTCCTTTTTTTCTAAGCGATTTTGCTTCTTTTGAATTTTCTCCGATACTAGTCTGATTATCAAGATAATCCAACATCCCCGGATGAGATGTGACCAAATATAGTAAATCATCAAAAGATCCGTTTAAATTTTTATAAATTACATTATAGATCAAATCCCCTATCACATAATTTCTAAAGCCATTACTACCTCCAACTGTGAAATGATTTGTCCAAAAGTGGAGTAATCTTTGTTTAAAGATATCATTATCATATATTGCAGAGTTCCAAAGCTTATACACATCGTACTTATCAACATCGGCTTCTTTCTTTGAAGCTCTTACACGTTTGTTTTTTTCTTGTCGGTCAATATTCTCTGCTTGGACTTTATTTCTATATGTTATGTGTTTATCAAGTCTTTCAAACCTTTGTTTGATAGAGAAATTATACTTCTCAGGCCATAAGCCAACTTTATTTAGACCAAAAGATGGAAATTCATCATTAAGTTGTTCAATGTTCCATGCATTAATATCTAAGGGAATATCATCGTTAGGGCTGAACCCAAATCCAATTTTCCTTGCCCATTGATGTTTATTTTTGTACATTTTCTGAAACCATTAATTTAGCCAACAACACATTACTTAAAATTTAATATATACCGTATACATTATATTAGATAAATCTAATTTTATCTAAAGTGACTAATCAAACATAAAAAATAAAATACCAAATAAAATGGTAAATATAAATTAAAGTCATATAAACAGAGGATTAACATGGATTTCTATTACTCAAAAGGTTCTGCATCTTATGCGGTCCACATCTTACTTGAGGACGCAGGGCAAAGTTATAATCAAATTCACATTGATCTTTCGAGTGGCGCTCAAAATGAACGTCCATATCTAGAAATTAATCCCAAAGGACGAGTACCTTCAATTGTCACAGAGTTTGGGATACTTACAGAGACCCCAGCTATTTTGACATATATAGCTCAGCTTAACCCGCATAAAGAACTACTCCCAACAGATCCGTTCTTATTTGCTAAAGGGCAGTCATTTAACAATTACCTTTCCTCAACCGTGCACGTAGCTCATGCTCACAAACATCGGGGGTCAAGGTGGGTAGATGACAGAGACGCCCAAGCTCTAATGGCAAAAAAAGTTCAAACAAATATGACACTATGTGCAGAATTAATAGAAGAAAATCTGTTTACTGGGCCATGGGTATTGGGAGATCAATACACAATTTGCGATCCTTACTTAGCGCTAGCTTACAGATGGTTTGAGGATGACAATGTAGAACTTTCAAGATTTGAAAAGTTGAAAAAGCATAATTTGGCTATGCGAAAGCGCGCATCAATGCAGAAAATATTACCCTTCCACAGTTAACCTTCTTTTTTTATTTTAAGCTTTGTCATTTAATTCTTTTAAAATTTCCTGACTGTGCTCTCCTTTAGTCGGAATTGTTTGATAACTTGAATTAATCCAATTTGAAAATTTTGGAGCGGGGGCGGCCTGTAATGCCGAGTCTGTAATTGTCCATATATTGCGAGCTTTCATATGTGGATCATTTGTTGACTCCAACGGAGACAATACTGGCATAACACAGGAATCTGAGTTTTCAAAAAGTTCACCCCAGTAAGTTCGACTCTGAGTTAAAAATATGTTCTTCAATTTAATTGTAAGCAAAGGCCATTGAGCTTTATCATGCTGATCTAAAAACTCAGGGTCGTCAGACAATCCAAGAACATCCAAAAAAATTAAATAAAACTTTGGTTCCAAACATTGGACTGAAATAAATTCTCCACACGAACATCTATAACATCGACTCCAGTGAGGTCCATCCAAGAGGCCTTTACCTCTTTTTATAGACTGAATTCCATCAGGATATAACGATAAAAGTAAATTCATCATATGTGCTGTACCATCAACAATAGCAGCATCTACAACAGTACCTTTTGCCCCATTTTTCACGCTAAAAAGGCCTGCCAAGATGCCTATTACTAGATACAAAGCACCCCCACCAATATCACCTACCATTGTTGGAGGAGTAAAGGGATTATCCCCCTCATTAGAGCTAAACCAGAGTGAGCCTGTTTTTGAAATATAATTGAGATCATGAGCTGCTTGAGTTGCATTAGGGCCTCCCTGCCCCCACCCAGTTATTCTACCAAAAATTATATTTGGATTTAATTCGAAAATTGTTTTTTCATCAAATCCCAAACGCTCCATAACACCAGGTCGATGCCCTTCAATTAATACATCCGCCCCTTTTATTAAACCTTTTAGCGTATGCTTATCCTTCTGGTCCTTGAGGTTCAGTATGACTGACCTCTTACCCCGATCTAAAAGGCTTAAAGTCTCTTTTTTATCTTCTTGTGTTGGGCTAGGTCTATGAACTTTAACAACATCTGCTCCAAGATCAGCTAATGTCATCCCAGCAAAAGGTCCTGGTCCAATTCCTTCAAGTTCAATTACTCGAATACCTTCTAACATTTTTTTGCTCCCGACAGTTTGTTAAAAATTAACATGCACTACAAATTAACTATAGTTTGCTTATGGGTTGTGCGAGTAAATCCAATCTTGTTTTCGATGAATAAGCTCTGGGTACGTTTGGTTCAGCAGCCAAAGACCTCCATAATAAAGTATTTTTTTATGAATTTTATTTAAGTGAAACAAGTTTAAGTTATCTCGTGACCTAGTTTGAATTTTTGACACTCTAGAATTTCTATATAAAAAAAACTTTTTAATTGATGACTCAATTGTGTTTCCCTCTTTCAGGCAGTTTATCAGGGCACTTGTATCCTCTAAGGCCTGAGAGGCCCCTTGTGCCATAGAGGGTAACATCGGGTGAGCGGCATCCCCTACCAATACTGTTTTGTTATCTGTCCAACTTTTTAAGGGAGCTCTATTATAAAGCCCACCAAGGAAGATTTTATCAGAACTTGATATGATATTATCAACCACTGGATTCCAATTTTTAAAATCTTTAGTTAGAGCTTCTTTAGCCCCCTTAAGATTCCACGACTCTTTTATTAAAGACTCTCTTTTTACTACTCCAACAAAGTTTATAGTTTTACCAGAATTAATCCTAGTAACTACAATATGTTTATCCTCTCCAACCCAAACACATGAATTAACCGGGGTAGTGTTTTGATTTAAGAGTTTCTCTGGAACCGTGAACCTCCATGCAGCATAGCCTGTATAATTGGGGCTACTACTACCATGCATCTGATCTCTTATTGCTGAATTTAGTCCATCTGCGCCAATTAACAAATCACCAATTTCACTCTTCTGATTTTTAATATTGATTGAAACATCACTTGACCCATTGATGTAAGAATCAACAATCGCTCCAGTTATAATTTGGACATTAATATAACTTTTTAATGCAGTTAATAGAGCTTGGATAAGGTCATTTCTGTGTATTTGAATATAACGAGCACCCCATCTGCTAAGAGCAACTTCTTTGAATGGTACGGAGAAAACTTTACGCCCAGAGAGCCCAACGCGAACCTCTAGATGTTCTGGCTCGTGGAGAGAATTTTCAATAAGAGGAGTTACTCCCAGAGAATTTAACACTTTCATTCCGTTTGGACTTATTTGAACACCCGCACCAATTTCTTTTATAGTTGTTGATTTTTCAAAAATAGTAACTGACCAACCAGATTTAGCTAAAGCCAAAGCAGCAGATAATCCACCAATTCCAGCTCCAACAACTAAAGCCTTCATGGCAAACGAATACCGCCATCCAACCGAATTACTTCGGCATTTAAATAACCAGCTTTTATAATAAACATGGCCAAATCAGCGAACTCTTCTGGTCCACCTAATCGATTGGGAAACAAAGGTTGCGTAGATAAAGTTTCTAAAGTTTTAGGAGGAAGTCCAGCTAGCATTGGCGTCATAAATAAACCTGGAGCAATTGCCATAACTCTAACACCCATTTGCGCTAAATCTCTCGCCATTGGTAGAGTGAGAGATGCTATTCCCCCTTTAGAAGCCGCATAAGCAGCTTGCCCTTTTTGTCCATCAAATGCGGCTACTGAGGCAGTATTTATAATAATACCTCGCTCACTTTCATCAAACATATCATTCTTTTGCATTGCAACAGCCGTTAATCTAGAAACGTTAAAAGACCCGAGAATATTAATGTTTATTGCTTTTTCAAAGGTAGCTAATGAGTGAGCCCCCTCTTTGCCTACTGTTTTCTCAACTACTGCAATCCCAGCACAGTTAATAACTACATTTACGTAACCAAAGTAAGACACACACTTATCAATCGCTGCTTGTGTTGAGGCTTCGTTAGTAACGTCTGCTTCAAAAAAAATAACACCACTACCAAGTTCGTCAGCCAGTAAGTTGCCAGCCTCGATATTTCGATCTAAGACCATTGCTCTACCACCATTTTCTACAATAGCTCGAACACTAGCCTCACCAAGGCCCGACGCTCCTCCAGTAACTATCGCTACCACATTATTTATTTTCATTAATTAAACCCTCCATAAAGTATTAAAAATTATTACTTAAAGTATCTTCTTTACACAATTCATTTTTGAAATCAGAAAGCCAGGACATCCCTTCATCTGTAGTTGTTCTTGGACAATATTCTGCTCCAATAAAACCACTCCAGCCAGACGTTTGAAAGAAATTCAATATTTCGATATAGCTTTGACTATTGAAATTAGGTTCATTTCTTCCTGGAAAAGAAGCTATTTGAATATGACCAATATTATAAAAACAATTTAAAAACAATGACTTAACATCTATTCTTAACATTTGAAAATGATAACAGTCAAAAATAAGTTTAATGTTTTTTGAATGTAAATTAGCTATAGTTTCAGCAACTTTCTCAAATGAATTCAAAAAATAACCTGGTGCATCAACAGGGTTTAACACCTCAATTAATATTGTTTTATTATATTTTTCTGCTTCCTCTGAGGCATAAAGAAGGTTCTCCCGGAAGGTAGAATCATTTTCAGTTTTGTCAGGAGCCACCCCAGCCATAACATGGATCATATCACAATTTATTACTCTAGCATAAGATATTGCTTCATCGATACCCTCTCGAGCATCTTTTGACCTACCAATTAGAGCTGCCAAACCATTTTCATTTTTTAATGAATTACCCCTTCTAGTATTAAGACTAACTGCTGGAATATTAGTTTCATCTAATACCATTTTCAAATTGATAGGAGAAATCTCATAAGGCCAGTGAAATTCCACACCATCAAAACCAGCTTTACTTGCTGCACGTATTGCTGAGATTAAATCTAGCTCTCTCCACAAAAAACCTAAATTAGCTGAAAATTTTAACATAAAAACCTAAAAGTGAATTACCAAGTCTATAAATTTGTTAAGCTAAAAGGAATCCTTTAACTCTCTAAGTTTTTTGAAGACACTTGAATCGCTTGATTCTATCATCCCTAGCTTACGCCTGATTGCAATGTCGCCAAATCTACAAAATGGGTTAGTTTGAACTTCTCTTTTAATAGTAGTAGGAACAGTTGGCAGGCCATTTTTAAGCGTAATCTCTATAGATTTATACCGATTTATCAGCTCTATATTTTCTGGGTCAACACTCAATGCAAATTTTGCATTAGCAAGCGTATACTCATGGCTACAATAAACAATTGTTTCTCTAGGTAGCTCTATTAATTTAGAAATACTATTATACATTTGTTCGGCCGACCCTTCAAATAATCTACCACAACCCATTACAAATAGTGTATCGCCTGTAAAAATGGTTTCTTCAGATTTTAGATAGAAATTCAACATATCGAGCGTATGACCTGGCGTTTCTAAAACCCTTACTTGCTCTCCTGAAAACTCAAATTGATCGTCTTCTGAGAGGCTCACATCAACAGATTCAATTGATTTTGGACCAAAAACTTTAGCGCCCGTCTGTTTTTTTAATTCAGACAACCCATCTGTGTGATCACCGTGATGATGAGTAATCCAGATTTGAGTTAACGACCAACCCATTTCTCTTAGCGCGTTTAGGTAGCCAGTAGAATTACCAGCATCAACAGCAACAGTCTCTTTTGTTTTTGTGTCATGCACTAAAACACCGTAATTATCAGTACCATATTTGAACTGGTGATATTGAAATTTCATAAAGTCTCTCCTAGGTATGACTAATTTAATTATACTCTGAGTGCTGGAAGACCAACACCAGTCGCTTCAAACCCACCATCAGCAGCAATTAGTTGACCGGTTACGAAGCTAGCTTTTTCTGAGGCTAAGAAATAAATCAGGTTAGCTATTTCATCTTCCGAGCCATACCTGTTTAAAGGTATAGCGTCATGATACGCGTCAATTATGTCTTGAGTATGTACTGCCAAAGCAAGTTTTGTTCTAACTGGACCAGGTGCCACACAATTACTTCTGATATTAAACTCACCTAGCTCAACGGCTTGTTGTTTCGTCAACTGAATTACAGCGGCCTTAGACGTACCATACGCTATTCTGAGTGTAGATGCTCTAAGACCAGAGATTGAAGCTATGTTAACGATTGATCCCTTACTTTTTTTGAGAAGAGGAATTGCGAATTGACTACAAAGGAAAACCCCATCAAGATTAGTTGACATTATCCGTTGCCACTTTTTAAAATCAACATCCTCAATTGGATCAAACTCGGCAACACCAGCATTATTAACTATGCAATCTAATCTTCCCATATCTTTTTTTACAGCATCCATCATATTCTTTACTTCAGTCTCAACTGAAACATCACAAACTATTGGATATGATCCCTTCAGCCTTTCGGATTCTACGAGTAATTGATCTGCATCTCTATCCACCATTACTACTTTATAGCCTTCGCTTATAAATAACTTTGAGGTAGCGAGGCCAATTCCTCGTGCCGCTCCTGTAACAAGACTTACTTTATTAACCATGGCTCGTACTTTCCTTAATCTTAACGCATTATGAACGGGTTTTCAGTTGAAGTTTGTTGAGCAATCCAAACCGATTTTACCTGTAAAAACTCTTTGATCGCATCTTTTCCACTCTCTCTACCTTCTCCACTTCTCTTATAACCACCAAAGGGCGAGGTGAAACTCACAGCACGGTAGGTGTTAACCCAGATTGTTCCAGCACGAAGTTTTTCTGACATTCGAAGTGCTCGACCTATATCATTCGTCCAAACGCCAGCGGCTAAACCAAAATCAATATCATTTCCAATTCTTACTGCGTCTTCTTCTGTATCAAATGGAATGACAGAAAGCACTGGACCAAAAACTTCTTCTTGAGCTATCCGCATTTCATTTGTTACTCCAGTGAAGATAGTTGGTTCAATAAATTGTCTCCCTCTGGCTCCTGGACCAGTATATGGCTTACCACCCAAAACACATTTGGCATTTTCTTTTTTTGCTATCTCTATGTAATCTATTATTTTTTGATACTGAGGTTGAGTAGTGACTGGGCCAACATGTGTTTCCGTCGACATTGGGTTACCAATTTTTGCCTCTTTTGCTACATTAATTAATCTTTCGACAAACTTATCATGAATAGATTTTTGAACTAATAGTCTGGATCCAGCGATACAAGTTTGGCCAGTTGCAGCAAATATTCCAGATATTGCTCCCATAACAGCTGCTTCAAAGTCAGCATCCTCAAAAACAATGTTTGGAGATTTTCCACCAAGTTCAAGAGTTACTGGCATAATTTTTTTCGCAGCTGCTTCATAAATTTTTTGACCAGAAACATCTGACCCCGTAAATGCAATTTTATCTACATTGGGGTGATCTACTAGTGGAGCCCCAACCTCTAAGCCAAAGCCTGTAACTGTGTTTACTACACCTTTAGGAAAACCAACTTCTTCAATCAAATTCATAAATTCAAGAGTAGACGCTGAGGTGAACTCAGAAGGTTTAATCACAGCAGTATTCCCTGCTGCTAATGCTGGAGCAAGCTTCCACGCTAATAATAGTAACGGGGAGTTCCATGGAGTAATCATTCCAATGACCCCCAATGCTTCATATCGAGTAAAATTAAATATCCCAGGCTTGTCTGACGGTATTACTGATCCCTCAACCTTATCCGCTAAACCACCATAGTATCGATACCATTCAGCCAGATACTTTGTTTGACCACCCATTTCCGCAATGAGTTTACCATTATCTCTTACTTCAATTTCTCCAAGCATTTCTGCATTTTTTTCAATTACCTCTGCTAATCTATTTAGCAGTTTACCTCTTTCAGTTGGTTTTGTTTGACCCCAGTCCCCTTGAAATGCAGTACTAGCCGCTTTTACTGCCCTATCCACATCTTCAGCATTACCCCTGGAAATTTTTGCCCAGACCTCCCCAGTGTAAGGATTCTCTGTTTCAAATGACTTACCCGAAGAGGAATTAACCCACTGACCATCAATGTATAACTTATATGACTTCATTTTTTACCTCTTCAGTTTTGTTATTATAAAAGGAACCGAACCTATTTAAGGACAGAGTATAATTCTTCCTGTCACTTGTCCATTTTCCAGATCGTTCATGGCATTATTTATTTCGGATAAAGGGCGCTTTTCAATCGGAATATCTTTCAATTTTCCATCTCGATACATTTGGATTAAGGCCTTGAGCTGTGGACTGTTTCCAACATGGCTACCTCGAACCGTCATTGCCTTTTGTGGAAGCCATACCTGTGGCATTATAAAATCTCCACCGTATAGTCCAACAGTCACATATCGACCAGTTTTTGTTAAAGAGCTAACTGCTAAATTGGCAGTTTCCTGACTTCCAAAAGTATCTATCACTCCAAATAATTTACCCTCACACAAAGAGATCAAGTCATTAACTGCAGTGTTAGTTTTCGAATTTAGAGTTTTATCGGCACCCATTTCAATCGCC
The DNA here is from genome assembly GCA_913041145.1 of uncultured Paracoccaceae bacterium. Lineage (GTDB taxonomy): Bacteria > Pseudomonadota > Alphaproteobacteria > Rhodobacterales > Rhodobacteraceae. The sequence goes on from CAJWHE010000009.1 coordinate 38,171, forward strand.
GCCATCAATTTAGTATCATCAATATCAATAGCTATAATATTTTTATAACCCAAACCCTTTGCGATTGTTATAGCATTTAGACCAAGTCCACCAGTTCCTAGGACTGCCAGCCATTCCCCATCTCTCAGCTTACCAAGCTTTGTTAAAGCATTATATACAGTTACCCCTGAGCACGCATATGGCGCGACCTTTGCAGGGTCTAAACCAGTAATATCAAGGACAAACTTCTCATCTTGAACCAGAACGTGACTAGCAAAGCCTCCATTTTGATTAATTCCTATAATGTTCATATTTGTACAGTCGCTCTCCCTGTCTTCATCGCAAGCAAGACAATTACCACACCCGATCCAAGGAAATACGATAACTGACTGACCAATAGATAGATCCTTTACCCCTGGACCAATTTCTATAACCTCTCCAGCTATTTCGTGACCAATAGTTACAGGAAGTTTTGCCCCTCTCTGCTCCATTGAGAAAGTACCTTTTTCACCCAAATCAAAAAAACCTTTCTTAATGTGTATATCTGAGTGGCATAGACCGGATGCTGTGACCTTTATAAGCACCTCGTTACCTATAGGGTCACTTTTTACTTGATCATTTTTTTTAAAAGGTTTTCCCCATTTAACTATATCATAACTAAAAAATTTACTCATAAAAGCCTCCCAGGTTTGCTTACAACAATGCTATCAATTCAAAGATTTAAGTAAGCACTAAAAACATTTTTTTTCTAGTGTATTAGTTTGTTATTCTTAATAGAAAAAAAAGGACCTACCCCAAAACCCACTAAAAATCCACCTAAATGGGCTTGCCAAGCAAGTCCACCCTCTAACATTAGAAAAATGACAAAGTTTACAAGTATTAAACCTAGAAGAGTTGAGAAAAATGGTTTTAACGTCAAACCCCTCTTCTTCCGAAAAGTAAATTCCCAGTATTGCCAGATTCCAATAAACCCAAATACTGCTCCAGATGCTCCAACCATTGGTCCTATGGCAGAGGAGAAAATAGTAAAACAAATTGCACCACCGATAGCAGTAAGAAAAAACAGCACAAAAACTGACCAATCTCCAATTTTTTGACCAATAACTTTTCCTAATGATAAAAGAACTACTGAGTTCATAAGAGCGTGTATTATGCCTCCATGTAAGAAAGCATGTGATATGAACATGAGATATTTTTGACCACTGTAAATACCTTCGAGATCCCCATTATATATAGGGTTCCAAAATGCTCCAAACATAAGAAAAATAGTTCGAAATTTTGGGATATTAATACCATTAATCTCAGATAAGGTTGAAATTAGTTCAATGATACCAAAAGTAGAAACTAAGATTACTAACTGAAGTGATAATTGTTGTTTTTTGAGGCCAACCAAATTAATAAATACTTTCAAATACTACCATAGAGTTAATACACTTCTAAAGCGAAAAACCCTACTTATTGTTTAAGATTTTCATTATACGAGGACTAAAGTTTTCTAAATTTTCTTTATTTAAAAGTTTTTTTTCTAAGCCTTTACCAAGCTCAACTCCCCACTGATCAAAGCTATTTATTCCCCATAAGAAACCAGAAGAAATGGTAATACTTTCATATAGAGCTATCAGGCTACCAACTGTGAATGGATCAGTAGTATCCCAAGATATTATCGTTGCTGGCTTATTCCCTCGAAAGTTTTTATGTGGCTCAATAGAGTTTAAGGATCCATGAGCCAAAGCCTCAACCTGAGCCATTGCATTAATAACTAATCTTCTATGACTGTCCTTCCAATCTTCACCTAAAGGAATACCAGTGGGAGATAGAGCGATTAAAACGTCAAGAGGAACTGTTTCTTTCCCTTGATGCAAAAATTGGAAAAAGCTGTGTTGAGCATTATTTCCAACTTCACCCCAAATAAGTGGGCTAGCTGGCATCATTAATTCTTCACCATTTACATCAACCTGCTTGCCATTACTTTCCATCTCAAGTTGCTGTATCAACGAGGGGAAATAAGATAATCTTTGATCGTATGGAATAATTCCATGTGAAGAGTAACCAAGAAAGTTTCTATTCCAAACTCTCAACAACCCCATTAATAAAGGAACATTTTCTTTAAAATCAGTATTTACAAAATGTTCATCAACTTCTCTAAATCCAGAAAGAAATGAGTAAAAACCTTCTAACCCAATAGCAAGCATCACTGATAACCCAACTGAAGAGCAAACAGAGTACCTCCCACCTACACCAAGATCGAAATCAAAAATATTCTCCTCATCTACACCCCAAGCTTTGGCTTTTTCTATTGATGAGGTAACTGCCACAAAGGAATTTTTTGTAGAAATATGTTCTTCCCCTAACCAACTTTTTGCTAACTTAGCATTCTGAAGTGTTTCGCCTGTAGTAAAGCTCTTTGAATTTATTATGAATAGGGTTGTTTTTTGATGACACTGGCTGAGAGCATCATTCATATGGGTCGGATCCAGATTTGAAACAAAGTGAACCTTCGGGCCATTGCAAAATGGTTTTAAAGCCGTGCAAACTGTTAAAGGCCCCAGCTCAGAGCCACCAATACCTATATTAATAATGTCTCTAACTTTTGTATCTTGTCTAACAAATTCAACAAAATTACTTATTTTTTTGTAAGATTTTTCCTCAAACCTACTCTTTTTTCGTAGACTTAAGTGTGAAACTTTTCGATTTTCACTATCATTTTTTAAAGAACCTTTTTCAAGTTCAGAAATTTTTTTCTTAACTCCTGCTGCATTAGCTAATGCTATTAAGCTTTGTAAAATATCATTATTGATAAGTTGACCGGATAGATCAATATTCAACCTCCCAAGCTTAAATTCTAAACGCTTACTTCGCGCCTTATCAAATAACAAATCTGAAAGGTTTAATGCCTGTGAGCTTTCTGCAAGTAATTTTAATTCCGGAGTATAAGGGTTTTTAGATAACTGCACTGAACTAACTCAACTTTTCAACTTTTTTGTAACTTTGTTTTCTAGTTAATGACATTATGAAACAATAAACCTATATCTTTATTCACAATCAAAAGCAAAAGACTTTTATATTTAACACGGTACTAGGAATTAGCTTGGAGCAAAGAATGGAATTACCAGCAGATGTAGTGGTTTTGGGAATATTTGTGGCAGATACAACTTACCAAGCGCATAGATTGCCTCACATGGGTGAAACATTAATTGGTTCAAGTTTCCACTTGAGCCCAGGAGGGAAAGGGTCCAACCAAGCTGTTGCCTCTGCAAGAAGTTTGGCAAAAACTCATATTATTACTAAACTTGGTGATGATAGCTTTTCAGAAATGGCACTTAACTTATGGAAGAATTCTGGAGTTATCTCAGAAGCTATGAAGGTAACAGGAAAAAGTACGGGTGCAGCTTTTGTCTTCCTTAGTGAAAAAACTGGTGATAATGCAATAATTGTTTCTCCAGGCGACGCTGTTGGTGAAATTTGCTCAGAGTTCATTCAAACAAAAAAAGAAATTATACAGAATTCTAAAGTTTTAATTACCCAACTTGAACAACCTTTAGAAGCGGCAGTGTTAGCTCTAAAAATTGCTAAATCAAGCGGTGTGATTACAATACTAAATCCTGCACCTGCAATGCGTTTGCCAGCAGAAATTTTTACTCTATGTGATTATATTACTCCAAATGAAGTGGAAGCTGAACAACTTTCAGGAATATGTGTCGACTCAATTGAAAGTGCGAAATTAGCGGCAGAAAAGTTTTGCCAAATGGGTGTTAAAAACTCTATTATAACTTTAGGGGAACAAGGAGCTTATTTTCATAACTTAAAAATTTCAGTCCATATTCCGGCCTTTAAGGCAGGAAAAACAAAAGAGACTACTGGAGCAGGCGATGCCTTTAATGGAGCTTTTGCTGCTGCATTAGCACGGGGCGAGAGTGGGCTTGCGGCAGTAAAAGTGGGCTGCGCTGCGGCAGCAATTTCGGTGACCCGTCAGGGAACATCTGACTCGATGCCTTTATTATCAGAAGTTGAACTTTTGCTAAAAACACACCTTGGTGAAAGAGAGTGAGCAATGAACTTTACTAAATGATGGAGTTAATCTCTAACAAACTAGTATCTGACCCAAATTAAACTTTTTTGAACACATAGCTTTATATTTATTTATACCCTTGGCTATTTTTTGTTGTAAATTTCTTTTATCAGGGCAATGTTTAATTTGTTTGTATTATGAAATGGAGAAATAGAATGGATTCTGTTTGTTGTGGGCCAGGTTATGCATCCCCAGCTGATGCAATGATGGCACCAAGTGAAAAACTTTTATATACAATCGCTATTTATACAGGAACAGGAATTCAAAAACCTGATTATCTTTGCACTATTGATGCAGACCCTGAGAGCAGCTCTTACTCTAGTGTAATTTCCCGATTAGAAATGCCTGGTATTGGCGACGAACTGCACCATATGGGGTGGAACGCATGTTCTTCTTGTCATGGGGATGTAAACAAGGAGCGTAAATATCTAATTGTACCAGGAGTTCGGTCATCAAACCTCCATATTATTGATTGCGGGACAGATCCTAGGAAACCCAGTTTATTTAAAGTTATCGAAGGATCAGAAATAAAAGCTAAAACAAATTTATCAGCTCCACATACTATTCACTGTCTTGGTTCAGACATAATTATCTCAATGTTAGGTGATGCAGTTGGCAATGCACCTGGAGGCTATTTGCACATTAGTGAAAGTTTTGAAATCGTTGGACGATGGGAAAACTCTATGGGTGATATTAAGTTTAGTTATGACTTCTGGTATCAGCCGAGACATAATATAATGGTTAGTTCTGAGTGGGCGGCCCCAAATACATTTATGCCAGGATTTGACTTAGAAGAAGTGGGACATCTTAAATACGGACGTGAACTTCATTTTTGGGATTTAGAAAAGAAAGCACCTATACAATCTATGTATTTAGGTGAGGATGGATTAGTTCCACTTGAAGTACGCTTTCATCACAACCCAGACAGCACACATGGATTTGTTGGAGCTGCTCTAAGCGCAAATATTATTCATTGGTGGAAAGATTTAGCCGGGGAGTGGCAGTGGGAAAAAATTATTGATGTAGAAAATGAACCACACCCCGAATGGCCTATCCCTGTGCCTGGAGTAATCTCGGTTATCCTTCTTTCAATGGATGACAAATACCTTTATTTTTGTAACTGGCTTCATGGGGACATCCGACAGTATGATATTAGTGACCCCCATAATGCCAGGTTAACTGGTCAAGTTTGGATGGGTGGGCTTTTAAACAAAGCACCAGAAGTAAATGGAGTAAAAGTCACTGGTGGACCACAAATGATCCAACTTTCTTTAGATGGAAAGAGACTCTTTGTAACAACGTCACTTTTTAGTACCTGGGACAACCAATTTTATCCTGAAATTCGTACTAATGGAGGTTGTATGCTTATGGTGAACTGCGACACAGAAAATGGTGGAATGGAGATTGATCCAAATTTTATTGTTGATTTTGGAAAAGAACCAAATGGGCCTAGCAGATGTCACGAAACTCGATACCCAGGTGGAGATTGTACAAGTGATATCTGGTTATGATGCGTAAGATTACTATAAAAAATAGAGATAATATCACGTATGAAGTAGATCACAGAAAGCCTTTACTCGATAGCTTAAAGGCCAAGGGTGTTGATCTACCTTATGGCTGTAAGTACGGTGGATGTATAACTTGCGCCGCGAAACTCATAAATGGGCGAGTTAATCAAACTGCCCAAGTAGCTTTAAATAATCGTCAACTTAATAATGGCTATGTAATTCTGTGCGTCGCTAGACCAGTAACTGATTGTACTTTTGAAATTGGGGTTGAAAGTCACGATATGTTATATCGCAACCCATTTATTGACCCTCTTGAAGACCATGAATTGAAAGCTGATATTGCAACACCATTGGAAAATAGAAAATGACATATATGGATCATGACCAACCCTACTCAAACGAATACCTTCAAGAAATTTTGAAATCTACAAAGAGTATCGCGATGGTTGGAGCTAGTCCAGATAAGACAAAATTTAGTTACGGCGTACTGAGGGTATTACATGAAACTGGGTATGATATGATCCCTGTGAATCCAAAGCCTGGATTAAAAGAGATTAGAGGGATTCCAGTTTTTCCTGACTTAGAGTCTATTGATCGTAAAGTTGATATGGTCGAGGTTTTTCGGCGTCCTGAAGATTTATTAGATATTGCAAAACAAGCCATAGATATTGGAGCAAAAGTTCTTTGGGGACAAATAGGTGTTATAAACTACGAAGCAGCTAAGATTGCTGAAGAAGCAGGTTTAAAAGTTGTAATGAACAGGTGTCCAAAAATTGAATTGTTCAGACCATTTTGGAAGCCAAAGCTAAATTTAAAAATTTGAGTTTAGTTTCCAAACTTAACAGATACGTTGCCAAAATCACCAAAGTCAGCACATATATGAGATCCAGGATACGCCTCTATCGCTCGTATAAATGACCCAGATAAAATTATTTGTCCTGGTTCGATTTTTTGACCATACTGTGCCATCCTTTTTGCCAACCAAACAATTCCCAAAATAGGATCACCCAAGACACCGGCTCCAAGGCCAGTCTCCTCTACTTCGTTATTTCTAGAAACAATAGCTCCAACTCTTCGCAAATCGAAACTATCCACTGAATGACGCTCTGCGCCAAGTATGACACCCGCATTTGCTGCATTATCAGAAATGGTATCCACAATGACACGAGATTGACCAGTGTCAGGATCAACTCTTAATACTCTAGTATCGAGAATTTCTAATGATGCAGCAACGTAATCCGTTGCATTTTTAACATCCTCCACAGTGATATCGCCACTAAGGCTACTTTTCATAACAAAAGCTATTTCAGCCTCAATTCGGGGCTGGATGAACCTTCCAGCAGGAATAGTAGCTTTATTAGAAAACTTCATATCATCTAGTAGTACACCACTATCTGGAGTATCAATATTTAATGCATATTGCATTGCCTTTGAGGTTAACCCAATTTTCCAACCAATAATTTTTTGTCCCGTCAAAATCTTTTTTTGTACCCACATCTTTTGAACTTTATAGGCGTCATCCATAGTCATCTCAGGGAACTTACGGGATAGTAAGCCAGTTTGAACTTGAGTTTTTTCAGCTTTATCTAGAGCATTCACAGCCGAAGATATTTCTTCGTCAATCATCATTTAATGACCTCATCCTCTACAGTGTTTGACAAAACTCCAATTCCCTCTGCTTCAACTTCCACAATATCACCAGGCTTCAACCATATTGGAGGATCAAACCTTGCTCCCGCCCCTGTTGGCGTACCACAAACAATTACATCCCCAGGAACTAATGCTGTAAAAGTTGAAATATAAGAAATAATTTTTCTAAAAGAAAAGATCATTCTATTTGTTCTATCTTCTTGCCTGACCTCTCCGTTAACTCTCGTTTCCAAAGAAATGTTGTCTATCTGACTAGAATCATAAAATGGTATTAGCCATGGCCCAATAGACCCTGATTTTTCGAAATTCTTTCCCTGCGTCACATTAAACTTTGCGTGTCTAACCCAGTCTCTTAGCGTACCCTCGTTACATAGAGTTAATGCAGCTATATGATCATAAGCTGTAGCCTCTGATATTCTTCGTCCACCTTTTCCGATAACTATAGTAACCTCACCTTCATAGTCTAACTTGAAACTTTCTGGTGGACGTATGAGAGGTTGGTTATGGCCCGTAAAAGAACCTGGAAACCTTATAAATAGTGATGGATTTAACGGGGCATCGCTACCATCCTTGTACTCTGCATTTCGATCTGGATAATTTACCCCCACACATATAATTTTTTCTGGAAAAGGGACAGGAATATCAAGAGTAAATTCATCATTTTTAAAACTCACAGCACACCCTTCAGCAGATGTTACTAGCTCTTTTAATTGATCAGCCTCAATAACCTCTCTTAAAGTAGCAAAATTGGGGAACTTATGACTAAGGTCTATTACTCCCTCATCCGTCATGACCCCAAAGCTCTGAACTCCATTTGATTTAAAAGTTACTATTCGACAATTTGAATAATTCTGTGTCATGGCGCTATTATCGGTGACGCTGCTAAAATCGCTTTTTTTGGTTCTATATTCATAAAGTTACTACCCTTTTCAAACCAGCTCTTAGGGGCTGGAGCTCCCCATAATGTTTGCCTTTGTGGGTCCTTGAGATCCCATTTAATTGGCTCATGATCTGGGTCAATAGTTTGATAGTCAGAGCAATAAATTTCAACTCTGTGACCGTCAGGATCTAAAACATATAAGAAAAAAGCATTTGAAATGCCATGGCGCCCTGGCCCTCTTTCAATATTATTTACATACCCTGAGCTCGCCATCAAATCACATAAGTCAATTATATTTAATGGGGTCGGCACCCAAAAGGCAGTGTGATGTAGTCTGGGACCTAACCCATTTGTAAAAGCCATATCATGAACACCCCCTTTTCGGTGCATCCATGCTGCCCAAATTTTCTTACTTTCATCATCTTCAGTATATTCAGTGGTTCTAAACCCCATATCGTTCCAAAAAGCGACAGAAGCGTCAACATCAGAGCTAAAACAATTAAAATGGTCGATACGAAGAGGTTTTACACCCTTATAAAGATTATATTTTTGGTGGATTGAGGGAAGTCTATCCATTGCGTGGTAGAACTCTAAAGGTATTCCGTGCACATCACTTGTGCGTAAAGTTCTTTTTTGAAATGATCTTTCCACCCATTCTGTTGGTAAAGATCTGTCTTTGAACCATTTCTCTGCCTTATCAAGATCAGATTCTGAAAAAACTTTAAATGCTAACATGCTAACTTTAGGGGCACTCTCTTGTTTTAATATAATCGAGTGATGCCCCCTCTCTTCCATTGCCCTTAAGAACACTTGATTACTATCTTGGTGAGTGACTTGAAGTCCAAGAATTTCTGAGTAAAAAAAAGTGCTGGCTATTAAGTCCGTAACACCCAATTCAATATGACTCAGACGAACTATATTGAACTCAGGATACAAATTTGGTGCTGGTATTGGCATTTATTCTCTCCTAACCACCCAATTTCGGAACTGAATGTTCTGTGGTGGCAAATGCCACATTTTTTGTTTCCATATAAAAATCAAACGACCAATCACCACCATCACGTCCGATTCCTGACGACTTAACTCCTCCAAATGGTGCAGGTAAATGTCTTACATTTTCAGAATTCACCCAAATCATTCCTGCTTCCAAACCGTCTGAAAACCGAAAAGCTCGAGTAATATCCGAAGTCCACAAGTAACCACTTAAGCCATACTTAGTATCATTCGCCAATGTCATTGCCTCTTCTTCATTCTTGAATGGAATTGCTGTTAATACAGGTCCAAAAATTTCTTCCTGAGATATTCGCATATTATTTGTTGCTTTGGTAAATAAAGTGGGCGCTATGTAACATCCTCCACCTGGACCATCAACTTTACTTCCACCAATAGAAATTTCAGCACCTTCACTTCTACCTAATTTAATATATTTTAAAATTTTCTCTTCATGAACTGGGTGAATGACAGGACCAATCACTGTCTCTGGGTCGAGTGGATGTCCTATTTTTATATTTTTAGATTTCTCAATAACTAATTTTGTAAACTGATCATATATTGATTCCTCAACTAATAGCCTAGACGACGACGTACACCGCTCACCATTCAGTGAGTAAATCATGAAAACCGCTGCATCAGCTGCTCTTTCCAAATCAGCATCAGCAAAAACAACTATTGGGTTTTTTCCACCTAACTCAAAATGTACCCTCTTTAAAGTAGCAGCTCCTTGCTCCATAATCCTTGAACCAGTTGAGCCTTCACCTACGAAGCCAATTGCTTTAATATCTGGATGCTCGGTCAAAGCCTTCCCTGCCTCTTCCCCAAGACCATTTATAAGGTTCCACACTCCTTTTGGAAGCCCAGCTTTCTCTGCAATCTCAACCAAAAGACTAGCTGTCAAAGGAGATAATTCGGCAGGTTTGTGAACAATTGTGCATCCAGCAGCAAGAGCAGGAGCAATCTTCCAAGTAGACAGCATAAAGGGTGTATTCCATGGAGTAATAATTCCAACAGGGCCAATAGGATAGCGAGACGAAATATTGATCTGACCTGGGCCTCGCATTGATTTCCCATCCCTTGCCTCAACAGCTTGATCCGCAAAGTACCTAAAGTTTTCTGCGCCCCTTAACGCTGCTTTTGCCATAAATCTTATTGATTGCCCTGTATCAATTGACTCAATAAAAGCAATTTCCTCGGCTCTTTTTACAATTTCATCTGCAATATTATGAAGTAATTTTTTTCTTTTTGCTCCATCCATTTTTGCCCACTCAATGAATGCAGCCTTGGCAACAAGAGTGGCGTTGTCTACATCCTTAAAACCACTCCGAGATACTTGCGCGAGAGGTTGTAAGTCTATTGGTGAAATTATTTCAAATGTTGAGCCATCAATGCTTTCTACGGGTTCACCGTTGATATGATTAAGAACCCCATTTTTTCTAAATTTTTCTAAGTATGAGTTAGCTTTTTTTATATTTTCATCAAGAATTTGATTACTTTTTCTATTGATCACTGTATCTACCCTTCCGCGTTTAAACGAGTATGGATTGAATTGGTCTTCCAGCTAAAAGATGAATTTATTTCAATAACCTCCAAGGAAAGGGCAAAATATTGACTTTCTAGCAATTCACTAAAAATTTCCTTAGCTCCTGATATTAGTTCTTCTCCAGCTCGTATTCGTTCCTCTTCTGCTCGTCCTTCTCCCATTCGCAGCACCAGATCACAGAACAGGTTCCTATTATGGTTGTCTGCAATCGAAAAGTCGTCAGCTCTAAAAGCTCTAACTCTAATACCACCGACAGGAAAAATCTTTGTCTTTACCATAACATCGGACAATTTTTTACAAACTGAGCTTAAATCTACTTTCTTTTCTAGACCTGCTGAATATTCAATTCTTAAATGTGCCAAAATAACCTCGTTACATTTTATTTAACTGCTTAAATTCCAATTCATAATTTTACTAAACAGCTATAGTATTACTAAAGTTTCTAAATAAACTGAATAATCCTACCTTAGAGTAATAGTTATAATCAAAGTAAAGAAAGCGGCAAGCCAAAATGGGGATTAACTTTATTTAAATTAATTTAAGTAAGTAATATTTATCAATGCATAATTGTAGAAATAAAACTACTTGTTGAACATTCAAAATAAACGTACCAATTGCAAATTCTCAATATGGTTTGGAGCCCCTCTGCAATGATTAAGCTTGATATCTTGTCCGATCCAATATGCCCTTGGTGTTATATTGGAAAGAATAACTTAGACAAAGTTTTGGCCAAAGAACCAACTAACCCTTTCACAATAGAATGGCACCCCTTTCAACTAAATCCAGAAATGCCATTAGCAGGAATGAACCGGCAGGACTATCTTGAACAGAAATTTGGTGGAAAACAAAATGCGTATAGGGTTTACTCTCGAATTTCATCGACAGCAGTTAAGGCTGGATTGAACCTTGAGCTGCAGTTAATTAAAAAAACTCCAAATACGATAAATGCACACAGATTAATTCATTGGGCCGGTATAGAGGGATTACAAAACTCAGTAGTCTCAGCCCTTTTTGAATCTTATTTTGTTAAGGGTGAAGATATAGGGGATTTATCAACACTAGTTGATATAGGGGCATCTGTTGGATTAGATAAAGATCTAATCTCAAAATTACTTAAAGAAGACACTGAATTAACAGAAATAAAACAAAGGGACGCAAATTCAAGGGAAAGAGGCGTAACAGGAGTTCCTACGTTTATCATTGCAAACACGCATGTTCTACCAGGTGCTCAGTCAGAAGATCTATGGGCTTCAATACTTTTAGATATAAAACAGCTAAAACAAGATAAAAATGCAGAATAATGTAGTTAATCAGGTGGTAACAAAAAAAATACCCACCTTTGAGTTTATAATAATAATAGCCATAAACTTTTCTGCAATCGCTTTTTCAATTGATGCAATCTTACCAGCATTACCTGAGATCTCTGCAGTAATGTCACCAACATCTCCAAACAAAACTCAGCTGGTGATTTCATCGTTTGTCATTGGCATGGGTATTGCAACCCTTTTCACTGGGCCACTCTCAGATAGTTTTGGAAGGAAAAAAATTATTTTATTGGGGGGGCTGATTTATATAACAGGAGCATTAATAGCTAGCTATTCTAAAACTCTAGAAATAATGTTGCTAGGTCGCTTTATCCAAGGAATCGGTGTGGCGGGTCCACGCGTTGTAGCGTTAGCGATAGTAAGGGATCTTTACGAGGGTCGTAGAATGGCTCAAATTGTATCAATAGCTATGATCGTTTTTACACTTGTTCCAGCTGTCGCTCCAATGATTGGAGCGTTAATTGTTTCAAATTTTGGTTGGAGAAGCATATTTGTAGCTTTTATAGTATTTTCAATAGTATCGATTGGCTGGTTACTTATTAGACAAGAGGAAACACTAAAACGAGAACTCAGAGTAAAGTTTACCTTCTTAAATTTGATAAACTCTATAAAGGAGTGCTTCTCAAACAAAATTTTTTTAACTTCTACTTTTCTCCAAGCATTTACTTTTGGATTACTATTTTCGTCAATTAGCACAATCCAACAGATATTTGATACGACTTATAACAAGAGTGATAGTTTTCCAGAGTGGTTTGCTCTAATCGCACTTATTTCTGGGTCCGCAAGTTTTGCCAACTCCTTTTTTGTTGTCAAGGTTGGGATGAGGAAGTTGATCCAAATAGGGTTTTTAATAGGGATAATATTCTCTCTTTTCTTAATAATTTTCTCACTTCTTAAATCAATTCCTTTTCCTTTATATTTCATGTGGCAATCAAGTGTATTTTTTATGATAGGATTAATGATCGGAAATCTAAATGCATTAGCAATGCAACCAATGGGGCATATTGCTGGACTTGCGGCTTCTATTATAGGTTCAATGTCGACTATAATTGGGGTAATGCTTGCAATACCTATAGGTCTTTCTTTTAATGGGACCCCTACTCCACTTATTTTAGGCTCTTTTATATTATCATTTCTTGGTATGCTATTGGCACGTAAAGCTCTTAATTAGGTTAACTGTCACTTTGGTTTACAACCTTTGCAGCGAGGTCCTTTGAGATAGAAAATGAGCCTTTTATTTTATCTGCATTACTTTTCCAATCCCTACTAACAATAAGTTTATTATCTTTAATTTTTGCTAATCCACCTTGGCTTGAGATAAAGTCAGCAAGACCAACTGGATTTGGAAATTTATTATTCCTAAACTCAATCGTTGCACCTCTAGCCCCTCCACTAAAGTTAGAAATACAAGCCCTCTTACACATATCTTTGATCCTAACAACTAAAAGCAAAGTGTTAACCTCTTTAGGTATAGGACCAAAACGATCAATTAACTCTGCGGAAAAGGCTTCTATTTCAAGTTTACTACTTAATCCAGCAAGACGCTTATAAAGGCCTAAACGTACATCTAAATCTGTAATGTAGGTCTCAGGTATTAATACTGGCACACTCAGGTTAATTGAAGGAGACCAAACACCATCCTCGACAAGATCATCATTGGTCCCTGCTCTAATTCTTGCAACTGACTCTTCTAACATAGATTGATAAAGTTCGTATCCAACCTCTCTAACATTACCTGACTGTTCTTCACCTAATATATTTCCTGCACCTCTAATATCCATGTCTTGGCTAGCTATATTAAAACCAGCACCTAGAGTATCGATATTTCCCAATACCTTAAGCCTTTTTTGTGCCGTACGAGTAATCTTCTTTTTAGGATTAGTAGTAAGATAGGCATAAGCGCGAGTTTTAGAACGTCCAACTCTACCTCTAATTTGATATAATTGGCTTAACCCAAACATATCTGAACGAAATACAATAATGGTATTAGCAGTCGGAACATCTATACCAGACTCCACAATCGATGTTGCCACTAATACATTATATTGACCATCATAAAATGCATTCATTTTTTTGTCCAAATCAGCAGGAGGTAATTGTCCATGTGCTACAGTATAATTAACTTCAGGAACTTCAGTTTTAAGAAATTCCTCAATCTCTGGGATATCTGATACTCTAGGGACTACGAAAAAACTTTGTCCACCACGGTATGTCTCTCTAAGCAAAGCCTCTCTTACCACAACCGTATCAAACTCCGTAACGTAAGTTCTGATTGCGAGCCTATCAACAGGGGGCGTTTCTATGATTGATAATTCTCTGATTCCTGACAAACTAAGTTGTAGGGTTCTTGGAATAGGGGTTGCAGAAAGAGTTAGAACATGGATCGTAGATTTTAACTGTTTAAGCTTTTCTTTATGCTGGACTCCAAAGTGTTGTTCTTCATCAACTATAACTAGACCTAGTTTTTTAAATTTTACTTTGGCAGAAATTAATGCGTGAGTGCCTATTACAATATCAACTGTTCCACTTAAAATTCCCTCTCGAGTATCATTTGACTCTTTTAGGTTAACAAACCTAGATAGTTGTTTGATATTGAAAGGAAAACCTCTAAATCGTTCTTTGAAACTAAGTGTATGTTGCCTTGATAGAAGCGTAGTTGGAACAATAACAGCAACCTGATATCCAGCCTCCACCATGACAAATGCGGCACGCATAGCTATTTCTGTCTTACCAAACCCCACATCCCCACAAACTAGCCTATCCATCGGCATCCCGCGACCAAGATCGTGTATCACCGAGTCCATAACCAAAAGTTGATCTTCTGTTTCGTTATAAGGAAACCTGGCGCAAAAATCCTCCCACATATCATTTGATGGCTCAACTATAGGTGCTTTTATTAATTCTCTGTCTGCAGCTACTTTAATTAGGCGTTCAGCCATATCTTTAATTCGATTTTTCAGTTTTGCTTTCTTTGATTGCCAGGAGCTTCCACCCAACTTATCTAAAACTCCAACTTCTTGTCCATATTTACTTAGAAGCTCTATATTTTCGACTGGTAAAAATAAACGGTCACCACCAGAGTATTCTAGTGCAATACATTCGTGTGGAGCTCCTCCAGCATCAATGGTTTTGAGACCAGAAAATCGGCCAAGACCGTGATCAATATGCACAACAAGGTCATTGACATTTAAGGCCGTTAATTCGGACAAAAAGTTTTCAGCTTTTCGACGTTTCTTTGCACGCCTAACCAGTCTTTCACCAAGTACATCTTGTTCAGAAATTACCAAATAGTTTTCTGTTGTGAACCCCAAGGGTAGCTCCCAGACAGCAGCATTTACCCCTCTTTCAACTTCTGTAAAATTAGATATCAATTTAATTTCAGTTAAGCCTGTATCATTTAACAAACCAATTAAGCGCTCCCTAGATCCATTTGAAAAACATGCCAAGATAACAGGTTTTTTTATTTTGGAAGTTGAAATATGATTAGCAAGGACCTGAAATATATTTTCGTTATTAGCCAAACGCTCTGGAGAAAAGTTACGACCCACAATACCTCGTGCGTCTAAGATATTTAATCCTGTTGGTAACTTAACTGAAGAAAAGCTCAAAACTCTTCGTTTGTTTATCAGTGACATCAACGAACTATGATCATAATAGAGAAGATCTGGCTTTATAGGCTTATAAATAGAGTCCAGATTTCTTTTTTTAGATAATGCTTCTTTTCGACTTTCAAATTGATCCAATACTTTTAACCAGCGATCTTGTACAATCATCTCAAAGCTTTCATCTAGAAAGATAGTTGCCTTTGGTAAATAATCAAAAAGATTTGCGAGCTCCTCATAATAAAAAGGTAACCAATGCTCTAAACCTTGATACTTCATACCAGCTGTAACAGCTTCATAAACTCCATCATCAGAACTTGGAGCTCCAAACTCTGCTCTATAGTTTTTTCTAAAATTTTCTATTCCAGACTGGTCCAAAATTACCTCAGATGCTGGAGTTAAAGTCACGGACTTTATCCTATCTTTTCCTATTTGAGTATTTTGATCAAATGAGCGAATGGTTTCTAATGTGTCTCCAAACAAGTCCAAGCGGATCGGTTTCTTGTAGCTTGGTGGAAAAATATCAATTATCCCACCTCTTAATGAGTAATCACCCGGCTCCATAACAGTTGCACACTTTGAAAAACCCATTCGAACTAAATACGCCGTTAAATTATCTAAATTTACTTGCGTGCCAACATTAAGGTTAAAAACCGTTTCTCTGATTGTTTTAATTGATTGAGTTTTTTGAGTGATGGCCGCTACAGTAGTCAGCACAACAAAAGGATTAGCTTCTTCTCTAGTGAGCTTTGACAAGGTAGAAATTCGTTTAGATACAATAGTTAAGCTTGGCGACACACGATCATAAGGTAAACAATCCCAAGCTGGAAACTCAAGAATTTTAAAGCCTGCATTATAAAATTGCAAAGCTTGTTTTGTCTCCAACAGTCTCTTGTCATCTCTACAAACGTGAATTGCTGTTTTTCCAGCATTTACCTCTTTAATTATTAAATCAGCATCAAATCCCTCTGGCGATCCACTGATTTTTATAATGTTATTATTTTTATTCATCGTTGTGCATTAAGGGATTACAATGCTGTGTCAACATCGCTTATTTTATTTTATATTTATCTGATTTATTAGTGTATTAAAATAACAGTTGATAAGTTTATACTTTCAATCTTTTATAAAAATAACGCTGCGAGGGATAAATGGGCCTAGAACATAACCAACAGAACGCGCCAAGGTTTAGACGTTTACGTCAAAACTCATCAATACGATCACTCATTCAAGAAAAGACACTTTCAGTAAGTGATTTAATTTGGCCAATCTTTGTTATTGAAGGTCAAAACGAGGCAATCGATATTCCGACTATGCCTGGAGTGCAGAGACTCACAATTGACAAAGCTATTGAAGCAGCAAAATTTGCAAAAAAAATGGGTATACCAGCTTTGTGTATATTTCCATGTGTAGACGTCAAACTAAAAAGTGAAATGTGTGAAGAAGCTTGGAATACAAACAACCTTTCAAACAGAGCAGTAGCTGCTATAAAATCTGCAGTTCCTGATATTCTAATTATGACCGATATCGCCTTAGACCCCTATAATATAAATGGGCACGATGGAATCGTTAAAAATGGTATTATATTAAATGATCAAACGGTTGAAGCACTGGTAAAGATGGCTATTGCTCAAGCAAAAAGTGGCGCAGATATTCTAGGACCCTCTGACATGATGGATGGTCGAATTGGCTCAATAAGGACTGCATTAGAGAGTTCTGGTTACTATGACGTAATTATCCTAAGTTATTCAGCAAAATACGCATCAGCTTTTTATGGACCTTTTCGAGATGCTGTTGGTGCATCAAATTTACTAATCGGTGATAAAAGAACCTACCAAGCTGATCCTTCAAACTCTGATGAAGCGCTTAGACTTGTCGCCAGGGATTTAGCAGAAGGTGCTGACATGGTAATGATAAAACCAGGTATGCCTTACTTAGATGTGTGTAGAAGAGTTAAAGATACTTTCTTGGTTCCTACCTTCGCCTATCAAGTATCAGGTGAGTATGGAATGTTAATGGCTGCATTTAACTGCGGGATGCTTGAGGAAGAAAGCGCTATGCTTGAAAGTTTATTATCTTTTAAAAGAGCTGGTTGTGATGGTGTTTTAACATATTTTGCTCCCAAGTTAGCAAAGATACTTAATGAACGCTAAATATTAAAATAACTTTATTAAGTGACAATCACCAGTTTCCTCTATAAATTTAGAATTATTAACTAGAAAAAAATTTATTAAGTCAGATTAAATGAAAACCTTTGATAGAAGAAAATTTTTTATTTTATTAAGTTCCGCAGGAATACTTGGCGCCTGTGGTGTGAAAAGTAAACTTTTAGACACGGTGACAATAGACAACCAAGTTGAGAACACGCTTCAATTCTTGTACAACAAATGGCCGGAAATAAAAGAACTATCAGATAAAGCGGTTGGCCTTCTAGTAATACCTAAAGTATCAGAAGCTAGCCTAGTCTATGGAGGATCTTACGGTAAAGGGGCTTTATTAATTGAAGGCAAACCGATCGATTACTATTCCTTTGTCGGCGGAAGTTGGGGGTTAAATTTTGGAGTACAACAATACTCACAAGTTCTTTTATTTATGACTGATGAAAGTTTAACTAAATTTAAAAATTCATCAGGTTTTAATTTAAGTGCTGATTTTACCTATGCGTTGCAGGCCGATGCATATACTTTGGGTGTTGACATAATGTCTAGCACAGCGCCGATTATACCCATTGTTTTTGCTCAAGGTGGGCTTATAGGAGGCATAAGTTTAGAAGGAACAAAGTATAATAAATTAGCTAAATAGTAGGCTTTTATTTACTTAACTTATTATTTAATCTTTTAATCAGTGAGGAAGTGTCCCAACGTCCACCTCCTATATTCTGCACTTCCTTGTAAAATTGATCAACCAAAGCTGTCACGGGAAGACTTGCTCCATTTTCCTCTGCTGTAGACAAACAAATACCCAAATCCTTTCTCATCCAATCCACAGCAAAACCGTGGTCAAACTTATCAGCACTCATCGTTTCGTGTCTGTTAACCATTTGCCAACTTCCAGCAGCACCAGCAGAAATGACGTCCACTACTTCTTTAACATCTAACCCAGCTTTATCAGCAAAATTTAAACCTTCTGAGAGCCCTTGTACTAATCCAGCTATACATATTTGATTTACCATCTTAGTTAATTGTCCGGCTCCTGAGGGACCAAGTAACTTACAAACTTTAGCATATGAACTAATAATTTTTTCTGCCTTGATATAAGTGTCAGGATCACCACCACACATTACTCCAAGTTGGCCATTAATAGCTCCTGCCTGCCCACCTGAAACCGGAGCATCAATAAACTCCACACCAGAACCTTTTGATATACTACCTAATTCACGTGTTACTTTTGCTGACACTGTTGTATGATCTACAAAAATTGTTCCTGGTTTCATACCTTTGAACGCTCCCTCTTCTCCCAAACAAATTTCTCGGAGGTCATCATCATTTCCGACACATGCCATTACAAAATCCGCTCCAAAAGCAGCCTCTCTTGGCGAACTACAAGCTTTACCTTTAAATTGTGATTCCCACTCTACTGATTTTTTGGAAGTTCGATTATAAACGCGAACCTCATGACCTGAGCTTGATAAATGGCCCGCCATTGGAAAACCCATAACTCCTAAACCTATAAAACTAACTTTTGCCATAATTATCTCCTTGAGTGTTTGAGTTTCTTAACTCTTCATTGTATCGACTATAATATCTTGGTCTAGTGGTGGGTAGTAATGTTGTCAATTTTTAGATGGTCATTAAGAGTGTTTATTGTTCTCTTGTCGATATTCATTATCTCAATCGCTACGAGTTATTATTTAGTTATTAGATCAATTCCAGAATTCAACGTCCAGTATTCCCTCGAAGGGCTTAAAGATCGTCTAGAAATAACTCGGGATAGATCAAGCATACCACACATAATAGGCTCAAATGATAATGACATTTTTTTTGGCCTTGGATTCGTTCATGCGCAGGACAGATTATGGCAGATGACGTTAATGAGGCGAACTTCTCAAGGGAAGTTAAGTGAAATATTTGGAAAAAAAACAGTAAAGTCTGATATTTTAATGCGTGAGTTGGGAATTTACCAATCTGCAAAAAAATCACTGCAAATTCAAGATTCAGATACTCTTTCTGCTCTAGTAGCATACTCAAATGGAATAAACCGTTGGATAGAAACTGTAAATAAGAAGGCCCTAGGGCGAGGTGCACCAGAGTTCTTTTTATTTAAAAAAAAAATATCACCATGGGTTCCTGAAGATAGCATAGCAGTTCTTAACTTATTATCTTTTCAACTATCTACTAATATTCAAGAAGAGATAATCAGGGCACTAGCTTTAGAACGTTTAACCATAAAAGAGTACACTCTCTTATTTGGAGAGAGTCCTCCAAAAGGACTTAAACTCTCAAAAGATCATTCTCAAATTAAAAAAGGAGCAAAAACTACTCTTAACCCACTCAAAAGTGCATTACAAAAAAACAAAGATTTTCAATTAAACATTAAAGCTATGGGAGGTGCGTCAAATGTATTTGCCATTGCACCAAGAAGGTCAGTATCTAAATCTACTCTTCTAGCTAATGATCCTCATTTAAGTTTAACTGCACCTTCAATTTGGTATCTTGCAAGATTAGGGTTAAAGAGTGGTGACGCTATAGGGGCTACAATTCCAGGCATTCCTTCAATTTTAAGTGGAAGAACGGATAAAACAGCTTGGGGCATAACCAGTGCGTATGTAGATGATCAGGATATCTTTTTAGAAAAACTTAATCCTTTAAATAACAACCAATACGAAACTGAATTTGGAAGTCTAGACTTTGAATTGAATGAAACAGTAATTAAAGTAAAAGACTCTCCTGATGTTGCCGTCACAATAAAAAAAACTCGTAATGGACCAATTTTATCAGGAAACCAATTTAATATAAGATCAGTTGTTCCTGAAGGATACTTAGCTTCCCTTAGTTGGACAGCTTTATCTACAAAAAACACCTCACTTCAGGCAGCAATACGGATAATGAAGGCCCAAGACGTTAAAGGGATATTAAATGCTGGTTCAGAGTTTTATGCCCCTGCACAAAACTTAGTTGCAATTGACAGAACTACTGTCGCTATGAAAACAATTGGAAAAATTCCAAAACGGACAGCAGGACACACTACAAATGCTAAGACCCCATCCGAAGGATGGCTTGCTCAGAACCGATGGAACGGATATTTCTCTTATGCGTCAAATCCCGAAAACATATCTCCTAAATCAGGAACTATTATTAATACTAATAATAGATTGGTTAATTCTAACTTTCCAAATCACATTACTTATGACTATGGTGACACACAAAGAGTTATTCGATTAAAAAAACTCATATCAAAACGGCCAATCCATACTAAAGAGAGCCTAATCGAGTATCAACAGGATATTGTTAGTGTTACCGCTCAAAATATTTTACCAATTGTGGCAAGCTCTCTGTGGGCAAAGAAGGCTAAAACTACTGATCATAAATTCTCTACTTTAGAAGCAAAAGGTTTGGACTTACTGGCAAACTGGACAGGAGAAATGTCAAAGTACCAACCTGAACCTCTAATCTATGTGGCTTGGATGAGAAGTTTACAGATGAGTATTGTTCAGGATGAGTTGGGTAAACTGAGTAATCAATTTCAAAAATTTAATCCTGACTTTATTAAAAGAGTATTTCTAGAAAAATCAACAGAAAATCCTTGGTGTAACCTTTTAATAACAAATGAAGTTGAAACATGCCAAGAAATAGCAGAAACCTCCTATAAAGTTGCTATAGCACAATTAGCTAAAACTTATGGCTCTTCAATAACTGACTGGCAGTGGGGAAGTGCTCACAAATCCTTACACAAACATTCAACATTAGGGACAACACCACTGCTAGATCTTTTTTTTAATATTAAGCATTCAGCCAGTGGTGGAGAAAATACTATACAACGCGCTGCTATAAGTAATAATGGAGAAAATCCTTACGAGAACATACAAGGACCTGGATATCGCGCTATATACGACTTATCAGACCCAGATAGTTCTCTTTATGTAATTTCAACAGGTCAATCTGGAAATGTATTTTCTAAACATTATGACGATTTAAATTCGCTATGGAGTAGAGGTGAATACATTCCTATGTCCTTAAATCTCAACACTATTAAAGCTGGATCAACGGGGTTGACAGTTTTAATTCCAAAAAATTAATACGTTAATAAAACTTACTATAGAAAGTTTTTTTTTGTTCCTTAGACCAATTTACACACATAACTAACCGATTATCTTGGGAAACTTCAGAAATCACCTTTATATTCTTATATAACCATACTCTTTCAGACCAAGCACTTAATAAAATATCCACATTATCAATAAAAAAATTCTTCATAATTTTGCCTAGAATTCCTTGAAGCAAATTATCTAATCCAAACTTATTTTTTGCTGAAACTAAATAAATATCCTTTTTTCTTTCTGCCACATTTAGTAGTCTGTCTTGATCTTGCTCAGAGAGAAGATCACTTTTGTTCCAAACCTCTATGATATCTT
>CAJWHE010000010.1 GCA_913041145.1 uncultured Paracoccaceae bacterium
TAGGTTCTGGCGCCGCAAGGCGTGGGGGTTCAAGTCCCTTCACCCGCACCATATAAATGTAAGAGGAATACTATCATGCAGGTCACAGAGACCCTTAGTGAAGGCTTAAAACGTGGTTACGAAATAAAGCTTACTTCTAAAGAATTAGATAAAAAAGTTACCGAAGATCTTATGGCTGCTCAGCCTGATATGGAAATGAAAGGCTTTCGTAAGGGTAAAGTTCCTTTAGCATTGATGAAAAAGAAGTTTGGAGAGCAAGTCATGGGCGAAGCGATGCAAAAAAGTATCGATGAAGCTATGGCAAATCATTTGAAAGAAACCGGAGATCGGCCAGCTCAACAGCCAGTAATGAAGATGAAAAGTGAAACCTGGAAACCGGGAGATGATGTTGAGGTGGCTGTGAGTTATGAAAAGCTTCCTGATTTACCGGAAATAGATTTTAAAAAGATAAAAATTGAAAGACTTTCTGTAAAAGCAACGGATGATGATGTCTCAAAAGCACTTTCTGAGTTAGCTGGAACCTCAAAAGATTTCGTAGATCGAAAAAAGGGAGCTAAAGCAAAAAATGACGATCAAGTTATTATAGATTTTGTTGGAAAAGTAGACGGTGAAATTTTTGATGGAGGTACTGGAAAAGACTATCCTCTAGTTTTAGGTTCGAATTCTTTTATCCCTGGATTTGAAGAACAGTTAATAGGAGCTAAAGTTGGAGAAAAAGTTGAAGTAAAGGTAAATTTTCCTGAAGATTATCAAGCTGAGAATCTAAAGGGAAAAGCTGCAATTTTTGATTGCACTTTAAAAGGGGTCAAACAGGCCGTCCCAGCAGAGATCAACGATGATCTAGCAAAAAGATTTGGCGCAGATGATTTGAAGGGTTTAAATCAGAGAATCTCTGATAGTTTAGAGCAAGAGTATGCTGGTGCTGCCCGTTCTGTTATGAAAAGGAAGCTTCTTGATAAGTTGGCAAAGTCAGTAAAAATTGATTTACCCCCAAGTTTAGTTGAAGCTGAGGCTAATCAAATTGCACATCAGCTGTGGCACGAGGAGAATCCTGAAGTACAGGGCCATGATCACCCCGAAATAGAAACAAAAGATGAGCACACGGAATTAGCACAGCGAAGGGTTGGCTTAGGTCTTATCGTTGCGGAGCTTGGTAGAAAAAATGACATCGAGGTTACAGAGGCTGAGGTAAGTCAAGCTGTTATGAACCAGGCTAGGCAATACCCAGGTCAAGAAAAACAATTTTTTGATTTTATGAAGTCAAACCCACAGATGCAAGAACAAATCAGAGCCCCTATATTTGAAGACAAAGTTATAGATTTTATTTTTGAATTAGTGGAGGTAAGTGAAAAAACCGTAAAGAAAGCTGATTTAGAAAAGGCAGTAAAAAAGCTTGAGGAATCTTAATTAAATAATCCCTATCACTTTGGTATAATATGAATATATTAAATTAAAAAAACCGCGCTTATTTGGCGCGGTTTTTTTTTATTTTATCTTCTTACTTTTCAGTAGAATCGTCGGTAGCGAGCTTACTGTCTTCTTGTGAAGGCTCAACTAAATCATCGTCCATAGAGGCTGCAGCTCCAATATCATCAAATAGTTCAGCAATTTCAAACTCAGCCTCTGCTTCTGCTTCCGCGGCAAGCTGTTGAATAGATTTTCCTTTGGCCTGTAAGGTTGCTTCCTCTTCAGATCTTGCAATGTTTAAAGTGAATGCTGTCTCTACTTCTGGATGTAATACGATACTGACTTCATGTATTCCAAGCTCTTTTATTGGTCGTCTTAAAGAGATTTGATTTTTATCAACTACAAACCCAGATTTGACGGCAACTTCCGCTGCATCACGTGTACTGACGGAACCGTACAACGATCCTGAATCTGAAGCCTGCCTTATTATTACGAAACTTTGGCCCACTATCTTTGCAGCAGCATCTTCAGCTTCTTTTTTAGTCTCCAAGTTTCTGGCTTCTAGTTCAGTTTTTTTTGATTTGAATGCCTCAATATTTTTTTCTGTAGCATTCATGGCTTTACCTTGGGAAAGTAAAAAGTTTCTTGCAAAACCTGGCTTAACATCAACGATGTCTCCCATTTGACCTAATTTTGTAATGCGTTCGAGAAGAATTACTTGCATGTGTGTATTCCTTATCTAACTGAGTAGGGCAAAAGACCAATAAAACGAGCGCGTTTTATTGCTTGAGCAAGTCTACGTTGATTTTTAGCTCCAACCGAAGTTATTCGTGATGGAACTATTTTTCCTCGTTCTGAGATATACCGTTGAAGTAGTCGGATATCCTTGTAATCAATTGATGGGGCTTTGTCACCGACAAACGGATCAGATTTACGACGTCTAAAAAATGGTTGAACTGACATAATTTTTTCCTTTAATGGTTAGAGTGCGAAGATGGACGCCGCTCTCGGTCATCACGTTTCTGCATTTGTATGGATGGGCCTTCTTCATGTTTATCAACTTTAATCGTTAAAAGTCTTAGAATATCTTCATGGATTCCCATCAGTCTTTCCATCTCTTGAACTGCCGTAGCCGGTGCATCTGACTTTAAAAAAGAGTAATGTCCTTTACGATTCTTTTTTATCTTGTAAGCCATTGTTTTTAGACCCCAATATTCACTTTCTACTACTGTTCCACCATTTTCTGTTAAGATTGTTGAAAAGTGTTCTACTAGACTTTCTGCTTGTACATTTGAAAGATCTTGCCGGGATATGAATACGTGCTCGTATAAAGGCATATATTTTCCTATTCGTATTGCTTGCTTCAAAGGAGGGGCTATTTCAAGTCTCCGCACCCATCCACGAGAGGCAACGCGTTAAATATAAAAACGAAGACCAGCAGGACATAACAGGTGCCCACTAATATGCAAGTGATTTCACAAAGAATTGTTGCTAGTTCTTGTAGACTTCATTCCTGTGGTTTAAAGATTAAACCAAAGGATATTATCTATGAGAGCATTAGTATTTCCAGGCCAGGGATCACAAGTAATTGGCATGGGTAAAGAATTATCAGAAACTTACCCTGAGGCGCGAGCTGTGTTTGAAGAAGTGGACAACGCATTAGGAGAAAATTTGAGTAAGCTTATTTGGGAAGGTGACTTAAATGAACTGACCCTAACTAAGAATGCTCAGCCTGCTTTGATGGCGACATCAATGGCTACATTAGCGGCCTTGATTGTTGAAGGTTTTACCTTTCAAGATTTCAGTTTCGTGGCTGGACATTCTTTAGGAGAGTATTCAGCATTAGCTTCGGTTGGTTGCTTATCAGTGGAGGATACCGCCAAACTTTTAAGAATTAGGGGTAATGCGATGCAGAATGCTGTGCCTGTTGGTAACGGTGCTATGGCAGCAATTTTGGGTTTGGATTTCTTTAAAGTTCTAGAGATTGCGAAAGAAGCAGCGGGTGAAGGTATTTGTGATGTTGCAAACGATAATGACCCGTCCCAGGTAGTTGTCTCGGGAGATAGGGAGGCTGTAGATAGGGCTATTAAAATTTCTAAAGACTACGGTGCAAAAAGAGCACTTTTACTACCTGTTAGCGCTCCTTTCCATTGTAAATTGATGTTTCCTGCTGAAACAGTAATGAAAGAAGCTCTGTCTCAAGTAACTATCAGAGAACCTAAAATTCCTATTATTAGTAATATAAATGCTAAGCCTACGACTGATCCTGATTTAATAAAAAAACAATTGGTAGAGCAAGTTACTGGAACGGTTCAGTGGAGAAAAAGTGTTTTGTGTATGAGTACACTTAATGTTAAAGAAATTTGGGAAATTGGTGCAGGAAAAGCATTATCAGGTATGGTTAGACGAATTGATAAATCGATTAATACTAGAGCTATTATAAAGGTCCAAGATGTGATAGAATCTATTGATTTTTTGAATAATTCTTAAGGGGTTGAAATGTACGATTTGGTAGGAAAAAAAGCATTAATCACAGGAGCATCGGGAGGGATTGGTGCCGCGATTGCTTCGAGGCTTCATAAAGCGGGGGCGATTGTGACATTGTCTGGGACAAGAGCCGAGCCTTTAGAAAACCTTATGGAGGAGTTAGGTGATAGGGCTTATGTGGTTCAATGTGACCTTTCAGACTCAAGCCGAGTAAGAGAGCTTGCTAACACTGCGAGCGCTCATATGAATGGAATAGATATATTGGTTAATAATGCTGGCTTAACAATGGATAGTTTGTTTGTTCGTATGTCTGATGAACAGTGGCAAAAAGTAATTGAAGTAAATTTGTCGTCTACTTTTAAATTATCAAGAGAGGTATTACGAGGGATGATGAAAGCTCGGTGGGGCCGTATCATTAATATTTCTAGCGTAGTTGGAGTAACTGGAAATCCTGGGCAAGCAAATTATTGCGCTTCGAAGGCGGGAATTATAGGTATGTCGAAATCTTTGTCTTATGAGGTTGCAAGTCGTGGTATTACTGTGAATTGTATAGCTCCCGGTTTTATTAAAACTAATATGACTGAAAAACTTACAGAAGATCAAAAAAATAGTATTTTGAATCAAATACCTGCCAATCGAATGGGAGAAGCTAATGATATAGCTGAAGGGGTAATTTATCTTGCGAGTTCTGGGGCTAACTATCTTACTGGCACAACTTTACACATAAATGGTGGCATGGCTATGATTTAGTAGCAATATTAAATAGTCGATGAATAACGTTTGCGTTGTTCAAATGATGTGTTATAGGCGGCGTAAATAATTTATTACTTTCATTTTACTAATTAAATTGTTAATTGAAAAATCAAAATGGGTTATCCCTAAAAAATATAAGGAAAAAAAATGAGCGACATAGCAGATCGAGTAAAAAAAATAGTCGTTGAACATCTTGGAGTAGATGAAGACAAAGTTGTGGAGAATGCATCTTTTATTGATGATTTAGGAGCAGATAGTCTTGATACCGTGGAACTTGTTATGGCATTTGAAGAGGAGTTTGAAATTGAAATTCCTGATGATGCAGCTGAGACAATTCAAACTTTTGGAGATGCTATAAAGTTTATAAGCGAAGCCTCCTAGACAGAGTACTTTGATAATTTAGTAGGTTTTTTTAATAAAGACCACTCATATTTATTATTTATGGTTGTTAGAAAATAAATTATCTGACGAAATTAATATACGGTAACATTGGTGTATTATAGACTTTTATCGGTCGACTTGATTATTGTACTTTTACGTTTTTTTTTATCAGTGTAATGTACTTTTACGATGTTTATTTATATTATTTATGAGGTTTTCCTATGAGAAGAGTTGTGGTTACGGGTCTTGGAATGGTTACTCCTTTAGGGTGTGGTGTGGATCATACGTGGAAAGCGCTCCTAGAGGGAAAATCTGGAGCAGGGGCTATAAAGCGGTTTGACGCAAGCAATCTTAGCACGACATATGCATGTGAGATACCTAGAGATAAAAACCTTACAGGTTTTTTTGATCCAGATGACTGGATGGAACCTAAAGAGCAACGTAAAATAGATGATTTTATATTGTATGGAGTTTGTGCGGCATCTCAAGCAATAACAGATTCTGCATGGTGTCCAACCAACAGCTATCAGTATGAAAGAACAGGAGTATTGATAGGATCTGGCATTGGAGGATTGTCATCAATTGCTGAAACTGCATTACTAATAAGAGACCGAGGACCTAAAAGGGTCTCCCCGTTTTTTATTCCTGGGGCGTTGATAAATTTAATTTCTGGTCAGGTTTCAATAAAGTACGGCTTTAAGGGGCCAAATCATGCTGTTGTGACCGCATGTTCTACTGGAGCTCATGCTATAGGAGATGCGGCCAGGTTTATTGCTTTTGACGATGCAGATGTAATGATTGCTGGTGGAGCAGAAAGTCCAATTTGCGAAATTGGAATGGCTGGGTTTAATGCATGTAAGGCGCTAAGCACAGCTCGAGCTGAAAACCCCGAAACTGCAAGTAGGCCCTGGGATAAAGATCGCGATGGCTTTGTTATGGGTGAAGGTTCTGGAGTTGTTGTGCTGGAGGAGTATGAACATGCTTTATCAAGAGGCGCAAAAATATATGCAGAAGTACTCGGCTACGGGTTATCAGGCGACGCCCATCATATAACTGCTCCACCTATGAATCATGAAGGGGCAGAACGTGCGATGCGTGCTGCAGTTAAGCGAGCAGGTATTGCCGTATCTGATATCGATTATATTAATGCACATGGGACATCGACAATGGCAGATACTATTGAGTTAGGTGCAGTCGAACGGCTACTAGGAGATTATGCTAAGGACACTCTGATGTCTTCGACGAAGTCAGCAACTGGGCACCTTTTAGGAGCTGCAGGGGCGATAGAAGCTATTTTTTCTATTTTAGCAATAAGAGATCAAGTAGCACCGCCGACTATTAATTTAGATAACCTTGATGCAGAAACAACTATGAATTTATGTGCAAATTCGAAAGTGGAGGCAAATATAAACATAGCTTTGTCTAACTCCTTTGGCTTTGGCGGAACTAATGCGTGTCTTCTAATGGGTAAGATCAACTAATTTATGCGCAACTCATTAGCCTCAAATACATTTACAGTAGTTATAGTTCTTCTTTTATTTTTCAGTACGCTGATTGGCTGGGCCCAGGTTGAATATAAGGCTTCGGGTAGTTTCGATAAGCCGATTTGTTTCAAAGTTGGTCCAGGAGAAAATATAGAGTCTGTTTCTAACTCTCTCAAAATAGAGAAGTTAATTGATAATCCTCTAATATTTAGATTGGGAGCAAATTATACTAAGAAAAGTTTATACCTGAAGGCTGGTTCTTTTTTAATTCAAGAAAAGTCATCAATGAGAGATATAGTGGAGTTAATTACTGGAGTAGGACAAAATACATGTGGTAAAGAAGTCTTATATCAAGTTGGGATCAACTCACATAAAGTTACTTTGCGAGAGCTTAATCCTGAGACTAAGGAATATGACGAGATTTTAAAGTTTGATATTAAAAAGGGCTCTAAACCTGATCAGTATAAAAATATTTTAAGTGAAAAAGGGGTGCGTTATAGGATAGTATTTTCTGAGGGTATTAGTAGTTGGCAAATAGCAGAGGCTTTAAAGAGCTCTGATTTTTTGACAGGTGAAATTACCTCTTTACCTAGTGAAGGATCTTTAGCTCCAAGGAGTTATGAGGTTCAGTATGGAATGGATCGACTGCTATTGATTGATCTAATGCAAAGTGAACAGATAAAAATCTTAAACACAGCTTGGAACAATAAAGACCCAAGTAGCCCTTTGAAAACTGTTAATGAAGCGCTTGTACTCGCTTCAATAATTGAGAAAGAGACTGGTTTAGCCAGTGAACGTCATATAGTAGCGAGTGTTTTTACTAATAGAATAAAAAAAGGCATGAAATTGCAAACTGATCCATCAGTTACATACGGGATAACAAAAGGACAAAAATTTTTGGGACGAGGTCTTAGTAAATCAGACCTTAAATTAAATACTCCTTATAATACGTATATTCATAGAGGTTTACCGCCTACACCGATTACGAATCCTGGACGCTTAGCTATTGAGGCAGCATTAAATCCAAAGAAAACAGATTATTTATATTTTGTTGCGGATGGATCAGGAGGCCATGCATTTGCAAAAAGTCTTAAAGGGCATAATAAAAATGTTCGGGAGTGGCGGAAACTAAAGAAAAATAACTAAAACATATTGTAGATAATGTAGTATCGGTTTTGTACCTTTAGGGTAACCTAGTAGATAAAATGTTAAAAATTTAAGTTTTTACACGTATTTTTTAAATTTAATGAGGGTTTTAAAATAATATTTATGGAAGATAAATTGTGGAACAAGGTTAGATCAGATTCAGAGCGGGCTATTAAAGCAGAACCGTTACTATCAAATTTGATTCAATCAGCTATTTTAAATCATAATTCCTTGCAAGCATCGGTGATATACCAGGTTGCCAGAAAACTATGTTCTACCGAGCTTTCAGACAAAATAATACTTGAAGTTGCTAAAGAGGCATTTCGAGTTGACACTACACTCTTGAAAAGTGTCCAAGCTGACCTCCTTGCGGTATTTGATCGTGACCCATCATGCAATAGCTTTGCCCATCCCATATTGTACTTTAAGGGCTTTCTGGCAATACAGGCTTACCGGATTAGCCATTGGCTTTGGAGTAATAACAGGTGTGATTTTGCATATTTGATTCAATCCCGCACGAGTGAAGCGTTTGGAATTGATATTCACCCAGCAGCAAAAATTGGGAACGGCTTAATGATAGACCATGCGCACTCTATTGTTATTGGTGAGACAGCCTCTATAGGTAATGATGTCTCTATGCTTCATTCGGTTACTCTCGGTGGAACAGGTTCTGAAGGTTTACAAAGGCATCCAACAATTGAAGATGGTGTTCTCCTTGGTGCAGGCGCAAAGGTTCTAGGTAATATTACTGTCGGTCACTGTTCGAAGGTAGCTGCTGGATCTGTGGTTTTGAAGTCAGTTCCTCCCGAAAAGGTAGTTGCCGGTGTGCCAGCAAAAATTGTTGGTGAGGCGGGTTGTGTTAAACCTTCAATAACCATGCACCAATTAATAGAAAGCAACTAGCTTTCTGGCTCAGTTATTAGTTTTCTGTTAAGTCAATTCAGGGCTAACATTAATTCCGGATTCTCTAGATTATGCCTTATTTGTTTTAATAATTCTGATCCTAGAGCTCCGTCTATAGCTCTATGGTCAACACTAAGGGTTACCTTCATTATTGTTGCTATAGATAACTCTGTACCAGAATGATTAACAATTGGTTTTTTAGTTGCTTGCCCAACAGCCAAAATTGCAGATTGAGGTGGATTAATAATAGCATCAAAATCATCAATGTCATACATACCTAAATTAGATATAGAGAAACTACCCCCTTGGTATTCGTTGGGGGTTAATTTCCTTTCTTTAGCTCTTGTAGAAAGACTTTTCATTTCGCTAGATATCTTCGAAAGACTTTTTGTGTCTGCATCAAAAATAACTGGCGTCATTAGTCCTCCTTTAACTGTTACAGCAACTGATATATCTGAAGTTTTAAATTTCTTTAAATGGTCATTTGCCCATATAACATTTGCATCTGGAATTTGTATTAAGGCTAGAGCAGATGCCTTAATAATAAAATCGTTTATGCTTAATTTTAGTCCGTGAGATTCTTGATCTGAGTTTATAATGGATCTAACTCTTAACAGGTTGTCGACATTTATACTTTGGCGCAAGTAAAAATGTGGAACTGTAGATTTTGCTTCAGTGAGTCGACTTGCAATAATTTTTCGCAACCCATCAACAGGAATTTTTTCAAAATCACGATCAGTATATGTCTTTATTGAATGATTTGAAGCTAAATTCTCTTGGTCCAGAGGACCTCTTAAAGAGGCAATAGTACTTTCAACGTCAGTTTTGATTACCCTTCCTCTTGGACCAGATCCTTTCACGGTACTTAAGTCAATATTATTCTCTGCTGCTATTCGTTTAGCAATAGGGGACGATGCTATTCGATCTCCTTTAGCCTCAGTTTCTTTATCATTCAGATGCTTTTTTTGTTTATCTTTGATGTGCTGACTTACTGGTTTATCTTTAATCGGAGTAATTAAATTATCCTTTGTGTCAGTTTCAGATTTCAAGTTCTTAATCTCTTTATTTTCGATACCTTCTTCGTCCAACTCATAAATAATAGCTATTGGAGTATTAATTTTAATACTTTCTAGGCCTTCTTTATGAATTAGCTCTCCAATTATTCCATCATCAATGGCCTCTAGTTCCATGGTAGCTTTGTCTGTTTCTATCTCTGCGAGCAAGTCTCCTGCAGAAACTCTATCACCTTCTTTTACAAACCATTTTACGATTACCCCTTCTTCCATTGTTGGCGACAATGCAGGCATAAGTATTTCAGTAGCCATATTCTAACTCCTTAGCGATACATCACGTTTTCAACGGCGGTTATAACTTCAGCAGTAGTAAGCAGGGCGAGTTTTTCTAAATTGGCAGCATATGGCATTGGGACATCCTTACCGGTACAATTTATAACGGGCGCATCTAGGTAGTCAAAAGCTTCCTGCATTATTACTGAGCTTATGTAGTTTCCTATTGAACAAACTGGAAAACCTTCCTCTACAGTGACACAACGGTTTGTTTTCATAACACTTTGGATGATTGTGTCAGTGTCCATAGGTCTTAAGGTTCTTAGATCAACTACCTCAGAATCTATTCCGCTTTCACTAAGTAACTCTGCTGCCTCTAAGGCAAACTTTAATCCAATTCCAAAGCTAACAATTGTGACATCATTTCCACTTCTTCTGATACGAGCTTTCCCAATGGGAACGGTAAAACTGTCATCAATCGGAACTTCAAAGCTTTCACCATATAGAATTTCATTCTCTAAAAAAATTACTGGGTTAGGGTCCCTTATAGAAGACTTTAATAATCCTTTGGCATCGTCTGATGAAAAAGGCGATATAACCTTTAATCCAGGGATACTCGAGTACCATGCACTATAATCTTGTGAATGCTGGGCCCCAACTCTAGAAGCCGCACCGTTAGGTCCACGAAAGACAATTGAACATCCCATTTGACCACCAGACATATATAGTGTTTTTGCTGCAGAGTTAACAATTTGATCTATGGCTTGCATGGCAAAATTGAATGTCATGAACTCAACTATTGGGTTAAGACCCCCAAATGCTGCTCCAATTCCAATTCCTGCAAACCCGTGTTCAGTAATAGGAGTATCTATTACTCGCTTATTCGAGAATTCCTCCAGCAAACCTTGCGATATCTTATATGCACCTTGGTACTCTGCCACTTCTTCTCCCATTAAAAAAATATTAGGATTGGCTCTCATTTCTTCTGCCATAGCATCTCTTAACGCTTCTCTCACAGTTATAGTCTTTGTCTCTGACTCATGAGTATGCGCTTTTATTTCAACAACGTCCTCTGACTTCCTTTTCGGTATTAAAGGTTTAGACTCAATAACGGGTTCAACCTTATTTTTTGTGCTTTTAGAAATTTTCTGCTCATCTGAAGTATGTAATATGGCAATTACTTCATTAATTTTTATACCTTCAGAACCTTCAGAAAATAAAATTTCACTAACTACTCCTTCGTCAATTGATTCAAATTCGATAGTTGCTTTGTCAGTTTCAATTTCGGCTAAAACGTCTCCTGGAAAAACAGAGTCACCTTTTTTTACTAACCATTTTGCAATTGTCCCCTCTTCCATTGTCGGAGAAAGGGCGGGCATAAGAATTTCTGTTGGCATCTTCCTATTACTCCTATATCTCTAAATAGATATCAGTGAATAATTCATTAACACTAGGTTCTGGACTAGCCTTAGCAAATTCTGCAGCATCATTTACAATATGTTTAATTTCAACATCAATCTTTTTAATTTCTTGCTCACTTAGATACTTTCCAGCCAGTAATATGTCACGGAGGTTTTCGATGGGATCTCTTTCACTTCTGACTTTTTGTACTTCTTCTCTTGTTCTATACCTAGCTGGGTCTGACATTGAATGACCACGATATCTATAGGTTTTTATTTCCAAGATATAAGGGCCATTACCTTTTCGACAATGAGCTGTTGCTCTGTCCCCTGCATCCTTCACTTTTAAAACATCCATACCATCAACTTCTTCTCCCTTTATACCGTAGGCTAGACCTCTTTCCCACAATGAAGGGGACTTTGTTGACCTATCAACACTTGTACCCATGGCGTATTGGTTGTTTTCAATAACAAATATAACTGGCAGTTTCCAAAGCATTGCCATGTTATATGTTTCATATACCTGCCCTTGATTGGCTGCCCCATCTCCAAAATACGTAAAAGTTACTGACTTGGAACCTTTGTACTTATCTGAAAAAGCTAAACCGGCCCCAATAGGTACTTGAGCACCGACAATTCCATGCCCCCCAAAAAAGTTCTTTTCTTTAGAAAACATGTGCATAGATCCACCTTTTCCTTTGGAGTAGCCATCGTTGCGTCCAGTAAGTTCCGCCATGACTCCCTTTGCATTCATACCGCATGCTAACATATGGCCATGATCACGGTATGATGTTATTCGTTTGTCCCCTTTAACAGCGGAAGCTTCTAAACCGACAACTACAGCCTCTTGACCAATGTAAAGGTGACAAAACCCTCCAATTAAACCCATTCCATAAAGCTGACCTGCTTTTTCTTCAAACCTTCTGATCAAAAGCATATCTTCGTAGTACTTTTTCAACTCGGCGACAGGCATCTTTTTTTTTGGCATTTCTTAACCTTAATCTCTTTATAATTTATTATATAGTTTAATATTGAACTATCTCTATGTTACATAACTTTAAGCACATAAGTAAATAGTTCAAAAAAAAATATTTTTGTTAATTTAGTGATTTTCTAATCTACTAATTTATAATTATTTCTCTTGGTCTAATGAATCCTAAAATAAAGCGCGCCTGTGTGTCCAGGAGATCAAAGTCAAGGAAATCATCTGAGAGCCTATGTGTTCTATTCTTTAACTTAGAAACCTTAGTTTTAAGTTGGGAAAGCTCTTGATCTAGAAGAACCATGTCGGACTGAATTTGATTTCTTTTTACCATACCGTAATCACCCTGAACGGTAGCAAGTGCGAAATATAAGCTTAGCAGAAAGCAAAGTAAAAAATATATAAAAGGAACAATTCCAAGAGATTTCCTACTTAATAGCATTTAAAAGTTCCTAAGCTAAATTTGAGTTTCTTACTCAAACGAATCATTACATAACTGATTCGGTTTGTGAATCCCTAAAGAGCAAGTTGAGCGTTTTTAAAGTAAAGAAAGTAAGTTTTTTAAGAAAGAAATACTAAGATAAATTATTTTTTTCTAAATGGTACTCTTCTAAAGCTGTTATGCCAGGCAAAGATTTTCCTTCTAACCAAGCTAAGAATGCGCCGCCCGCTGTTGACAAGTATGAAAAATTCTCGGCACTTCCAGTAGTACTCAACGCTGAAACTGTGTCTCCACCCCCAGCCACAGATATTAATTTTCCAGAGTTAGTTCTTTCAGCCACCGCTAATGCAACACTGTTGGTAGCTTTATCATATGGCCTTGTTTCGAATGCTCCTAAAGGGCCATTCCAAATAAGTGTTTTAGTTAAATAAACGATAGATTTTATATTTTTTATTGTATCTGGACCTGCATCTAATATCATTTTTGTTTTTGGGCACTTGTCAAACCTAAAAGTTTCAGATTTTCCTGCTTTTAAGTTGTCGGCAACTACTACGTCTACAGGGAGATGTATTTTGCAATCGGCCCTAGCAGATTTATCAAGTATCGATTTTGCTATTTTTAACATTGAAGGCTCACTTATTGATGTACCTATCTCAAAACCTTGCGCTGCAAGAAAAGTATTTGCCATACCTCCACCAATGATAAGATGGTCTACTTTTAAAATAAGGCTATTTAGCAGCTCTAGTTTTGTTGATATTTTTGAACCACCTATTAAAGCAGTAAGGGGTAGTTTAGGTTTGTTAAAAATACAGTTGAGGGCATTAATTTCCGTAACAAAAGAAAAACCAGCACATTTAGGTAAAAGTCTGGCTAAGGCATCAATAGAACTATGAGATCTATGACTGCAAGAGAATGCTTCGTTAACATATACATCCCCTAAATCAGCTAACTCTTTAGCAAAATATATGTCATTTTTTTCTTCCCTAGGATCAAACCGAAGGTTCTCTAATAGAGCTATTTCACCTATATTAACCATAGCCAACCTTTTGTGATACTCTGAGTCAATAAAAACGACTTTACGTTTAAACACTCGCTCTAGAGCTGAAACTAGTAGTAGCAAAGAAAGACTATCTACATACTTACCCTTTGGCCGACCACAGTGAGATATTAGGATTGGTTTGCCGCCGTTTTCAATAATATAATTAATAGTAGGTAACAGCGCAGTGATACGTGTGTAGTCGGTGATACGATTATGTACTTTTGGAACATTGATATCAACGCGTATGAGTATATTTTTATTAAAAATATCGATATCGTCTATCGTCTTATAGTTCAAATTACTATTCCTTTAGTATCATAGGTTTACTGCTTATCCTTATTAGTCTTGTATTTTGGATGTATCTTAAAAGGGTTTCTAGACCAAAAAGAATTATAATCTCCCCATTGCCACTGCTACATCAGCCATACGACAGGAAAAAGCCCATTCATTATCGTACCATGCTAAAACACGCACTAATTTTCCTGAAACCTTTGTTTGCTCAGGCGCAAATACTGACGAATAAGAAGAGTGATTGAAGTCAATCGATACTTTAGGTTCAGGGTCGTATGCTAATACATGGCCAATTTTCTCTTTTGTTGCTTTTTCTATTAGAGAATTAATTTTATTAATGGAAACAGGTTCCCTAGATAAAAAAGTTAGGTCAACAGCTGAGACATTAGGTGTCGGTACACGTATAGCAGATCCTTCCAACAACCCCTTCAGAGAAGGAATTACTTCTCCAATAGCTTTAGCCGCTCCTGTTGACGTTGGAATCATTGAAAGTGCTGCTGCTCTGGCCCGGTAAAGGTCTTTATGCCTCTTGTCTAATGGTGGTTGATCCCCTGTATAACTATGTATTGTGGTCATTATTCCATTTTCAATACCTACCGTGTCATTTAGAACTTTTGCGATAGGTGCTAAACAATTTGTCGTGCAGGATCCGTTGGATACTATAAAATCGTTAATCGTTAAGATGTCATCGTTAACACCAAAAACAATAGTTTTATCAACATTATCTGCTGGTGATGAAATTAGTACTTTTTTTGCACCTCTCTCTATATGTATTATTGCTTCACTTTTTGAATTAAATTTTCCTGTACATTCTAAAACTATATCTAATTCAGACCAATCCAATTCTGTGGCATTGTATGTAGAGAATATTTTTATTGGCCCAGTTCCACAATCAATAAAACCGTCACCAATCTTTATCTCATTAGGAAAACGACCGTGTACGGAGTCATATTTTAATAAATGTACGATTGTTTCTATGGGTCCGGGAGCATTTATTGCTCGAACATTAATATCCGTTCTTCCACTTTCTATAATATGCGACAGGATACATCGTCCAATTCTGCCAAAACCGTTTATTCCTATATTAATTGCCATAATTTATCACCCAAATCCTTTTCATAATTTCTTATTTGATTACCATATAACCCAATTTTTCCTAGTGGAGCCCTTTTACTAAGCATGAAAGTAACATGGTGCAGGATCTTAAGCATGTATTTCCATCGCCTAATAACTATAATAAGCCGAAGCGTCGTCCCTAATGCGAATAATAGGATGTTATGCAAAAACCATTTAAAAACGTTTAATAAGAACCGTAACAAAAACAAACCTGTGTTGGGCCATGTTGAATAAAAGTCCATTATGACTGCACTACCTTTGATTGGAAATAGTTTTGGAATCAATCAGTCTAATCAATATCACTTTTTTGAGAAAGTTAAATAATAACTTAGTTTTTATCCAAACTTCTAGCCGTAAGTATTATGAAATTAACTGCTAATACTCTTGACGCTATCAGCTATAGCTTCTGCCTGTGTCACTAACTCCTCAAACCTATCAAGAGTTACCTTTGAGACAGTTAAGTTAGAGTTAATAATATCTTTGTTGACAGTCGAAGAGAGCTCCACATCCTTTTTTTCAGAGGAAGACAACACTTTGTTAACACTTAGTGATTCATCAGCCATTATCAAACTTAACATTAATAGCATTTTGTTTTCTGGTATTTTTGTGCCACCTGTTTTTAATTTGGAGGCCTCAGAATTCAATAATTGAGCTGCTGCTTTTAATGAGCTTTCTTCCCCGTCCTCACAAGCTATCTGAAAAACGTAACCACCAATCTCTATTTTTAAATTGGGCATTAATTTACATCCCCTTCTAACATTGGGTTAATTTCTCGTAAAATATCATCAATTTCGGCTAGGTCTCGCTCTCTAATAGATTGTAAATTTTCAAGCTCTATTCTTAGACGATTATTCTGTTCTAAAAGTACATCAGTTTCTTTTGTGTCGTCACTCTGAATTATTTGATTTGATTTTACTAGTTCTGCAATAGTTTTGCTTAGACGAATATTTTCAGTTTCTTGAGCTTCCAATTGATCTGTTAGGATTAAAATACGTCGTTCTAACCTGTCAATTCTTTCCAGCTCAAAGTTATTGTTTTGCTTAATTGGGTTTTCTATATGAGTAGAAACACGATTTAAAGCAGCAGCTAGTCGAATTTCCAAAGTTTCAAGGTCGTTCATTTTTGCTCCGATTAATCAAGTTAGATTTCTTGTTGTTATATGCAATATATATCGAATATAAATAAAATCTACTGTAACAACCCTATATCAATCAAAAAAGTTAGATACTGTTTTGATGATAGTTTTTATATCAAGGTTACTTGAATAATGAGTACAGTGCTATAATACGTGAGTTACTTAGTTTGTGAAAAGGAAAACACTTGGATATTGCAACTCTTAGAAAGAATTACCCAGATCATTGGAGACTCGCCGCGGCGATAAGGGTGCTTTCACTTGACGCTGTTGCTACTGCTAACTCTGGACACTCTGGAATGCCAATGGGGATGGCAGATGTTGCCACAGTTTTGTTTAAAAGTCATATGAGGTTTGATTCTGGTGCTCCAGATTGGGCAGATAGAGATAGGTTTATCTTGTCAGCAGGACATGGATCCATGCTACTTTATTCTATTTTACATTTGACAGGCTATTCGGATATGAAAACCAGTGATTTGAAAAATTTCCGTCAACTTGGAGCTAAAACAGCAGGTCACCCCGAGTTTGGCTATGCTAAAGGCATTGAGACAACTACCGGTCCACTAGGTCAAGGATTTGCAAATGCTGTGGGTTTTGCTATTGCAGAAGAGTATCAGAGAGCAAAGTTTGGAAAAAGCTTAGTAAGTCATTTTACTTATGTAATTGCTGGTGATGGTTGCCTGATGGAAGGCGTTAGCCAAGAAGCATTAACTTTGGCAGGTCGTCAGCAACTTGGTAAATTAATAGCATTTTGGGATAACAATAATATTACCATAGATGGAGATGTTAGCCTCTCTGATCGTACTGATCAAGTTTCTAGATTTGAAGCGTCAGGATGGCACGTACAAGAAGTTGACGGTCATAATCCTATAGCAATTGATAGGGCAATTAGAATAGCAAAAAACAATGCTAAACCTTCTATGATTGCGTGTAAAACACATATTGCTTTAGGTTCATCTGCACAGGACACATCAAAGGGCCATGGAGCATTAACTGACCCCAGTTTAATAACTAAGACACGCCTCGCATATGGATGGCCTTTCCCCCCATTTGAAATTCCTGAAGAGATCGCTGCTGAATGGCTGCAAATAGGGCGTCGAGGTTCTCGTGATAGAATAGCTTGGGAGCATAGGCTTGATCAGACTTCTAGTAGAAAACGTAAAGATTTTAATAAGTCAATTTCAGGAATTTTACCGGTAAATTTATCAGCAAAAATTGGAGTATTAAAAAAACAGATTTCGACTGATTTGCCTAACATTGCTACACGCGAGGCATCTCAGTTGGCTTTGGAAGTAATAAACGCATTAGTTAGTGAGACCTTTGGTGGATCTGCTGATTTAACAGGTTCGAATAATACACTTACAACTGGCCTAGGAGTATTTTCTCCCGAAAACCGTTTGGGAAGGTACCTTTACTATGGGGTTAGAGAGCATGGCATGGCCGCTGCTATGAATGGGATGGCTTTGCATGGGGGTATGAAACCTTATGGTGGAACTTTTATGTGTTTTGCCGATTATGCGCGAGGAGCTATTAGGCTTTCTGCACTTATGAAACAGCCCGTGACGTATGTGCTTACTCATGATTCAATAGGGCTAGGTGAGGATGGACCAACGCATCAGCCTGTTGAACATTTGGCCATGCTTCGTGCGACTCCTAATGTTAACGTTTTTCGTCCTGCTGACGCAATTGAAACTATTGAAGCTTGGGAACTTTCTATTGGCTCGAAAACAACACCAAATATATTAGCATTATCTAGGCAAAAGCTGCCAACATTGAGAGCTAAGCATACAAGAAAAAATCAAGTTTCCTTTGGAGCTTATATATTGTCAGAAGCACTAAATAAAAGAAAAGTAATATTACTTGCTACTGGTTCTGAAGTTAAAATTGCAATGTCAGCTAAAAGTGTTCTTGAGGAAAAAGGTATAGGTGTTAGAGTCGTTTCTATGCCATGCTGGGAGTTATTCGAAACACAAGACGAAGCATATCGTAGAAAAGTCTTGCCACTTGGACCCATAAGGGTCGGTATAGAAGCTGGAGTTAGCTTTGGTTGGGAGCGATGGCTCTCTGGTGAAAGAGGGAAGACTGTAAAATCAGCATTTATTGGGATGAAAGGATTTGGGGCTTCTGCACCTGCCGAAGACTTGTATGAACATTTTAAAATAACCTCAGATGCAATAGTTTCGAAAGTATTAAGTTTACTTGGGTAAACTTAATACTTTGTAATTTTGAGGATTTGTTTTAAGAGGTTATTTATTGAAGATTAAGTTTTTAACTATTTGTGGCTCTGATTTTATCAGCAGCCTCTTTGTCATAGGGTATTTTTTGGTCTTCAAGAAGAGTATCAAGTTCTCCAGAAAGAGTCATTTCTGTTATTATGTCACATCCTCCAACAAACTCTCCATTTACATATAGTTGTGGGACTGTTGGCCAATCTGAATAAATTTTTATACCTTCTCGAATTGACTCATCTCCAAGTACATTTATATCTTTAAAATCCACTCCCATATAATTTAAAATTCCAGATACTTTGTTTGAAAAACCACATTGGGGTGCAGCTTTTGTTCCTTTCATAAATAATACAACATTATTACTTTTCACCGTTTCATTTATTTCTTGCTGTGTGTTTTCCATAATATTTTCCCTCAGTTTTTTTATAATTCAATTAATTAGGTATTTTCGTTGTTAATGCTAAAGCATGAAGTTCACCGTTTGAGCCATCCATTTTTCCTTTTAGTGATGCATAGACTGCTCTTTGTTGCTGCACTCTATTTTTGCCACGGAAACTTTCATCTGTAACTTCGGCAGCGTAATGATTTCCATCTCCAGCAAGGTCGGTAATTGTAACTTTTGCCTTGGGAAAAGTTTCTTTAATTAGGTTTTCTATTTCTTTTGCTTGCATTGCCATTTTCTTAACCTCCAATTGTTAATATAAAAATAAGGTTTTTATAATGTCTTACAAGTGCCTTATTTCCCAAAAGAGTTTTCAAAGCTATTTTTATATAATGGGGTCAATTCATTTATTGACGAGTTATATCTCCCTATTTGAATTTTTTCTTCAATAAAACTACCTACTATCTCCGTATGAACGTCATTTTTTACTGATTCATCAATTAGCTTATTAGCTTTATCTAGCGAACACCCAACGAGGTATCTACCTTGATCTTCTCCAAAGATAAAACTGATATCCCTCTCAAATAGGTTAAAACCTAAATTCGATTCAGTCGCCATTTCAAAAATAGCAAGTGCTAGTCCACCATCTGAACAATCTGTACAGGCTTCAATTAAATCGGTGTGACTCCTGATAAATTCTCCATTTTTTCGTTCTTTTTCTAAATTTACTTTTGGAACCTCTCCATCTTCCTTATCAAACATTTCTGCAAGTAAGGCGGATTGCCCAAGTTCTCCAACTGTTTCCCCCACTAGTACGGCTAGATATTCATTTTTTACTTTACCCTTTATCATGTTATTGATGTTATGGATAATCCCTACGGCTCCAATTGTCGGTGTTGGAAGAATAGCATGCCCATCGGTTTCATTGTATAATGAGACATTTCCAGAAACTATTGGCATATTTAATACTTTTACTGCTTCGGTTATTCCTTGTATGGCTTCTACGAGTTGCCCCATAATCTCTGGCTTTTCTGGGTTACCAAAATTTAAGTTGTCAGTAGAAGCGAGGGGGGTAGCTCCAACGGCTGTGAGATTTCGATATGCTTCTGCAACTGCTTGTTTGCCACCTTCTTTAGGGTTAGCTTTTACATATCGAGGAGTTACATCACTTGTGAAAGCTAACGCTTTATTGGTGTTAGGAACTTTTACTACACCTGCTGGAAAGCCTGAAGAGCAAATAGTATTAGCCTGAACTTCACTATCATATTGTTCCCAAATCCAATGTTTGCTGGAGTAATTTGAGCTTGCGATCAACTTTTTTAGACCTTCAATCGGATTGACTGGAGGTAGTTGCTCTAAAGCTTTTGGCTTTGACGTTGAAGACCAGGCTCTATCATATTCAGGGGCGTCTCCAGACAAAGCTTTTAGTGGTAAATCTGCTTTTACTTCGTTGTTATGAAATATTATAAATCTGTCTTCCTCTATAGTTTCTCCAACAACAGAAAAATCTAAATCCCATTTATCAAATATTAATTCTGCTTTAGATTCAGATCCTGTATTTAAAACCATAAGCATACGCTCTTGGGACTCGCTTAGCATCATTTCGTATGCGCTCATGCCTGGTTCTCTTGTCGGCACTTTGTTTAAATCTAATTTTATACCTAATCCACCCTTATCACCCATTTCTACTGCAGAACAGGTCAGACCAGCAGCGCCCATGTCTTGAATCGAAATTATTGCTCCAGTTGCCATAAGTTCTTGGCATGCCTCCATTAATCTCTTTTCAGTGAAAGGATCACCTATTTGTACATTGGGACGCTTTTCTTCAATAAATTCATCAAATTCTGCAGAAGCCATAGTGGCTCCACCAACTCCGTCTCTTCCAGTTTTGGCACCAACATAAACCACCTTCATTCCGACACCGGATGCAGCAGAGTAAAAAATCTTATCTTTATCTGCTAGACCGGCAGCGAATGCGTTAACTAGGCAATTCCCATTATATGCTGAATGAAAGCGGGTCTCTCCACCTACGGTTGGAACTCCAAAACAATTTCCATACCCCCCTATGCCAGCAACAACTCCATTTACGAGTTGTTTAGTTTTTGGATGTTTAACCTCTCCAAATGAAAGAGAGTTCATTACAGCAATTGGACGTGCACCCATTGTAAATACGTCTCTTAATATCCCACCAATACCGGTTGCTGCCCCTTGATATGGCTCAATATAGGAGGGGTGGTTATGACTTTCCATCTTAAAAACGACGGCTTGGTTATCCCCTATATCTACTACACCGGCATTTTCTCCTGGACCACAAATTACTTGTGAGCCTTCAGAATACAGCATACGCAGCCATTTTTTTGAAGACTTATATGAACAATGTTCGTTCCACATTGCTGAAAAAATTCCCAACTCAGTAAAAGTGGGAGTACGCCCAATAAGCTCTAAGATTTTCTTAAACTCATTGGGCTTAAGACCGTGGCTTTCAATAACTTCTGGAGTTATGCATGGCTCTGACATTACTTTATTTCCTCTAGTATTATTTATTACCAATAAATGAAAAATTAAGATTCTCAAAGAACCGTTTTTAAGTTCTTGATAGCTTTAACCATACTGACTAGATAGTCATTCAATCATTATAATTAGGGAGAAGATAAGTCATAATTTTAAAATACTTAATTACATTCTAATAAAAAAAATTTATTCAAGGATAGATCTAGCTTTCTTTCGTTGTATCATTATTTCGTTTACTACAAAATCTCGAAAAGCAGCTATTCTTTTTGACTGGCGTAATTCCTCGGGGTAGGCAAGAAAAATTGGTACTACATTTGAAGAAAATTCTGGTAATATTCTTACTAACTCTGGGTTATCTATAGCTACATAATCGGGTAGTACGCCTATACCTAAGCCAAACCTTACTGCTTGAAGTACGCCAAAATAATTATTAACCGTAAGAATCTTTTTTAAGTCATAGCTAAGCAATTCTTTAACTAAAGTCTCTCCAGCTGCTACCTGCTCAGAACTAACATTTTGAAATATTACACGATGGGCCCTTAATTCAGTCAAAGTTTTAGGGACTTTATTTTTTTGTACGTAGCTTTTGTTTGCATACAAACATAACTGAACACTCATTAAACGTTTTCGAACAAGGTCTGCTTGACTAGGTTCTTTCATACGGATTGCAACATCCGCCTCTCGCATTGGCAAGTCTAATA
Organism: uncultured Paracoccaceae bacterium; assembly: GCA_913041145.1. Taxonomy (GTDB): domain Bacteria; phylum Pseudomonadota; class Alphaproteobacteria; order Rhodobacterales; family Rhodobacteraceae. The sequence goes on from CAJWHE010000010.1 coordinate 22,072, forward strand.
CACGCTCGCCAAGCATAAGATCAATATTCAGATCGGGATATTCCAGGAATAATGTTGATAACCGAGGAGCCAACCATAACGACCCAAAACCCATAGTGGTTGTTACTCGTAACTCTCCAAAAACCTCATCTTCGCTATCTCTAATTCGAGCACTTGCCGCTTCTAATCTTTTTGACATAGATTTGGTTGCGTCAAAAAGTAACTCACCTTGCTCTGTTAAGATTAAGCCTCGAGCATGTCTGTGAAATAAGATTGTATTAAGGGATTCCTCTAAGGCTCGAATTTGACGAGATACAGCTGATTGTGACAGATGAATATTATCACCAGCATGTGTTAGACTTCCAGCATCAGCTACTGCGTGGAAAACTCTTAGTTTATCCCAATCCATTTAGTTACCCTCTATTTGTTATTGACTATAAAGGACTGTTGTGAAGAGATATAGTAATAAATATAGTAAAGTGAATATCTTTAATAAGTCATTGATGAGTAGTAATTGTCCGATTAAGAATAGAATCGTAAACAGTAGGAATTATAAAATTTATGACTGAAAGTTCTTTAAGTGATCGATTTGATTTAACAAAATCGGCTGTCTTACTTAATGGAACACAGGCTTTAGTTAGGTTGCTTCTTACTCAGAAAGCCCGAGATAAGGCGGCTGGTTTAAACACAGCAGGCCTTGTTACTGGGTATCGCGGTTCACCCCTTGGTGCGGTGGACAGTCAAATGTCAAAAGTTAAAAAAGAGCTCGATGATCATGATGTAGTATTCCAACCTGGCCTTAATGAGGATTTAGCCGCAACAGCCCTTTGGGGGTCTCAGCAAGCGGAACTTAGAGGTGAAGGCTTGTTTGATGGAGTATTCGGGCTTTGGTATGGAAAGGGGCCGGGGGTGGATCGGTCTGGAGATGTTATGAAACACGCCAATATGGCCGGATCATCAACTTATGGTGGAGTTGTTATGGCAATGGGGGATGACCATACAGGCGAGAGTTCTACTGTTTTACATCAGTCTGATTTTGCTATGATTGATGCTTCGATTCCAATTCTTTCACCTGCTGGAGTGCAAGAGATAATTGATTATGGGCTATACGGTTGGGCTTTGTCTAGGTTTACTGGTCTTTGGGTTGGTCTCAAGGTCATGAAAGATACTGTTGAAGCGACATCAGTTGTAGATGGAAATATAGATAGGGTAAGTTTTTCTTCGCCCCTATACGTTAAGCCTGAGGGAGGTTTGAACATAAGACTGGTAGATCAGCCAGTAGATCAAGAAGAACGTTTAGTGGATTATAAGATTGAAGCAGCTAGAAGTTTTGCTAAAGAAAATAATATTGATAAGTGTGTTTGGAAAGGTGGTCAAAATCCAAAAATAGGTTTTGTTGCGGCTGGCAAGAATTGGTTGGATCTAGTTCATTCTCTTTCTCTTTTGGGAATTGATGAAAAGGATTCTGAACGACTTGGTATTACAACCTATAAAGTGGGTCAAATATGGCCACTTGATACTTTGTCATTTGAAAGTTGGGCGGACACTCTGGATTTAATAGTTGTTGTTGAAGAAAAGCGAAAAATTTTAGAAGGACAAATTAAGGAATATTTATTCGATAATTCAAAAGGAAGACGTGTCTACGGTGGTAAAAAACAAGGTGTGGAGCTATTCTCCTCGAAGTTTGCTCTTGATCCGGTAGAAATAGCTGAAAAAATTGGCTATATTTTAGAAGAGGAGGGGTGTGGATCAGATAAGTTACTTTCAAATCTGCATTATGTTGTTAACTCAAGAAAAGCAGAAAATACCAGTGAGATAGCGAGTAGAATACCATATTTTTGTTCTGGATGCCCTCATAATTCGTCTACTAAAATTCCAGAAGGTTCTAGGGCTTACGCAGGTATTGGGTGTCACTATATGGCTCAATGGATGGATAGAGATACATTGGGATACACTCATATGGGAGGAGAGGGGGCTAACTGGATTGGGGAGGCGCCGTTCTCATCTACCGGGCACGTATTCCAAAATATAGGAGATGGAACTTATAATCACTCTGGCATTCAAGCAATTAGAGCTGCCGTATCATCTGACGTTAACGTAACGTATAAAATTCTTTTTAATGATGCTGTTGCGATGACAGGAGGGCAAGGAAATGATGGGGGACTTGACGCTCCTAGAGTTGTTGCTGAGTTAAATGCAATTGGTGTTAAAAAAGTTGTTGTAGTATATGATGAAAAAGAAGATGTGAATTTTGATTTATTTAACACTAGTGTTGAAACCTATGAGCGATCAGAACTTCAGAATGTTCAAAAAAAAATAAGAAATGAAAAGGGTGTCTCTGCTATTGTTTATATACAAACATGTGCGGCAGAAAAGCGTCGTAGAAGAAAGCGTGGAAAATTTCCAGATCCGGATAAGAGAGTATTTATAAATACTGATGTATGTGAAGGCTGTGGAGATTGTGGTGTTCAGTCTAACTGCGTTTCTATAATACCTGTTCAAACTGAATTGGGTCGAAAAAGAGCTATTGATCAATCTTCGTGTAATAAAGATTTCAGTTGTGTGAAAGGGTTTTGTCCATCTTTTGTTACTGTTGAAGGAGCTAAAATCAAGTCTAAAGCATTTGGGGAGATTTTGCTCCCAGAACTGCCAGATCCGGTTCTTCCAAATATAAATGGCACTTATAATATTATCATTACCGGGGTAGGGGGTACTGGAGTTGTTACAATTGGTGCTGTTCTGGCTATGGCAGCCCATATTGATAATAAGGGTGCTGGGATGATGGAAATGGCAGGGCTGGCTCAAAAAGGTGGAGCCGTTCACATTCACTGTAGGCTAGCAGATAATCCAGAAGATATATCTGCAATCCGAGTAGCCACTGGAGAAGCTGATGCAATCATTGGTGGTGATTTAGTAGTTACATCTGGTTCAAAAACTATATCCCTAATGAAAGAACGCAGGACAAAAGCTATTGTTAATAGTCATGAAATTGTAACTGGTGAGTTTACTAGAGATACAGACTTTTTTATTCCCAATGATAGATTGAAACTCTCTTTAGAAGCTCGTCTTAAAGATGCCGTTAGTTTCTTTGATGCAACTGATTTAGCAAAGTTAACCTTAGGAGACTCTATTTACTCTAACATGATTATTTTTGGATCGGCCTGGCAGAAAGGTATGATACCATTATCCTATAACTCTATCAAAAAAGCTATTGAACTTAACGGGGCATCTACTGAACTAAACCTAAAAGCATTTGAAGTGGGCAGGTGGGCAATTCTTTTCCCAATTGATGCGGAGAAGGTTTATAAATCTAGGGTAACAGAGTTACCAAAAAACTTGCAGGAACGGATTAAGTTTAGAGAAACACACCTAAAGGAATATCAGTCTGATAATTTAGCTAAGCGTTACATTGATTTTGTTAGTAGGTTTTCAGGTACTTTTTTAGAGGATGCTGTAGCAGAAGGATATCATAAAGTACTTGCCTATAAAGACGAGTATGAGGTTGCTAGGTTACATACGAATACTATTTCAAAACTACGAGAGGAGTTTGATGGTGAACTCAAAATAACTTATCACTTAGCTCCACCGGTTCTCTCAAAGCTAGGAAACGATGGTCGAGCAATGAAAAAAGAATACGGTTATTTTATGGGTAATGCTTTTAAAGTTCTTCGGAAAATGAAATTTTTGAGGGGTACCTATTTTGATGCTTTTGGGTATTCGAAAGAACGCAAAATGGAACGTGCACTGATTGATTTATATGAACAAGATTTGGGCGCTTTGGTAAATAGTGATATTACTAATAATGATGCTGCAATTTCTTTGGCCAGGTTGCCACTTCAAATAAGGGGTTTTGGACCTGTAAAGCAAAAAAATTATGAAGTAGCGATGAAAACGAGATTAGAACTACTTGAAATATTGGGGAGAAAAGATGTAACGAAAGTTGCAGCTGAATAGAAGATAGAACAAAACCCGTTATATTAGGTAATCTCATTAATTTTAAAATAATCCACTAAAAAGTTAAATAACCTTATATTAGCCATGTTTTATTACATCTTCATAAGTAAATAGATCTGTTCTTCATCACTAATATCTTTCTTTAATATTTTGTTGCCAGACTCATGACAGAAATGGGGAATATCAATTATAGCAGCTGGATCATCTGCCATTACTCGTAAAATACTACCTTTTTGCATTTCTTTTAATTTTTTTCGGATTTTTAAAACTGGTAGAGGGCACAATAATCCAGTTGAATCTAATTCAGAATCCCAATGATACTTGGTCAATTACTATTCTCCTCCCGAAGTGAATTAGATTTTTGAATCTTGAAATAATTAAGTATGTAGAGCCGAATAGCTGAAGCTAAGCCGCAATTTTGCTCTCTTTCGTAATCAATTTCGGAAGCTAATTCGTTAATCCCTTTTTTTTGCTCAGATGCTATTTCTTGGAATGACTTCCAAAAATCCTCCTCTAATGTAACGGAAGTTTTATGTCTTCTTAATGTTAGTGAACGTTTTTTTGGTCTTGAAAGCATCTAAGAGATCTTTTTATTTTGATTTCTAGTTAGTGAGAATAAGTTCATCTTGGACCGATCATTTTCTCAGGCCTGACAACTTGGTCAAACTCTTCAGCCGTGACAAATCCTAGATTTACTGCTTCTTGTTTCAGGGTTGTTTTGTTTTTGTGAGCTGTTTTTGCAACCTTTGTAGCATTATCGTAACCAATTTTTGGGGCCAAGGCTGTAACAAGCATCAAGCTCTCTTGCATCAAATGTTTAATTCTCTCCTCGTCAGCTTTAATTCCAATGACACAGTTATTGGTGAATGCAAGGGCTGCGTCGCCAAGCAATTGGATGGACTGTAATAAATTATATGCCATCATCGGTTTGTAAACGTTCAGTTCAAAATGCCCTTGAGACCCCGCAAAGCCAATAGCGGCATCATTGCCAAAAATCTGTATACAAACTTGAGTGATAGCTTCGCATTGAGTTGGATTTACTTTACCGGGCATTATAGAGGAGCCTGGTTCGTTTTCAGGTAAAATAAGCTCACCTAGCCCACTTCTTGGCCCTGAGCCAAGAAACCTTATATCATTTGCAATTTTAAAAACACTTGCTGCAACTGTTTTTAGAGCACCAGACATCTCCACGATTGCATCATGTGCTGCAAGGGCCTCAAATTTATTCGGTGCTGTTTTAAAATTAATACCTGTGATTTTAGAAATTTGAGAAGCAACTTTCGTGTCCCAACCTTTTTCTGTACTTAAACCTGTTCCTACAGCAGTCCCACCTTGTGCTAACTCAAGAATGTTTTCCACTCCATGCTCAATTCTTTTAATTCCCATATAGACTTGATGTGAGTAACCTGAGAATTCTTGACCTAGAGTAAGTGGAGTTGCATCCATTGTATGGGTTCGACCAATTTTGATAATTCCTGAAAATTCTTGAACTTTTAACTCTAATCCTTTATGGAGTTCCTTTAACTTTGGAAGAAAATTGTTATAGGTAGATTCTGCAATTGCTATATGCATTGCCGTAGGAAAAGTATCGTTTGATGATTGGCCCATATTGCAGTGATCATTAGGATGTACTGGGTTTTTTGATCCTATTTCACCTCCAAGTAATTCAATTCCTCTATTTGCTATTACTTCATTAGCATTCATGTTTGACTGAGTGCCAGATCCAGTTTGCCAAACTACAAGTGGAAAATTACTATTTAGATCTCCGGCAATGACCTCCTCAGACGCTTTGATTATGACATCAGCAATTGTAGAAGTAAGTTTTCCAGATTCTTTGTTAACAGTTGCGCATGCTTTTTTAATTATCCCCAACGCTCTGATAATCGCTATAGGTTGTCGTTCCCATCCTATTGGAAAGTTTGCTAGTGATCGTTGGGTTTGAGCCCCCCAGTACTTATCCTTGGGCACTTCGATTTTTCCAAAACTATCAGTTTCCGTTCGAGTATTATTCATTTTTTATTTCTCCATTTAACAGAAAAAAATTAGTTTAAATTTTACAACCTTAATACTTTTTCTAACTTTTTTAAAGTTTAGCTGAATTTGGTTCCATTACTAGAGTACCTTATTTATTTACGGAAACTATCAAGACTAATTACTTTTTGATCAGATGAATCAGTTTTTTGACTTTTTGATGAATTTTTAGGAACAAGGTTTTTATCTATTTCTTCATTCGGTTCATCTAACTTTTTAGTAATATTTTTTTCAAACTTAAGCCCAAACTCTACAGATGGATCTGCAAAAGTTATTATTGAGTCTATTGGGATCGATAGCATTTCAGGGGTATCACCAAAGTTCAGTACAATTTCAAAATGTTCATTAGTTACTTTTAATTCGTCGAACCAATGCTGGATTATAATTGTCATTTCGTTTGGGTATTTTTCTAACAACCAGTCATTAATAGAAACTCCGGGGTATCTTGGATCAAAAGTGATATAAAAATGATGGTTACCAGGTAAGCCATCTCGTTGGATGTCTGAAAGAACATCTACAATTAAATGACGCATGGCGATTTGCATTTTGTCAGTATAGTCGATTTTTTCAATCATGTATTTACCCTAATACTTATTTAATCATAATTTACTATTTTTCTAATATATCCAGCCACCACCAAAAATTTGTGTGGTGTTATTTCCATAAAAGACGCAGGCCTGCCCCTTAGAAATACCCTCTTCAGGAGTTATTAATTCTACAATAGCATCAGTTTCAGATTTAGGCCTTACTATTGCAATATGAGGCTGCTGAGTAGATCTTACTCTAACCTTAAAATGCCATTCTTCTTTACTCTCAAAAGGATCTGCGCCAAGCCAGTTTATTTCTTTTACATTTATGTATCTCGTAGTTAACGAATTTCTTGGGCCAACGATAACAAGCTTCTTTTCTACATCCAGTTTTACAACATATAGAGGTTCTTTTGATCCACTTACTCCTATGCCTTTTCGTTGTCCAATAGTGTAATGAATTATACCTGAGTGTTTACCTAAAACTTTCCCAGACTCTGTGACAACCTCTCCGGGTTCGGCGGCTCCAGGCCTAAGCTTTTCTATGACAGACGCATAATTGCCATTTGGTACAAAACATATGTCTTGACTATCTGCTTTTTTTGCTACGCTTAATCCAAATTTATGAGCTAACTCTCGAGTTTCCTTTTTAGATTTAAGATGCCCTAATGGAAAACGTAAATACTCCAATTGTTCCGGCGTAGTTGAAAATAAGAAATAGCTTTGGTCCTTATCTTTATCCGCTGCAGAATGAAGTTCAGCACCATTTTTCCCTACTTTTCTTTGAATATAATGACCAGTTGCCATACAATCTGCTTGAAGATCTTTGGCAGTTTCAAGTAAATCTTTAAACTTAACACGTTCATTGCACCGTATGCATGGAACTGGGGTCGCTCCTGCTAAGTAGCTATCTGCAAATTCCTCTATTACAGCGCTTTTAAAAGAATTCTCATAATCCAAGACGTAATGAGGAAAGCCCATTTTTTCGGCAACTCTACTTGCATCATGGATATCTTGCCCAGCGCAGCAAGCACCTTTTTTTGCAAGAGCCAACCCATGATCATATAACTGTAATGTAATACCAACAACATCGTACCCTTCTTCTGCTAGATTTGCTGCAACAACAGAACTGTCTACTCCTCCAGACATTGCAACGACTACTCTAGTTTCAGATGGAGGTTTTAGAAAACCGAGGGAGTTAAGTTTTTTACTTAAGGGCATGTATCTCTCACCGATACTAATTGTTTTGTTCGAATTATTATTTAGGACTTCTTTTAAGCTCTTTTAGTCCGTTGTATACCCTTTTTATAATAGAAAAGAGAAAATATTTAGTGTAATTTGTTAACTATAATATGTTCATTTAATTGAATTCAGATATTTAATACTACCTCAAAGGGAAAAGAGTATATGAAAACGCCAGTGACAGAACTCTCAGAGGAGATGGCAACTGATGAAATGCAACGTTTGTCAATTATTATTAAGGAGGCAAATAAAAACTATCATACGAAAGATGCTCCAACAATGTCGGATGCTCAGTATGATGAATTAAAACAACGGAATATGATTTTAGAGAAGAACTTCCCTGATTTAAAGCTTCCCAGCAGCCCCAGCGATGAAGTTGGTGGACCATTAATGGGAGGATTCTCAAAAATAGAACATTCTGTAAAAATGCTTTCACTTGGAAATGCATTTGACAAGAATGATGTGATCGACTTTGACGAACGCGTCCGGAAATTTTTAAAACTTAGCCCCGCTGATTATCTTGAATTTACCGCTGAACCAAAAATTGATGGGTTATCGCTGTCATTGATGTACCATAGTGGTAGGTTAGTCTACGCTGCCACCCGAGGTGACGGCGAGATTGGTGAGAATGTTACAGAAAATGCTAGAGTAATTAACAGTATTCCCGAAGTTTTGATTGACGCTCCTGAGATTATAGAGGTTCGAGGTGAGGTTTTTATGTCCCATCAAGATTTTTCAGAACTTAATAGAGTGAATATTACTAAGGAATTAAAAACCTTTTCTAACCCGAGAAACGCTGCTGCTGGTTCGTTAAGGCAACTAGACCATAATATCACTAAGGAACGTCCTCTCAAGTTTATGGCTTACGCATGGGGCGAACTAAGCTCCCCTATTGGAGATACATATTTTGATACAGTAAAATTTCTTGAAAGGCTTGGTTTCAGCGTGAGCCCGTTAATGGTTAAGTGCGATAATGTTAATATGCTTTTAGAACATTATGCTGAAATAGAGCAAGCTAGAGTAACTTTGGGGTATGACATTGATGGTGTCGTATATAAAGTGAACTCTTTGGCTTATCAAAAAAGGCTTGGTTTCCGTTCTACTACCCCGAGGTGGGCCATAGCACATAAATTTCCGGCTGAACTAGCCTGGACTAAATTGGAGGCGATAGAAGTGCAAGTGGGGAGGACTGGAGCTTTATCACCAGTAGCCAGGTTACAACCAGTAACTGTTGGTGGCGTTATTGTTTCTAATGCTACGTTACATAATGAAGATTATATTTTAGGCCAAGACTCCAAAGGAAATGTTTTAAGGAATGGTGTTGATATTCGAGTTGGGGATTTAGTCCAAGTATATAGAGCTGGGGATGTCATTCCAAAAATTTCAAATGTTGACCTAACAAAACGTAAAGATAGTTCTGTGCCTTATGTTTTTCCATTAAAATGTCCTTCTTGTGGGTCGTCGGCGATAAGGGATGAGGGTGATGCCGTAAGAAGATGTACTGGCACTACTAAATGCCCTGCTCAAAAGATCGAAAAATTAAAACATTTTGTTAGTAGATCTGCGTTTGATATAGATGGTTTGGGAGCAAAACAGGTTGAAGCATTTTTCTATGATGATGTTTTGCCAATTAAAGAACTACGAGATATCTTCACTCTCGAGGAGAGAGATCAGCAGAGTGTTTCAAAGCTTAAAAATCGGGATAGGTGGGGCGAAAAATCAACAGAAAAACTTTTTAATTCTATAAATAATAAGCGAAACATAAATTTACAAAAATTTATTTTTTCTTTGGGGATGCGTCATATTGGAGAACAAGTTTCTGGGCTTTTGGCAAAGTATTATAAAAGCTGGGATAATTTTTTTGCATCTGTTATGGATGCCAGTAATTGTAATGATGTAGCCTTTGAAACCTTAAATGCAATTGATGGCATTGGCGACATTATGGTGAAATCATTAATTGATACCTTTGGTAACTCAACTCACTCATTAAATATTCAAGAACTTGCGGCAGAGCTGATTATTAAAGATGCTGAGGTAACGACCAACATAAACTCCAAAATTGGTGGAAAATTAATTGTATTTACTGGTGCGTTAGAGACTATGAGTAGAGCGGAGGCAAAGTCAAAAGCAGAGGAAATGGGGGCAAAGGTTTCAAGTGCGATATCCAAGAAAACTGATATTTTGGTCGCGGGTCTAGGCGGCGGCTCGAAGAATTTAAAAGCTATTAGTTTGGGAATAGAAGTCATTGATGAAAAGGCTTGGGTTATGTTAATTTCAATGGAGTAAGACAAATGGCAACGCGACCAGAAATTTTATATCCTCTGTTTTCATCAACAATGGCGTTGAAGGGAATTGGACAAGCTACATACCTAAACCTGGAGAAGGTAGGTATCAACAAAGTTAAAGATTTAATATTTACTCTACCGAGTTCATTTATTGATAGACAACAGAAAAAAACTGTTGCGGAGGTTTTAATACCAGGAGTGGTTACTGTAGAAATTGAAGTTTTAGATCACACGGCACCTATAGTTCGAAATAGACCTTTCATTGTTAGAGTTAAGGATTTCTCTGTTGAGTTTAATATTATTTTTTTTCGCGCCAGAGTAGAGTATTTAAAAAAGCTTTTACCGATTGGCTCTAAAAGATTAATCTCAGGTAAGCTTGAGTTTTTTGATAATTTACCTCAAATGACACATCCAGACTACATAATTCCGTTAAGTGAGAGAAATGTTATTCCAAGATTTGATGCTGTATATCCTTTAACTAAGGGCATTACGCAGAAAATTTTTGCTAAATCAATAAAGGGTGCTCTTGAAGCTGTTCCTTTACTTGGGGAGTGGATTGATAAAAGTAAGAAGTTAGAATCTCAGTGGCCAGACTGGCAAAAATCTGTTTTGCTTGCACATACACCAAAAAATCAAGACGCATTATCTTTGACAAACCCTGCCCGAGAACGCTTAGCGTATGATGAATTCTTTGCACATCAGTTAACTCTAGCAATTGCACGCTTTAAAATGAGACAGAGAAAGGGATTTTCTACGTTAGGCGGTAAGGAAGTTCGTGAAGCAGTTATTTCTAGATTAAATTATAGCCTTACTTCGTCACAAGAACAGGTAATAGCAGAAATCCTTTCAGATATGGCGGCTCCCATTGGTATGTATCGACTTTTGCAAGGAGATGTGGGTTCAGGTAAAACCATTGTAGCTTTTCTTAGCTTATTAACTGCTGTCGATGGGGGTGGGCAAGGAGTAATAATGGCGCCAACGGAAATACTGGCACGTCAACATTTTGATAGTTTTGTTGATTTAGCTAATTTGGCTGGTGTTCGGATTGAGTTGCTTACAGGAAGAGATACAGGAAAAAAAAGAGCACAAAAATTAGAAGATTTATCAAAAAACGAGATCCAAATTTTGGTTGGCACCCATGCAGTTTTTCAAAAGGACATAATTTATTCAAGTTTAAGGTTGGTGGTTATAGACGAACAACATAGGTTTGGAGTGAACCAGCGTTCTGAGTTAATAGATAAGGGAGTTTTAGTTGATGTTTTAGTGATGACAGCTACACCAATTCCACGTTCATTGGCATTAGTTAGTTTTGGTGACATGGAGGTTTCAGTAATTGATGAGAAACCTATTGGACGAAAACCGATCAAAACCGCGATACTTTCAGAAAGCCGTATTTCTGAAATTATAAATAAACTTAGTTTAGCAATTGATAAGGGGAACCAAGCTTATTGGGTTTGTCCTTTAGTAGAAGAAAGTGATTTAAGCAATAAAACAGCCGCAGAGGAAAGGTTCCGATCTCTCCAATCAAACTTTAAAGAGGGTGTGATAGGTTTAGTTCATGGTCAAATGTCGGTAAAAGAAAAAGACGCTGCAATGAAGTCATTTGTTTTAGGTGAGACTAAGCTATTAGTTGCTACTACCGTAATCGAGGTCGGTGTAGATGTACCTAATGCTACTATTATGGTTATTGAAAGAGCAGAGAGTTTTGGACTGTCTCAGCTACACCAGTTGCGAGGAAGAGTGGGTCGCGGCAATCTGCCATCGACCTGTCTTTTATTATACAAGAGCCCACTTTCACAAACAGGGTTAAGAAGGTTAAGTATTTTGAAGGAAACTGAAGATGGTTTTAAAATTGCTGAGGAAGACTTAAGAATGAGGGGTGCTGGTAACTTGATTGGGACGGCACAAAGTGGGTTAGCAAAGTTTCGAATAGCAGACTTGGAAAAGCAAAGCGCTCTTATGGCCGTTGCCCACAGTGATGCAAGGAAATTACTAAATGATGATCCGAGGCTTGAGAGCAAAAGGGGTTTGGCAGCTCGTAACCTTTTGTGGCTAATGGAAAAAAGCAAAGTAATTAATCTAATTAAAATAGGTTAAATATATATTTTTAAAAGTGTTCTTGCTTTGTTCTAAAATTAATGTATTAATGTAGAAACTGTTTTTACTGCCAAATAGAGGTTTTTATGATTAATGATTTAAAATATATTCTATCAAGCACGCCATACGAATTAGCAAAAGATGCTATTGGCGTAATTTCAATAATGGTTATAATTGGGGTTGGATTATATCTTCCTAATCTGGTTTAAAGTTAGTAGGAAAATTTACGTTCTTACCAAATATTTAACCTGGTATTGTCTCTAGAGCCTCTACTAAAGCTTCTAAGGTCAACATTATCGAGGAATGTCGATTTTTATAATCTTTTGCAGGCGACAGTATTTCTAGATCTTGGAATGGCTTTTCAGGACTGGGACCTTTATTTGTTAACATTGCTAAAAGTTGATCTCGAGCATCCCTTACTTGATTAGATGTACATCCAATAATTGAGTTTCCAACAATTGAGGCAGCCGCTTGTCCTAATGCGCAGGCTTTAACATCTTGAGAATACTCTGATAGCATACCATGTGATATTTTTATACTTATATTAACTGTTGAACCACACACTGGAGATCTTCGAAGGATTGAAGCATCAGGATTTGTTAAGCTTTCCGTATGGGGCATCTCAGTAGCAAATTTTAAAATTTTCTCTGAATATAATTGAATAAGACTAGTATTTTCGACCAATGTAAAAGGCTCCGGCGATTAAAACAACTCGTTATGGATTAATGAATTTTATTTGAAAGTAAAGCCGATTATGGGCATATAAATTTTTTAAAGTTATAATAAGTTAAATGCCAAGCTTAGAGCGGATACTCTTTGGAGTGTGTCCAGCTTTTCGTAGAGAAGAAATTGATCGTGACTTGTCCCGCTTTGCTAAACGTTTTCCATTAGAATCTGTTATAAGTTTGTGATGATAATAAGTGGGGTTTGAGAAGTTAAATAAAAAATATAATATAGTATGGATTTTTGTTGCATCAAATAGATCTTCCCCTCTTACAATATTGTTTATACCCAATTCTGCGTCGTCAATTACTACTGACAAGTGATAAGATGCTTCACTCCCTGGCCTAGACAGTACTACATCTCCAATATTATTCACTGCCTCAGCTCTTGTTACTATTTGAGTTTTTGAGGTACCTTTTAGAATTTTTTCTGCTTCAAAAAATGTTAAAAAATCACGGTCTATGTAGTTCCAAGCCTTTTTCATGTCTAGCCGCAGAGCACCATTTCGCTTAGTCGGGAATCTACTTTTCGTAATATTTTTTTTACAGGTTCCTGGATAAATACTTCCATCTGGACCATACCGGGGTTTGTTACCGTGAGGAGCAGAGATAGCATTTAGTATATCTCGCCTCGAACAAGAGCATTCGTATAATAGGCCTAGATCCCAGAGAGTTTTGAGCTTATCGTTGTAAAGAGTACTTCGTTCTGACTGCCTTATAATATTTTCATTCCACTTTATATCAAGCCAACTAAGATCTTCATAAATTGCTTTCTCAAATGCTTTTGTGGAACGAGACTGATCCAAATCTTCAATCCTTAGATGGAATATACCAGAATTGATTGATGCCAGATCGAATCCAAATAATGCCGAATAGGCGTGGCCAAGGTGTAACTCTCCAGTTGGTGAAGGAGCAAACCTAGTTTTAAAAGTCATTTTTCTTAATCACATAAACCATACACTTTAAGTGAATTCCCGGTAGGTGAGGGCCATATTCTTTAAATAGTAGTTTTGCACTATTTGTTATTAGGTACCTATTTAATTTAGTTAAGTATTCGGGGACCCTAAGAGCTGTGTCGTTAAAAGAAAATATAAATAGCCCGCCTGGACCCAGCAATGACATTATATCATCAAATAATTCTAATGGCGCTGCTCCTGGCCCTATGACACCAACGGCTGTGATGATCGAATAGTCACCGGACTTAATAGGCGTGGGGGTGTCCAAGTTTAACTTGAGTACAGAAGAATATATCTTTTTCTTTCTTGCCTCTTGCAACATTTTTTCCGAAGGATCGGCTCCATCTACATTTTTGAATCCAGCCTTAAATAATGCAACGCCTGATAAACCGGTGCCGCAACCATAATCTAATATTTTTGTTTTTTTATCACTTATTAAATTTTTTAATATTAAGGCAACACGGTTGGGGGTTGCGTAATCGTTTTCTGCAATTTCTTTGTCATATGAAGTAGACCAATTATTATAAAGGTTTTCAACAAACTCTCTTTTATTTGTGGTGTGCGCATCTGTAAGGTATTTTTTTGTCATTAATCACTAACCTTTTTTACCTATTTAATTGGAAATTAGTTTTTGAGCCAATCGGTAAAGTCTTCTTTTGCCCTATCAGTATACATCTTATAACGCACCGGTCGATTTTTTCGACCAGTTTTAGCTTCTACTGGAGGGAAAAGTCCAAAATTTATGTTCATAGGTTGGAAGGTTTTTGCATCAGCTCCCCCTAATATATGGTTTAATAATGCCCCAGTTGCTGTATTTATGGGTGGAGTTTCTAGATCTTGATTAAGAACTTCAGCAGCAGCTAATCTACCCGCTATAAGACCAATAGCTGCACTTTCAACATATCCTTCAACCCCAGTAATTTGGCCGGCAAAGCGAACATGTTTATTAGTTTTTAATTTTAATTCACTGTCGAGAAGGGTCGGTGAGTTAATAAAGGTATTTCTGTGAATACCTCCTAGACGTGCAAATTCAGCATTCTCAAGGCCAGGTATCATTCTAAAAACTTCTTTTTGAGAACTATATTTCATTTTTGTTTGGAAACCTACAATATTAAATAAGGTACCTAACGCATTGTCCTGCCTTAATTGAACAACTGCGTAAGGTTTTGCTGTATCTTTATGAGGGTTAGTTAGTCCGACTGGTTTCATTGGGCCAAAGCGTAATGTCTCTCTCCCTCTTTCAGCCATTACTTCAATTGGTAGACAACCATCGAAATACCCCGCAGTTTCTCCTGGCTTAAATTCTGTTTTTTCCGCCTTTAATAAATTATCAATAAAGTTTTCATAGGTCTTTTTATCCATTGGACAATTCAGGTAAGCTTTTTTATTTTCTTCGGTCTCCCCTTTATCATACCGTGATTGAAACCAGGTTTTTTCCATATCAACTGTATCAAGATATATAATTGGGGCTATTGCGTCGAAAAAAGCTAAAGAATCTTGACCACTTGAAGTTGCAATTGATGCTGCTAGCTTACTAGATGTTAAGGGTCCTGTTGCAATAATCCAATTTCCAGATTCAGGTATTTCTTCAATTTCGGAATACTTAATCGAAATATTTGGATGCTCCTTTAGTTGTTTTGTAACACCCTGCGCAAATAAATCACGATCAACAGCAAGCGCACCACCTGCGGGTAATGAATATTTGTCTGCATTATTAATTATTATACCGTGAGCTGCCCGCATTTCCCAATGGAGTAATCCTACCGCATTTTGTTCATCGTCGTCTGAACGGAATGAGTTAGAACATACCATTTCTGCGAGTTCACCCGTTTGGTGCGCAAATGTTTTTACATCTGGACGCATTTCGTGGATAGTAACTTTCACCCCCATAATCGCAGCTTGCCAGGCTGCTTCTGCACCAGCCATACCTCCACCGATTATATTAACTTTATTTGACATTTTGACTCTATTTTTAGACAAGGTTATTTTTGACCTTAGTTCAATATTGAAGAATTAATACGTCTATTCCAAACTGTTTTCAGCTTCTTCATCCCCTTGGTCTGCTATCCAAGCTACGGAAACTACAGACTCATTTTCTGAAGTGTTAAAGACCTTAACCCCACCGGCGCTTCGTGAGCGAAAAGAAATTCCATCTACTGGGCACCGAATTGATTGGCCCGTAGAGGTTACCAGCATTATTTCATCGTCTTGTTCAACGGGGAAGGATGCTATTACTGGTCCACCACGCATGGCCTTGTCCATTGCTGCTACCCCAACACCCCCTCTACCTCTTAATGGATAATCATGAGACGAACTAGTTTTACCTGCACCTTGTGAAGTTAACGTTAGAATTAGATCCTCGGCTGCAGACATTTCTGAGTAACGTTCTTGAGATAAAGAAATATCTGTAACAATTTCTTCATCTGATAAATCTGAATCATCTAAAACTCCAGCTACTGCACGACGCATTTTTAGGTAGGCAGACCTTTCTTCGGCGGTTGCTATAAAGTGGCGTATTACTGACATGGAGACCACTTTGTTTTCTTCTCTTAATTTTATTCCCCGAACCCCAGTTGAATCTCTTCCTTTAAAAACTCTTACATCTGAAGTTCTAAAGCGGATTGCTCTTCCTGAGTCGGTTACTAACATTACATCATCAGCTTCTGAACAGATTCTTGCATTTACCATTTCTACGCCTTCTGGAAGCTTCATTGCAATTTTTCCATTGGATTTTACATTTGTGAAGTCCGATAGTGCGTTTCGTCTAACTCCACCTTCTGAGGTAGCGAACATAATTTGAAGATCACCCCAATCCTTTTCCTCTCTATCAACAGGCATGATCGCTGCTACTGAAACTCCCTGAGGAATAGGTAGAATGTTTATTATTGCTTTACCTTTCGCTGTTCTGCCGCCTACTGGCAATCTCCAGGTCTTCAATTTGTAAACCATTCCAGCTGTTGTGAAAAAGAGTAATTGGGTGTGTGTGTTTGCAACGAATAAGGTCGTAACAACATCGTCCTCTTTCGTTGACATTCCGGATAGCCCCTTACCTCCACGCCGTTGCGCTCTAAAATCTACTAATGGTGTCCTTTTAATATATCCACCAGATGTAACGGTTACGACCATATCCTCCTTTTCAATAAAATCTTCATCTTCTAAGCCTCCAGACCAATCTATGATTTCAGATCTCCTTGGAACTGAAAATTGCTCTTTAACCTCCTTTAATTCATCAGAAATTATTGTCATTATTCTTTCTTTGGACCTGAGGATACTAAGGTATTCTTTTATTTTTTCTGCTAGTCCTTCAAGCTCAGTTGTTACCTCTTTAACACCAATTTGAGTTAAACGTTGTAACCTAAGCTCAAGTATAGATCTGGCTTGAGCTTCAGATAGATTGTAAGATCCATCATCATTTATTGAGTGATGTGGGTCATCTATTAATTGAATGTATGGTAGGATATCACTTGCTTGCCATGACTTTGTCATTAGCTTTTCTCTTGCTTCGGCAGCATCTGCTGATTTTCTTATCGTGGAAACAATTTCATCTACATTAGAAACTGCTACTGCCAGCCCACAAAGAATATGAGCTCTCTCACGAGCTTTTTCAAGCTCAAAAGCTGTCCGTCTTGTGACAACCTCTTCGCGAAAGCTAATGAAGTTTGTTAGAAATGATCTTAAAGTTAATTGCTCGGGGCGACCTCTATTTAGAGCCAACATATTACATGCAAAGGATGTTTGCATAGGTGTGAATCGAAACAATTGATTTAACACGACTTCTGCAGTTGCATCCCGTTTTAACTCTACTACGACACGGACTCCAACCCTATCAGACTCATCTTGAACATGAGCTATTCCTTCAATTTTCTTGTCTCTTGAGGCTTCTGCTATCCGCTCTATCATAGTCGATTTATTTACTTGATAAGGAATTTCATCAATTATTATGGCAAATCGATCTTTACGGATTTCATCTATATGGGTTTTTGCTCTAATTATTACACTGCCTCGACCCTCAATGTAGGCTTTTCTTGCCCCAGTCTTGCCCAAGATTATCCCTCCTGTTGGAAAGTCTGGAGCAGGTACGAACTGTATTAGGTCTTCTGCTTGTAGGTCTGGGGACTCAATTAGTGCTAGTGTTGCGTCAATTACTTCTCCTAAGTTATGAGGAGGTATATTCGTAGCCATTCCAACAGCGATACCCCCTGCACCGTTTACAAGCATATTTGGAAATCTAGCTGGTAGTACTGTTGGTTCACGATCTTTTCCATCATAGTTATCTTGGAAATCTACCGTATCTTTTTCTATGTCTGCCAATAAGGCACTGGCTGGCTTATCCATTCGAACTTCTGTGTATCTCATTGCAGCCGCATTATCACCATCCATTGAACCAAAATTCCCTTGTCCATCCAGAAGAGGAAGGGACATTGAAAAATCTTGAGCCATACGAACTAAGGCGTCATAAATTGCACTGTCTCCGTGAGGATGGTATTTCCCCATCACGTCACCAACTGATCGTGCCGATTTTCTGTAAGATTTGTCGTGGGTGTTTCCTGTCTCGTGCATGGCATATAAAATACGTCTATGAACAGGTTTAAGACCATCTCTTAGATCTGGTATTGCTCGAGAAATTATTACACTCATAGCATAATCTAAAAACGATGTTTTCATTTCATCCGTTATGGAAACTTGAGGCCCGGCATGCTCCATTCTTGGTGTAGGTATTTGTTCGTCAGTTGTTTCAGGTGTGTCGTTCACAGAAGTTCCAATTCATAAACCATTTAAGCTACATTTTGTATTAATAAGTATAACCTAATCTAGGTGTTGGGTGCAATCAAAAGCTATCGAAAGTTTGGAAAAGTTATTTAGTGGTTATTTATTTATTTTTGATGGCTTTAATCCAAACTATAGCCAGTAAAAGTGAGAGAATAGCGTTCCAACTGGCCATAGAAAGGTTTGCAAATGTCCATACTATCTCATCACATCTAGTTAATGGGGCATTCATGATTTTTTCAAATAATTCGTCTACAGAAAGACCATCTATTTTTCCTGAGGAACATGTGCTTGGGCCAGACCACCATTTCTGCTCTATACCACTATGGTATAGACCTAATCCACTGGTCAAAAAGGTTGAAAATGCACCTAAAATAATAAACCTAAAGTCTGGTTTGATTAGCCATAATACGCCAGCTAATATGGCTAGCGCGTGAGGCCACCTCTGCCAGATACAGATTTTACAAGGGGGATATCCTAATATTTGGAATACGAAAGCTGAAATTAACATGGCGCAAGAACCAATAACTGCTAGCATTATAAGTTTATGAGTACTCACAGTATTTTTAGCATTCCAAAGCCACCAATCAATATAATAATAAAAAGTATAAACAATACGTTCATCCATGTTTGAATAAAGTTATTTATTTTTTCACCGTAGAGCCATAATAGCACTGCAACTAAGAAAAATCTAATTCCTCTAGATATTATGGATGCTATAATAAACGTAGTTAAAGGAACTGATGCCCATCCAGAAGTAATAGTAACAATTTTGTAAGGTATTGGAGTTAAACCCGCTATTAGTACCGGCCAAAACCCAAGATTATTAAAGCGACTATTAAATTCGATCGCCATCGCGCCTTTTCCAAGGAAGTTTAGAATTGGATATCCCACCTCATCAAAAAGGAAAGCGCCGATAAAATAACCAAATATTCCTCCTATTACTGATGCAGTGAGTGTAATTCCGGCTATAAGAAAGGCACGCTTTGGTTGTGATAAAATCATTGCAACCATTAAAATGTCTGGAGGAATAGGGAATACTGAACTTTCCAAAAAAGATAAAATTGCTAATGCCCATAATGCCTTTGGGTGTGCTGCTAAAGAGAGAGTCCAAGCATAAAGTTTTTTTATCATTTTTTAACTAATTGTCCTTCGATATCTTTTTTCATCCGCCGTCCATTGGGGTTTACAAAAGATCCGTAGGTTTCTACAATTTCTCCGGTTGCAGAAATTAAGATTTTATTAAAATTCCATTTGGGAACAAAACTATTTTCTTTTTCTACCCACTTAAAAAATGGATGAGCTCCTTTTCCTTTTACTGATGTGATTTCAGTCATTGGAATATTTAAGCCAAGATCTAGTTCACAAAAATCCTTAACGGCCTCATTAGACTTTAACTCTTGTTTGAAATCATTTGAGGGCACAGCAAGTACCATGAAACCATCATTACGGTAGGTATCAAAGAGTTTTTGAAGCCCCTGATACTGTCTAGTAAAACCACACTTAGATGCGGTATTGACGATTAAGAATGGTTGTCCCTCCCATTTCTTTGTATCAATATTACCACCATCTATATTAGAGAAAACAAATGACATAGCCGATGAAGCCCCCAAAATGAAAATAGCTGAAAGAAAATAACGCATTAATCTAATGACCTTAACATAATTTTTGTTATAACTAGGTTAGTTACTAAAGTAAGGCTTTGGGTGTTTAAGTTCAATAGGCAGATTGACCTTTGTAGAATGCTTAGATAAATCGTAGTCAATCTTGAATATAGTGAAAGCATACTCAAGGCCCGAGTGGCGGAATTGGTAGACGCAGGGGATTCAAAATCCCCCGCCGAAAGGCTTGTCGGTTCGAGTCCGACCTCGGGTACCACAAAAATGATAAATAGATGTGGTTTGTTAATTATTAAAGCCCAATAGATCTGATATCACTTTTCCAGCCCTGATTTACAAAAAACTGATGAATTGGATTGAAATGTGGAATTAAATGATGAAATTAAGATACCAGCTACTATTAATGACATTTACGTTGCTCTTAACGATGAATTGGTACTTAGAAAATGTATTCCCGGTTGTGAAGATTTAGTTAGGATATCAACTAATGAACTCGAAATTAAAGTTGCCGTAAAATTAGGTCTTATAAAGGTAAAATTCTTAGGTAGAGTTGTGTTGAACAACCATGGCGCTCCAGAAACTTTTTTATTGATAGGAGAGGGAAAGGGACGATTAACTAAGATGTCTAAAGGGTGGGTGAGGGTAAATTTAAAACCATATGATCAAGGAACTATATTAAGTTATACTTCAAAAGTTCAATTTGGTGAGAAAGTGACGAAATTAGGTAATCAGGTGATAATAAGAATTGTAAAAAAATTATCTAAAAAGTTTTTTACAAAACTTGCAGGAATTGTATCTAAGTAATTCTTTTCTAAAATACTAAAGGCATAATATTGTAACTATTATTTTCAGTCTTTTTTTGTTCCTGTTCTAGTAGCGACATTTTGTTTGTCTTAATAGTTGTAGATATTTTATTATTGTTAAGCTATCCGACTTCCCTAGATACTTAGCGAGATCCATAGATGATTAGAAAAGTCAACACAGACAGGACTGCAGGTTCTTTAAAGGAAGTTGTTCAAGCAAATGCTTTAGCAATGATGGCTGTGTTCTTTTGGTCATTAGGTTTTCCAGCAGCTGAGATCCTGTTAGAAATATGGAATCCATTGCCTGTAATCACAATTAGAATATTCTTGGCTGTTATTGTGTTAGTAACCGTATGGAGGCTCATAGAGGGCGCAGATGCTCTCATTTCAACGCCATGGCCTAAAGCGATTTTTATTGGCATGATTGGCTTAGGTTTTTCGGGTTATTTTTTTATAAAAGCGCAGTCGTTAACTGACCCAGTTACAGTTGCTGTTGCATCTGCAGCTGCACCAGCTTTTGCAGCGATACTAGAAGTTCTTTTGGATGGAAGAAAACTTAAATGGACTTTTGTCTGTGGTATAATAATTGCGATCCTTGGTGGTATAGTAGCAATAGGCCTGGGTGCAAGTAAGGGCTCTATCTTGTATGGAGGGCTGTCAGTAGTATTTGCGTCTTTTTGTTATGCTTGGGGTACTCGTGCAAGCGTAAAAATGTTACCTGGTATGACGGCACTAGGCCGTACAGCAACGAGCTGTGTTGGTGCTCTTATATTTTTAGGTACAATTTTAATCTTTAGTATCACCTTGGGTTATCAAGAAATTCCAGTAGCATTTAATGAAACTAAATTTTATTTGGCATTAATTGTGCATGCTTTTTTTGGTATAATATTATCTCAGTGGTTATATATTTTAGCAGTAAGTAAAGTTGGTGTGGCTGTAACCTCTATACATGTTAATGCCGCACCTTTTTACGTTATGATCGTTGTTGTTTTATTGGGTGGAGATTGGAGCTGGAGCAGTGTTTACGGTGCTATTTTAGTAGGTTTTGGAGTATTTTTAGCAAATATAAAATAGGTTTTAGGATGCTAATTCCTTAAGTTTTTTTGGAGTTTTACTATGAATATTTTTAAAAGTACTTTTTGTGCTCATCGGGGCGCTAGTGGCAATTTCCCTGAGAATACTATGTGCGCATTTAATGCGGCTCTAGCTTTAGGTGTTGCATGGATAGAGACTGATTTAAATTTATCATCTGATGAAAAATTAGTTATTTTTCATGATACTAATTTAGGTAGGACTATCTCTGGCTCAGTTGCACTGTCGTCTTTAACACTTACGGAGATTCAAAGCCTTGATGCTGGTAGCTGGAAAAGCAACGAGTTCTCTAATGAAAAAGTTTTATCTTTTCAACAGCTTTTGAACTGGCAAGATAGTCATGAAGTCAATATTAATTACGAACTTAAGTGTGATGACATTAACCCAATTAAAGTGGTTACTATTTTATCAAAAGAATTAAGTAATCGGGACCCAAAAAAAATAATAATATCTAGCTTTTCAAGCAAATTAATTGCCCAATCTATTAAAGTCATCCCGAGCTACAGGCATGCCTTAATTGCTGAAAGACTTCCAGAGAGCTGGCAGGACATATCAAAAGAGTTAAATCTCAATGCATGGCATTTAAACGCTGATTATTTAAACTTAAATCAAGTTAGAGCATTGCATGGGGAAGGCTTAAAGGTAAGAGTTTATACTGTGAACAATAAAGCCAAGTATGAAGAAATGAATGAATTTGGGGTAGACATGATAATGTCAGATTATCCAGAAAAGTTCTTAGATTTTTAGAATATACTTTTTATGATTTTCATACTATCGTTTTTAATTATCAGTATGAAGGTGCATATTAATGTTCACGCCCGCAAGTCATCAGATGGTTCCACTTAGATTATTTAATGATTTCTCTGTCGGAGAAATTTTTCGTGCTCCTGCTAGGACAATTACTGAGGGTCTTTTTTCTGCCTTTCAGGCTGCTAGTGGCGATAATGCCCCGCTTCATTATGATAAAGAGTTTTTAAAAAGAATTGGACATGAAGAATTATATGCGCACGGTTTTTTGACTTTAATCCAATCCTCTATTGGGGCTACACCTCTTGCGCATCAGTTAGGTGAAAACTTAGTTGGGTTCGTTGAGCAATCAAGTAAGTTTCTAAAACCTGTTTATTGTGGAGATACGCTTTACGCAGAGTTTGAGATTAAAAAGTTATTCCTATCAAAAACTACTGGTACTATGGTTTTAAGTACTCGTACATATAATCAAAGTTCTGTTTTGGTTTTAAGTGGACTACAGAAGTATCTTATTAAGTTATCGTAAGTGCTAGAGTGCTAGTTTTTTTAAAATTTCTGTTTCGTTAATTTATTTTTTTGCCATGCATCCCACTCTTCAGGAGTATCTAAGTCAAAAGTAGCATTATTATTAGGTAGTTTTACAAAAGTTGTATTTTGAATGTGTTCTTTTAAAATAGAGTTCGCCCCTTCTTCGCCTGTCAGATTTTTCAATTTTCTTAATACTGTGTTCCTTACTAACACTGGGTGCCCAGCTACCCCATTCTCGTTAATTCCTCTAATAATATCAGTGTCGTTAGTTTTGGAGGCTTTGAAAACATTAAGTAAATCTTTGGTCGATAGCATTACTAAATCTGCTAATAGTAACATTACCTCTGTGTTTGAAATTTTTAATAACCCTGTTTTTATAGAGTGTGACAAGCCTAACCTTGATCCTTTAGTTAAAACTACACTAACTGGCAGATCTGATACTTGAGCAACTCTTTCAGGGTGATTTGGGGGGATAGTAATAAAGACTTTACCATTTGTTGCTTTTAAACAAACAAGAGCTCGGTTTCTCAAAAGAGAAACGCCATTTATTTCTTTTAATAGTTTATCTGTTCCCCTCATCCGGGATGAAGACCCGCCTGCTAGAAGGATTATTGGAACATTATTTCTCAAAATATCCAGTCTTTTCTGTGATTTATCGAGTATTTTCTGTTAATCGTCTTTTCACATATGTTTCTGTTGAACTGAGTAACGTGTTTAAATGATCTCCTTCGAAAAAATGATTAGCTTCTGGGACTTCCTGGTGAGTAATTGTTATCCCTTTTTGTTCATGAAGCTTTTCAACAAGTGTAACGGTGTCCTCAGGAGCCGAAACTCGATCTTTTGACCCATTTATAATTAAGCCAGAAGCAGGGCACGGTGCAAGAAAACTGTAGTCATAACCTGGCCCGTGTGGGGGGGATACCGTTATAAAACCTGTGACTTCAGGCCGTCGCATTAGCAATTGCATACCTATCCATCCACCAAAACTAAAGCCAGCGACCCAACAATGTTTGGTGTTTTGGTTCATTGATTGCAAATAATCTAAAGCTGATGCGGCATCTGACAACTCTCCAACGCCTTCGTCAAATTCTCCCTGGCTTCGTCCAACGCCACGAAAATTAAATCTCAATACATTAAATCCCATATTATAAAATTTGTAATGTAAATTATAAACCACACGATTGTTCATGGTCCCACCAAACTTAGGGCTAGGATGTAAAATAATTGCTATTGGTGCGTCTTTTATTTTATTTGGATGATATCTGCCTTGCAATCGACCTTCGGGTCCTGGAAATATTACTTCGGGCATTTAGTTGGTCCTTAAATGTAGTTTTAATATAAGGTCATTCTTGACTGCAACAAATATGTAGTTTAGAATCATTCTAAAGTAGAAAAATAACCAAGGCTTATTTATCAAAACCGTTAATGGTTGCGTCGGCTGAGGTCAATAAAATTCGAAGGGTTAAAGGTGAAATTAAGTACTAAAGGCAGGTACGCTATGATCGCATTGGCCGATATAGCGCAAATTGATTCTGGTGATGTGGTTAATTTAAGTGATCTGTCAAAGCGTCAAAACCTTTCTTTGCATTATTTAGAACAATTATTTGTTAAGTTGAGGCGAGCGGGTATAGTAGAGTCTGTTAGGGGTCCTAATGGAGGTTATAAATTAGCAAAGTCTCCGGAGACCATTAGAGTAACAGAAATCCTAGAAGCAGTTGACGAGACAGTAAATGCACTCCACACGGGTGCCGGTGTTTCAGGTGCTTTGTCAGGTTCTAAAGCGCAATCTTTGTCGAACCGCTTGTGGGAAAGTTTGTCTGCGCACGTATATGTTTTTTTGCATCAAATTCGTTTGTCAGACGTTGCTCAAAATGGTCTTACTCCATGTCCTGCTGTGCCTACATTGTTCACAGTGATTGATGACGAATAGCATTAAAATTTGTTTTGAAACTTAAGGTTGAATTATTGCAACGTATTTATTTAGACCATAACGCTAGTACTCCTCTTCGTAAGGAAGCAAAAGACGCGATGCTTGCAGTAATTGATGATTTTGGCAATCCATCTTCCATACATTTAGAGGGTAGAAAAGCAAAAGGTATAGTGGAACGCGCTAGGGCCCAGGTTGCGCAGGCTCTAGGGGCATCTAATGCAAAAATAATTTTTACTTCGAGTGCAACTGAAGCATGTGCATTGGCGCTCAAAGGGAAAAAATTATTAGGATCTAAAGTTGAGCATGATGCTGTTTTGTCATGGATTTCGACGACTTTAGAAACAAGTATGGATGGTCGTGTCACAGTTGAAAACCCAACTCAAAGCGCGCTTCAGTTAGCAAATAGTGAGACTGGTATAATTCAAGACTTACCTAAAAATTTGGCGGCATCTGATTTGACTCAGGCATTTGGTAAAATACCCTTGGCATTTTCGTGGCTTGGAATTGGATTGGGGGTAATCTCTGGACATAAGATTGGTGGACCAAAGGGGATTGGTGCCCTAGTGATAAATGGTGATTTGGACGTAGAGCCCTTGATAGTTGGTGGAGGTCAAGAGAAAGGAATTCGTGCTGGAACAGAGAATGTTATTGCCATCGCGGGTTTTGGAGCAGCGGCAGAGGCGTCATCAAATGACTTAAATGCAGGGCTGTGGGATGAAGTGTCAGGGATTAGAGATACATTGGAAGGTTTTATAGAAACAGAAACTGATGATACCGTTATTGTTGGTAAAAAAGCCGATCGGTTGCCAAATACTAGCTGTTTCGCTGTACCTGGGTGGAAAAGCGAGGTACAGGTCATGCAAATGGACTTAGCAGGATTTTCAATTTCTGCTGGATCTGCTTGTTCCAGTGGTAAAGTTAAAAAAAGTAAAGTTTTAGAAGCTATGGGCTATAGTGAGGAAGTAAATAAATGTGCTGTGAGAGTAAGTTTAGGCCTGCAGACAAATATTAAGGATATAGAGAAGTTTTTTCATTCTTGGAACTCATCCAGGAAATTTTTTCAAGCAAGAGTTACTTAACATTAATCGGAGTATATTATGACATCATTAGAAGCAAATGATTCAGTTAAAGATGGAGTTGATCAGGAAACTGTGGAGGCCGTTCGCAATGTTGGAGGGCACTATAAGTATGGTTGGGAAACAGAGATTGAAATGGATTATGCTCCAAAAGGTCTCGACTCGGATATAGTTAGGTTAATATCTGCAAAGAATAATGAACCTGAGTGGATGACTAACTGGAGGTTAGATGCGTTTTCAAGGTGGGAAAAGATGGAAGAGCCCAATTGGGCAATGGTGGACTACCCTAAAATAGATTATCAAGATATTTATTATTATGCTTCCCCAAAATCAATGGCTGAGAAGCCTAAGTCTTTAGATGATGTAGATCCTAAATTATTGGAAACTTATAAAAAGCTAGGGATCCCTTTGAAGGAACAACTAATACTGGCAGGAGTTGAAGGGGCAGAAGAAGCAAACCTTGATGAAAGAAAAGTTGCTGTAGATGCAGTATTCGATTCTGTATCAATTGGTACAACATTTAAAGATGAACTACGTAAAGCTGGTGTAATTTTTTGTTCAATCTCTGAGGCTATCACGGATTACCCAGAACTTGTTAAGAAATATTTAGGTTCTGTTGTGCCAGTTACTGATAACTATTTTGCTACTCTAAATTCGGCAGTTTTTTCAGATGGATCATTTGTCTACATACCAGAAGGTGTTAGGTGTCCTATGGAACTTAGTACATATTTTCGAATAAATGCAGAAAATACTGGGCAGTTTGAACGTACCCTAATAATTGCAGAAAAGGGCTCTTATGTTTCTTATCTTGAGGGTTGCACAGCACCAAAGCGAGATACTAATCAGCTACACGCTGCTATTGTTGAGTTGGTGATACTAGAGGATGCAGAAGTAAAATATTCAACTGTTCAAAATTGGTATCCGGGTGATGAAAATGGCTTGGGAGGAATTTATAACTTTGTAACGAAAAGAGCTGATTGCCGTGGAGATAGGTCAAAGGTTATGTGGACGCAAGTTGAGACTGGATCGGCTGTAACTTGGAAGTATCCGAGCTGTATATTAAGAGGTAACGAGTCGCAGGGAGAATTTTACTCGATTGCTATAGCAAATAATTTTCAGCAGGCTGACACAGGAACAAAAATGATCCACTTGGGTAAAAATACTAAAAGTAGAATAGTCTCTAAGGGAATTAGTGCTGGTAACGCGCAAAATACTTACAGAGGTTTGGTTACTATGCACCCCAAGGCGACAAGTAGTAGAAATTACACTCAATGCGATTCTCTTTTGATAGGAAACAAATGTGGAGCACATACAGTTCCTTATATAGAAGTTAAGAATAATTCTTCTCGAGTCGAACATGAGGCCACTACCTCTAAAGTAGATGATGATCAATTGTTTTACTGTAGGCAGCGGGGCGTGAATGAAGAAGATGCTGTTGCATTGGTAGTCAATGGTTTTTGTAAGGAGGTGCTCCAGGCACTCCCAATGGAATTTGCAATGGAAGCTCAACAGTTAGTAGCAATAAGTTTAGAGGGTTCAGTTGGATAAAATGAACTGTTTTTGAACAAAAACTGAATGGTTCACCATAAAGATAAACCTGTTCATATGAAGTCTCTTGAAGAAAAATAATTAATTATCACCTAGGAAAATAAATGTTAAAAATAACAAATTTAAAAGTTGAGCTTGAAGAAGAAAGTAAGGAAATTTTAAAAGGTATTAATCTTGAAATAGAGAGTGGCTCTGTTCACGCAATTATGGGGCCAAATGGGTCTGGAAAATCAACACTCTCTTACGTTTTATCAGGGAAAAAAGGTTATAAAGTTACGAATGGTGAAGTTGAGTTAGCTGGAGAACCCATTCTTGAACTTGAGCCCGAGGAAAGAGCCGCCTCAGGCCTCTTTTTGGCTTTTCAATATCCCGTCGAAATTCCAGGTGTGGGCAATATGACTTTTTTAAGGACGGCAATGAACTCTCAGCGAAAATTTCGGGGTGAAGCTGAGTTAAGTGCAGCTGATTTTTTAAAACTAGTCCGTGAGAAAGCAAAAGAACTGAAAATAGACGCTGAAATGCTAAAGAGGCCCGTAAATGTAGGTTTTTCCGGTGGTGAGAAAAAAAGAAATGAAATCTTACAGATGGCTTTATTAGAGCCTAAGATGTGTGTGCTTGATGAAACCGATTCTGGCCTGGATGTTGATGCCATGAAATTAGTTGCCGATGGAGTAAACGCTCTTCGTGATAAGGGGAGATCCTTCCTTGTTATAACTCACTATCAACGTTTACTCGACCATATTAAACCAGATTTCGTTCACATTATGGCTGACGGTCGAATTATTAAATCTGGTGGTCCCGAATTAGCATTACAAGTAGAAAACAATGGATATTCTGATCTTTTGGCAGAGGTGCAGTAATGTCGTTATCTCAAAAGTTATCCGATGATTTAAATCAGAGGATTTTGCCTTTAACATTACCAAAAAATAATAATAAAAAAAGATGTGAGGCACTTAAAAGAATAAAAGCTATGGGTTTGCCTAGTAGGAGAGATGAATACTGGAAATACACCAACCCTAGGCTATTTAATGACCTTTTTTCCAACAAAAACCATGTTTTGGGGTCTGATGATAAATTGAATTTTGATAGCATTGGCTGTTTTAAGTTAATATTTAATGATGGAGTGTTTGATCAGAGTTCCTCTGATTCATTGGAAGGTGAAGAACTTGAGCTTACTCAAATTTCAGATTTTTCAGGGGATACAGCTAAGTGGTTGGAGGCTTTTTATGGTAGTTTAGAGGAAGCTGGACAACATCCTATTAATAGACCTTTGGCAAAGCTGAATACAGCATTTGCAACTGATGGTCTTGCAATTCGAGTCACAGGTGAAATTACAAAACCGATAAATATAGTTTATAATGAGACCTCAAATAGGTCAGATGTTAATCTACATCATTGTATTAAACTTGAGGCGGGTTCTAGTTTGACTCTTATAGAGAGTGGTTCTGTTTCCACGAGGCTAAATAAAGTTACTGAATTAGAGGTCGCTCAAGACAGCTCTTTTCATCATGTGTGTGCTCAAACTAACAATTTGGATAAAATAGTGTCGACTCATCTTTTTGCAAGGCTATGGGAAAACAGTGTTTTGAAGTCATTTACCCTTACAACCAATGGAGCTCTTACTCGGAATGAACATGTGGTTGAATTAAAGGGTAATAATGGAGTTTCCCATTTAGCGGCCGCATGTATAGGTGAGGGAAGGTTCCATCATGATGATACTGTATTTGTTACACATGAGGGAACAGACTGTGAAAGTAGGCAGGTATTTAAGAAAGTTTTAAAAAAGGGTGCTTTTGGTATTTTTCAGGGTAAGATTTTGGTCAAACCTGGTGCTCAGAAAACTGATGGGTATCAGATAAGTCAGTCTTTACTTTTGGATGACGATAGCCAGTTTTTGGCGAAACCAGAGCTCGAAATTTATGCTGATGATGTTGTTTGCTCGCACGGCTCAACATCTGGGGCAATAGATGAGGAAGGATTGTTCTACCTAAGAGCGCGTGGAGTTCCTGAAGATACTGCAAAAGATTTGCTTATACTTGCATTCCTGGCTGAGGCGCTTGCTGAAATAGAAGATACAAACATTTCAGAACTTTTGTTAACTTATTTAGAGCGTTCGCTTTAGGGTTTGATGATCTAATATGACTACATCTCAGTTAATTTTAGCTAACTATAGGTCTCCTAAGGTGGCTTTTACCAAAAAACTTTCAGAAGGAATTTCTGAAACAAAGGTATTTATATGGTTGTTGATTGCATGTTTTCTTCAATTTCTTGCCAGATTACCGTTACTCTCTCGCGAAGCTCATTTGGATATTGATGGTCCGTCATTAGTTTCCATGATTGGAGGGGTCTTGATCGGATCTATTTTTTTGGCACCTCTAGTTTTTTATGCGCTCTCTATGTTGCTATGTTTTGTCTTTAGGTTTTGGTTTAGAGATTTAAATTGGATTTATTTCAGGGGAGCTTTTTTCTGGTCTTTACTTGCTATTAGCCCACTTGTGTTGGTTCGTGGTATTTTAGTGGGTGCGTTGGGAGCCAATTTTTATATAAACGTACTTTCAATCTTGGTATTTTTATATTTTATTATTTTAATAGTAAGTAATGTAAAAACTATAGATAGGGTTATGAATGCTAACTGATTTTGTAAAACTAGTAATAAATACCATCAAGGACCCTAAGCAAGTTGCCTTGAAAATTTCGTTGGTCACTTTGCCTCCTGTTACCCTTTGGTCACTGGTAGTTTTAGTGGTTATTATTAGTGTCCTACTATCTGAGTTGGCTAATTGGTTGTTACCTGTCAAGCCTACTCAAACTAGTTTAATTTTGATTAGCAGTCCATTCTTAGCCACAGTGATTCTAACTGTATTAATGACAGTAATGATTTTTTTAACATTCTATATTGGAAAACTATTCGGTGGAACAGGCTCCATTGAAAGTACTATTAGTGTAATAGTTTGGTTGCAAACGACTATGATAGCCCTACAGGTCGTTCAACTTATACTTATTCCGTTTCTTCCTAGTCTTGCCATGATTTTAGGATTCTTTGCAGGAATATTATTTTTTTGGCTTTATGTGAATTTTATATTAGTACTTCATGGTTTTACTTCCCTTGGAAAAGTATTTTTTGGAGTTATTGCATCAATGCTAGGTGTTATTTTTTTGTTTAGCCTACTTATAGGAACGCTAATTTCAACCTTTAGTTTTGGAGCTTAAAATGCTGGACGTAGAACTTATTCGAAAAGATTTTCCAATCTTAAACCGTCTTATAAATAATAAACCATTGATCTATCTGGACAACGGAGCTTCTGCACAAAAGCCAGGAGTTGTAATAGAGGCAATTACCAAAGGTTACTCTCAAGAGTATGCAAATGTTCACCGTGGACTGTATCACTTGTCAAATCTTGCAACAGAAAAATACGAGTCTGTAAGAGGTATTGTAGCGAAATTTTTGAATGCGCCTAACGCAGAACAAATTGTACTAAATTCTGGAACTACTGAAGGATTAAACTCAATCGCGTATGGTTGGGCAATGCCGCGTTTGGAACCTGGTGATGAAATTATTTTAAGTATAATGGAGCATCATGCAAATATTGTACCTTGGCATTTTCTCCGTGAAAAGCAGGGGGTGATACTTAAGTGGATTGATCTAGAAGAAGATGGTTCATTTGACGAACAAAGGTTAATTGACGCGATCTCTCCAAAAACAAAGTTAATTGCTATTACTCACTTGTCAAATGTTTTGGGGACAAAGGTCGATGTTAAACGTATATGTCAATATGCTAGGAAAAAGGGTGTTCCGGTAGTTGTGGATGGTTCACAAGCTGCAGCTCATATGCCAGTTGATGTTCAAGATATAGGTTGCGATTTTTACGCTGTAACGGGTCACAAGCTATATGGGCCTACGGGGTCTGGGGCTCTTTACATTAGCCAAGACCGAATGCGAGAGATGAAACCTTTTATGGGTGGAGGGGATATGATTAAGGAGGTTCATAAAGACCTTATCACATACAATGATCCTCCCATGATTATGGAGGCTGGAACACCTGGTATAGTTCAAACCATAGGTCTTGGGGTGGCTCTAGAGTATTTACTGGAAGTTGGAATGAGTAATGTAGCATCGCATGAAACTGATTTGACAAAATATGCTAATCAAGAACTTTCCAAACTGAACTGGTTGAATATACAGGGTAACTCACCTGATAAAGCAGGAATTTTCTCTTTTACTATTGAGGGCGCTGGCCATCCGCATGATATCTCGACAGTTCTTGACAAAAAAGGTGTATGCGTCAGAGCGGGTCATCACTGCGCTCAGCCGCTAATGGAGCATTTGGGGGTAAGTGCAACCTGCAGGGCTTCTGTTGGGCTATATAATACTAAGGCTGAAATTGACTCATTAGTGGATGCGTTGAAATTATGTCATGAGCTTTTTGCTTAAACTCAGGAATATGATTAATCTTTTGATTGCTAAGTTGAGGTTTTGATTTTTTTCTAACCACATGTTAACTAATTCTACGTTTGAATTCACTTTGGCGTTGTTCTTCCCTATTTGTTTTCCGAGTTCCATTACAAATTTGTCGACCCTCTCTATATCTATTACTCCTGAGTTAAGAGCTCGAGCGGCTGATGAGGGAGTGACTAATGAGTGGGCTGCCTTGGAATACTTATCGAACGG
>CAJWHE010000011.1 GCA_913041145.1 uncultured Paracoccaceae bacterium
GTCACTTTCTTTCATTAATTAATACTCGATTTGCTTACAAACTCATCATTTCTCCAATTACCAATTAACTGTGAACCGTCTACTCGGGTTAATGTCCCCTGCCCATGCTTTTCGTCATCCTTCCATTCACCTACGTATGACTCACCGTCAGCAAAGGTGTACGTACCTTGCCCGTAAAACTTAGCATCCTTGTATTCACCTACATAGGAAGCACCATCAGCGTGGGTTAACGTACCCTGACCGTGGAATTTACCATCTCTCCATTCACCTACGTAGCACGCACCGTCTGCACGGGTTAACGTACCTTGACCATGCCGTTTACCGTCCTTCCATTCACCTACATACTTATTACCATCAGCATAGATACTTGTACCCTTACCATGTGGGATATTATTTTTATGTTCTCCCTCGTACTCAGTACCATTTTCCGATTTAAGTTTTCCTTGTTGTGTGTCAGTCATAAATTACTAGTCCTTTTCTTTATTAAACCTTGCCATAAACAGATCTATTTTTCTACGGAAAGTTTAGTGTACCTTTTACCGACCTCCAGCGTCCCGCAATTTTTGCTGAAAGTAAGCAACACCAGCTTCGTGGCGTGGGGAAAGAGGTCCTGGCTTGTATCCACCACTCTCATAGTTTCTTTGAGTAGAGACGCAGATTTCAAAATCTTCTCGTATCACCTCTAGGTTGTCAGCAATAATTTTTGCACGTTTTGAAGCATTATTTTCGGAAATATCTTCAAAGTAAAAATTATAGATTAACTCGGTTTGATGATGGTTGATAGGGTTAATCCGTGACGTGTTCATTCCCCCGTCAAAGAGAGATAATGTCCAGTTGGGCCACATCCATAACCATTTTCCACGGTAGAACAACCCTTTTCGCGGGGGTGCTGTCATTTTTACCATCCCTTCTAATGCGACTGTTTCGAATTTTTCAAATTCAATAGCACTATGAAATTTTGGATGTATTCCGGGAATATGATAGCCTTCAACAAAATTATCAGTATAAATCTTCCAATTGGCATCAAAGACTAATCTTTCTTCGTGCACCCATTTATATTTTTCGATTGGTTCATCTTTGATTTCGGAGACGAGAGCCCCTAGCTGCTCCTCAAGAGGCATTTTGGGTAACAATGAGGCAAACAAAAACCCACGCCATTCGTGTAGTTCTACTGTATCTAAAGTCCACTCGTTCTTATTAAAATCTGGATCATCTCCCCACCAAGGCACGTTTAAGAGGGAACCATCCTCGCCCCAAACCCACTGGTGGTAAGGACACCGGATTGTTGTGCAGTGCCCAGTTCCCTCTGGCAAAAGACGTGCTCCACGATGACGGCAAACGTTACGAAAGGCCCTCAATCCATCTTTAGTCCTTACAGAAAAAACTTTGTTTCCTGCTATTTCTGTTGCAATATAATCTCCTCGATTTGAAAGCCGTGAAGTAGGGCCAAGTAATTGCCAGCTTGCTCCAAAAACCCTATCTATATCTGACAAATGGATAGTGGAAGAAACATAATTTATCGGATTAAGGTTTCGCATTGGTCTTACTTTCTTGATGAATATTTATTTTTTACTCTAAAACTACTCCACAGTGACTGATTTTGCTAAATTGCGAGGCTGATCAACGTCTGTGCCTTTGGTCACTGCGGTGTAGTAAGCAAGTAATTGCATTGGAATAGCATAAACAATTGGTGCAAAGAGGTGAGTAATTTTTGGCATTTCTATAATCTCCCATGAACCCTCCGAAGCAACTTTGGAGCCTTCACAATCTGTTACAAGTATTACCTTACCATCCCTTGCCATAACCTCATGCATGTTTGAAATTGTTTTTTCAAATAAATTATTAGTGGGTGCAATTACGACCACAGGAACCTTATTATCTATCAAGGCGATTGGTCCATGCTTTAATTCTCCAGAGGCAAAACCCTCTGCGTGTATGTAGCTAATTTCTTTTAGTTTGAGTGCACCCTCTAATGCTAATGGGTGCATCACTCCTCTACCAAGAAATAACATGTTTGTAATTTTTGAAAGTTTTCGGGAGATTTTTTCAATTTTTGGGCTGGCATCTAAAACATTATTTTGTAAGCTGGGTAAGTAGCGCAAATTTGCAAGGTAGGTCTGCAATTGAGGGGAGGACAGTTGGTTTTGCTCTGTAGCAATTTTTAGAGCTAAAATTGCAAGTACTGCTAATTGATTTGTAAAACCTTTTGTGGATGCGACACTGATCTCTGGGCCAGCTAAAATTGGAATCGCTAGATCACTTTCCCTAGCAATGGAGCTTTCAGAAACATTTACGATTGAGATAACTTTTTTAGCATGTATTTTTGCGTATCGTAAGGCTGCTAATGTATCTGCTGTTTCACCTGACTGGCTTACAAAAATTGCGAGAGTATCTTTTGTGAGTGGTGGTTCTCGGTATCTAAACTCTGAGGCAATATCAACTTCGACAGGAATGCGTGAAAATTTCTCAAACCAATATTTGGCAGTTGCACATGCCAGGTAAGCGGTTCCACAGGCAACCATAGTAATTTTTTTGATTTTATCTAAATCCATTTCAGAGCACTTAATTGTAATCGATTTCCCATCAGCTGAGATATATTTAGTTATAACTCGAGAGAGAGCTTCAGGTTGCTCAAATATTTCTTTCAACATAAAATGTTTAAACCCATCTTTACTGCTCCGGGTCTGATCAGGTTTAATTTTATTGATTTTGCGTTCAACGAGATTATCTGATTGGTCAAATATCTTAACACTGTTTCTCTGGATGACAGCACAGTCACCTTCTTCTAAATAGGAAATTTTGTTTGTTAAGGGGGATAGTGCAATAGCGTCAGAGCCAATAAACATTTCGTCATTACCATAACCGATGGCTAATGGAGACCCTTGTCTCGCTGCAATCATTAAATCAGGTTCTTCTGAAAAAAGGAAACATAGAGCGAATGCCCCTTGCAATAGTGGCAAAGTTTCTTTTACCGCTTCCGTTGGGTGCATGCCACTTTTCATAAATTTGTGTACTAGATGAGCAATAACTTCTGTATCAGTTTCAGATTCAAAATTTGCACCCTCTGCTATCAGCTTAGACTTTAGATCATTAAAGTTTTCGATTATTCCATTATGGACCACCGCGACTGATGTTCCTGATTGGTGTGGGTGAGAGTTTACAATTGTTGGTGCTCCATGAGTAGCCCACCTAGTATGCCCAATACCTGATTTACCTGATAGCGGATTACTTACTAAATGATCTGAAAGGTTCAGGAGCTTTCCAACAGACCTTCTCCTATCAAGTTTTCCAAGATTAACTGTTGCTATTCCAGCGCTATCGTACCCTCTATACTCTAAGCGTTTTAGTGACTCCAAAATAAGAGGAGATACTTCATTTTTACCTAATATTCCTACTATGCCACACATTCAGTTATCTTTTGATTTCTTTTTTGACCTAAGGAGAGCAACTAGTTTTTTAACATATCCTGGCTTATTTACTTGCTTCACTCTACCAATAGCAAGATTTCCACTTGGGATGTCTTCAGTAACAACAGTTCCTGAGGCAGTCATGGACTTATCTCCAACTGATACAGGGGCCACAAGTAACGTATTTGAGCCTATAAAGACGTCATTTCCAATTTTTGTAGTATGTTTACTTATACCATCATAGTTACAAGTTATCGTCCCAGCACCTATATTGGAATTCTCTCCTATAGTGGTATCGCCAATATATGATAGGTGATTAATTTTTGATTTTGCATTTATTGTTGAATTTTTTATCTCAACAAAGTTTCCCACTTTTACGTCTTCGCTTAACTCGGTTCCTGGGCGCAATCTTGTAAATGGGCCTATCCTCGCTCCTTTAGAAATATGACATCCTTCTAAATGACAAAAAGGTAAAATTTCTGCTCCTGACTCAATAGTCACTCCTGGTCCAAAAACTACATTAGGTCCGATACAAGCCTCACGACCTATTTCGGTATCAAAAGAAAAATAGGTAGTCTCAGGTTGGCTTAATGTCACCCCATTTTCGATTATACGTTCTCGCGCCCTTATTTGGAATGTAAGCTCAGCCGTGGATAACTCAGACCGAGTATTAATACCTAATGTCTCCGGTTCATCACAAAACACGGCCTTAACTGATAGATTTTGATCTTTTGCAGCTTTCACGATGTCTGTTAGATAGTATTCTTCATTAGCATTTTTATTGGTAATGCTACTCAGTAATTGGAAAAGAATTTTGTTTTCTGTATAAAGTACTCCTGAGTTACAAAGAGTGATCTTTAATTGTTCATGAGTTGCATCTTTGGCTTCTACAATGCTGATCAATTGGTCATTTTCAATTATTAACCTACCGTAACTTCTGGGCTGTTTGCTTTTAAATCCTAATATTACCAGATCGGTCCCACGCTCCTTTTCTTCTATGAGCAATTGGAGAGTTTCCGGAGAAATAAAAGGAACGTCTCCATATAGTATAAGTGTGTTTCCGACAAAGTCCTTCAGTATTTTCTCGGCGCATTTAACGGCATGACCGGTACCTTTTTGTTCAATTTGTCTAACAAAACCTATTTCAGGTTCAATTTCACTTATTTCTTTTTCAACTCTGTCGGCACCGTGCCCAGTTATTACAATTACTCTCTCTGGATCTAATGATTGTGCTGTTCTAAGAGTGTGCATTATCATTGGTGCGCCAGCTATTTTGTGCAACACTTTTGGAATCCCTGAATTCATCCTCTTCCCGCGGCCAGCAGCTAATATTACTATTGCACGTTCCATTATTATACTCTTTTATAATTTTATACTTTCATAATCTTATCTTGCTAGGTTGCAAGTATTGATCTGTAACTTCTGGTTTCATCATATTACAGTGAATGAAAATTTGTAGAATGGAAAAATGATGAAAACAATAATTTTTGATCTAGATGGTACCTTAGCTGATACAAGCGAGGATCTACTTAATGCTGCTAACAGTTGTTTTAAAAAACTTGGATTAGATGGAACGCTTAATTTGATAGACCACTCTCATATAGCATTAAAAGGTGGTCGGGCCTTATTGAAGGCGGGATTTGAGTTAGCAAAAGTAGTTTATAATGAAAGCGATATCACTCGGGAGTACCCACTTTTTATTAAAACATATGAAGAAAACTTAAGCGTTCACACATTCTTTTACCCAAGAGTTCGTGAAACCATACTAGCCTTAAAAAATTCTGATTTTTTAGTTGGTATCTGTACCAATAAACCTGAGTACTTGGCAGAAAAATTATTGGTTGATCTAAATTTCCGTCAAGAATTTGGTTCATTAGTTGGAGCTGATACAATAGCATTTAAAAAACCACACCCTGAGCCTTATATTGAAGCTGTTCAACGGTGTGGCGGCGAAGTAAAGAGATCGCTTTTAGTAGGCGATACATTAACAGATTATGATACCGCACGCGCTGCAGGCGTTCCAATAGTTTTAGTTGATTTTGGGCCTGGGAAATTTGAAATAAATTCGCTAAGTCCAGATGCTTTCTTATCAGATTATCGAGATTTACTCGAAATTTCTAATACTCTAATTCCATAGTATTTACTTAAAATAAGGTTTTTAGTTTAATTATACGTTCTACAAAAATATTAAATATATCTTCTTAATTTTTTTTGATCTACTTTTTAGCTTTAACTCTTCTTGATCACCAATTTTTTTTTATTAGGTAATTCATGCATATCTTAATATAATAACTTCCTTTGTTAATAGGAAAGTAATAGTTTTATTTATGGTTGATCATGTTTTATTTTGCTATAAGTGTGTTTAGGTTCAGCAATCAAGAGGCTTTAATGGAAGAAATTTTTGATGGAAGTTTTACTCAACAAGAACCAATTTCAGAAATTGCCATATCAGCAGCGCTTAAGGTGCTACGATCTGGTAGATTGCATAGATATAATGTTATTGAGGGTGAGGTTTCTGAGACAACATTATTAGAGGAAGAGTTTGCACGTTTAATTGGCTCCAAGTACTCGCTAGCTGTTGCATCAGGTGGATATGCTATGGGTTGTGCTTTAAGGGCGATAGGAGTTAAAGCTGGAGATTTTGTTTTATCAAATGCATTTACTTTAGCACCAGTTCCGGGAGCTATAGCAGGTGTTGGTGCTCAACCTATTTTTGTTGATACTGTAGATAATTTAACAATAGATTTAGAAGATTTAGAACTAAAAATTAAAAGCTCTAGTTCAAAAGTATTGCTGCTTTCGCATATGCGAGGTCACATCTGTGATATGGATAAATTAATGGCAATTTGTAATTTACATGAGATAAAAGTAATTGAAGATTGTGCTCACACTATGGGAGCTTCCTGGGCTGGTATTCCTTCTGGACGTCATGGGGTAATTGGCTGTTATTCTTCTCAAACATATAAACACCTTAATTCTGGGGAGGGGGGGTTATTAGTAACAGATGACGATGAGATTATCGCTAGAGCAATAATCTTGTCTGGGTCCTATATGCTTTATCAACAACATCGATCTATTCCAGATTCGGCTATATTCGAAGAGATCAAACTTCAAACTCCCAATATTTCTGGACGCATGGACAATCTTAGGGCGGCTATCCTAAGGCCACAACTTAGTGATCTAAGTGATAGAGTTTTTCGGTGGAATGAACGCTATAAGGTGATTGAAGAAGGACTTAGAAACGTACCTATAATAAAAATTATAGAACGAAGTGAAAATGAATCTTATGTTGGATCATCTTTGCAGTTTGAGATACCAAAAACGAGTGGCAATCAAATAGAGCTTTTCTTAAATGGTTGTATGAATAGAGGGGTCGAACTGAAATGGTTTGGGGCCAGTGTTCCAAAAGCATTTACATCAAAATATGATAGTTGGGCATATGTTGAACCTCAAGAGCTCGCAAATACTGATAGAATACTTTCGGGCCTTATTGATATGCGTTTGCCACTGACTTTTAGTTTAAAGGACTGTCAGATCATTGCTAGAATTATTTCTAGCGAAGCTATGAAACTATCCAGGGTGTAAAAGTTGGTATATAAAAGGATAGACTTTTTTCTAATTAATATATAAATGAACAAACGTTCAATTAATGGATTACTGTGATGTTTAACAATTCTATGACTTTTGATTTAGGTGATGACGTTAATGCTCTTCGAGAGACTGTCAACAAGTGGGCTCAAGCACGTTTGAGGCCAATAGCAGTGAAGATTGATAAAGATAATCAATTTCCAGCAGAGTTATGGCGGGAAATGGGGGACTTAGGATTTCTTGGAGTTACTGTTGGTGAGGATTACGGTGGTGCCGGTATGTCATATCTTGCGCATGTTATTGTTGTGGAAGAAATCGCCCGAGCATCTGCATCGGTTTCTCTGAGCTATGGCGCGCATTCTAACTTATGTGTAAATCAAATAAATTTGAATGGAACAGAAGAACAAAAGAGAAAGTTTTTACCCAATTTATTGTCTGGGGTGCATGTTGGATCTCTTGCAATGAGTGAGGCTGGGGCAGGTTCTGATGTAGTGTCAATGCAATTAAAAGCAGAAAAGCGGAATGATCATTATAAACTTAATGGGTCCAAATATTGGATAACGAATGGCCCTGACGCTTCAACGTTAATTGTTTATGCCAAAACTAACCCAGAGCTCGGCTCTAAGGGAATTACTGCTTTTATAATTGAAAAAGAAATGCATGGTTTTAGTTCAGGCGCTCATTTTGATAAATTAGGAATGCGAGGGTCAAATACAGCCGAACTAATTTTTGATGATGTCAAAGTGCCATTTGAAAATGTATTGGGTGAGGAAAATAATGGTGTAAAAGTGTTGATGTCGGGACTCGACTATGAGCGGGTAGTTCTTGCAGGTATAGGTACTGGGATTATGGCTGCCTGTTTGGACGAAGTAATGCCTTATGTATCACAACGAAAACAGTTTGGAGAGCCAATCGGTAGTTTCCAATTAATGCAAGGAAAGATTGCTGATATGTACACCGCAATGAATTCAGCTAGGGCGTATGTATATGAAGTTGCTAAAGCTTGTGATAGGGGAGAAGTAACCAGACAAGATGCTGCAGCATGTGTATTATATTCATCGGAAGAGGCTATGAAACAGGCTCATCAAGCTGTTCAAGCAATGGGTGGTGCTGGGTTTATGGCGGATTCGCCCGTTGCACGACTTTTTAGAGATGCAAAACTTATGGAAATAGGAGCAGGCACATCAGAAATAAGAAGAATGTTAATAGGTCGAGAACTTGTGGAAAGTATTAATTAAGGCAACTAATAAGCGTAGTGATTTTAAAGAGTAGAACTTAGATATATTGAGGTAAAAGTGCAATTAACAAGTTTAATATCAGTAAACTCTGAATCTTTCAAAAGTAATTATCGAGCAAACATTGATGCTATTAATGTTTGTAAAGAAATTTCAAAAGAAATATCAAAAGGTGGCCCAGAGAAATCTAGAGAAAGACATGTCGCTAGAGGAAAGATGTTGCCTCGAGATAGAATTTCAAATCTGCTAGACCCTGGATCACCTTTTTTGGAGATAGGAGCGACAGCGGCGCATGAACTATATGGCAATGAAGCGCCATGTGCTGGCATTATAACTGGTATTGGTCGTATCCATGGTCAGGATGTAATGGTTATCTGTAATGACGCTACCGTAAAAGGTGGAACCTATTTTCCTTTAACTGTAAAAAAGCACCTTCGAGCTCAAGAAATTGCTGAGGAGTGCAGCCTGCCTTGCATTTACTTGGTGGATAGTGGAGGCGCCAACCTACCAAACCAAGATGAAGTTTTTCCTGATCGAGACCATTTTGGACGTATTTTTTATAACCAGGCAAGAATGAGTGCTAAATCAATTCCTCAAGTGGCTGTTGTTATGGGATCATGTACAGCTGGTGGAGCTTATGTTCCCGCTATGTCTGATGTTACAATAATAGTAAAAAAACAAGGAACTATTTTTTTAGCTGGACCGCCATTAGTTGAGGCGGCAACTGGTGAAATTGTCTCCTCTGAAGAACTTGGCGGTGGGGATGTACATACTAGATTATCAGGAGTTGCTGACTACTTGGCAGAAGACGATATGCAAGCCTTGGAAATGGCTAGAAGGTCAGTGCGCTCGTTTAATAGGGCACGACCTTTATCTGTAAAGTGGGAAACACCTGAAGATCCATGTTTCGATCCAGATGAGCTTCTTGGTATTATAC
The DNA here is from genome assembly GCA_913041145.1 of uncultured Paracoccaceae bacterium. GTDB lineage: Bacteria > Pseudomonadota > Alphaproteobacteria > Rhodobacterales > Rhodobacteraceae. Next base: position 9,168 of record CAJWHE010000011.1, read on the forward strand.
CTAAAGATTTAAAGACAGTTTTTGATGTTCGAGAAATTATTTCTAGAATTGTTGACGGATCTAGGTTTGACGAGTTTAAAGCTCGTTATGGAGAAACTTTGGTAACTGGCTTTGCGCATTTAAATGGATGTCCTGTGGGCATAATTGCAAATAATGGCGTGTTGTTTTCTGAGGCAGCTCAGAAAGGTACTCATTTTGTAGAAATATGCTCTCAACGTAAAATCCCACTAATATTTCTGCAGAATATAACAGGGTTTATGGTTGGTAAGAAATATGAGAATGAAGGTATCGCAAGGCATGGTGCCAAATTAGTAGCGGCAGTAGCCACAACAGCTGTACCAAAGATAACTTTGATCATAGGTGGATCATTTGGTGCTGGAAACTATGGAATGGCTGGTCGAGCTTATCAACCCAGATTTCTATGGACATGGCCAAATTCTCGAATATCTGTTATGGGAGGTGAACAAGCTGCTAGTGTATTAGCTACGGTTAAGCGACGCGCAATTGAAAAAGCTGGTCAAAGCTGGTCCCTTAAAGAAGAAGAGAAATTTAAAGCTCCTACAATAGAGATGTTTGCTAGACAGTCGCATCCTCTTTATGCTTCGGCTAGGCTTTGGGACGATGGTATAATTGATCCGCGAAAGACAAGGGAGGTCTTGGCTTTAAGCCTCTCAATATCTTTAAATACTAAAGTTAAAAAAACCACTTTTGGTATTTTTAGGATGTAAGGATGGTTTTAGATATCATTAATGTTATCGAAATTTGGTATAGTAAAATTAGAAACTTTTTTGTTCATTTATCATATATTTAGGGTGTAAGTTTATGTTCTCAAAAATCTTAATTGCGAATAGGGGAGAGATTGCTTGTAGAGTGATTAGTACCTGTAGACGGTTAGGTATAAAAACTGTTGCGATTTACTCAGAGATTGACCGTACTTCTCGACATACTTTGATGGCAGATGAAAGTTATTTGATACCTGGCGAAGATCCCAACATTAGCTATCTATCGGGCCATGAAATTATTGCGATAGCGAAACAAACAAATTCTGAAGCCATTCACCCTGGGTATGGGTTTCTCTCTGAAAATGCTGAATTTGCGAAGATTGTTGAAGAATCTGGGATAGTTTTTATTGGGCCCTCATCAGATGCCATAGCTACAATGGGTTTAAAAGATAGAGCTAAAAGTTTAATGGAAAAGGTCGGGGTTCCAGTAGTTCCTGGGTATCATGCAAAGGAACAAAATAATTTAGAGGAAATTGCGACCAATATCGGTTTCCCGCTGATAATAAAGGCCATTGCAGGTGGTGGTGGTAGAGGGATGCGCTTGGTTGATAAACCTGATGAGTTCCAAAACCTGCTGTCAGAGGCTAAATCTGAAGCATTGAAGTTTTTTGGTAATGACAGAGTAATAATTGAAAAATATATACAAAAACCTCGTCATATTGAGGTGCAAGTTTTTGGTGATGGAAATAGAGTTATTGCATTATTTGAACGAGATTGCAGTTTGCAACGTAGACATCAAAAAATCATTGAAGAAGCACCAGCCCCTGGAATTTCTTCATTAATGAGAAAGGCCTTATGCGATGCGGCCGTACAAACTGCAGAGGCAGTATCTTACAAAGGTGCAGGGACAGTAGAATTTATTGTTGATACGTCCAGTGGTTTATCTGAAAACAAATTTTATTTTCTAGAAATGAATACAAGACTTCAAGTTGAGCACTCGGTAACAGAAGCCATTTTAAAGTTAGATTTGGTCGAGTGGCAGCTTCGAGTTGCGTTTGGTGGAGAGTTGCCACTTAGGCAAGACGAGCTAAAGATACAGGGTCATGCTATTGAGGCAAGGATATACGCAGAAGATGTTCAATCAGGGTTTCTACCAGATTCAGGAACTATTGAAAAAATAGTTTATCCAGAAAATGTTAGAATCGATACGGGTATTTCTGAAGGTGATAAAATTAGTACATATTACGACCCTATGATTTTAAAAATAACAGCGTTTGCTGATAGTAGACCTTTGGTTATTGAGGCATTAAAACGTGCTTTATTAGAAACACATATCATGGGTGTAAAAACAAATTTAGATTTCCTAAATCGGCTTTTAAATTTGTCAGAGTTCTCTAATGAGAGTTTTGATACAGGCTTAATTGGTAGTAATATTAAAAAATTAGTAGGTTTAAGAACACCCACAACTCAGGTGTTAGCTTTAGCTTCAATTGGAGTCCTTGGCTTAAGTAATTTAAATAATACAAGTTTCTTAACTGGTTTTACACTTTGGGAAAATTTAAGAAAACTTGTTAAGTTTTCTAACTCTCAAGAAGAGTTTCTGACGGAAGTCGAGTGTTTGGGGGGAGCTAGGTTTATAGTTCAGATTGAAAAAAATATTCATGAAATTAACTATGAGAATAATGGCTGGACTATTGATGGCAAAAGTACCGAGTTTCTATATTGGCAAAGTAAAAGCGATTTTTCTATAATTAGTAAGTTTAAGTATGATTTTCAAATCAAAGATTTGCTGACAGTGTCCTCTGACAATTCAGATGATGACCACCTAGTCATAGCGCCAATGCCTGGACAAATTTCAGAAATATATGTCAATGAGGGCGATTCAGTTCTTAAAGGAGACAGATTGGTAGTTTTAGAATCGATGAAAATGGAGCATGCTATTTCTGCAAATATGAGTGGAAAAATTGAGACTATATTAGTTTCAAAGGGTCAAAAAGTGGACAGTAGAGAATTGTTATTAAGAGTTTATATAAAAAGTGGTAGTGAGTAGTTAAGCACAATATAGGTATTATAATTTAGCAGTAAGTTAAGTGATTGGGCATTATGTATGATCGTGTAACAATAGTAGAAGTTGGACCGAGAGATGGTTTGCAAAATGAATCAAGAACTATTGAATTAGATAAAAAGGTAAGATTAATAAACCTTTTATCATCTTCTGGACTTAAACAAATTGAAGTTGGAAGTTTTGTTAACCCTAAGATGGTTCCTCAAATGGCAGATAGTGGATTAGTTTTTTCTAAAATCACTAGACACCCTGGTATCTCGTATTCTGCTCTTGTACCAAACTTAAATGGATATGAGCAGGCAAAGAAATGTTCACCAGACGTAATTGCTATTTTTTGTAGTGCGTCTGAGGGTTTTTCCAAAGCTAATCTAAATGCGAGTATCGATGAGAGCTTTAAGAGAATTTCACAATTTATTTCTCTTGCGAAAAAAGATGATATCTTAGTGCGAGGTTATGTATCGTGTGTAACTGATTGTCCTTTTGAAGGACCTGTTCCAGCCAGTAATGTGGCTAAAGTAGTTGCTAAATTAAGAGAATTTAATTGTTATGAGATTTCGTTGGGAGATACTTTAGGAAAAGGATCTCCCAACATGGTAGATAAAATGATAGATAATGTTCTTAATGAGGTCCCAGTAGAAATGTTAGCTGGACATTTTCATAATACTTCGGGACTTGCACTTGAAAATATTCAAGTGTCTCTAGAGAGGGGAATTCGTGTTTTTGATACTGCTGTTGGTGGATTAGGAGGCTGTCCTTTTGCTCCTGGCGCACCAGGAAATGTCGCGACTGAGTCAGTTTTAGAGTATGTTCAAGGAAAAGGTTTCAAGACTGGGGTTAATATGGAAATTATAATGCAGGCTGCAAAGCTAGCGAGAGATATGCGTCATGTTTAAAACGATAAGCTTTAAAATAGACAAGCGAGGTGTCGGGACACTTATGCTTAACAGACCAGAAAAACATAATGCCCTATCATCTACTATGATAAATGAGCTGGCTGAGGTTACTGAAATTATAAACAATGAAAAGGCTCTTCGCGTTGTTGTATTGAGAGGAGAGGGACCCTCATTTTGTGCGGGCGCTGATTTAAAATGGATGCAGGAACAAATGGAAGCAAGTGCCGACCAACGTGGACGTGAGGCAAAGAAACTAGCTAACATGTTAGGCGGACTTAATTTACTCCTAAAGCCATTAATTGGCTTGATTCACGGGAACGTTTTCGGAGGAGGCGTGGGATTGGCGTGCGTTTGTGATGTAGTAGTAGCGATAGATGATTCAAAATTTGGTTTTACAGAGACTAGGCTTGGTTTGATTCCAGCAACCATTGGACCATATGTAATTCGACGTATGACGGAAGCTAAGGCTCGAACAGTTTTTATGTCCAGCCGAATTTTTGGGGCCAATGAAGCAAAAGACTTTAATATTGTAAATCGAATCACTAAAGATGAAACAAAAGAAAAGTCATTGGAATTAGAGGTCCTTCCATATCTGGATTGTGATTCGGCTGCGGTTGAAAAAGCTAAGGAACTAGCTTTACGTTTAAGTGGAGTGCCGAGCAAAGAGGAAATAGACTATTCTGTGTCAATGTTGGTTCGTCAATGGGAGAGTGAGGGAGCAAAAAAAGGAATCAAGTCTTTTTTTGAAAAAAAACTACGTCGCAGATAATTGAGAGCTACCCAATTTAAATTATATTATTTTTAAAAAGTAGTGGTAAATTATACTTTTGCTAATCTAATTATTAAAAAAGCTCCTATAACGCTATTACCTATGTTGACGGCTGAGAGGGGTAGTCGTAAACAGCTCTTGGTAGAAAAGTTTTGACGCTTGATAATACCGATTCAGGGAGAATGTTTGTGGACGGACTTTTGCAGGAATACCTACCTATTATTATTTTATTAGGGCTGGCAATTGGTCTAGGGGTTATTTTGCTATTAGCTGCATTTGTTTTGGCTGTTAGAAGTCCAGATGCAGAAAAAGTCTCTGCCTATGAGTGTGGTTTTGCAGCATTTGATGATGCGAGAATGAAGTTCGATGTAAGGTTTTATTTAGTAGCAATTCTATTTATTATATTTGATCTAGAAATAGCATTTTTATTTCCTTGGGCAGTTGCGTTTAAGGATATTAGTTTTTTAGGGTTTTGGTCTATGATGGCCTTTTTAACTGTTCTTACAGTAGGATTTGCCTATGAATGGAAAAAAGGGGCTTTAGAATGGCAGTAGCTACAGGGCTTAATACTGCTGGATTTGATAAGGAAGTGGCCACACAGGAATTGAATGCAGAGTTACAAGATAAGGGTTTTTTACTGACGTCTACGGAAAGTGTGATTAATTGGGCCCGCACTGGTTCCTTACACTGGATGACTTTTGGTTTAGCATGTTGTGCGGTAGAGATGATGCATACATCTATGCCAAGATATGATTTGGAAAGGTTTGGGACAGCTCCGCGCGCAAGTCCTCGTCAATCCGATTTGATGATTGTTGCTGGTACGTTAACAAATAAAATGGCTCCAGCTTTAAGAAAAGTTTATGACCAAATGCCGGAGCCAAGATATGTTATTTCTATGGGTTCATGTGCAAATGGTGGAGGTTATTATCACTATAGTTACTCGGTAGTTAGAGGTTGTGATAGAATTGTTCCAGTGGATCTATATGTTCCAGGGTGCCCACCAACAGCGGAAGCATTACTTTATGGTATCTTGCAGCTTCAACGTCGTATTCGACGCACTGGTACAATTGTTAGATGAAGTGGTGCTTATGAGTTCAGAAAGTTTAATAAAGTTAGACTCTTATATCCAGAAAAAATATACTGAGAGCGTTGTGTCATCCGGCATAGTTTTTAATGAACTTTCAGTCACTATCGTATTGTCTTCATTAATTTCTTTTACTGAGTTTTTAAAGACTGACCAGTACTGTAAGTTTTCGACACTCGTAGATATAACTGTTGTTGATTATCCGAACAAAGAGCACAGATTTGAATTAGTATATCACTATTTATCAATGTACCTAAACCACCGTATTAGAGTGAAAGTTCAAGTGAAAGAAACAGAAATCATTCCTTCCACTATAGAAATTTTTCCTGCTGCAAATTGGTTTGAGAGAGAAATATTTGATATGTTTGGGCTACTGTTCTCTGGACATCCAGACCTCAGAAGAATCTTAACCGACTACGGGTTTAAAGGGCACCCGCTTAGAAAGGATTTTCCTACGACTGGCTACGTCGAGCTTAGGTATGATGAAGAAAGAAAAAGGGTAGTCTATGAACCGGTAGAGCTTGCACAAGAATATAGACAATTTGATTTTATGTCCCCATGGGAAGGGGCAGAGTATATCTTATCAAAGGATCAAATAAATAAAGAATCTGAGGGTAAAAAATGAGTAGTTCTAGTTTAGAAGGAAATTTACTCGAAGAGCATAAGATTCGAAACTTCAACATAAATTTCGGTCCGCAGCATCCTGCTGCACATGGTGTTCTGCGCCTAGTTTTGGAACTTGATGGAGAGATTGTAGAGCGGTGTGACCCTCATATTGGGTTGCTTCACCGAGGTACTGAGAAACTCATGGAGAGTAGAACATATCTACAAAATTTACCATACTTTGATAGACTTGATTATGTTTCCCCGATGAACCAAGAGCATGCTTGGTGCTTAGCTATTGAAAAACTAACTAAGACACCTGTGCCTTATAAGGCATCTTTAATTAGAGTTCTTTATAGTGAAATTGGACGAATTCTTAATCATTTACTAAACGTAACTACACAGGCCATGGATGTTGGTGCTTTAACTCCGCCATTATGGGGTTTTGAAGAGAGAGAAAAACTAATGGTCTTTTACGAAAGAGCATCTGGTGCTAGATTGCATGCTGCTTATTTTCGCCCGGGCGGGGTTCATCGTGATTTACCTTCTGACCTACTCGATGATATTGAAGCTTGGTGTGGGACATTTCCAGCAGTCCTTGACGATATTGACGGTTTACTGACTGAAAATCGTATCTTTAAACAAAGAAATGTCGATATAGGAATTGTTTCTGAACAAGATATACTCGATTTTGGGTTCTCAGGGGTTATGGTTCGTGGTTCCGGTCTTGCGTGGGATTTAAGAAAATCACAGCCTTATGAGTGTTATGAAGATTTTGATTTTAACATTCCCGTAGGTGAAAGTGGTGACTGTTATGACAGATATTTGGTGCGTATGGAAGAAATGCGTCAATCTATGTCTATAATTCTACAGGCTATACAGAAAATCCGTTTAGAAGATGGAGATGTAATGACTCGTGGAAAGGTAGTCCCACCAACTAGAGCTGAAATGAAGACATCAATGGAGGCTTTAATCCATCACTTTAAGCTATATACAGAAGGATTTCATGTTCCTAAGGGGGACGTTTATGCGGCAGTAGAGGCACCTAAAGGTGAGTTTGGGGTCTACTTGGTTGCTGATGGTACAAATAAGCCGTACCGAGTTAAACTTAGGGCCCCTGGATTTCTGCATTTACAAGCTATTGAGTACATGTCGAAGGGTCATCAGCTCGCAGATGTATCTGCTATTATTGGTACTATGGACGTAGTTTTTGGTGAGATAGATAGATAATGCTTAGACGTCTTCATCCAATTCAGCCTGAGGCATTTGTTTTTTCAAACAAAAATAAGGCTTGGGCAAATGAGCAAATAAAAAAGTTCCCAAAAGGTCGACAAGCATCCGCAATAATTCCTCTTCTTTGGCGAGCGCAAGAACAGGAAGGTTGGTTGTCTCGACCAGCTATCGAATATGTCGCGGACTTCCTTGGAATGAACTATATTAGGGCACTGGAAGTAGCTACATTTTATTTTATGTATCATCTAAAGCCAGTTGGATCGATTGCTCATGTACAGGTTTGTGGAACTACTTCATGTATGATTTGTGGCTCGGAAAATTTAATGGATATCTGCAAGGAATTGATATCGGTTGAGCAAAACACAGTAAGTGAGGATGGTAAATTTAGCTGGGAAGAAGTGGAATGCTTAGGTGCGTGCTCAAATGCGCCCATGATTCAGATTGGTAAAGACTATTACGAGGATCTTAATGCAGAAAGTTTTAAAAATATTATTGAAACATTTAGATCTGGAAAGATTCCTCGACCAGGATCACAAACTGGTAGGTATTCCTCTGAACCATTAAAAGGATTAACAAGTCTAAAGGATTATGAGAGTGATAAAAATCAGTTCAATGCATCTGTTCAATTAGCAGATAGTTTTGGCGATACCGTTAAAAAAATAAATCCAAATAAGATTAAAAATACTGCTGTGGTTAAAGAGTAATGTACCAAAAACTGATAAACACTAACTTTGGAACCGTAAATAATCCATCTAAACATGCGTCTATTGTAATTTTATCTGTAACAGTTTTTTGGGTATTATTGCAATTTTTGGGTTCAAATTATGGTTGGGATTTTCGTTTAATCTTCTTCTTTGATTTTTCTGCTATTAGTGGATTTTTATGGGCTTTATTAGTTCTTGCCAGAGCATTTCAAAAAAACAATCGTGATGGAGATAATTGAGATTATGCTATTAGATAAGGATCGAATCTTTACAAATATTTACGGTATGCATGATCGCTCCTTAAAGGGTGCAATAGCGCGTGGGCATTGGGATGAAACCAAAAAGCTAATTCAAAAAGGGCCAGAAAATATTATAAATATAATGAAAGAATCTGGGTTAAGAGGAAGAGGTGGTGCTGGTTTCCCTACTGGATTAAAGTGGTCTTTTATGCCTAAAGAAAGTGATGGTAGGCCTTCGTATCTAGTTGTTAATGCCGATGAATCTGAACCTGGAACATGTAAAGATAGAGAAATTCTTCGTCATGACCCTCACACACTAATTGAAGGCTGCTTGATTTCTTCTTTCGCAATCAATGCTAATGTTTGCTATATTTATATAAGAGGAGAGTATGTACGAGAGCGAGAGGTGCTTCAAGCTGCGATAGATGAGTGCTATGATGCAAAACTCTTAGGCCGCAATGCTGCTGGTTCAGGTTTTGATTTCGACTTATATCTTCATCATGGAGCAGGAGCATACATCTGTGGCGAAGAGACAGCTCTTCTAGAAAGCTTAGAGGGGCGTAAGGGTATGCCAAGAATGAAACCACCATTCCCAGCTGGAGCAGGCCTGTATGGTTGTCCTACAACTGTTAATAATGTTGAATCGATTGCTGTAGTGCCTACTGTCTTACGTAGAGGTGCTGAATGGTTTAAAGGCTTTGGTCGCCCCAATAATCATGGAACAAAGCTTTTTGCAATTTCTGGACATGTAAATAACCCGTGCGTCGTTGAGGAGGCTATGTCGATTACATTTGAGGAGTTAATAGACAAGCATTGTGGCGGAATAAGGGGCGGATGGAAGAATCTTAAAGCAGTGATCCCTGGAGGATCTTCAGTCCCATGTTTGCCTGGTGATTTGATGCATAAAGATGCAATTATGGATTTTGATTGGCTTAGAGAAAATCAGTCTGGTTTGGGAACTGCAGCTGTAATTGTTATGGATAACAGTACTGATATAATAAAGGCCATATGGAGACTTTCGAAATTTTATAAGCATGAGTCCTGTGGACAATGTACCCCTTGTAGAGAGGGTACTGGCTGGATGATGCGCGTCATGGAAAGATTAGTTTCTGGAGATGCTGAAGTTCATGAGATTGATATGTTACTTGACGTCACTAAACAAGTAGAGGGACACACTATATGTGCATTAGGAGATGCTGCAGCGTGGCCAATTCAAGGGTTAATACGGCATTTTAGGCATGAAATTGAAGAGCGGGTAGGCTCAAAAAAAAGTGGAAAGATTTCTGCTTTTGCAGCGGGGTAAAGTTTTTTAATGATAAAAAAAATATCTATATACATGATTACCATAGTTGGTTTATTAGGTTGCGGATCCATTAACTCGTCTCTTAAGAGTTTTAAAGTAAAACCAACTGAACCACTTCCTTATAAAACGAGCCTAAATGCACAAAAAAATGCTGAAGGGTTTGTTGTTTTGGTAAAACACAAAGAACAAGGTATAGAAGAGGTTCGTGAGTCAGTAAGGTTTGAAGCGACAAAATATTGTCTCCTTAAATTTGGAACCTCCAATATTAACTGGAAAATAAGTCAAACTACTCAAGATTGGGCGTTTGATAGTGGTAGTGGAAAATTGACTTTTTCAGGACAATGTGAAGTGAGATAAGTATCTAATGACTAATTTGAGAAAAATAATAATCGATGATACTGAAGTTGAGGTGGATCCTGCGATGACCCTTATACAGGCTTGCGAGGAAGTAGGAATAGAAATCCCAAGGTTTTGTTATCACGAAAGACTTTCGATTGCTGGAAATTGTAGGATGTGTTTGGTTGAGGTTGTTGGTGGACCTCCTAAACCGTCGGCAAGTTGTGCTATGCAGGTAAAAGACTTAAGGCCTGGGCCCGAAGGTCAACCGCCAGTGATTAAGACAAACTCTCCTATGGTCAGGAAAGCTCGCGAAGGTGTAATGGAGTTTTTGCTCATTAACCACCCTTTAGACTGTCCAATTTGTGATCAGGGAGGAGAGTGTGATCTTCAAGATCAGGCAATGGCTTACGGTGCAGATTTTTCTCGCTATCGAGAGCCGAAGCGCGCTAACGAAGATTTAGATTTGGGCCCATTGGTTGAAACTCATATGACTAGATGTATTTCATGTACGCGTTGTGTCAGATTCACCACTGAGGTTGCTGGCATATCTCAAATGGGGCAAACAGGAAGAGGTGAAGACGCTGAAATTACATCGTATTTAGGTCAAACACTAAATAGTAATATGCAGGGAAATATAATTGATTTATGCCCTGTTGGAGCGCTAGTCTCAAAGCCTTACGCTTTTACTGCCCGCTCTTGGGAGTTAAATAAAACAGAATCAATAGACGTTATGGACTCTCTGGGGGCAAATATTAGAATTGATACAAAAGGTCGCGAAGTGATGAGGATTCTTCCTCGTAATCATGATGGGATTAACGAGGAGTGGATTTCTGATAAAACTCGATTTGTTTGGGATGGGCTAAGGTTGCAAAGGCTAGATACTCCTTACATACGAGATGATGGAAAGTTAAGGAAAGCATCTTGGGCTGAAGCTATAGATTTTGCCGTGAAAAACATGAGAGATAAAAAGCTAGGTGCTATTGTTGGTGATTTGAACTCAGTCGAAGCAGCTTTTGCACTAAAGACTCTGGTTAATAGCTTAGACGGAATTATTGAGTGCCGTGTTGACGGGATCGATTTTCCACCAAAAAACCGTTCGGCTTATGTTGGCAATGTTAGTATCGAGGAAATTGATGATGCTAAAGAAATTATAATCATTGGAGCGAATCCAGCTAATGATTCACCTGTTTTAAATTCTCGTATAAGAAAAGCCTGGTTGAACGGTTGCAAAGTGAGTCTAATAGGTGATGAAATAGACCTTACGTTTGATTATAATTATTTAGGAGCTGATAGGGATTGTTTAGATAAAGTAGCTCTCAGTAAGGATTCTATTGTAATTGTTGGGGTTGGTGCTTTGTCAGATGGTGATGTCCCGGGGATTCTGGCTAAGTGTATGTCCATTTCGAGCCGTATGTTAGTTTTACATGCTTCGGCTGGAAGGGTGGGAGCACTAGATGTAGGATGCGTTACTGAAGGAGGGTTGAAAACCTTGTTAGATGGCGCTGAAGTAATTTTAAATTTAGGAGCAGATGAAATCTCAATCGAAGAGGGGCCCTTTGTCATATATCAGGGCTCTCATGGAGATAGAGGGGCTCATAGAGCTGACATAATTTTTCCATCAGCTGCCTACACGGAAGAGGATGGTATATTTGTAAATACAGAGGGTAGGCCACAACTTGCGTTACGAGCGGGGTTCCCCCCTGGGGAAGCTAAAGAGAATTGGGCAATTATAAGAGCTCTATCTGGTGCACTTGGTAAATCGTTACCATATGATACTCTTTCAGAGCTTAGAAAAAATCTTTTTGAAACAGTGCCGCATTTAGGGAAATTAGACATAGTTCCTGAGAATGAAAGAGAAGTAATAAATGTAACTAAGATTAAAAATAAAAATATTAACTGTGATGAAATTGATTTTTATAGATCTAACCCTATCGTGCGGGCGAGTAAGGTAATGGCTAAATTAAGTGCTCTAAATAAAATAAAAGAAGTCAAGAGATTGTAAAGAAATGGTCAATATTAAGAGTAATATTAATATGCTTTGGAATATTTCATGAGTGATTTTCTTACTACTGGGCCTGGCATGCTCTTTTTAATCGTAATCCAGTGCTTGGGCATAATTGGCTTTGTGATGATTTCACTCCTATTTTTAGTTTATAGTGATAGAAAAATATGGGCGGCTGTCCAGATGCGTCGTGGCCCAAACGTGGTGGGCGTCTGGGGTTTGTTACAGTCTGTAGCTGACGCTCTGAAATATGTATTGAAAGAGATAGTTATACCTGCTGGAGCTGATAAGACAGTTTTTATTTTAGCTCCACTGTTAAGCTTTGTGCTCGCTATGATGCTATGGGCCGTTATACCATTTAACCCTGGTTGGGTACTGGCTGATATAAACGTAGCTATATTATATGTTTTTGCGATAGGCTCACTGGAAGTTTATGGGGTTATAATGGGGGGCTGGGCGTCTAACTCTAAATACCCATTTCTTGGTGCCCTAAGATCTGCCGCACAAATGATCTCGTACGAGGTTTCAATTGGCTTAATAATAATAGGAGTTGTAATTTCTACGGGGTCCTTAAATTTCTCTGATATAGTGATTGCGCAACAAGGAAATTTAGGTTTTTTAAATTGGTATTGGCTTCCTCATTTTCCTATGGTGATACTATTTTTTGTATCTGCTTTAGCAGAAACAAATAGACCACCCTTTGATTTACCTGAAGCAGAATCAGAGTTGGTAGCAGGTTACCAGGTTGAGTACTCTTCAACTCCATTTTTATTATTTATGGCTGGAGAGTATATAGCAATCTTTTTAATGTGCGCGCTTATCTCTCTTTTATTTTTTGGAGGTTGGTTGTCGCCGTTTCCATTCTTACCAGACGGTCCACACTGGATGATCATTAAAATGGCATTCTTCTTTTTTATGTTTTCCATGGTAAAGGCAGTAGTTCCAAGATATCGATACGATCAATTAATGAGGTTAGGTTGGAAGGTTTTTCTACCACTTTCATTAGGATGGGTGGTTATAGTTGCATTTTTGGCTAAATTTGAGGTGTTTGGTGGTTTTTATGCACGATGGGTGATTGGAGGTTAATATGGCAGTTAGTATAAAGAGAAGAATTAAGTATTTTCTATTATTTGATTTTTTAAAGGGTTTTGGTTTGGGTTTTAGGTATTTTTTTTCACCTAAAGCAACTCTAAATTACCCTCACGAGAAAGGTCCACTGTCTTCACGGTTTAGAGGTGAGCATGCTTTAAGGCGTTATCCAAACGGTGAGGAGCGTTGTATTGCGTGTAAACTTTGTGAAGCAGTTTGCCCTGCGCAGGCAATTACTATTGATGCTGAGCCTCGAGACGATGGGTCTAGGCGCACAACACGTTATGACATTGATATGACAAAATGTATTTATTGTGGGTTTTGTCAAGAAGCATGCCCAGTAGATGCTATAGTTGAAGGGCCTAATTTCGAATTTGCCACTGAGACTCGAGAAGAGCTTTTTTATGATAAAGAAAAGCTACTGTCTAACGGTGATCGGTGGGAATCAGAGATCGCACGGAATATTGAAATAGATGCGCCGTACAGATGATAGTTAGTCCACAAGTATACAAGCCCTATCAAGTTTTAGAAATCATGTGCTTTGCATTTTTGGAAAATGCTCAGTCCAACATAAAAAGCAGGGGATAAAGAGTAAATGTTACTTATAGACATTTCATTTTATGTATTTTCTACTGTAATCCTAAGTTCTGCACTCTTAGTGGTTGTATCTCGTAATCCAGTTCACTCGGTATTATGGCTGATATTAATGTTTTTATCATGCGCAGGATTGTTCGTTTTGTTAGGTGCCGAGTTTGTGGCTATGCTTTTAGTGATAGTGTACGTGGGTGCGGTAGCTGTTTTATTTTTGTTTGTTGTGATGATGTTAGATATTGATTTTGGCAGCTTAAGGAGTGAGTTTGCTAGGTATATGCCGATCGCTGGGTTAATCTGTATAATATTATTAATGGAACTTTCCTTGGTTTTTGGTGTTTGGCAGACGGCGGAAAGTGCTGAGCAGGCTCGTGCAGTGATAACACCAGATTTATCTCAGGTTCAAAATACAGCGGCCTTAGGCCACGTTATTTATAGTAAATATATTTACCTTTTTCAAACTGCTGGCTTAATTCTCTTGGTAGCAATGATTGGTGCTATTGTACTTACAGTGAGAGACCGACCTAATATAAAGAGACAAGACGTTTTAAGCCAGATTTATCGTGACCCTAAAGAACAGTTAAAAATTATAGATGTTGAATCGGGAAAGGGTTTGTAGAGTAATGGTTAGTTTAGAGCACTATCTATTAATGTCGGCTACTTTATTTATTATTGGTATTTTTGGCATATTTGTGAACAGAAAAAATATAATTATAATTCTGATGTCTATCGAAATTATACTTATGGCAGTAAATATAAATTTAGTGGCATTCTCAAGCTTCATGAATGATTTAGTTGGACAGGTGTTTACACTATTTGTTCTTACTGTTGCAGCTGCGGAGGCAGCAATAGGTCTTGCTATATTAGTGTGTTTTTATCGTAGCAAAGGCTCCATACTGGTTGACGATGTCAACATGATGAAGGGTTAGTATAGTATGGAAGTTTTAGTCTTATTTTCACCATTAGTTGGAGCTCTTTTTTGTGGATTTGGATGGCGATTCCTGGGAGAAAGTTTGGCATGTTGGGTTGCAACGTCCTTACTATTTCTTTCAGCTGTATTATCGTGGATTTTATTTTTAAAATTTGATGGGAATACTCAAAATATAGCTATTCTACGTTGGATAGAAAGTGGAACACTATCCACGAATTGGGCAATTCGTTTTGATAGGCTCACAGCTATTATGTTTATTGTAATTACTACGGTTTCGAGCTTGGTCCATCTCTATAGTTTTGGGTATATGGAGCATGATGAAAACTTTGGAGAGACAGAAAGCTATAAGCCTAGATTCTTTGCGTACCTTTCATTTTTTACTTTTACTATGCTTGCTTTGGTATCAGCTAATAATTTAGTTCAGATGTTTTTTGGTTGGGAAGGGGTAGGGGTCGCATCTTATCTTTTAATAGGTTTTTATTTCAAAAAACCGTCAGCCAATGCTGCAGCTATAAAAGCGTTTGTAGTAAATCGCGTAGGAGATTTTGGATTTTTATTAGGCATATTTGGGCTTTACCTACTTGTTGATAGCATAAACCTTAATGAAATTTTTCAAGCCATTCCCGAGATTGCGAATACAAAACTTACTTTCTTATGGCGTGAATGGAACGCAGCAAACTTAATAGCAATACTATTATTTATAGGTGCTATGGGAAAATCTGCACAACTATTTCTTCACGTATGGCTACCAGATGCAATGGAAGGTCCTACTCCTGTGTCGGCATTAATTCACGCTGCCACTATGGTTACTGCGGGGGTCTTCCTGGTATGTCGGATGTCACCTTTAATGGAGTACGCTCCCTTAGCTAAAAACCTTATAGTTTATGTTGGAGCAGCTACCGCCTTTTTTGCGGCAACTGTTGGGTTGGTTCAGAATGATATAAAAAGAGTTATAGCCTACTCCACATGCTCACAGTTGGGATACATGTTTGTAGCGGCGGGTTTGGGCGCATATTCAGTAGCAATGTTTCATTTATTAACTCACGCTTTTTTTAAGGCGATGCTATTTTTAGGTGCGGGCTCGGTCATACATGCAATGCATCATGAGCAAGATATGAGATTTTATGGGGGTTTAAGAAAGAAGATACCTTATACTTTTTGGGCGATGATGATTGGTACTTTAGCGATTACGGGGGTCGGTATACCTCTAACGCATTTTGGGTTCGCAGGTTTCTTTTCTAAAGATGCTATCATTGAGAGTGCTTATGGTGCGGGCTCTAACCTTTCATTTTGGGTTCTTATAATTGCAGCGGGCTTTACTAGTTTTTATAGTTGGCGATTAATGTTTATGACATTTTTTGGAAAATCCAGAAGTAATCCAGAAACTTATTCACATGCTCGTGAATCTCCAATTACAATGCTTATACCTCTGGGTATATTAGCGCTGGGGGCAACTTTTTCGGGGATCGTGTTTCTTGCACCTTTCTTTGGAGACCATCAAAAAGTTAATCAGTTTTTTGGTATTAGCGGACCTGAGTCTCATGCGACATTGTCCAACTCAACTAATCATGTAACAAAAATTGAGGGAAAAGTTCATAATAGCTCAAATGAACAAGCTCATTATACTATTGATAGTAAGGGTTCAAAAGGTATTGATGTAAGACATGGTCAGTCAACTTTAGGTAAGGGTGGATTATTTTTTAGAAATGACAATCATGTTATTGAGAATGCGCATCATGTACCTAAATGGGTAAAAATATCACCATTCATTTCCATGGTTCTTGGCTTCTCTTTGGCTTGGGTCTTTTATATTCGTGACCCAGAACTTCCACGCCGCCTTTCCGTACAGCAAAAATATATTTACCGATTTTTATTAAATAAATGGTATTTTGATGAGCTTTACGAGTTTGTTTTTGTACGGGGCGTTAAAGCTTTGGGAAAATTACTTTGGGTACGTGGTGATGGTAATATGATTGATGGAACCATAAATGGTATAGCTTTGGGCATAATCCCTTTGTTCACAAGATTAGCAAGTAGAGTTCAGTCTGGATTTATATTTCACTACGCTTTTGGTATGATAATAGGTATTTTAGTAATAATTTCCTGGTTTGCGATTAGTGGGGGTAGCTCATAGTGGAAAACCTTTTAACGATAATGATATTTATACCGTTAATTGCAGGTTTAATATTGATGATATTTCTCAGGGGTGATGATGCTGCTGCGCAAAATAATGCGAAGTTGCTCGCGCTAATAGCTACTTTGGCTACCTTTCTAACATCTATCTTTCTTTATGCTGGTTTTGATTCTGCGAATACAGATTTCCAGTTCGTTGAGGATCGAGATTGGCTTTTAGGATTTAGCTACAAAATGGGTGTAGACGGGATATCTGTTTTATTCGTACTTTTAACTACTTTCTTAATGCCCTTAGTTATTGCTAGTTGCTGGGATGTGAAACATCGGGTCAAGGAGTATATGATAGCACTCTTATTCCTTGAGACTTTGATGTTAGGGGTCTTTTGTGCTTTGGACTTAGTATTATTTTACTTGTTTTTTGAAGCGGGTCTAATCCCAATGTTCCTTATTATTGGAATTTGGGGTGGTGCAAATAGGATTTATGCTTCCTTCAAATTTTTTCTATATACGCTCTTAGGGTCAGTTTTGATGTTAGTTGCGATTATAGCAATGTATGTTGATTCAGGGACCACTGATATCCCTACGTTATTTTTACATGAATTTGATGCAATACCGCTTGAAGTCTTAGGAATACAGGTTGTGGGCGGCCTTCAGTCATTAATGTGGCTTGCATTCTTTGCAAGCTTTGCAGTGAAAATGCCTATGTGGCCATTTCACACTTGGCTTCCTGATGCACATGTTCAAGCGCCTACAGCCGGTTCTGTAGTTCTTGCAGCTATTCTTTTAAAAATGGGTGGTTACGGTTTTTTACGTTTCTCGTTGCCAATGTTTCCGATTGCTTCAGAGCTTTTGGGACCAGTTGTACTTTGGATGAGTGTAATTGCAATAATCTATACCTCTTTAGTTGCACTGGTTCAAACTGATATGAAAAAACTGATTGCTTATTCATCAGTTGCGCATATGGGGTTTGTTACAATGGGCATATTTACGGTAAACCAGCAGGGGATTGATGGCGCTATTTTTCAAATGATTTCGCATGGTTTTATATCGGGTGCGTTATTTTTATGTGTGGGTGTGATATACGATAGAATGCATACTCGTGAAATTTCAGCTTATGGTGGCCTTGTCAATCGAATGCCTGGGTACGCGTTGGTTTTTATGTTGTTTACAATGGCAAATGTTGGATTACCTGGAACGTCAGGATTTGTTGGGGAGTTTTTAACCATTATAGGGGTGTTTAAAGTCAATACTTGGATAGCCGTTTTTGCAACATCTGGAGTAGTACTGTCTGCTGCATATGCTTTATGGTTATATCGGCGGGTAGTAATGGGAGATCTCATTAAAGAAAGCTTAAGAACAATTACGGATATGAATTTACGGGAGCGAGCTATTTTTACTCCTTTAGTTGTTATGACTATTCTTTTGGGTATATACCCTGCCCTCATTTTGGATGTTATAGGGCCTTCTGTTGGCCTACTAGTTGAAAACTATGAGAAAAGTATTTCTGTTTATAGTCACTCAATAATAAGTTTTAGTAAGTATTGAGGTTAACAAATGAATGGTAGCTCATATAATATATTTAATAGTAGTAACTATTTTGGTTGGTCAGAGACCCAAGGGGTTCTTGAAGTTATTCAGATCTTGTTACCTGAAATTGTTTTAGCTGTTTTTTCTATGATTGTTCTATTGGGTGCTGTTTACAGTAGAAAAAATAAAACGACCTCTATAGTTTTTTGGGGTACCGCCACTACTTTCTTGCTAGTAAGTATTTTTATTATTTTTAGAGGTGCAGCTGTTTATACTGCGTTTGGTGGTGCTTTTATAGATGACTTATTTTCAAGGTACTTAAAAGTTCTTATTCTTCTGTCAGCAGCTATAATACTTATGTTATCTCAGGATTTTTTAAAGCGTAATAACCTGTTTAAATTTGAGTATCCAATTCTTATGACTCTCTCCGTAGTTGGAATGATGATGATGGTGTCTGCTGGAGATCTTATGTCGTTATACATGGGTTTAGAGCTACAATCTCTCTCACTTTATGTACTAGCTTCCTTCAGTAGAGATAGCGTTAGATCTACTGAGGCCGGTTTAAAATATTTTGTCCTGGGGGCACTATCTTCTGGTATGCTTTTGTATGGATCGTCATTAATCTACGGTTACTCTGGTTCAACAGTGTTTTCAGAGATTTTTATAACTGCTTCTGCAAATGAGAAATCTTTGGGTTTTGTTTTTGGACTTGTCTTTATTACCATTGGTATGGCGTTCAAGGTATCAGCAGTACCTTTCCATATGTGGACACCAGATGTTTATGAGGGTGCTCCAACGCCTGTAACTGCGTTTTTGGCCACGGCGCCAAAAGTTGCTGCTATGGGACTTTTTGCAAGGGTAGTTCACGATGCATTTGGTGGAGCTTTTAATGATTGGTCGCAGATTTTAATTTTGCTTTCAGTTTTGTCAATGTTATTTGGATCTATCGCAGCGATAGGGCAAAAGGATATAAAACGATTAATGGCTTATTCTTCTATTTCCCATATGGGGTTTGCCTTAATGGGTTTGACCTCTGGAGGTTTGGAGGGAGTCCAATCAATGTTAATTTATATGGCTATATATGTGATGATGAATATTGGAACGTTTGCTTTTATCATCTCTATGGAAGTAGACGGGAAACCTGTGTCAGAAATAAACAGTCTTCAGATGTATTCTAAAACTAATCCAGGTCGCTCTATGGCCTTACTTATTTTAATGTTTAGCCTAGCGGGCATTCCTCCTCTACTTGGTTTTTTTGGTAAGTTCTATGTTCTAAAAGCTGCAATAACGTCAGAATTATATCTGTTAGCCACTGCAGGTGTGATAGCTTCTGTGATTGGTGCATTTTACTATTTAAGAATTATTTACTACATTTACTTTGGAGAAAACCCGAGAGCATTAGATCAAACACATTCACTTTTTAACCAAACTGTTTTAGTGATTAGTGCTTTAGCAATGGTATTAGGAGTTGTGAACTTGTTTGGATTAGAGTTCGTAAGTGAGATTGCGGCGAACGCTCTTGTTAATTGATTGGCCGACGGGGTATCAAAAGGTAATTATTGACGAAGTAGATAGCACTATGAAGGAAGCTCGTCGGAGACAGAAGTATATAACTCAACCAACTTGGATTTTAGCAAAAAATCAAACTAATGCCCGTGGTAGAAGAGGTCGAGTTTGGAGTAATCCAAATGGTAATTTTTCTGCAACATTAGCACTTACACTGAGTGAAGACCCGGCAACCTTAGCGTTGAGATCGTTTGTAACCGCTTTAGCTTTATTTGATACTTTAGCTTATGTAACAAAAGCAACAAATCTATTATCATTAAAATGGCCTAATGACGTGTTAATGGAAGACAAGAAAGTGGCAGGAATTCTTTTAGAGAGTTTTGGTTCAGGTAAGATAACTGATTTTTTGCTCATAGGCGTTGGTGTAAACTTGGTTCGTTTACCTGATGGAATAGAGCCTTCTTTTGGAGGTAAGGTTCAACCAACTAGTTTAAGTGATTTTGGTTTTAAGATAAATCCTGAAGATTTTCTTGTTTATTTAGCAGCTAATTTCGATTATTGGGAAAAACAGTTAAGAAGTTATGGTTTCAGTGAATTACGTAAAGTGTGGCTTAGTAGAGCTATTAAAGTTGGAGAAATGATAACTGTAAGAACAGGGTTAGATTTATATGAAGGAATTTTTGAAACAATTGACGATAGTGGTAATCTAGTTTTGAAAATTGACTGTGGCGCCAAGGTAATCCCTGCTGGGGATGTTTATTTTTAAGGAGTTAATATGCTTTTAGCGGTAGATTGTGGTAACTCTAATACTGTTTTTTCGGTATGGGATGGATCTAATTTTATTGCGACTTGGCGTATCTCAACTCAGTGGCAACGGACTGCGGATCAATATTTTGTGTGGTTGTCATCATTGATGAAATTAAATAAACTAGAGGTCGAAATAGATGAGGTAATTATTTCATCCACAGTGCCACGAGTTGTATTTAATTTAAGAGTGCTGGCAGATAGATATTTTGATAGTAGACCTATTGTTGTAGGGAAGGGTGATTGCAGGCTTCCAGTCGATGTGCGAGTAGATATGGGTACGAACGTTGGACCTGATAGGTTGGTTAATACTGTCGCGGGTTTTAGTCGATATGGTGGAAATTTAATTATAGTTGATTTTGGTACAGCAACAACCTTTGATGTAGTCGCTTCTGATGGTGCATATATTGGTGGAGTGATTGCTCCTGGCGTTAATGTAAGTTTGGAGGCATTTCATCAAGCAGCAGCTGCTCTGCCACATGTTGATGTAACCAAACCTGATCGTGTTATTGGAACGAATACGGAGGCATGTATGCAGTCAGGAATTTTTTGGGGCTATATTGGTTTAGTTAAAGAAACAACTGCAAAAATAAAAGAAGAGTATGGAAAAGAAATGAAGATAGTGGGTACAGGCGGCTTAGTCCCTTTATTCCAGCAGGGTGATGATATTTTTGATATATTCGATGATGACCTTACAATGCGTGGATTAGTAGAAATAAACGAATTCAATAGAAAGAGCAAATAATGTCAGTTGAAAACTTAATTTACCTACCTCTCGGTGGAGCGGGGGAGGTTGGAATGAATATGTATCTCTACGGATATGGACCTAAGGGTTCTGAAAGATATATTTTAGTAGATGTTGGCATAGCTTTCCCAGATATGGAAACATCACCTGGAGTCAATTTAATTTTTCCTGATGTAGCCTGGCTTGCGGAAAGGAAAGATAGACTTGATGGAATTTTTATAACACACGCGCATGAAGATCATATTGGTGGCTTGGGGCATCTCTATGAACAATTAGGAGCTCCGATTTTTGCGCGAAAATTTACTGCACATATTGCACGTATGAAAATGGAAGAGCATCGACAAGATGTTGACAAAATAACTGTAGTAAACTCAATGCCTGAACAGATAGCTGTTGGCGCTTTTAAAGTTGGTTTTTTACCTATTAGCCACTCTATTCCAGAGTCCTCCGCATTAGTAATTGATACGCCATGCGGAAGGATTATTCATTCTGGTGACTTTAAATTAGACGAAACACCAGGTGTTGGCGACCCGTTTAATAGAAAGGACTGGTCGTCATTAGGGCCGGTAAAAGCATTAATATGTGACTCAACAAATGTGTTTAATCGACTTTCAGGTCGGTCTGAAGAAACCGTAAAAGCTCCTATTCAAAAACTAATTAGAAATTCACAGGGTTTAGTTGTCGCTACTACCTTTGCATCAAATATAGCAAGAGTAAGAACATTGGCGGAAGCAGGTGTCTCAGAAGGAAGGTCTGTGGTAGTATTAGGTAGAGCCATGCATAAAATGATTTCTGCTGGACATGAAACAGGAGTTCTAAAAGACTTTCCAAACACCATCAGTGCTGAAGAAGCTTTAGATGTTCCCAGACAAAATTTACTTTTAATAGTAACTGGTTCTCAAGGAGAAAGACGGGCGGCGTCTGCCCAGTTAAGTAATGGGAAGTTTAAAGGTTTTTCGTTAAAAGAGGGAGACGTTTTTCTCTTCTCGTCAAAAACTATACCGGGTAACGAGGTATCTGTTATCAGAATTATTAATAATTTAAGTGAGATTGGTGTAGATGTTATTGATGATAGTATGGGTGATTACCATGTTTCAGGCCATGCTAATAGACCAGATCTGGAGGAAATGCATAGAATTGTAAAGCCAGACTTTATTATCCCGATGCATGGAGAGCATAGAATGTTAAGAGAGCACTGTAAGTTGGCAACAGAAAATAACATTGATAGTATTCTTGCCACAAATGGTATGGTCATTTCTATATCAAACAATGGATTAAAAGTTGTTGATCATGTAGAAACAGGGAGAGTATATCAAGACGGTATTATACAAGTTGGGTCTCATGAAGGTGTTGTTAGAAATAGAATAAAAATGGCCTTAAATGGTCACGTAACAGTAGGTGTTCTAATTGATGAAAATGATGAACCTATGGAAGATGTTTGGTGTGAGCTAAGAGGTCTTCCTGAAAGAGGTATTTCTTTGAATGATTTAAGTAATGTAATCGAAGAGGATATTGAGAAAACACTACCCTTTTTGGATCAGAAGCTAATTACTGAAGACAAGAAACTTGAAGAACAACTGACACGGTTGGTAAAAAGGGTTTGTTCTAATGAGATCGGAAAAAAGCCTGAGGTTACTATTCTTATTTCAAGACTAGCTTAGTCCGTTTATTGAACATCTACTATTTTTGACGCTCTTCAAAGCTTTGAGTTATAAAGTTTGGCATTCCAGAAGGATCTGTTAAAACCTCCTCTTTTTTAACAATAGGTCCAGTTTTTAAAGGTTTAATCGGGGGGTGACTTGACTCTAAATTAGTGCGTTTTTTAATATTTTCTTTTGGAATAACTTTTGCTTCAACTTTTTTTACGTTTGACTCTTTAGATGTGTTAACCTTTTCTGATTTATTATTAACCAATGTTTGTAGGGGAATATTAATTCCGATCAGTGAATTAATAGCATCTATAAATTTTTCATCCTTCGATGTGCTTATAGTTATTGCCTTTCCTGACCTTCCAGCTCTTCCTGTTCTGCCTATTCGGTGAATATAATCCTCAGCATTTATTGGTACATCA
This sequence comes from uncultured Paracoccaceae bacterium, assembly GCA_913041145.1. GTDB lineage: Bacteria > Pseudomonadota > Alphaproteobacteria > Rhodobacterales > Rhodobacteraceae. The sequence goes on from CAJWHE010000011.1 coordinate 32,521, forward strand.
AAATTAAATACATGAGAAACACTAGAAATATCTAGGCCGCGTGCTGCTACGTCAGAAGCCACCAAAAGCCTGATATGGCCTTCACGAAAGCCATCGAGTGTTTTCGTTCTATGTGACTGCTCTAAGTCTCCATGAATAGCTTCTGCTATGTAGCCATGCTTTTTTAGGGACTTTGCAACTATATCGACATCTACTTTGCGGTTACAAAAAATTAACGCATTTGTAAGACTTGATCCTTCTTGATCAATAAGCGTCCTAAGTAAATTTCGTTTTGCCTTTATTTGCTGATCTTTTCCTACGGTAGCTATTCTAAAAAGCTGTTGAATAATAGTTTCTGAGGCTGTTGCTTGTCGCGCAACTTCGATACGAGCCGGGTTAGATAAAAATGTGTTAGTTATACGCTCAATCTCAGGGGCCATGGTTGCAGAAAAAAACAGAGTCTGTCGAGTAAATGGTGTAAGCTTAAAAATGCGTTCTATATCTGGTATAAAACCCATGTCTAACATCCTATCAGCTTCATCAACTACCATTATTTGAACGCCGGTTAATAACAATTTCCCTCTTTCAAAATGATCTAACAGTCGACCTGGCGTTGCAATTAATACGTCAACACCTCTATCAATTAGCTGATCTTGCTCCTTAAATGAAACCCCACCGATTAATAAAGCCTTAGTTAGTTTAGTATATTTAGAATAGGTATCAAAGTTTTCGGCTACTTGGGCTGCTAGTTCTCGTGTTGGTGCCAATACAAGAGAGCGAGGCATTCTCGCTCTAGCTCTACCCCGATTTAACAAAGTAATCATTGGTAAAGTAAAACTTGCTGTCTTGCCTGTACCGGTCTGTGCAATGCCAAGTATATCCCTGCCTTCACAAGCCGGTGGTATAGCTCCCATTTGTATTGGTGTTGGAGTTGTATAACCAGCCTCTTCGACAGCTTTTAGTACTTTTGGATGGAGTTTTAGCTCTGAAAATTTTTTCATATAGTCCTGAGATTAGCGATTTATTATCGCAGGTATTTGAGACGCAATAAGCAACGCGTCCTTGCGTCGGATCGAAGACGAACTCTTCTAACGAAAACCAGATACTGTATCTTAAGCAATTGGTCAATCTATTGAATAAATAAACTAAATCATCAACTCCTTCGTTTTATTTAGTTTTATTTCTGGGAAGTCTCTTTCAACTCGATCTATATCCCATTGAATCCTGGTTAAATAAACTAAGTCGCCATCATTATCACGACCAGTTTGACTTGGGTTATTACCAACAAATTTTTCTACAAGAGTTTTTGGACCAGAAACCCAACGTGCTGATGTAAATTGAGAGGCTTCGAATTTAACAGGTAATCCATATTCAAGTTCAATTCTACTTGCAAGTACTTCAAACTGCAAAGCTCCGACAACCCCCACTATGAACCCAGACCCAATGCTAGGTTTAAATACCTTGGCTGCACCTTCTTCAGAAAATTGGGTTAACGCTTTCTCTAAGTGTTTAGCTTTCAGAGGATCGCCCGCTCGACATGTTTGTAATAATTCTGGAGCAAATGATGGAATTCCTGTCACTTTAAGTACTTCACCTTCAGTCAAAGTATCACCGATACGAAGTTGTCCGTGGTTAGGAATGCCGATTATGTCACCTGCCCAGGCTTCGTCAGCTATTTCACGATCATTTGCTAAAAATAGAACAGGGTTAGATATCGTCATAGGTTTTTTTGAACGCACCTGTGTGAGTTTCATACCTCTTTTAAAATGCCCTGATGAGACTCTAACAAAAGCTACTCTGTCACGATGCTTTGGGTCCATATTTGCTTGAACTTTGAAAACGAAACCGGTTACTTTTTCATCTTCAGGTTGAATCGTCCGGGTGAGTGTCTTTTGGCTTTGTGGTTTTGGAGCGTATTTTGCAATGCCGTTCATCAGTTCTTGAACACCAAAAGAGTTAATAGCAGATCCAAACCATATAGGTGTCTGAGTGCCTTCTAAAAAAGCATGATGATCGAATCTAGGTAGTAGCTCGCAGGCAAACTCTAAGTCTTCCAGGAGCTTTATATATAGATCTTTTGGTATGTGATTCTTTAATATTGGATCATCTAGCCCTTGGATCTTTATACTCTGCGAGACTTTGTTTCGATCCTTCCGGCTCATTAACTCTAAAGTGTTATTCAGCAAATCATAGCAACCAATAAAATCCTTTCCTGTGCCAATAGGCCAGCTCGCAGGAGAAACGTCAATTGCAAGGTTCTCTTGAATTTCGTCGATAATCTCAAAAATATCCCTACTCTCTCGATCCATTTTATTACAGAAAGTGACAATTGGTAGATCTCTTAATCGACAAACCTCAAATAGTTTTCGAGTTTGGCTTTCGATACCTTTTGCTCCATCAATAACCATTATGGCAGAATCAACTGCTGTTAATGTTCTATACGTATCTTCAGAAAAGTCTGAGTGCCCAGGTGTGTCAACTAAATTGAATCGGTTAGAATGGAAGTCAAATGACATTGCAGATGCCGAAACAGAAATTCCTCTATCTTGCTCCATTTTCATGAAATCTGATCTTGTTCGTCGTGAGTCTCCTTTAGCCCTAACTTGACCTGCAAGCTGGATAGCACCTCCATAGAGTAAAAATTTTTCTGTTAAAGTTGTTTTACCTGCGTCAGGGTGACTTATTATTGCAAAAGTTCTCCTGCGATTTATCTCATTATGAGGCATTGAGTTTTTTGAAATTTTTTCGGACATAACCACTCATATAAAGGCGAACTTACATTAGCGCAATCTATCCTATACATTCCTTTTTGTTTCCGAAATAATAATCACATTGTAAGATATATTAAATAATATTTTGGATTACTTAAGATTCAAGTTGTAAGTTTTTAAAGCTAATTAGAAAAATTAATTTGAGGTAGAATAAATGGATTTAGGAATTTCTGGAAAACGAGCTTTAGTGTGTGCTTCAAGTAAGGGTTTGGGACTAGGGTGTGCCGAAGCCTTAGCAAGTGCAGGAGTTAACCTTATTATGAATGCTAGATCAGAAGTGGATTTAATGTATTCAGCTAATAGAATTATTGATACTTATGGTGTTGAAGTGGAAACAGTAGTGGCCGATATTACTTCTGATAACGAGCGTTCAATAATTTTAAATCAAATAAAAAATATAGATATACTAGTTACAAATGCTGGTGGACCACCCCCCGGAACATGGGAAGATTGGAATAAAGAAGACTTTGTTTTAGCTTTAGAGGCAAATATGTTGACGCCAATTTCCTTAATGAAACATTATTTGCCAGGCATGATGGAGCAGGGTTGGGGGCGTGTTGTCAACATAACTAGCCAATCGGTAAAAGCCCCAATTGCTACTCTTGGGTTATCTAATTCTGCTAGAGCGGGCCTTACTGGTTATGTTGCTGGAACTTCTCGTCAAGTAGCATATTCTGGAGTGACTATAAATAACCTCTTGCCAGGCAGTCACGCAACTGATCGTATTAAAAACCTGCTTAACAGTTCTTCACAAAAGCAAGGAGTAAGTGTTGAAGATCTAAGGAAAGAGCTGGAGGCTAGTATTCCAGCTAAGCGATTGGGAACTCATACAGAGTTTGGTGAGGTTTGCGCTTTCTTATGCTCTAAACATGCGGGATTTATAATTGGACAGAATATATTAGTGGATGGAGGTGCGGTAAATGTCACCTTATAACAAGTAATGAATTTATATTATTAGTAATTTAATCAGTCTTGATTTAAGGCTTAGAGTTGCTACATAGCTGGCAAGAATACTAATGTTTAATACTTTCTAGAGTGTTTTGATTAAAAAAGAGAAATAAAAAGTTTGATTCCACGTTTAGAAATAAGTCGACTTTCGAAGTCATTTGCTAAGGTAAAGGTTGTTGATGATATATCGTTCAGTATAGCGCCTGGTCAGGTAACTTGTTTATTGGGTCCCTCCGGTTGTGGTAAATCTACGACTTTAAGGATGATAGCTGGTGTTGAAGATACTGATGGGGGAGTGGTTACTATAGATGGGCGTACCGTCGCAAATGATCAATTTAATGATCCTCCAGAAAGCAGATCAATTGGTTTAATCTTTCAAGATTTTGCTCTCTTTCCGCATCTAAATGTTTTTGAGAATGTGTCTTTTGGGCTTGAAAGTAAATGTAAGAATAAAGATAGGCGCACAAATGAACTTCTTGAACGCGTTGGTTTGCAGAATTTTGCCTTGAAATACCCTCATCAATTATCAGGAGGGGAACAGCAGCGTGTCGCACTTATCCGAGCCTTGGCACCCAAACCAAAAATAATGCTTATGGATGAGCCTTTTTCGGGATTAGATGACAGGTTAAGAGATGGCATTAGAGACGAAACTCTATCTGTACTTAAAGAAGAGGGTACGGCAGTTCTCCTGGTAACTCACGATCCGTATGAAGCTATGTGTATGGCTGATGAAATAGCTTTAATGAGAAAAGGAAAAATAGTTCAAAAAGGAAGTCCTTACAATATTTATAATTCTCCAATTGATATAGATTCTGCAGCTTTTTTTTCAGAAATCAATGTAATAAAGGGATACTCAAAAGGATCTTTGACCGATACACCTTTTGGACGATTTCTTACACCTGGCCTGTTGGATGGTACGCAAGTAGATATAGTCATTCGCCCTCAACATTTACGGATAGACTTTGATCGCAATGGGAGAGGACCGAATCCAACTAAGGAAGAGGGAGTTCCGTCGAAAGCGGTGGTGGAGTCGTCACGTTTTGTAGGTCGAGAGAGTTTAATAGAGTTTAAAATGAATTCTGATAATTCAATTTTAAAAGCCAGCGTCCCAGCAGTTTTTTTACCAAAACCAGGAACTATTTTATGGCTTACCATGCGTCGAGATAGATGTTTTGTATTTCCAGTAAAGAAACCATCTTAGTTTAAACTATTTTGCATAATCATAATTAACTCAAGAAAGTCAGTGGCTTTAAGTGATGCCCCTCCTATCAAACCACCGTCGACATTAATTAATGAAAATATTTTTAAGGCATTATTTTTATTTACTGACCCCCCATAGATTATACGGCAATGATTAGTAGCATGCTCACCAAAGCGTTCAGATATGTGGTTTTTGATAAATGAATGAACTTTTTCTATTTCTTCAGGCGACGGAGTTTTGTTGGAACCTATAGCCCACACCGGTTCATAAGCAATTACTAGATTATCACATATAATTTTTGAATTTAACGATACCTTTAATTGCCTTTCTATAACACTTAATGTTTGATTGTTTTCGTAAGATTTTAGATGTTCACCAACACATATAATTGGGGTTAGACCTTGTTTGACTGCTTCGAGTGCTTTTAATCGAACGAGGGTGCTAGTTTCTTTATAAACTGTACGACGCTCAGAGTGACCTAAAATGACATAATTCGCTCCAGCATCCTTAAGCATAGCTGCTGAAATTTCTCCAGTGTATGCTCCACTCTCGACTTGATGACAGTTTTGACCAGAAAGTAGTAAATTTTTTGGAGTATTAAGACCTTTAAGTTCGTAAAGTAACGTTGCCGGAGGGGCGATTACTATATCGATTTCTTGTTGGGGAATTTTTTTAAATAATAGATCAATATCTACCAGGTCTTTAGATCGACCATTCATCTTCCAGTTGCCTATTATTATTTTACGACGTGCTTCCACTGCTGACCTCTAACTATGAAAAATATTATTAGTAAAATAAATAAGTCTATTTTCTTAATTTTTACTAAACTGTCATATCTTCAAATTTAATAGATTCTCCACAACCGCAAGCTTCTGTAACATTTGGATTATTAAATTTAAAACCGCTTTCTAAAAGGTCAGTTTTATAATCAATCTCTGTCCCGAACAAAAACATTTGTGCCATTGGAGCAATCATCACTCTTGCTTCGCCATCTTCTATTACAAGATCATTAGGATCAGCAAACTTTACAGATTTCATTGTGTACTCCATTCCTGCACAGCCACCTTTTTTTATACCAATTTGAAGCCCATAGTCATCATTTTTTTTCATCAGCTTCTTAATCTGCTCAATTGCCATGGGTGTCAGTACAACAGGGTTTTTTACGTTCTCTACCATCACATAAAACCTAACTCTAGTTTTGCCTCATCACTCATCATTTCCATACCCCAAGGTGGTTCCCAAATTAGTTCTACGTTGACGTCTTTGACACCAGGGACTGATTCTACTGCGGTAGCTACCCATCCGGGCATTTCCCCTGCAACTGGGCAACCTGGAGCAGTAAGAGACATTAGTACCTTTACGGTACTTTCTTCGTCAATTTCGATAGTATAAATGAGCCCTAAATCATATATATTGACTGGTATTTCTGGATCAAAAACAGAACGACAAGCTTCTACAATGCTTTCATGAAGCGGATGATCAGTAGAAGAAGGAATTATTAATGGTTCTCCTTCGAGATGGTCTGTTCTATTATTCATTTATGACTAGCCTAATATTTTTTATTTATTAACTATATAAGTCAGCGCGAACCATACGTCTAGAGGTAACAGCCCTTTCCCTTGGTCTCGACTTACTCTAGATCTCATAATATGACTACTAATTTTTCATTTTGTGTAAAGAATTTTGATGGCAAAGCGCGTCGAGGCATTATTAAGACCTCACGTGGAAACATTCAGACGCCTGCATTTATGCCAGTAGGAACTGCTGCAACAGTAAAAGCCATGATGCCGGAAAATGTTAGAGAAACTGGAGCTGAAATTCTTTTGGGAAATACTTATCATCTAATGCTGAGGCCAACAGCAGAATTGATACAAAAACTGGGAGGTCTTCATACTTTCATGAATTGGAGCAAACCAATCCTAACAGATTCGGGAGGCTTTCAAGTAATGAGCTTAGCTAAGTTACGTAATTTAACAGAATCTGGCGTCACATTTAAGTCGCACATAGATGGTTCCAAGCATTTGGTAACTCCAGAGAAATCAATAGAGATCCAGAAAATGTTGGGTTCAGACATTATCATGTGTTTCGATGAGTGCACTCCTTTCCCTAGTACTGAAAGAACTAGTTTAAAGTCTATGCAACTTTCTATGAGGTGGGCCACGAGATCGAAAGAAGCTTTTGGGTGTTACCCCGAACATGCCCTATTTGGAATTCAGCAGGGAGGGATATATAAATCACAACGCGAAGAAAGTGCTGAGCATTTAAAATCAGTAGGTTTTGATGGTTACGCAATTGGGGGGTTGGCTGTCGGAGAGGGACAAGATTTAATGTTTGATGTGCTAGATTATGCTCCTGATCAACTTCCTCGAGACAAACCTAGGTATTTGATGGGCGTTGGAAAACCAAGTGATATAGTGGGAGCAGTAACTAGAGGGGTGGATATGTTTGATTGTGTCTTGCCCTCACGATCGGGTAGGACTGGTCAGGCTTTCACACGGCGCGGTGTCGTGAATATAAAAAATTCAAGGCATGCAATGGATCCAAGGCCACTAGATGAGGCCTGTAAGTGCCCCGCATGTCTAAATTATAGCCGAGCTTATCTTCACCATGTTTTTAAAGCTAATGAGATTATTTGCTCAATGCTAATGACATGGCATAACCTACAATATTATCAAGATTTAATGGTTGGGATACGGTGCTCTATAGAAGAAAATAAATTCAATAATTTTAAGAGTTACTTTTTTGATGAACAAAGAAGGGGTGATATTGAGCCTATATAAGCCTTTCTTTAACCTAGTAAAAAATAGATTTTTATTAAAAACTTTGTTGGAAAGTTACAGATAAAACTTTATCCCTTGAAAGAGGAGATGATAACCCCCAAATAAACAGTATGAAGTATAGAACTCAAATCAAGTGCTAGTGTATTAAAGGAATAGATATGACAAATAAACCTTTGGAAACTTTTCCAGTATTACCTTTAAGAGACATCGTGGTTTTCCCACATATGATTGTACCCTTATTTGTTGGAAGGGAAAAGTCAGTAAAAGCATTAGAAGAGGTAATGAAAGATGACAAGAGGATTTTGCTTTCTAGCCAAATTGACCCTTCGATTGATGAACCTCATACAGATGGTATTTACCAAGTTGGGGTTTTAGCAAATGTTTTGCAACTTCTGAAATTACCTGATGGGACAGTAAAGGTTCTAGTTGAAGGTGGAGTAAGAGTTAAAATTATCAACTTCGTAGAGAATGAGTTCTTTTTTGAGGCAAATGCATCAGAAATTAAGGAAGTTGATGGAGATGAAACAACAACAAAAGCTCTTGTCAGATCAGTAGGAAAAGAGTTCGAACGTTACGCTCGAGCCAAGAAAAATATTCCTGACGAGGCTCTGAGTTCGATTGCAGAGGCTACTGAAGCTAATAAGTTAGCAGACTTAGTGGCAGGACATCTCGGTCTTGAAATTGAGCAAAAACAAGATCTTCTTGAAACGTTAAGTGTTACAGAAAGATTAGAAAAAGTTTATGGTCTTATGCAAGGCGAGATGGGTGTCTTACAAGTTGAAAAAAAGATAAAAAGTCGGGTAAAAACCCAAATGGAACGCACCCAACGAGAATATTATCTGAATGAACAAATGAAAGCTATTCAGAAAGAATTAGGTGATGGCGAAGATGGTGAAAATGAAATAACAGAACTCGAAAATAAAATTGCAAATATAAAACTATCTAAGGAAGCTAAGGAAAAGGTTGACGGTGAGATTAAGAAGTTAAAAAATATGTCACCAATGAGTGCTGAGGCAACCGTGGTTAGAAATTATTTAGATTGGATTTTAGGGATTCCATGGAATGTAAAAAGCCGAGTAAAAAAGGACTTGTCCAAGGCTGAGACTGTACTAAACGATGACCATTATGGATTGGAAAAGGTAAAAGAACGAATAATCGAATATTTAGCTGTGCAACAAAGGTCAAAAAAACTTAAAGGACCTATAATGTGTCTTGTGGGTCCACCGGGTGTAGGTAAAACATCCCTTGGTAAATCAGTTGCCAGAGCTACAGGCAGAGAATTCATTAGGATTTCCCTTGGCGGGGTGCGGGATGAGAGCGAAATTCGAGGACATAGGAGAACATACATTGGTTCAATGCCAGGAAAAGTAATCCAAGCATTAAAAAAAGCAAAAACATCTAACCCATTAATATTGCTCGATGAAATAGATAAAATGGGACAGGATTTTAGAGGAGACCCAGCTTCAGCTATGTTAGAAGTTTTAGATCCTGAACAAAATAATACTTTCTCAGATCATTACTTGGAAGTAGAATATGACCTGTCTGATGTAATGTTTCTAACAACAGCAAATACTTACAATATGCCTGCACCATTACTTGATAGAATGGAAATAATAAGCTTATCAGGATATACAGAGCACGAGAAATTAGAAATTGCGATACAGCATCTGGTGTCTAAACAACTTAAAAATCATGGCTTGAAGAAAAAAGAAATTGAGATAACTGAAAGTGCAATTACAGAGATTATAAGGACCTATACTAGAGAGGCTGGTGTTCGAAATCTAGAACGTGAAATTGCAAAAATTGCACGTAAGGTTGTTACCCAAATTGTAAAAAAAGAGCTAAACGCTGTGATAGTTTCAGATAATAATATCGCAAATTACCTTGGTGTTAAGAAATATAGGTTTGGTTTGGCAGAGGAAGAAGATCAGATAGGTGTCGTTACAGGTTTGGCTTGGACTAGTGTTGGGGGAGAGCTTCTATCTATTGAGGCCCTAAAACTGCCAGGGAAAGGTCGAATGAAGACCACAGGAAAGCTTGGAGACGTTATGAAAGAGTCTATTGATGCAGCTTCCTCATATGTTAGATCTATCAGCCCAACATTGGGTGTGAAGCCAACAAGTTTTGATAAATTAGATATCCATGTTCACGTTCCAGAAGGAGCAACTCCAAAAGATGGACCGTCTGCTGGATTGGCGATGGTTACTTCTATCGTTTCGGTTTTAACTAGAATACCTGTTCGTAAAGACCTAGCTATGACAGGCGAAGTTACTTTAAGAGGAAACGCATTAGCGATTGGTGGATTAAAAGAGAAGTTGTTAGCTGCTTTAAGGGGTGGGGTTAAAACAGTTTTGATTCCAGCAGAAAATGAAAAAGATTTGACGGAAATACCTGAGAACCTAAAAGAGGGACTCGAAATTATCCCAATAAGTCACGTGAAAGAAGCTTTAAAACACGCCTTAGTCTCTAAGCCTATTCCAATCGAGTGGGACGAGGTCGCGGAGGAGCTTGCACAGGCAACCGTACAAAGCAATGAAGAAAACATTATAGGTACAAATTTGCAATAAAATTTTAGATTTTTAAATTTCAGGTTTCCTTTTGTCTAAAACTTATTTGGTGTTAAATACTCGGTCAAAAATATGATTTACATGCTTAGTATGATAATTTAAGTCGAATTTTTCCTTTATTTGTTTTGTTGAGAGTACCGATAACACCTCTGGATCATTCAGGAGCTCAGTTTCAAAATCTTTACCTTCATTCCAGACTCGCATTGCATTGCGTTGAACTAAACTATAACTTTTCTCTCTACTTAAACCGCCTTGGGTAAGAGCTAAAAGCACTCTTTGAGACATAATGAGACCTCTAAATTTATTCATGTTCTCCAGCATTTTCTTTGGATAAAGTACTAAGTTATCGATTACAGAGGTTAACCGATTAAGAGCAAAATCTAACGTTATTGTTGTATCTGGAGCTATAGCTCGTTCAACAGATGAATGAGAAATATCTCTTTCGTGCCAGAGAGCAACATTTTCAAGTGCTGGAATGACTGACATTCTCACAAGACGCGCTAAACCGGTTAAGTTTTCTGTTAAAACAGGGTTTCGTTTATGTGGCATAGCTGAAGAACCTTTTTGCCCTTCGGAAAAGAACTCTTCAGCTTCAAGCACTTCAGTGCGTTGCATATGTCTTATTTCGATTGCTATATTTTCTATTGAGCTGGCAACGACTCCTAATGCGCTAAAGTATGCAGCATGTCTATCGCGTGGTATGATTTGGGTACTTATTGTCTCTGGGGTAATATTTAATTTTTTACAAACGTATTCCTCTACATATGGATCAATGTTCGCAAAGGTGCCCACGGCTCCTGAGATTGCTCCGGTAGAAACTTCTGAGCGAGCTACTAACAGTCGCTCTTTATTTCGGGCCATTTCGGCATAAAATCTGGCAAAGGTTAGTCCCATAGTAGTCGGTTCCGCATGGATACCATGCGAGCGTCCGATGCGAATGGTATCCTTAAAAGAGTAGGCTTTAGCTTTTAAAGCTTCTAGGAGGCGGTCAATATCTTGTAGCAATATATCAGTTGCTCGGATTAATTGAATATTTAATGTTGTGTCCAATACGTCAGAGCTGGTCATTCCTTGATGCACAAAACGTGCGTCATCCTGACCAATTATTTCTGCCAGATGAGTTAAGAATGCAATTACATCATGTTTTGTTTCAGCTTCAATTTCATTTATTCGAGAGATATCAAATTCGGTATTTTTTGCTTGCCAAATAGCATCTACACTCTGGATTGGGATCACGCCTAGTTTAGCCTGTGCTTCGCAAGCGTAAGCTTCTATTTCATACCAAATATTAAATTTTGTTTCAGGAGACCAAATTTTTACCATTTCTGGTCTTGAGTAACGTTCGATCATAAGGTTGAGTATCCCGTTTTTTATATTATTAAGTAGCTATTAAACGGTCTCTGTCGCAGTAACAAGTGCTACGAAATGGAAAGATGAGTATTTAAAAATACATTTTTATTATTAATCGTTGAATATATACATCCTTATATGTCATATTGGTTTACAATAAGTTTAAGTTATAGGTTGATTATCTTTAACAATTAAGTAGGTACATTATAGGTATTATATTGGAGAGAAGAGATGTTGAATAATATTGGGCTACCAGGTGTTCTTTTGATCGCGGTGGTAGTATTAGTTATGTTCGGGAGAGGGAAAATTTCTTCATTAATGGGTGAAGTAGGTAAAGGCATAACAGCTTTTAAAAAAGGTGTTGATGAAACCAAAAAAGAAATTGACACTTCTGAGTCGGATGAAGTGAAAGACGTGACGCCTAAAGATGATAAGGAAAAAGTTTAAATACTATAACTTTCTGAGGGTCTAATATGGGGTCAACCGAACTTTTACTTATCGGTCTTGTTGCGTTAATCGTAGTGGGTCCCAAAGAGCTACCTGGTATGTTTCGGATGATGGGGCAAGCCACTTCAAAAGTAAAGAAAATGGCAAGAGAGTTTTCTCGAGCTATGGAAGATGCGGCAGAAGATTCTGGTGTGGGGGATATTACAAGTAGTCTTCGTAATATCGCAAATCCAAAAAAAATGGGTTTGGATGCGTTGAAAACTGCTACTGACTTCAGTAGCTATAATCCAGGATCAGAAACAGAAAAGTTGGCTAAAGATCGATCAAAAGAGATAGAGAAAAATAAGTTAGCAATAGAAAAGAGACGGCAAGAAAAGGCAGTCCAGAATTCAGATGTTGATTCTGTCGATAATAAATTTGAGGAAGTGGTTAAAGCTACTGATAAAGATAAAAACATTAGAGCAGTGAAATTAAAGCCTAAAGTAAAAACAGCTAAAAAAAAACCTAGTAAGAAAAGTACTAAAAAGAAAGACACTATCCTATGAGTGTTGAACCTGAAGCTGAGGACGTTGAATCAAGTGGTGCTCCTTTAATAGAGCATTTGACTGAATTGAGATCACGCTTGGTTAAGTCTGTATTAGCATTTATTGTTGGTATGGGTATTTGTTTTACTGTATGGAACCCAATTTTTAATTTTTTGACGCAACCTATATGTGGTCAACTTTTAGAAAGAGGTCAGGATTGCGGACTTATACTTATAAAACTTCAAGAAGGTTTCTTTGTAGCCATTAGAATATCTCTATTAGGGGGATTAATACTGTCCTTTCCAGTAATTGCAGGCCAACTTTGGCGTTTTGTTGCGCCCGGATTGTACAAAAATGAAAAGTCCGCTTTTTTACCGTTTATCTTGGCCTCTCCTGCAATGTTTTTTCTAGGTGCTGCATTTGCGTTCTATATCGTTATACCTTTGGCTTTTGATTTCTTTTTAGGGTTTCAGCAGATTGGTTCGTCAGGAGACTGGGTAGAGGGAGAGGGTGCGGGCTTAGGGGATCCTGGGATTACTTTTCAAGGTTCTGTTGCAGAGTATTTAAGTTTAACTATCAAATTTATCGTTGCTTTCGGTCTTTGTTTCCAATTACCTGTTTTGTTGACCTTAATGGGTAAGGCTGGTTTAGTTTCCTCGAAGGGGCTTGGAAATGTACGGAAATATGCTGTGGTTGCGATATTGGTGCTCGCAGCTTTGGTTACCCCTCCTGATGTCATAACACAGGTAATTCTTTTTGTGGTGGTATATGGGTTATATGAAATTTCAATTCTCCTAGTTAAAAGGGTGGAAACCAAAAGAGAAAAGAAACTCCGGGCGGAAGGTTTGTGGTTCGAAGATGATGATACAGATAATTAGGGTGAGGTATTAATTATGTCTCAAAAGTTTCTGTCTCGTATAGCTGACGCATTGGAGAGGATTTCCCCTCCCAACGAAATTAACCCAGACTTTAGTGTGGGTAATGCATTTTTGTGGAACACAACGCCTGATTCCTTTCAAGTAATTGAAAGTGTTAATCATGTAGATCTTGATTTACTGTTAAGTTTGGATCGTGCGAGGGATACATTGTTACAGAATACTTATCAATTTGCAAAGGGTTTCCCAGCAAACAACGCGCTATTATGGGGTGCTCGTGGGATGGGTAAATCGTCTTTGGTAAAAGCGATTTGTGTAAAAGTTCAATCGGAGAACTTACCTATTAAATTAATAGAAATCCAACGTGAAGATCTTCCATCCATAGGAAGATTACTGAGTTATATAAGAGATCTTAAAGAAAGGTTTATCTTGTTCTGCGATGATCTTAGCTTTTCAAATGATGACCATCATTACAAATCCCTTAAAGCAGTACTTGATGGTGGAATTGAAGGCCGTCCAGACAATGTTATATTTTATGCTACTTCTAACCGTAGACATTTAATGCCTAGAGATATGATCGAGAATGAATCTGGTAGTGCAATTAATCCGTCGGAAGCAGTAGAGGAGAAGGTATCATTATCTGATAGGTTTGGCCTTTGGTTGGGTTTTCATCCATGTACTCAGGATGAATATCTTTTGATGATTGAAGGTTATTGTATAAGATATGGAATTCAGATTAGTAAAGAAGATTTAGTTCAAGAAGCCATTGAGTGGCAACAGACAAGAGGTGGTAGATCAGGAAGAGTGGCTTGGCAATATTTTATTGACTTAGCCGGTCGAAAAGGAATTAGTGTTTAAAAATACTTGGAGGGGTCTACAGCTTCCATTCCTTCGCGGACCTCAAAATGTAGAAATGAAGGTTTACCACTCGACACTTTTGCAATTTTTTGTCCAGCTTTTATGATTTCATCCTTTTGAACAGATATATTTGAAATATTTGCATAGATGGTTAAAAGATTACCACTATGCCTTAAAATCAGAACAAACCTTTGTTCAGTATCTTGTGTTATAGCTATTACTCTACCGTCTGCTACTGCCCTAACAGTTGCGCCACTAGCCGCAGAAATGTCTATTCCATCGCTTAACCCTTTTTTATACTGGCGAAGCGTTTCACCAGTTACGGGTTTTACAAAACTTATTAATTCTGGTTCTATTTTTTCGGTTATAGTTGCTGTTGCCAATGAACTTTTTACTCTCGCCTTAGGTTTACCTTTGTTGGCTTTACTATTTGTTACGATGGCTCTCTCTTTTTGATTGACCTGTTGAGAGGCCTTTGGTGGTGTACTCGTAGTATTAGCCGTTTTTTTTCTTTTAATAGACGGAAGGTTTAATCCATCTACATTTAGAGACTTTCTAAGGTTAAAATCTAAAGTTGAGAGTTTCTCTTGAATAGCTAAGTTGCAGGCCGAAAGACTAAATACTAAACTAATAGCTAAAGTAAATCTTAATGCCTTTATTAATACCATAATCTTGATTACCCTTTATTTACTTTTTACTCAATCCCTCAACTAGAGGAACAAATCGAACAGGAAATAGTTCTTCATAAACGAAGCCAGATTCCTTACGTACAACCTTAATTAAGTTTTGAATTGAGTCTGACTGTCCGACTGGTACAATCATTGTACCTCCAACTTTTAGTTGATGCAAAAGGATATTAGGTGGGTCTTCTGCTGCTGCTGTAACCATTATTTTATCAAATGGCGCTTGCTCTGGTAAACCTAAACAACCATCGCCTAAAAAAGTAGTCACATTATTGATGTTAAGATTAATAAAAAGTTTCTCTACATAATTTGTTAACGTAGAGTGCCGATCAATAGTATAAACTCTTCTGGCTAACTTGCTTAAAATGGCTGCTTGGTACCCTGAACCAGTTCCTACTTCTAGGACTTTATCCCTGGGTTGGACATTTAGTGCCTGCGTCATCAATCCTACAACAGATGGTTGGCTAATGGTTTGAGCGCATGAAATTGGAAGAGGTACGTCCTCATAAGCTCTTTCAGCAAATGGTCCTTTAATAAAGTGTCCTCTGTCAATCTTTTCCATTGCTAGCAATACATTCGTATCAAGAACCCCTCTAGATCTAAGGGTATAAAGAAACTGCATTAAACGTTCTGAGTGATCACTTTCTAATTGTTGCATTCTAGTTTTTTCTTCAAATCATTTAATAAATCGTACCTTGTTAAATCACAATCCATGGGCGTCACAGAAATATACCCATTTAGGTTGGCATGCACATCAGTGTTTTCAGCGGTGGGAACATCCTGCCGATTTCCCTTTATCCATAAAAAATTTCGACCATTTGGTGCAACACTTGGTTCGACCCCAAATTTTGTCTTCCGGAGCCCTTGAGAAACTACTTTAATTCCTTTTACAGCATTTGATGGAGTAGGGGGGACATTTATATTATAAAAGGTGTAATAATTTGATCCAGCCCATGGTCCACTTTCAAAAATATTTTTAATTAGAGGTGCTAAGTGAAATAAGGCTGCTTCAAAAGGGTTCTCAAGTGTTATATTTTTAGGGCCATAATATTGAGAAATAGCAATAGACGGAATCCCTTGAAGTGCCCCTTCCATTGCGGCTCCAACAGTACCGGAGTAGATAGTATTTTCACCAGCGTTATTACCTTTATTTACTCCTGATAAAATTAAATCTGGTTTCTTGCCTTTTAATACGTAATGGAGGCCGGCTAGTATGCAATCCGCTGGTGAACCTTGGATTGCTATTTTTCTTTCGCCTATCTCAGAAACTAGTGTTGGGTTTATATAGTTTATACAATGGCCTACTCCTGATTGTTCTGATTCAGGTGCCACAATCCAGACCTCGCCATCTGAGCCAGCTACCTTTAAAGCTATCTCGTGCATCACTTTTAATCCTGGCGCGTTAATACCGTCATCATTCGTAATTAATATACGCATTCTTGTACCTTTTTATTTTATTATAATTGATATTGAGTTTGAGGTGTAGAGGGTTTTAGGTTAATTACTAATTTAGTTTCCCTTGATCGGTTATTAAAGATTTTCCACCCATATACTTTGTTAAAACACTTGGAATTGTGATAGAACCATCTTCATTTTGATAGTTTTCGATAACTGCTATGAGAGATCGCCCTACTGCTAAACCAGAACCATTTAGAGTATGTACGAACTCTGGCTTACCATTGTCTTCGGGTTTGTATCTTGCATTCATTCGTCGAGCTTGAAAATCACCACAAAGCGAAACGGAGCTAATTTCCCGATACTTATTCTGCCCAGGTAGCCAAACTTCTATATCGTGAGTAACCTTGGCTCCAAACCCAATATCTCCGGCGCACAATATAACAGTTCTGTAAGGTAACTCTAAGGCTTCTAGAAGCCCTTCGGCACACTTTGTCATGCGAGAGTGCTCTTCAACAGAAGTGTTTGGGGTTGTGATAGAAACCATTTCTACTTTTTCAAATTGATGTTGCCTTAGCATTCCTGCTGTATCTCTGCCGGCAGAGCCTGCTTCTGATCTAAAACATTGAGAATGGGCGCAGTAGCGATGAGGTAAACTACTTTCATCCACAGTTAGTCCATTTATTATATTAGTAAGAGTAACTTCAGCTGTTGGAATAAGCCATTGTCCTGTTGTCGTTTGGTAACTTTCTTCTCCAAATTTTGGAAGGTTTCCAGTGCCGTACATCATTGCTTCATTAACAATAACAGGAGCCCAGGTTTCTAACAGACCATTCAGCTGTATATGAGTGTCTAACATGAACTGAGCCAGTGCCCTATGTAACTGTGCTATTGCGCCCTGGAGAATTACAAAGCGAGATCCTGCAATTTTTGCAGCAATTTCAAAGTCCATTCCAGATTGTGCGCCGCTAACTTCAAAGTGCTCTTTTGGTATAAATGTGTATTGTTGGGGCTTTCCCCACTTTTTTATTTCTACATTAGAAAGCTCTGATTCACCATCTGGGATCTCGTCTGAAACTGTGTTTGGGATGCCCATTAATAGCGTGTCAAGCTTTTGATCTTCATCTCTTGCCTGAGAAGTTAGTATTTGTATCTCGTCTTTTTTTCTAGAGACTAGCTCTCTAAGCCTTTGAAACTCTTCTTCATTACCGTCGACTTTAGCAAGTCCTGCATCTTTAGCAGCTTTGTTCTGCTCTGCTCTTTCTTTTTCAGAGACACTTATTTTCAACCGTCGTGAACTATCTATAGCTAAAATCATTTCAGATAGAGGAGATAATCCGCGTCTTTTTAATGCCTTGTCAAACCCTGCTGGATTCTCTCGTATCATACGAATATTATGCATTTATAGATTCTCCCAAAAAAATCACCTAGTTTCCATATGCATGAAAAAAAATATGTTTTGAACCATGAAATTCATTGTTTAGCCACCTTGCGACTTTCTTGTTGCACAGATAGTGTCTTTTTCAAATTAATATGGCACCTGCCAAAAACCTTAAAGGATATCTTATGTCTCAAATTCAACAGTTCATACCCTTAATTCTTATTTTCGCAATAATGTATTTTCTTTTAATTAGACCTCAACAGAAAAAAGCTAAAGAACACACTAACATGGTTTCTAATTTACGCCGCGGTGATAACATAATCACTCAGGGTGGAATAGTAGGTAAAGTTGCAAAAGTTAAAGAGGATGGTGAGATTGAGGTTGAAATTGCGGATGGCGTAAAAGTTCGTGTAATAAAATCGACTGTTGCAACTGTTATAAGTAAAACAGAGCCAGCAAAGTAAATCATTAATGCTTCAAATTTCTTCATTAAAAAGAATCTCAATTCTATTTGTAGTTTTACTTGGCATTCTGTTTGCGTTTCCAAACTTTTTTTATAAGCATGTCGAAGACTATAATGATGCTATTAAATCGAAAGCTCTCTTAGATGGAGATACCAATAAAAGTGATTTAACTTATTGGTGGCCCAAGTTTTTACCTTCGCGGTTAGTTAACCTTGGTCTAGACTTAAGAGGAGGCGCACATCTTTTAGCAGAGGTTAATGTTGAGGAGGTTTATGCTTCACGCATGGACTCCATGTGGCCGACTGTTAGAGATGCGCTTAAGGCCGAAAGAGGACAAATTGGTAGTATAAGAAAACTAAAGGAAAGTTCCTTTGGACAGCTACGAATTAGTGTTTCAAAAAAAGAGGGTTTAGTTCGGGCAATTGAAATTGTTCAAGCTATGGCTGTTCCAGTTTCATCAGTTAATGCGCTTGGCGCAAAAGACTTATTAGTTTCAGGTCAGGATGGGGAGCTTACAATCGAATTGAGTGAGGCTGAAAAACTAGCGACAAATGATCGTACACTTAAACAGTCTTTGGAAATTATACGAAGAAGAGTTGATGAAGTTGGGACACGCGAACCTACAATTCAACGGCAAGGTGAGCGTAGAATACTTATTCAAGTTCCAGGAATTGGTTCGGCAAATGAATTAAAAAGTCTTATAGGCACAACTGCAAAGTTAACATTTCAGGAGGTCGTCCGTCAAATTTCCAATCCAGACGAAGCCATTAAACCAGAAAATGGTTTGTACAAAGCTTATAGTAAGGAAAGTACAAATGCTGAATATTATGTATTGAAAAAATCGCCAGTAGTAACTGGAGAGGATCTAACTGATGCACAGCCTTCGTTCGATCAGAACGGGTTACCTTCCGTAAACTTCAGGTTTAATCCTTCTGGAGGAAAGAAGTTTGGTTTATTTACAGCTAATAACATAGGTTCACCATTTGCTATAGTATTGGATAATGAGGTTATCAGTGCCCCTGTAATTAGAGATGCTATAATGGGTGGGTCAGGCCAAATAAGTGGAAGTTTTTCGGTTGAAGAATCTTCAGAGCTGTCTGTTTTGTTGCGAGCTGGAGCATTACCTGCTGGAATGATATTTCTTGAAGAACGAACTATTGGTCCTGAATTAGGGCAAGACAGCATAGATGCTGGAAAAGTTGCATGCTTAGTCGCCTTTATATCTGTATTAGTGTTTATGTTTTTAAGTTATGGGTTGTTTGGTATTTTTGCTAATGTGGCATTGATTATTAATGTAACTTTAATATTTGGTCTCTTAAGCGCAGTTGGAGCGACATTAACACTCCCTGGGATTGCAGGAATTGTACTAACAATTGGGATGGCTGTAGATGCAAATGTTTTAATTTTTGAGCGAATTAGAGAAGAGTTGAAAACCTCTAAGGGTCCTGCAAGGGCAATTGAGGTTGGTTACGAAAAAGCATTAAGCGCTATCTTGGATGCAAATATTACTACATTGATAACTGCTATTATTTTGTTTGTGATGGGTTCGGGCCCCGTCAGAGGTTTTTCAATAACTCTAGGTTTTGGTATAATTACGTCAGTATTTACAGCGATTTACCTCACTCGTCTTTTTATTATTGTCTGGTTCGAACGAAAACGCCCCAAAAGTATAGAGGTGTAAGATGCGATTAAAGCTAATAAAAGGAAAAACGAATTATAATTTTTTTAGTAAATGGAAGCTTTGGCTTGGTATTTCTTCGACACTAATTATCTTAAGTTGTGTTTCTTTATTTTTTCAGGGCCTTAATTATGGAATTGATTTTAGAGGAGGTACAACAATCAGGACCGAATCAGAAATCACTGTAAATGTTTCTCAGTACAGGCAGGCTTTAGACGTTTTAAACCTTGGAGATATAGTCATTACAGAGGTTTTTGACCCAACATTTAGAGAAAATCAGAATGTTACTCAGATTAGAATTGAGGCGCAAGATGGGGACGAAAGCATAACAGCATCAACGGTTAAGTCAGTGGAAGTGGCATTGTCAGCTGTGGATCCTGGTATAAAGTTTCCTTTGGTTGAGAGTGTCGGTCCGAAAGTTTCATCTGAGCTAGTAAAAGCTGCCGTTTGGGCAGTTATTTCTGCTATTGGGGCAGTATTATTCTATATCTGGCTTAGATTTGAGTGGCAGTTTGCTTTGGGTGCGGTCCTAGCATTGGTCCATGATATCATTTTGACGATGGGAATTTTTTCACAAGTACAAATTAAATTTGATTTAGCTATAATTGCAGCCTTGCTAACAATTGTTGGTTACTCTTTAAATGATACGGTTGTTGTTTTTGATAGAGTTCGAGAAAATTTACGAAAATATAAAAAGAAAAACCTAAGTGAAGTCTTGAACATGTCTATAAATGAAACATTGGCCCGTACACTCATGACGTCTGTTACTACTTTGTTAGCATTAATTTCTCTTTATGTCCTTGGTGGAGATGTAATTAAAGGTTTTGTTTTTGCTATGATATGGGGAGTACTTGTTGGAACTTATAGTTCTATTTTTATAGCAGGAACAGCACTACTTTATCTCGGAGTTAAGCGAGATTGGTCGAAATCATCAGCCAATCAAGGAAATAAATTTGGTAACATTGACGCGTGATTGATACACTTTTTGGTATTCTTGATG
>CAJWHE010000012.1 GCA_913041145.1 uncultured Paracoccaceae bacterium
CACAGTCATGGCCACAGTCATGATCACAGTCATGGCCACAGTCACGGGGTTTATAAACATATTGCTCACCCTAATGGCCCAAGGACAATGATTGATCAGGGAGTTTGCGGCTGTTTTATGGGACAGTTCCCAGATTATGTGGTGGAAGAAGAACGTAAATTAATTGCTCAACGTAAAGTTAATGGCTGATGAGTTCTGGTTTTCTTAAGATAGATAAGATTGTACCTAAAGAAAAACAATTAATCTATGAGCGAGACCCAAAGAATATATACGCCAAGAGCTTTAAAACTGTACAAAATGAAGGTAAAATTGAAACAGTACCTTTAACTCTAAGACCCTTAATTACGCGCTTGATTCATTCGTGCGGAATGCCGGATATAAAGGACCAGTTAGTTTACTCTGACAATATTTCAATCAACGCATCAAAGGCCTTAAAAGCTGGGGCGAATATTTTGTGTGACTGTGAGATGGTCTCGTCAGGTATCATTCGTCGGTACCTCCCAGCGAGCAACAAAGTCATTGTTACATTAAATGATCCAGAGGTAATTGAGGGTGCTCAGTTAATTGGAAATACTAGGAGTGCAGCTGCGGTTCAACTTTGGGAACCTTTTATTGAGGGCGCAGTGGTAGCTATAGGAAATGCTCCAACAGCATTATTTCACTTGCTAGAATTATTAGACCTAGGGTTTCCTAAGCCAGCATGTATACTTGGATTTCCAGTTGGTTTTGTGGGAGCTATGGAAAGTAAGTTAGAATTAGAGCTTAACTCTAGAGCCTGCCAGTTTATCACCCTAAAGGGAAGAAGAGGAGGTTCCGCCATGGCCTCGGCAGCGGTAAATGCTTTAGCTTCAGGCCTGCCAGAGGTAACAAAATGAAGCCTTGGCTAAACGTTATTGGAATCGGAGAAGATGGTTTACTGGGATTATCTGAGGATGCTCGAAAGATTTTGAATGCTTGTGATGTAATAATTGGTGGAGATAGACATCACAATCTATCAGAAGAAATTACGGCTGAACGTTTAACATGGCCGTCACCCTTTAATGCTTTAATAGAAAAACTTATATCTCTTAAAGGAAAAAAAGTTGTTATCTTAGCTACTGGTGACCCCTTATGGTTTTCGATAGGGGCGAGACTCAACCGGAAATTTTCAGCTGATGAAATTACATTCTATCCACAGTTATCAGCATTTCAATTAGCCGCTGTAAGAATGAAATGGAGCATGGCAGATACTGAAATGCTTACTGCCCATGGTCGGCCAATCGAACAAATCCTACCATTTTTCCAACCTAATCAAAAAATGATTATATTAACTTCAGGTTCAGAAACACCAAATTTTATAGCAAAGTTATTAAATGACCGGGGTTTTGGTAAGTCAGAAATGACTGTTCTGTCAGATATGGGTAGCATCCAAGAGAAACGTTTTTATGCTCTGGCTTCAGGATGGTCTCATACAGTTCCAAAATTTAATACTCTAGCCATAAATTGTATTGGTAATCCTGGAGCTCAAATTACAGCAAGAGCAGCTGGCTTAGATGATTCACTATACCAACATGATGGCAATATTACAAAAAAAGAAGTTAGGGCAGTGACTATTTCAAAACTTATGCCAATGCGAGGAGCTCTTTTATGGGATGTAGGCTTGGGTTGCGGTTCTGTGGCAATAGAATGGATGAGAGCCGGTTATGACTGCAGAGCGCTTGGGATTGAGCCAAAAAAGAAACGAAGAGAGCTGGCTATGAAAAATGCACTAGCACTTGGAACTCCGAAGTTAAGTATAATAGAAGGTTCTGCTCCCGATGCATTAGACAAGCTAGAAAGACCTGATGCTATATTCATTGGAGGTGGGTTTAATCAGAGTACTTTTGATGTCTGTTGGAGAGAGCTCAAGCCTTTTGGTCGTATAGTTGTTAATGCGGTCACATTAGAAACAGAGGCAGAATTATTGAAACTAAAGGAAACACAAGGAGGTGAATTATGTAGAATTAGTATTCAAAGGTCAGAAGCTATAGGTAATCGTACTGGTTGGAGACCTTTAATGCAGGTCACTCAATGGAGTAAAATAAAAGATGCCTGGTAAATTATTTGGCTTAGGTTTGGGCCCAGGGGATCCAGAGTTAGTGACCGTAAAAGCTGTTAGAATTCTTAAATCTGTGAGTGCTGTGGCATTTCCAATTTTGGAGGGAAAGGACAGTTTTGCTAGATCAATAGCAGATCAGTATATACCCAAAGAAATAGACGAGATCTCTATTGTTGTTCCTATGACGCAGGATAGGCATCCAGCGCAAAAAGCATATGACAAGGCTGCAAAAGAAATTTCAAAAATTTTGGACCGTGGAAAGGATGTAGCTTGTCTTTGCGAAGGTGATCCATTTTTTTATGGATCTTTTATGTACATTTTTGCTCGATTATCAAAAATGTATGAGGTAGAAATAATTCCAGGTGTAACTTCAGTGACAGCATGTGCTGCAGCAGCAAAAATGCCCTTATTAGCTAGAAATGAGCATTTGACCGTTATACCAGGTACCTTGGAACCAGAGGACTTGAGAAGCCGTATTTTAAATGCAGATGCGGTAGTCATAATGAAAGTTGGACGTCACTTAGATAAAATTAAAAAGGTTTTAGAGGAAGTAGAGCTGTCAAGTGAGGCCACGTATGTAGAGTATGCGTCTTTACCAGCACAACAAGTTTTAAAACTTATAAATGCCCCTAAAACTGCACCCTATTTTTCTATGATACTTGTGGCAAAAGGAGCTGATCCATGGCTTTAGACCCAGTTATTTTGTATATGAATAAGGCTGGGTATATTACAGCCGAAAAAATTTCGAGAGAATTTTCGTTTAAACTGCATGGACGAAAAAATAGAGTTGATGTTGCAGAATTTATTTTTGATAACGCTTTAGATCATATAAGAGAGTTATTTTCGTGTGGCACACCAATCATTGGAGTTTGTGCTTCTGGTATATTGATCCGAGCCGTTGCTCCATTGCTTCGTGATAAATCTCTAGAGCCACCAATTATAGCGGTATCCGATGATGGATCTGTTGTTGTTCCTCTTCTAGGTGGTCATCGAGGAGCAAATAGATTGGCCTTAAGGATAGCTAAATTTCTAGGAGCAAAAGCGGCTGTAACAACGGCAGGGGAAGTTTCCTTAGGTATTGCATTAGATGAACCTCCCGAAGGATGGTGTCTGGATCCTGAAAGTGATGCAAAAGCCACTATGGCTAAGTTACTTTCTGGTGGTGGAGTGACAAAAACTGGAACAGAAATAAAAAATGCACACTGGCTAAATGTTTTACCCAGTGGAACTGATGTTGAAATCCTGTGCACAACAGAAATAAATAAAGATAACTCAAATCCAGATATAATTTTTTACCCTAAAATGTTTTCCCTTGGTGTTGGGTGCTCCAGGGATTGTCCTCCACAGGAATTAAAACGTCTAGTACAGAGTGCCCTTCTTGAAGCTAACGTCAATTGTCATGCGGTTCATTCTATTAATACTTTAGATTTGAAAGCTGATGAACCGGCAATTCTTGACTTAGCTAATGATTTGGGGATCCCCTTAAGGTTGTTTACCTCAGGGGAGTTAGAGCAAGAAGCATATCGTTTGGAATCTCCATCAGAAATTGTTTTTAAGGAGGTTGGTTGTCATGGTGTCAGCGAGGGAGCAGCTTTAGCTCAAGTAGGAAATGATGGTTTTTTATCTATAAATAAAAAGAAAACAAATAATGCAACATGTGCGTTAGCTTCATCTCATGTGCCATTGGTTGATTTTAAAGGAAGAAGTAGAGGACGATTGTCACTTATTGGGATTGGTCCTGGCCAGGCTACCTGGCGGACACCAGAAGCATCTGTGCTTATTGGCGAGGCGGAAGAGATTATAGGGTATAGTCTTTATTTGGATCTTTTGGGACCTGTCGCCGCTGGTAAAAAGCGAACAGACTTTTCTCTTGGGGATGAAGAAAAACGTTGCAGATATGCACTTGAGAGAGCTTCGGAAGGTGCAAATGTAGCGCTTATTTGCTCTGGAGATTCGGGGATATATGCTATGGGAGCCTTAGTCTTTGAACTTCTTGACAGGAGTCCTGAAAATTTTGGGGTAAGTTTAAATGCAAGAAAAGTTGAGGTCATTTCTACTCCAGGTGTTTCGGCTCTTCAGGCTGCTGCTGCTCGGTCAGGTGCACCATTGGGTAATGATTTTTGTGCGATATCTCTAAGTGATCTTTTGACTCCTAAGGAAGATATTCTCAAAAGGTTGAACGCTGCTTCTACTGGTGATTTTGTTGTTGCTTTATACAACCCTGTTTCAATACGGAGAAAAAAATTATTTGAAGATGCACGAGAAATTTTTCTTAAAAATAGACCAGAGAAAACACCCGTTTTACTTGCGAGTTCTCTTGGACGACCGAAGGAAACAATAAGATACACGACTTTATTTGAAGTCAATTCGTCAGAAATAGACATGTTAACGGTTGTAATAATAGGTTCTTCTAATTCAAGGCTAGTTAAAATGGGTGATGGATTTAAAATGTATACACCAAGAGGATATTCAAAAAAAATCACTGGTCTTCCAAATGATACTTAATAGAATAATTAAGTTAGATATATGGCCTTTAGGAGTTTTTTTATGAAAGTTTATTTTGTTGGTGCTGGCCCTGGTGACCCCGATCTTTTGACCTTGAAGGGTCAAAGAATAATCTCGAAATGCCCTGTATGCCTTTATGCGGGTTCTTTAGTGCCTGAAGTAATTATAAGTGGAGCCCCCAAAGGTGCTATTGTTATGGATACGGCGGCTATGAATTTGACTGAAACTCATGAACAAATCATAAGTGCTCGAGAGCGAGGCGAAGATGTAGCTCGAGTGCACTCTGGTGATCCCTCTTTATATGGAGCAATAGCGGAACAAATTAGATTATTAAAAAAAGATAATATTGACTATGAAATTGTCCCAGGTGTTCCAGCTTATACAGCTGTTGCGGCAGCTTTAGGTATCGAGCTAACTATCCCTGAGGTCTCGCAGTCTTTGATACTTACCCGAATGTCGATGAAGTCTACTTCAATGCCAAAAGGGGAGACCCTAAAGAACTTTGCGGCAACTGGAACAACATTAGCTATCCATTTAGGAATTAGATATCTACGAGAGATAGAAAGACAATTAATCCCATATTATGGAGAAGACTGTCCTGTTGTAGTAGCTTATCGTGCTAGTTGGCCAGATGCTATTTATCTAAAGGGTACTCTCAGTGATATCCGGATTAAGGTAAAAAAAGAAAAAATTACACGCACAGCATTAATAATGGTTGGACCAGCCATGGCAGATATAAGGGATTTTCGGGACTCAGCACTTTACGACCCACAGATACCACATTTATTAAGACCTAAAGTTAACTAGGTTTTAATTTTAATGTAAATAGTTTGACACCTATGATTTAATCAATATCATTATCGTGCGTGTGGGGTGCGTAGAAATGACAGGATATCTGCCAGAATATATAATTGATGAGCTTGGAAAAGCTCAGAATAAAAAATTAGAAAAAAGTATTTCTATGAAGGTAAAATTTAACGATAAGTTCTATCCAATTATTAAATTTTCAGGTAATAGTTTTTCAATTCAAGCAATAGAAAATATTAAATTACGTGGTCTAGTTGATATATATTCGAACAATTCGCATTCCTATCAGGCGTTAATTGTTGCGCAGCAGGTTAATGGTGACGTAATCGATTTTAGTTTTAAACGTAATACTATTATTAAGTCAGGACCTGCCTTGGACTTTGAAAAAAAAGAAAGTTTAATTTCTGGACTTTTGATTAAATATTAAATTTTTTTTTAAATGTTTAAGGTTTCCTTCTTTAATATAAATTATTGTCTATAGGGTCTTGAAGTTAGTGTTTTAAAATGGTTTAGCAAGATCTCTTAAAATGGGATTGGTAAATTAATAAAATGACACGGATAGTTTATGTTAACGGCGAGTACGTACGAGAAGAAGAGGCAAAGGTATCGATTTTTGATAGGGGCTTTCTATTTGCAGATGGCGTCTATGAAGTTACTAGTGTTTTAGGTGGTAAGTTAATTGACTTTGAAGGTCATTTTATGCGCTTAACTAGGTCTCTCTCAGAGCTCCAGATGGTTAACCCTATAACCTCAGAGGACCTTTTAAAGGTGCATAGGGAATTAGTTCAAAAGAATAGTGTTGTAGAGGGTTTAGTATATCTACAAGTGACACGAGGCGTTGCTGATAGAGATTTTGCCTTTCCAGATGGTATATCACCGACGGTTGTCATGTTTACCCAAGAAAAGTCTATGTCAGAAAGCCCACTTGCACAGCGCGGAATGAAGGTTATTTCTATAGATGATCAGCGTTGGGGTAGATGTGATATTAAAACAGTACAACTTTTATATCCGTGTATGGGCAAAATGATGGCTTTAGCGTCTGGAGCTGATGATGCCTGGATGGTGCATGACGGAAAAGTAACTGAGGGGACATCTAATAATGCTTATATTGTTAAGAATGGCACTATTATAACAAGGGAATTAGGTAATGAAATTTTGGGTGGTATCACACGTTCAGCTATTCTTAGGTACGCTAATCTAGCGCAGATGAAAGTTGAAGAACGGGCGTTTACAGTTGAAGAGGTGATATCAGCTGAGGAAGCTTTTATCACATCGGCCACTTTATTCACGACCCCTGTGGTCGAAATCGATGGACAAAAAATAGGTACTGGCATACCTGGACAAGTTTCGAAACAGCTCAGAAAAATATACATTGAGGAAAGTTTAAAAACAGCAATTTAATTTTATATCTTACTCATTATTATGTAATTTTTTGAAATTTTCATTTTGTTTTAGTGTAGCTTCAGATTGATGTTTAACTTTCCAGTCCTCAAATGGCATACCATAGAATATTTCCCGTGCTGCCATTTTGTCTATTGTTACGCCTTGATCTTCAGCAGCCTCTTGGTACCATCTGCTTAGGCAGTTCCTGCAAAAACCAGTTAAGTTCATCATGTCAATATTTTGCACGTCACTTCTAGTCATCAAATGCTTTCGTAGTGCTCTAAATGCAGCTGCTTCAACCTCAATTTCAGTTTTTTTGTCCAATTTATATCCTTTTCGTAGTTGAGTTTTTAACTACCTTTAAGATTTTCGAAGCCAGGTAATTTGCCCAATGATTTATTAACGTTTCACTCGCTAAAAGATCATTACGTAATTCTATCAGAGCATGTAAGTGATTGGAAGGTATACAATGTTGATCCAGAGTGTCACCGGGGAGGTCACCTGAATAGGGTAGATTATCACCAATGCACAATGCCTTATCCTTTCTCAGCTCTACAAGTAAATCGCTAGATAATCTTCTATCTATAGTATGTAGGACGCCAATTTCCCAAGGTCTTTGATGGCCATTCTTTAATTTTGGTGTAAAGCTATGTATGGATATAACAATTGGATGTTTTCTAGAGTCTATAACGGTCTGAATAGCGTTGTGATATGGATCATAGTATTCAGTAACGCGACGCAATTTTTCTATTTCACTGACTTCTCTATTTTCTGGGATAATAGTCCCATCGTATAACTTCATAATCAAGGTTGGATCATTTTGTCCACGATTAGGATCAATTACTAACCTAGAAAATTTTGATAAAATGGCTGGTCCATTTAGGAGCTTTGATAATGCTTTGGTTAAATTCTTTGCTCCCAAGTCGTAGGCTATATGCCGCTCCATTTCTGATCTGTTAATACCAAGCCCTTTTTTACTCCAAAAGTTAGGAACTACATTGGAGGCATGATCACAGATACAAATTATATTGTTAGGCTTATTTGAGCCTATTAATTCAAATGGTGTATATTTCATATAATTATAGTTTTTAATTAAATTTCAATAGAGCAAGTGCTGATCCTGATTGACAGTATATACCATACATAAAATATAGGGTAGTATAGAATAAAATAGGGAAAAGATTATTATGAGGCGTCATAGAAGTGTTAAAGTAGTTGCCACCCTTGGACCTGCTTCATCTGATTACGACACAATTAAAGAGCTCTATATGGCAGGGGCAGATGTTTTCAGATTAAACATGAGTCATGGAAGTCATGGTCAGGTCAAGATATGGCATGAGACAATCAGAATGGTTGAACGTGATGTTAAACGCCCAATTGCAATTCTAGCAGATTTACAAGGCCCCAAGCTGCGTGTTGGTAGTTTTGTTGGTGGAAAAGCGGAACTTAAAGCTAACGATTTATTTAGGTTAGATATGTCTGACAATAAAGGAGACGCTAAAAGGGTACAGTTACGTCATAAAGAGATTTATTCAGTATTAAAACCTGGATCTTCAATTCTTATAAATGATGGTAAAATAAGGTTAGAGGTCCTTGAGGGTGGTGCAAATTACCTCAACTGTAAAGTAGTAGTTGGCGGTTCGATTTCAAATAATAAAGGCGTTAATATTCCAGATACTGTACTCCCTTTGAAGGCGTTGTCTTCAAAAGATAAAAGTGACCTCGAGTTTGTTTGCAATCTAGGAGTAGATTGGCTGGCGTTAAGCTTTGTGCAAAGAGCTGAAGATGTAGAAGAGGCAATTAAGTTAATTAAGGGTCGAGCTGCTGTTATGTCTAAAATAGAAAAACCAACAGCTGTTAAAAACTTTGATTCAATCTTAAAGGTCTCAGATGGAATTATGGTGGCTAGGGGAGATCTTGGTGTCGAGTTACCTGTTCAAAATATTCCCCCTATACAAAAACAGCTTATTCGTAAATGTCGTGAGTTTGCAAAACCAGTTATTGTTGCAACACAAATGTTGGAGTCAATGATTGAAGGTCCAATTCCTACCCGGGCAGAGGTTTCTGATGTTGCAACAGCAATATATGAGGGCGCAGATGCTGTAATGCTGTCGGCTGAGTCAGCGGCAGGGCATTTCCCTATAGAAGCCGTTACAACTATGGATAGTATTGCAATTGAAGTGGAAAATGATCCTAACCACAGAGTTATTCTAGCGGCACAAAGGGAAGGAAAAAAACAAAGTATTGCAGATGCTATTGTTTCAGCAGCTAGAGAGATCTCTGAAACTACTGAGATTAAAGCAATTTGTTGCTTTAGCCAGTCTGGGACCACCGCCTTACTTGTGGCCAGAGAAAGACCACATGTTCCGATAATAGCTATGACGTCGTTGATTAATACTGCTCGACGTTTGTGTTTAACTTGGGGAGCGCATTCTGTTATGACGGAGGAATTAGATAGATTTAAGATGGCTGTAGTTAATGCTTCAAGAGCCGCAATAAAATATAAATTTGCCCAGAAAAAAGACTATATTGTTGTTACAGCAGGAGTACCTTTTAATGTTCCAGGATCGACAAATATTTTAAGAGTAGCACCATGTGATGAGCAGCTGATTTCCTCAAGTGAGCCCGAGTAGTTACTTCTTTTGACTTTTTAAAACCTAACACCGTAATAAACATCGAAGAGGGCTTGCAAAGAGGTGCTATCTTGCTTAGTAAGCGGGTCTTAGTGATATGTCCGGCTTTAATTGGCATGCCGAGGCAAATCGAAAGCACTCAAACCTAGGAGATGGAAATGCCTAAGATGAAGACGAAGTCTGGCGCTAAAAAGCGCTTCTCCATGACAGCTTCCGGTAGAGTTAAAGCCGGACAGGCTGGAAAGCGACATGGTATGATAAAGCGTAGCAGGAAATTTATCCGAAATGCTCGTGGTACGACTCTTCTCTGCCCAGCAGATGAAAAAATCGTAAAAAAATATATGCCATACGCGCGTTGAAGGAGATTTATTAAATGTCACGAGTTACATCAGGAAAAGTTACCCACGCCCGCCATAAAAAAGTAATTAAAGCTGCAAAAGGCTATTATGGACGACGAAAAAATGTTTTTAAGACTGCTACTCAGGCCGTAGATAAGGCTAATCAGTACGCCACAAGAGATCGTAAAGTTAGGAAAAGGAACTTTAGAGCTCTTTGGATTCAGAGAATAAATGCTGGTTGTAGAGCTATTGATGAAACACTTACTTACTCTCGTTTTATTAACGGTTTGACTAAAGCGGGTATTGAGGTGGACAGAAAAGTTTTAGCTGATTTGGCGGCTCAGGAGCCAGAAGCATTTGCATCTGTTGTAGAGCAAGCTAAAGCAGCGCTAGCTGCCTAAATTTAAAAAACTTTAAATTTTGCAAGAGCTCCAAAGTATAAAAATCTCTGGAGCTGGTAAAGTAATTTTTTCTATTATAGTATTAATATTATTGCCAATATTGGTGGTAGTGATATCTATAAAAAATAAATAAAAATAATATAGTGAAGTTTGAAATGAGTGTAGGCATGGATGATTTAGAAAACCTACGAGCTGGTGTTTTAAAACATATCTCTAAAGTTTCCGATGAAGGTGAATTAGAAAACTTAAGGTTAAGGTTTCTTGGAAAAAAAGGAGAAATAAGTTTAAAAATGCGAGAGTTGGGTTCTATGAGCTCTGAGCAAAAGATGACTTATGGGCCTTTACTTAACTCGCTTAAAGGTGAGATTAATTCAGCGTTAATAGCAAAAAAAACTGCATTTCAAGATACTGCATTAGATGAACGGTTACGAACTGAATGGCTAGATGTCACTTTGCCTAGTCGAGTGAGGAGTGGGGGTACCATTCATCCTGTTTCACAAGTTACTGATGAAGTAACAGAAATTTTCGCAGATATGGGTTTTTTAGTTGCCGAGGGACCTCAAATTGAAAGTGATTGGTACAACTTTGATGCTCTTAATATTCCTAGCCATCACCCTGCGCGAGGGGAGATGGACACATTTTATATGAAACACCAAGGGAATAGTAGCGAACCGCCACATGTTCTACGTACGCATACGAGCCCAGTGCAGATTCGGACCATGCAGTCCTCAGGTGCTCCTATAAAGGTTATTTGTCCTGGACGAGTCTATCGGGCTGATTATGATCAGACACATACACCAATGTTTCATCAGGTCGAAGGTCTAGCGCTTGATAAAGACATTACAATGGCAAATTTGAAGTGGGTTTTAGAAGAGTTTGTAAGAGCATTTTTTGAAGTCGATGAAGTAGAATTACGGTTTCGGGCTTCGCATTTCCCATTTACTGAACCATCAGCGGAAGTAGATATCAGGTGCTCCTGGAGTGGCGGTCAGCTAAAAGTTGGCGAAGGTGATGATTGGTTAGAGATTCTGGGCTCTGGAATGGTTCATCCAAATGTTCTTAAAGCTGGAGGCATAGACCCTGAGAAATGGCAAGGGTTTGCCTTTGGGATGGGCATAGATAGAATAGCAATGCTAAAATATGGGATCCCTGACCTTAGGTCATTTTTTGATTCTGATCTAAGATGGTTGAAACATTATGGGTTTGCAGCTCTAGATCAACCAAGCCTCTCTGCTGGTTTGAGTAAATAAATTGAAGAAAATAGTAAATAAATTTTCTTTGAGAGTTAATGTTAAGGAATCTCAAAAATGAAGTTTACCTTTTCCTGGTTAAAAGAGCATTTAGAAACGACAGCTAGTGTTTCTGAAATAGCAGACGCACTGACCGATTTGGGCTTGGAGGTGGAAGATATTTTAGATCCAACTGCAAATCTAGAAAATTTCACTATTGGAAGAATTATAAAAACTGAACAACATCCAAATGCTGATAGATTACGAGTTTGTCTTGTCCAAACAGATGAGGGTGAAAAGCAAATTATTTGTGGTGCTGTTAATGCCAGAACTGGTATAAATGTTGTTGTTGCCAAACCTGGATCATATGTCCCCGGTATTGATTCTACGATTGGAGTTGGAAATATTCGTGGTGTAGAAAGCGCAGGAATGATGTGCTCGGAACGAGAAATGGGCATGAGTGATGAACATGATGGCATAATTGAACTTTCGTCAGGGCAGGTTGGTGAACGGTTTTTAGATTGGCTTAAAGTAAATAGTCCAAATAAAATGGACGCTGTTATTGAAATTGCAATCACACCAAACCGACCAGATGCTTTGGGCATAAGGGGTATAGCTCGAGATTTGGCTGCGAAAGGTATAGGCGTCCTGAAAGCTCAGGATAAAGTTACTATCCCAGGAGAGTTTGAGAGTCAGATAAAAGTGTCTATAGATAAAAACACTAAAAAAAATGGTTGTGAAATATTTAGTGGGAGGCTGATTAGAAAAGTAAAAAATGGTCCAAGCCCTGCTTGGCTTCAGGATCGCTTGATTGCATTGGGGCTTCGCCCAATTTCTATATTAGTAGATATAACCAACTTTTTTACCTTTGATAGTAATCGGCCATTGCATGTTTTTGATGCTGATAAGTTAAGTGGAAATTTGAGAGTACACAGCTTAACAGAACCTACTGAATTTATTGGTTTAGATGAAAAAAAACACTGTTTGTCTGAGGGTATGGTTGTAATTTCGGATGATAAAGAAATAGTAAGTATTGCTGGTATAATGGGTGGCTTAAATTCAGGGTGCACGGATACTACACAAAATGTTTTTCTTGAGGCCGCAATCTGGGACAATATTCAAATTGCAAAAACTGGAAGAGTTCTAAAGATTAATTCTGATGCGAGATATAGGAATGAGCGAGGGATTGATCCAGGATTTAATAATGATGCAATTGAATTAGCCTCAAAGATGATAGTCGAGCTTTGTGGTGGGGAGCCTTCGAAAGTTGTTTCTGCTGGTGAATTAGAGAGTGAGGCTCGAAGTTATAAGTTGGATTTAAATAGAGTAAAGACTTTAGTTGGAATGGATGTACCAGAAGGAGAGCAACTAAGAATTCTTGGTGAGTTAGGTTTCGAAGTAAATCAAGGGAGAGCATATCCTCCAAGTTGGAGGCCTGATATATTAGGTGAAGCTGATTTGGTTGAGGAGATCGTTAGAGTTTCATCTTTACAAAACCTTGTTGGAAAACCTATGGCCAGAACTGAAGTTGGTGTGCCTAAGCCAGTATTAACTTTACTTCAAAAGCGAGAGCGTACCGCTCGGCGAACATTGGCATCCATTGGTTACAATGAATGCGTTTCCTACAGTTTTATAGATAGAGATAGTGCACTCCAGTTTAGTGAGGATGATGACTTAATTCCTTTAGAAAATCCTATTTCAATTGATATGGGCTATATGAGGCAAGATTTATTACCAAACTTATTAAAAGCTGCTCAACGAAATCAAGCCAGAGGGTTTTTAGATTTAAGCTTATTCGAAGTAGGGACTATATTTAGTGGTAAAGAACCAGGTCAGCAGTCTATGATCGCCACAGGCTTATTAATAGGTAACACTAGTCCTAGAGATCCCCATGGGGATCGTAGGGTGGTAGATGTTTTTGATGTAAAGGCCGACATGGAAATAATTTTACAGGCTTTAGGTGCGCCTAAAACAAGTAAAGTATACCGTGATATTCCTAAAGTTTGGCACCCAGGAAGATCAGGTAGGATATCCCTAGGCCCTAAAAATACACTAGCGATATTTGGTGAAGTTCATCCAAGAATTGTTAAAAGCTTTGAATTGAAAGGTTCAGTTTTGGCTTTTACCGTTTTGGTAGAGAATATTCCAAAGAGAAAAGTTAATACAGCCACTAGAGATGCCCTCAATATAAGTGATTTTCAGGCTGTTGATAGAGATTTTTCCTTTATTTTAGATGATAGAGTAGAGGCTTCTTCAGTGGTTGGGGCAGCTGAAAGTATTGATAAGGCTTTAATTGAATGTGTCATGGTTTTTGATGAATTTTCAGGAGTTAAGGCGAGCCAGCAGTTTGGAGAGGGAAAGAAGTCATTAGCAATTTCTGTCCGCTTACAACCGCAGGGTAAAACTTTAACCGACAAAGAAATTGATGAAATTTCTTCAAGAGTAATTACCGCTGTGCGAGATAAAACTGGTGGAGAGCTTCGAAGCTAGTAAGGTTAATTTGCAATTTTTCTTGGCCCTTAAGCCTTT
Source organism: uncultured Paracoccaceae bacterium (assembly GCA_913041145.1). Classification (GTDB taxonomy): domain Bacteria; phylum Pseudomonadota; class Alphaproteobacteria; order Rhodobacterales; family Rhodobacteraceae. The sequence continues at coordinate 13,903 of CAJWHE010000012.1, forward strand.
CAAATCTAAATTATATGCTAAGTGCAGATTCTGGAGAAATAAACTTTAAATCTAAGGCTTCCGCTACAGCTTTATAGGTTATATTTCCTAAGTGCACATTTAATCCATTTAACAGATGGTTGTTTTCTTTACAGGCATTTCTCCAGCCTTTATTTGCAAGAGACAGTATGAATGGCATTGTAGCATTTCCAAGTGCTATAGTGGAAGTGCGAGCTACTGCTCCAGGCATATTTGCTACGCAATAATGAATTATCCCATCAACATCGTATATGGGGTCCTCATGGGTGGTAGCCTTAGATGTTTCAAAACAACCACCCTGGTCAATCGCAACATCAACAATAGCAGCGCCAGGTTTCATGGAAGAAAGTTGAGACCTTGAGACTAACATTGGAGCTGTAGCACCAGGAACTAGGACTGCTCCAATTAATAAGTCAGAAGTTATTAATTGCTCAGCTGTATTGCCAGCATTTGCAAAAATAGTTTTTACATTACCATGAAATATATCGTCTAGTTGACGCATTCTTGTAATTGATCGTTCTAATACCGTGACATCAGCACCCATGCCAAGCGCAACTTTTGCTGCATTAGTTCCAACAACTCCACCCCCAATTATGGTAACTCTCGCTGGTTCTACCCCAGGCACACCACCTAACAAAATTCCGCGACCTCCATTGGCTTTTTGAAGAGTCCATGCGCCGACTTGAGGAGCTAAACGTCCAGCCACTTCTGACATTGGTGCTAGTAATGGTAATCCGCCTTGATCATCTGTAACTGTCTCATATGCTATGGCCGTACATTTTGACTCTAATAAATCATGTGTTTGATCAGGGTCTGGTGCCAAATGGAGGTAAGTAAAAAGTAATTGTGATTCCTTAAGCATTTTTCTTTCAATTCTTTGAGGCTCCTTAACCTTAACAATCATCTCAGATTGTGAAAAGATTTCTTCTGCCGACTGAAGAATTTTTGCACCTGCTTCTTCGTAGAGTTGATCTGAAAACCCAGAACCAGCACCAGCATCTTTTTCTATTAAAACTTTATGACCATTTAGGATGATTTCTTTAACAGCGTTAGGAGTTAGTCCGACACGAAACTCTTGAGGTTTAATTTCTTTGGGGCAGCCTATAAGCATAATTATTTCCTTCAATGAAATATTTGGGATTACCCTACTATAATGTTAAGAAAATAACCTACAAAAGTTGCCTATTTTTATAATGTAATTTAGAATAAATTGATAAAAATTTCTATATTTATGAAAGGATATTCTAATATGATTAACCTGGACGCAACTGATCTACGAATCTTAAGGATTATTCAGAAACGTGGTCGTATCTCTAACTCTGATTTATCAATGGAGATAAATCTATCGGCCTCTGCTTGCCACCGCAGGGTTTCTCGCTTGGAGTCAAATAAAGTTATAAAAAACTACGTTGCTCTTCTAGATCCAATAAAGGTTAATTTATCTACCACAGTCTTTGTGGAGATAACACTCAATGGTCAAGCAGATGAAGTGTTAAATAAATTTGAAAAGGAAGTAAAAAAAATTCCTAATGTATTGGAATGTAATCTTATGGCTGGCTCAGCAGATTACCTTCTAAAAGTTGTAGCAACTGATACTAATGATTTTGCACAACTTCATAGAAAATTCCTTGCTAGCTTGCCTGGAGTAGCCCAAATTCAGTCCAGCTTTTCTCTAAAAAATGTATTTAAAGAAACTGGTCTTCCAGTATAATTAGAAGAGTTTTAGTTAAAGCGCCCAGAGGCCGTTCCTAAGAGTTTAAATGCTCTAGCTGTCCTTGTATCTGAAAACCGTAGTAACTCACTGTCACTTGCTTTTCTACAAAGTTCATTCAGAGAACTATCAAAATGTCGTAAAAAATGATTTACTGTATCTCTAAATATCTCGTCATCACTCAGTTTCTTAGATATCAAGAATACAGTTTCGTCATTTTCAATTACCCAAAGTGATTGGACAGTTGGCCCTCGATGGCCTTTAGAAAAGTTTCTCCAAACGATAGGTTGTGAGGGTTCAACAATTAGGTCATCCATATAAATACCATCCTGACTCAAAAGTGTCTGAACATCTTGACTTGCTCTTAGTAGGTCTCCATTTTCAGAATCAGCTAAGGCTATTCGAAGCTTTCTAAACCCTTCACTATCCGCCTCGTCTTTTGGAAAATTCAATGCTCCTATTAGATCTTTAACAGAGATAGGCATTTGGTCTTTACTGTTTGAACTATCATTCAAATCACTACTTCCACCTATTTTAGAGTTTAAGGCTAGATGTGGGTAAATCTTATTTTCTAAATCAGAGAGTCTAGAATGGAATTCAGACTGACTTGTAATAATATTTTTTACCTGATGGGTAGCATTCATATCGATTGAAGGTTTTCCAAGAGTGCTTAGCCTCTCTAAGCTTGTCAATTTTTTTTGTAGATAATTCTGAGCCTCGTATAGTTTAGTGGTATCTTTTTCAAAAGAAAATTTTACCACGATAAAGAATAAAATGGAGAATAGAAAATGTATGACAATTAAATAAAAATTTAGATTTTGGCTAGATTTAGATAATAGGCCGTAAGAGATTAATGTAATAAGAATGACAGCCCACAATATAACAAATAACTTTGCATATGGTACTCTCGCTTTGACAGTCTCTGATATGGGTTTGTCATTTGAAAACATTTTACCCTTAAACGGAGGCTGATTCGTCATTTTTTGTACCCTAACTATACTTCACATCAAGTATTTCGTAATCCCTTGTTCCACCTGGAGTTTTCACCTCAACACTGTCTCCGATTTCTTTACCAATTAGTGCTCGTGCCAGAGGAGACTGAATGTTAAGTAAACCGTTTTCAATATTAGCTTCAGTTTTACCAACAATTTGAAAGGCTGTTTCTTTTTCAGTCTCTTCATCCAGTAAAGTCACTGTGGCACCAAATTTAATTGAACCAGATAAGGTCGATGGATTAATTACTTCTGCCAAGCCAAGAGAAGATTCAAGCTCTTTTATACGACCCTCGATAAAACTCTGTTTTTCCCTAGCAGAGTGATATTCAGCATTTTCAGATAGGTCACCGTGCTCTCGTGCTTCTGCAATTGCTTTTATTATAGCAGGTCGCTCTACGCTTTTTAATAATCTTAGTTCCGTATCCAAAGCTTTGTGACCTTTGGGTGTCATAGGGATTTTTTCCATTGCTTAAACCGCTTTGCTAGTTTTAAATTATTTAAGAATTATTGAGTTATGTCTTTTGTATTATTCATAGGCTTTGGCGGAATCGGGTCACCTTCTATTCCACAGCACACTACACTTAATAAGATTAGTAAATTAAATAATTTCTTCATTTAGAATTTTTTTCCACCTTAAAACTTGTTTAATTACCTGCTCAGGAGCTGTACCACCTAAACTAGACCTACTAGAGACTGAATTTTGAACACTTAGAACATTAAAAACGCTTTTCGTAATTCGAGGTTCAATATTTTGCATGTCTTCTAACGTTAAAGAGGATAGGCTACATCCCTTTAGCTCACAAATCTTTACTATTTCTCCTGTTATATGATGAGCCTTCCGAAACGGTAAGTTTAACTCCCTAACTAACCAATCTGCTAAGTCTGTGGCAGTCGAAAAACCACTTGATGCTGCTTCTTCAAGAGCCTCCCTATTTACTTGCATAGTTTGAATTATTTTGACCATGACATTTAATGAAATTGATAGATTGTCTGATGCATCAAAAACCTGCTCTTTGTCCTCTTGCATATCCTTATTGAAAGCTAAAGGTAACCCTTTCATCACCATCATTAATGCAACATTGGAACCAAAGATCCGTCCAACTTTTGCCCTAATAAGTTCTGCCGAGTCAGGATTTTTCTTTTGGGGCATAATGGAGGAGCCTGTTGAAAATTCATCTGACAAAGATACGAAGCCAAACTGTGCAGAAGACCAAATGATAATCTCCTCACAAAATCTAGATAGGTGCATTGCACAGATCGACGCTACACTTAAAAATTCCAAAGCAAAATCTCTATCTGATACAGAATCTAATGAATTTGCTGTGGGTCGATCAAATCCAAGACTGTCGGATGTATGCTGACGATCAATTGGAAAAGAGGTTCCAGCAAGAGCTGCCGCTCCAAGTGGACTTTCATTTAAGCGAATTCTTGCATCATAAAACCTTAGATAGTCTCTTTCAAACATTTCAACATATGCCATCATGTGATGACCCCACGTGACTGGTTGAGCCGTTTGAAGGTGAGTAAAGCCAGGCATCACCCAGTCAGCTTTACTTTCTGCACTGATAATTAGTTGTTGTTGCAATAACCTTATTGTTTTCATAAGTTCATCTATTTGCTCACGAACCCATAATTTTGTATCTGTTGTTACCTGATCATTTCTTGATCTAGCTGTATGCAATCTGCCGGCGGCTTCACCGATTAATTCTTTTAGGCGAGCTTCTATATTCATATGAATATCTTCTAGCTTAACAGAAAATTTAAAGTCTCCTGATTCAATTTCAAGTTGTATTTTCTTAAGACCCGCTATTATTATATCTGCGTCACTCTTAGAAATTATACCCGTTTCTCTCAACATGGAAGCGTGTGAAATTGAGCCTCGAATATCTTGAATAGAAAGCCTTTGATCAAACCCAATAGAAGCATTTAGTGATTCCATCAAAGTGTCTTGGCCTGAGGCAAAACGTCCGCCCCACATTGTGTTTGATTCTGATTTCGCCATAAGCTCTTTCTAGAGGTAGTTAAAATGAACAAAGTTAGATTAATCTTATTATATACTTGCATTGTGTTCAGTGCAAATACCGTTAATGCAAGTGTTAGTAATTTGCTAGCGTTAACAAATAATGATTTAGGTAAAATTAAATTCCACACTGAACCAAAACCCCTAAATTTTGCTACTTTTGAAAATATTACGGGCGAGAAAGTAACAATTTCTGATTTCAAAGGAAAATTTATTCTATTAAACTTCTGGGCACTTTGGTGTGCACCTTGCGTTGAAGAAATGCCTGCCCTTGATAATTTGAAGACACTTTTAAACGATAAGAGTTTTGATGTAATAGCGGTTGCAACTGGACGAAATGATAAGAGCAAAGTTAATAATTTTTTTAAAACAAATAATTTAACATTTTTAAGTCAATTTTTTGACCTCAAAAGCGTATTTGCGAGGAAACTTAATATTGCGGTTTTGCCAACAACTTTAATGATTGATTTTAAAGGTAGGGAGGTTGGTAGGGTAGAGGGAACCTTAGTTTGGGATAGCATGGAATCCCAAAAGTTATTTAAGGAATGGATTAAGATACAATAAAGTTTACTGTATACTTTTTAAAAGGGGCATGAATGTGGACATGTCTGGCCCATATTCTTTGCCGGTCAAAGCTTTTCGAAGGGGCAGATAAAGATTTTTTCCTGAACGGTCAGTCTTATTTCTTACTTCCTTTGTCCAACTTGACCATGTGTTTTCATCAAATGGTTCTACAGGCAACATTTTAATTGCCAGAGCGACAAACTCTTTATCAGCCTCAGAGATAATTGGGGTTGGACCTTTGGAGCAAATCCTCCACCAATCTTCTATATCTGATTTACAGTTTATATTTTCTTTTGCAATTGACCAGAAGGTTTTTTGTATCTTCTTCTCTACACCAAAAAGGTCAAGATCTTTTTTTATATCTTCGTAAGAGAGAGTTTTTAGATATTTTGCTGTTAAGGGGGTTAGATCTTTAATATCAAACTTTGTTGGAGAAGAACCAAATTTTGTTAAATCAAAGTCCTGAATTAGGTCTGAGATGGAGGTCTGCAGATCAGTTGTATTTGATGTCCCTATTTTTGATAGATGGCTTAGGATTGCCATTGGCTCAATCCCAGCCAATTTTAAATCTTTAAGAGCTAGTGTCCCTAACCTCTTCGACAGAGCCTCGCCACCTGGACCTGTAAGCAGGGAGTGATGCGAAAAACTTGGCGCCACTTTTCCTAAGGCCTCCATTATTTGGATTTGAGTAGCTGTATTTGTAACGTGATCAGCTCCCCGAACTACGTGAGTTATTTTCATATCAATATCATCTACTACAGAAGCCAATGTATAAAGAAATTGCCCATCTTTTCGAATGAGTACTGGATCAGAAACACTTTTTGTATCGATAGAAATTAAACTTAAAATCCCATCCTGCCATTCAGTTCGAGAAAGGTTTAAAAGAAAACGCCAGTAACCAGTTTGCGTTCCTTCCCTAGTTTTTAATTTCTCAGTCGTAATTTTCAATGCAGATCGATCATATACTGGTGGAAGACCCATGCTTAACTGCTTTTTCCTTTTTAGTTCTAGCTCTACAGATGTTTCAAAAGCTTGATATAGTTTATCTTGTTTTTTAAGGTCTAATGCCGCCTCATTATATCTATCTATTCGAGACGATTGGGTCTCTACTCTGTCCCATTCCAGACCTAACCATTCAAGGTCCCGTTTAATTTGATCAACATAGATTGGTTTTGAGCGTACTGGATCAGTGTCATCTAACCTTAAAATAAATTCACCATTGTCTTTTTTTGCCACTAAGTAATTAATTAGTGCTGTTCTTAAATTTCCAACGTGTAGGAAGCCGGTAGGCGACGGTGCAAAACGAGTAATTGTCATTCTATAATCCTATATTTCGATACTCAAAAACATATCAGATAAACTTTGTCTATATAATCTTTAAAGCTTTGATAATTTATGAATAATAATTATTACTTTATTAAGATCTATCTCGCCACTGGTTAACAATTGGATATCGTCTATCTAACCAGAAAGATCGTCCGGTTAGGGTAATTCCAGGTGCAGCTTGAAAACGTTTATACTCACTTAGATAGATAAGGTTTTCGATTTTTTCTACTAACTTCTTATCGTAACCTTGCTCAACACAACTTTGTATAGAGAGATCACGATCTATGAGGTTTTCGAGTATCGCGTCCAAGATTTCATATGGAGGGAGACTGTCTTCATCTTTCTGATTATCACGAAGTTCAGCAGTTGGAGCTTTTTCTATAATATTTTTAGGGATTAGTACTTTTGCCGGAGCTTGCATCCACGACCTATGATTTGAATTGCGCCATTTACATGTTTCAAAGACTCTGGTTTTATAAAGATCCTTTATTGGATTAAATCCTCCTGCCATGTCACCGTAAATAGTTGAATAACCAACCGCAACTTCTGACTTGTTGCCAGTCGTAAGTAAAAGTTCTCCAAATTTATTACTTAACGCCATAAGAAAAATACCTCGGAGCCTTGATTGAATGTTTTCTTCTGATGTATCTTGCTTTGCTCCATTAAAAAGTGGTTTTAAGTCGTTTAATATCTTTTTATATGCCTCAGAAATTGATATCTCATCTAATCTAGTACCAAGGTTTTGGGCTACTACTTTTGCGTCTTTTAGTGAGGTATTGGATGTAAACTCTGACGGTAACATTACACATCTGACATTTTTAGATCCTAAAGCATCTGCTGCAATTGTTGCGACTAATGCTGAGTCAATTCCACCGGACATTCCAAGAACAACTTTTCCAAAGCCACTTTTTCTTGAATAATCCTGAAGACCTTTCACCATCGCTTGGTAATCTTTTTCTAACTCTGATGGTTGAGCAGCTAGTCGACTTTGTGTAGCAACCCACTTATTTTCTTGGAAAATAAAATCTACTGACTGATGACACTCCTCAAAAAAGGGTAACTGAACAGCAAGTTTCCCTCCAGGATTTAGAACAAAAGAACCACCGTCAAAGACCTGATCATCTTGTCCACCAACAGTATTTAGATAAATAAGTGGCAAACCGGTCTCGATGACCCTTGATACCATTGTGTTAACTCTTAGGTCATGCTTGGTTCTAGAGTATGGTGAACCGTTTGGAACTAAAAGTAGTTCTGCCCCTGTTTCAACTAGTGTTTCAGAAATTTCTGGATGCCAGGCATCTTCGCATATTGGTGAACCTATTCTTATATTACCTACTGAATAAGGTTGCGTTTCTATGCCTGGGCTAAATAACCGCTTCTCATCAAATACGCTATTATTAGGAAGAATTTGCTTAAAGATTGATAATTTTATCTCTCCATTTTCTAAAATAGAATACGCATTATAAAGGTTTGTGCCCCTTAACATTGGGTGACCGATGGCTATGGGGGGGCCGTCAGAACAACGGTGGGCTAGGTTAATTATTGTCTGCTCTGCCTCTTTTACAAAAGCTTTCTTTAAGACTAGATCTTGAGTTTGATAACCTGTAATGAACATCTCGGGTAAAGCTACAAGATTTGCTTTTTCAGCTTTACCAATTTCCCAGGAGGTCACCGCCTTAGAAAAATTTTCTTTAAAATTCCCGAGAGTAGGGTTTAACTGTGAAATTGTTAATCTAAATCTATCTGTCATAAAGTACCATAACCATTAAACTCTTTTAGCCCTATTCTTTTTGATGCTAATACTGCGAGCAATCGCTTGTCAGTTGTGGACAGTTAACGTAAGTTGCAATCAAGAATTACTATATAATCGGAAACACATTGTATCAACTTTTAAAACTCTTGTTCATCATTTTTCTAACTACAGTAAACTTAGCAAATGCTGAAGACACAATCATAAAAAAATATCCTGATGGCTCTATTTACACAGGACAGTTAAAAAAAGGATTACATCATGGGTTAGGAATTTATTCTTTGCCCAATGGATATGAATATAATGGCGAGTGGGTCGAAGGTAAGATTCAAGGAAAAGGGATAGCTAGCTTACTTGACGGCTCCATATATGAGGGAGAATTTTCTTTGGGAAAACCTTCAGGAATTGGCAAAATGGTTTTTCTAGATAAAAAAATATATGAAGGTGAATGGAAAGATGGATCACCTAATGGCGAAGGCTCCTTAATTTTAACTGACGGTACAACCTACAAGGGTAATTTTAAAGATTCAAAATATCATGGATATGGTAAATTAACTACAAAAGATGGATATATTTACCTTGGCAGCTGGTTAAAAGGAAAACAGAACGGGAAGGGTTTTATAACCTACGCCGATGGCTCAAAATATGATGGGAACATGGTAGACGGCTACTGTCATGGCGATGGAAAACTAACATTTCCAAAAGACTCAACAATTTTAACTTATCAAGGGGTTTGGAAAAAGGGAGAATGGAACGGCTTAGGCACACTCCGCCATTCAAGTGGAAGTAAGTATTATGGGGAGTTTAAACGCGGACAAAGGCACGGAAAGGGCCAGATGACTTATAGTACGGGTGATGTCTATAATGGCTTTTTTAAAAGTGATAAAAAGAATGGGCAAGGTATTCTCAGCAAGGTAGATGGTTTTGTATATCAAGGAAACTGGGTAGACAATATTATGAGTGGTTACGGTAAGGTAGCTTATCCAGATGGTTCATTATACGAAGGTCAGCTGGACAGAGATTTTCTTCATGGCAAAGGAAAAATGACCTATGCAGATGGGTCAACCTATGAGGGTGATTGGAGTGATGGAGCTGTTACAGGAAATGGTAAAGTTATTTTCAAAGATGGTACAAGCTTTGTGGGTGGCTTCAAGGATGGTGGCTATCACGGGCAAGGCGAATTAGTTGATGCCTCTGGTTACCAGTATAAAGGGGGATGGCTTTCAGGAAAAAGACATGGCCGAGGAACTTCTTTTTATTTTAATGGATCAACTTATAAAGGTGAGTTCCAATCTGGGCAACGTAATGGCTTTGGTATTTTAAATGAAAGTTCTGGTTATTCCTATCGGGGTGACTGGTTGAATGGCCAGCGGAATGGTCAAGGAGTTGAGGAGTACGTTTCAGGAGCTGTATACATAGGACAGTTTAAAGCTGGAAAACGATCTGGTAGTGGATCCATGAGGTATACTAATAATGAGGTTGCAATCGGATCTTGGATTGACGGGAAGCTCATTAGCGCAAAGAAAAGACTTATACCTGTTAACAATTGATCTTATAATTTGATTAAATACTAAGAATAACTAAAATATACACTTTTCTTTTCCATTATAAGCTTTATAATTTTATTATGTTATGGTTTTTAGGTTACTCAATTTATAAATGCGACGAGACAGAGCTCCTGCTGAGCACCCTCTGAGCGTGCCTTTGGGCGCGACCGCTCAGAGGTGTATAGCGTCAGAACAAGAATAAGGCTTGCGGGAGAAAAGACATGAGCAAACAAACGGACATTTTAATTTTCGACACAACGTTACGCGATGGAGAGCAATCTCCAGGAGCAACGATGAGTCATGTCGAAAAACTAGAGATAGCAGATTTATTGGATGAGATGGGGGTTGATATAATAGAAGCAGGGTTTCCAATTGCTTCTGAAGGGGATTTTGAAGCGGTACGGGCGATTGCTTGCAAAACGAAAGTAGCATCTATCTGTGGCCTTGCTCGTGCAAATTTTAGTGACATCGATAGATGCTGGGAGGCTGTGCGCTTAGCACGTCGACCCCGTATTCACACATTTATTGGTACATCGCCACTCCATAGAGCCATTCCAAACCTTACAATGGATGAAATGGCTGAAAAGATAAACCAAACTGTGACCTATGCTAGAAATCTATGTGATGACGTTCAGTGGTCTCCTATGGATGCCACCCGTACTGAACAGGATTATTTGTGTCGTGTGATAGAAATTGCTATAAAGGCGGGTGCTACTACGATAAATATTCCAGACACAGTGGGTTATACAGCTCCTACAGAAAGTTCGAATTTAATTGCTATGCTTCTAGATAAAGTGCCAGGAGCTGACAGTATTGTATTCGCAACGCACTGCCATAATGATCTAGGCATGGCAACTGCAAACTCGCTGGCCGCGGTTGAAGCAGGGGCCCGACAAATTGAATGCACTATAAATGGATTAGGCGAGCGAGCTGGAAATACTGCTTTAGAAGAAGTAGTTATGGCTACTAAAGTACGGAGCGACATTCTCCCGTACAGGACTAGAATAGATTCTACAAAGTTGATGAATATTTCTAGACGAGTGGCGACGATATCTGGCTTTCCTGTTCAGTTTAATAAAGCAATTGTTGGAAAAAATGCTTTTGCACATGAAAGTGGAATACATCAAGATGGCATGTTAAAAAATTCTAAAACGTTTGAGATAATGAGGCCCGCTGATGTTGGTCTTTCTGATACTAATCTGGTTTTAGGAAAGCACTCAGGAAGAGCTGCACTTAGATCTAAGCTAACTGATCTTGGATATGAGATTGGAGACAATAAACTCAAAGATATATTTGTTCGTTTCAAGGCGTTAGCTGACCGTAAGAAAGAAATTTTTGATGACGACTTAATTGCTTTGATGATTGACCAGTCCTCATCGGAGGAGTCTGATAGAATTCAGGTTAAAAGTTTGAAAGTTGTTTGTGGAACAGGAGGGCCCAGTACATCAGAATTAACATTAATTGTCGACGGTAAGGAAAAGGCAGTAAAAGCAATTGGAGACGGGCCTGTAGATGCAGCTTTTAATGCAGTAAATTCTATTATTTCGCATACTGCTCGACTCCAGCTTTATCAAGTGCACGCAGTAACAGAAGGTACAGATGCACAGGCGATTGTTTCTGTTAAAATGGAAGAAAATGGTAAAATTTCAACTGGAGAATCTGCAGATACAGATACAGTAGTCGCTTCAACAAAAGCTTATGTAAATGCCCTAAATAGACTTTTAATTAGACGACAAAAGGTTGGGTTAGATATAGCTGATATATCGTATAAGGATGCTTCTTAAATTGACTACTTTTTACATTAACATTAAATTAGATTATATCTTTACTAAGATTTGATTTATTTTCTCTTACTTAACTTTTCTGTAATACCCTTTAATTTCATTTGAAAGTTTAATAGATGGCAATTGGTTCCTTTTTTAATATTTTTTCGGTAGATATGGCTATCGATCTTGGTACTGCAAATACACTTGTGTACGTAAAAGGGAAGGGTGTCGTCCTAGATGAACCATCTGTTGTGGCTTATCACATAAGAAACGGCACAAAAGAAATCCTGGCGGTTGGAGATGCCGCGAAGTTGATGCTAGGACGAACACCAGGTAGCATTGAGGCTATTAGACCGCTTAAAGATGGCGTTATTGCTGACTTTGACTCTGCAGAAGCAATGATAAAGCATTTTATTCGTAAAGTTCACAAACACTCCACTTTTACTAAACCAAAGATAATCGTGTGCGTACCTCAAGGAGCAACTCCAGTTGAAAAGAGGGCTATTAGGCAATCTGTTTTGGGGGCAGGAGCTCGAAAAGCGGGGCTTATTTCTGAACCAATAGCAGCAGCTATTGGAGCTGGTATGCCTATTATTGATCCAACAGGATCGATGGTTGTTGATATTGGGGGCGGTACGACCGAAGTTGCTGTTCTTTCATTAGGTGATATCGTTTATGCTAACTCAGTTAGGGTTGGCGGGGATCGTATGGACGAAGCTTTAATGTCTTATCTCAGGCGTTATAAAAATATGCTGATTGGAGTAGCTACAGCTGAAAAGATTAAAGAATCGATAGGGTCAGCACGAAAACCTAATGATAATAGAGGGGCTGCTATGCAGGTACGTGGTAGAGATTTACTGTCGGGTGTACCTAAAGAAATTGAAATAAACCAAGCCCAAGTTGCGGAAGCATTAGCAGAGCCAGTTCAACAAATCTGTGATGCTGTTATGCTGGCACTAGAAGCTACTCCACCAGACCTCTCAGCTGATATTGTTGATCGAGGAATCATGCTCACAGGGGGTGGAGCACTTCTTGGGGAGTTAGATTTAGCTTTACGAGAACAAACAGGTTTAGCTGTCACAGTTGCAGATGATAGTAGGAACTGTGTTGCTTTAGGGACAGGGAAAGCACTGGAGTATGAAAAACAGTTACGACATATAATTGATTATGACAGTTAATATGGTCTACATTAAAAATGATACTTTAATAGAAATAAGTATATAGTGAATGAGAGAAAACGAAAAGATGATTATGGCAGAATAATAAGGTCAATTACTATTGCCTTATTAGTATTTTTCTCATTTTTTACCTTTATATTGTGGAAAATTGACAACCCACGTGCTGAACGAGTCCGCATGGCGGCACTTGATAAACTGATACCAAACTTTGAATGGATTTTAGGACCTTTAAGGGGGTTGTCTAGTGTATCAGAAGGTATTGGTTCATACAGCACTTTGGTCAAGGAGAATAGGGAGTTAAGGTTAAAGCTTCAAAAAATGCGAAACTGGAGAGAAGCGGCAATACGTTTGGAAGAAGAAAACTCTCAGTTATTAGATTTAAATAACGTCCGGGTTAATCCCAGTTTAAAATATATCACTGGATTAGTCCTCTCTGATAGTGGCTCATCTTTTAGGCGATCCCTCCTTTTGAATATTGGTGCTTTTGATGGTATTAAGGAAGGCTGGGCGGTAGTCGACAGTTCAGGTTTGGTTGGGAGAATATTTGGTGTTGGAGAGAAATTAAGTAGAGTTGTTTTACTAATAGATAGTAGTAGCCGGATACCGATTAAAATTGAACCTTCCGGGAAAAAAGCACTTTTGGTGGGTGATAATTCGCTCAGACCGCCAATTGAAATAGTTGAAAACATAGAAGTGGTTCGTTCCGGTGATAGAGTTGTCACTTCCGGAGATGGAAAAATTCTACCATCCGATGTACTTGTTGGACATGTTATAAGAGATGCTGATCAAAGATTAAGAGTGAAATTAGTTGCAAACTATGGAAGACTTAAATTCTTAAAAGTTATTAAAACCCAAACATTTGACTCTTCTGATGTCCAGGGTGAGGTTATTATAAATACGGGCACAGATTGAATCAAAACTTTAAGGCATTAAAAAGAGGATAATGATTAATTTTCAAAATATACAGTCTTGGGCTTATTACATTAAATATTTGATGATTTGTTTTATTATTCTTTCACTGCAATTACTTCCTATGAAAATTGTGCATCAGGAAGTTCTTTGGCCAAATTTAATTTATTTGATAACAGTAGCCTGGCTCGTTCGCAAACCAAGTCACCTACCAGTTATTCTAATTTTGTTTGTACATATAATTTCAGACATATTATTATTAATGCCATTAGGTCTTTGGTCGGCTTTATCTTTAATGGGTTATGAATTTCTAAGGTGGCGTTCTTTATCTCAAGGTCGCTTAAAACTAGGTCAAGAATTATTACTTATTAACATCGTTTTGATTTTACTAACATTTGTACAAATTGGTATAGAATTTATTTTTAAGATTAAAAGCCCACCCATAGGGATGATTTTATTGCAGCTTACATTTTCTTTGCTAATATACCCAATAGTAATTTTTGTGTTACATAGCATACTAAGGGTTCGACATTCTGAGAGGTCAGAGACGGTAACTCGTGTTAAATCTATGGAAAATATTTAATGGTAACTTCTGAAATAGACACAGAATATAATAAGGGCCGTCATGATAGAAGAATTTTTATTCTTGGTGGGGCAATGGCTATTTTTTCAAGTACTTTGGCGTACAGGATGCATTTCCTTCAAGTGAGTGAGTCTAGTAAATTTAGACTACTGGCAGAAGAAAATCGTATAAATGTTAGATTACTTCCCCCTACTAGAGGAGAAATATTTGATCGAAATGGTATTTTGTTAGCGGGGAACAAACAAAATTTTAAAGTCATATTGATCAGAGATGAAATCAAAGACCTTGACCAAGTATTATTAAACTTGGAAAAGATTTTGAAATTCTCAAAGTCTTTTAAAGATCAATTAAAGTCAGAGATTTTAAAACGAAGCCCACTTATTCCTATTACCGTTTCTGATAATTTAAGCTGGGAACAGCTAAGCAATGTTGCAGTAAATTCACCAATTCTCCCGGGTGTGAGTCCAGAAGTAGGTTTAAGCCGTTTTTATCCCAGATCAACTGACTATTCTCATATTATTGGTTATGTTGGGGCAGTAGGTGAAAAAGATATAATTAAAATGGATAGAGATTATAGAGAGGGAAAAATTTCAGAAAAAGACCCATTATTAGAAATTCCGAAGTTTCAGGTCGGGAAAACGGGTGTCGAAAACAAACTCGATAGGCAATTGCGGGGAAAAGCTGGAAATAAAAGAATTGAAGTTAATTCAGTTGGTAGAATTATGCGTGAACTTAGTAGGGCAGAGAGTATTAAGGGAGCTGATATTAATTTGACTATCGATACTAGATTACAACATTTTGTTCAGGAGCGATTATCTGGGTTAAGTGCTTCTGCAGTCATTATGAACGTTAATAGTGGAGACCTATTAGCTATTGGATCGACTCCGGCTTTTGATCCAAACAAATTTATAGGAGGTATATCTCATTCTGATTACAATTCTATTTTAGAAAACCCTTACAATCCATTATGGAATAAATCAGTACAAGGTAGTTATCCACCTGGGTCCACTTTTAAAATGATAGTTTCTTTAGCCGCCTTGGAGGCTGGAGTTATTTCCATAAATGATGAAATAAATTGTAAAGGTTTTACTGAAATTTCTGGACGTAAGTTTTATTGTTGGAAAAGTGGTGGCCATGGGAAAGTAAACTTGCATAATAGTTTGAAACAATCCTGCGATCATTACTACTATGAACTCTCTCAACGCATCGGAATAAGTAAAATAGCTGCAATGGCAAGACGATTAGGCGTTGGAGAGAAATTTGATCTCCCGTTGCCGCTCGTTGAAAGCGGTATAATGCCAAGTAGAGAGTGGAGAAGAAAAGAAAAGGGTCAAGAATGGAAAATAGGAGACACTCTAAATACAGCTATCGGTCAAGGTGATGTACTAACATCACCACTTCAGTTGGCTGTCATTACAGCACGATTGGCAACTAATAGTATTGTTAAGCCTAGACTGATAAAATCTTTTTCTGGACTGTCTTTACCTATAGAGAGTTTTAAATCTCTTAATATTGATCCCGCCGCAATGAGAGAGGTAAGGCGTGGTATGTACTCAGTTGTAAATGATAAAAAAGGGACTGCTTATAGTAGCCGGGTCGAACAGGATGATAAAGAGTTTGCTGGTAAAACTGGGACATCTCAAGTTACCGAAATCTCTAAATCTGAACGAAAGCGAGGAGTATCAAAAAATGAAGACAAGCCGTGGAAATATAGGGATCATGCTTTATTTGTTGGATATGCTCCATTCACGAATCCTAAATACTCAGTGTCAGTAGTTGTAGAACACGGTGGAAGTGGTTCCACCTCAGCGGCGCCGATTGCACGTGATATAATGCTAGCTGCTCAATATGGTTCATTACCACCATTATCAGCGTATCCTGAAGCTCAACGTTCTCGTATTGGTTCAACGCTTACAAAAATGCAATTAGTAGATCCAGAGAAAACATTAAGATCAGAATACGAATGAGCTACCTTGAACAAAATATTAAGCGAACCCCTTATGGAATTGTAAAGTTTTTACATTTAAACTGGGCAGTACTTATATTAATTTTTGCAATTTCGTCTGTTGGGTTTTTGATGCTTTACTCAGTGGCTGGAGGTTCCTTAGCTCCCTGGGCAGAACCTCAATTAAAGAGATTTGTAGCTGGTATTTGTATGTTATTATTTATTGCGATGATACCAATCTGGTTTTGGAAGAATGTTTCTGGGCTCATTTATTTTATAAGTATTATGTTACTTATTGGAGTAGATTTTTTTGGTACAACTGGGATGGGTGCACAAAGGTGGTTGGATTTAGGTTTTATAAGGTTACAACCGTCAGAGTTAACAAAAATTACCACAGTTTTATTTCTTGCAGCATATTATGATTGGTTAGACATAACAAAAGTGTCAAAGCCAATTTGGGTTTTAATACCTGTAATAATCATATTGATACCTGTCTCTTTAATTTTCAATCAACCTGATCTTGGAACGGCTTTACTAGTTTTATGTGGTGGTGGGGGGTTGATGTTACTAGCTGGGGTCCACTGGGGTTATTTTTTAGGAATTATAATGAGCCTCGCATCAGGGGCGGTCGCTATATTTTATACACGAGACACTGGTTTGGCTATACTCAGGGATTATCAATACCGTAGAATAGATACCTTTTTAAATCCTTCAAGTGATCCTATGGGTGCAGGCTACCATATAGGTCAATCAAAGATTGCTCTTGGTTCTGGAGGAGTAAATGGGAGAGGTTTCATGCAAGGAACCCAATCACAATTAAACTTTTTACCTGAGAAACATACTGACTTTATCTTTACGACCCTTGCAGAAGAATTTGGATTTATAGGTGGATTATCTGTTTTAGCAATGTATAATTTGCTTATCTTGTTTTGTATTGTATCAGCACTAAAAAACAAAGATCGTTTTTCTTCTTTAGTTATTATGGGTATAGCTTTTACTTTTTTCTTATACTTTGCCCCAAATATGGCTATGGTCATGGGCTTTGCTCCGATAGTGGGTGTACCGCTACCTTTAATTAGTTATGGAGGGTCTTCGATGCTAGTTCTTTTGGGAGCTTTTGGCTTAATGCAAAGTGCCCATGTTCACAGAGTGAGGTAAGTTAATGATAAAAATACTATTTTCTGCAAGCCAGAAAGATTGGGAAAAATATAAAACTGAGTTAATTCGAGCAATGAATGATACAAAACTTGTATATGAAATAACAACCGATTTGAACTGTCTTGATGCCAATTATATTATTTATGCTCCTAGTGGAGGCTTAGCGGATTTTAGTAAATTTAGATCTCTTAAAGCTATTCTAAGTCTTTGGGCTGGAGTTGAGAATATTACAGGGAATACAACTATAAAAGTGCCTTTATGTCGTATGGTAGATACCGGGTTAACGCAGGGTATGGTGGAATGGGTAACTGGCCATGTATTAAGGCATCATCTTGACCTCGATATGCATATAAAGGTTCAGGATGGTGTGTGGAGAAATAATACTTATCCACCTTTAGCAAGTGATAGAAATATTACTATTCTTGGTTTAGGTGAGTTAGGGTTATCGTGTGCTAAAGCACTTAGTAATTTAAATTTTAAAGTTAGTGGTTGGAGCCGAGGTCAAAAAAGTAATATTGAAAACATAAAGTGTTATTTTGGAAATGAAGGTTTAAGTGAAGCATTAAAGCGAGCAGAGATTTTAATTTTATTGCTTCCTTTAACCAAAGAAACGACTGGTTTGATGGACGAACGAATGTTATCCAAAGTACCACACGGTTCTATAATACTGAATCCTGGAAGAGGTCATCTAATTAATGACTCCGCTCTATTAAATGCGATTGAAAGTGGGCAAGTACGCCACGCAACACTAGATGTATTTGAAATAGAGCCTTTACCAAAAGATCACCCCTATTGGGTGAGTGATAATGTTACTGTTACACCCCATATAGCTTCTGTTACTCGGGCAAGTTCTTCTTGTGATGTCATTGCTAAAAATATTTTAAGAGGAGAGAGTGGAGAATCATTTTTGCATCTTGTTGATCGCAAGAATGGGTACTGACCTGGGTTTTAAGGGAGAATTAGTGCTATTTTTACGGGATGAAAACTAAGAAAATAAAAGTTTAAGAAAAAAATTTCTTAGTATGTCTTTGTAAGTTCTGATAATCGCTAAGGCAAAATTTTTTAAGAGCAGACTTAAGATTGGAGGATTTAAAAGGCCTTACTCTAACCTATTCAGGCAAGACTATGGGCGCTAAAAAGTCTAATAAATACCCAACTGTGAAAAACAAGATAATACAACACAGGGCTGTAATAGCTGGTGGTAGCCAAACTAAAGCTATACTTTCAGAATATTTTTGAGGTAAACCTTTTTCTTGAGAAAGAAAAAAGCCCTTTGCAACGATGGGTAATAAGTATGCAATGTTCAATAAAGAGCTAAATATAAGAATTAATACCATAAACCATTGATCGGCTTCTAGAGCGCCCATCAATAGAAACCACTTACTCCAAGAGCCACCCAATGGAGGTAAGCCTATAATTGAAAGAGACCCTACAAAAAATGCACCAAAGGTAATCGGCATAACTTTACCTAAGCCAGTCATCTGACTAATATTTGTCTTCTTAGTTACAACGTATATGGACCCAGCACACATGAATAATGTTATTTTCCCCATAGCGTGCATAACGATATGTGCGCCTGCGCCTAGCACCCCCATTGATGTCGCCAAAGCTACACCTAAAGTAATATAAGATAATTGACTAACTGTTGAATATGCCAAACGTGCTTTCAGATTATCTTTTGTTATAGCTATCAGCGAAGCTATCATAATGGTACCTGCAGCAAACCACATAAGCCAATATGATGCTCCACTATTTTGTAGGAACTCTAAGCCAAAAATATATATTCCAACTTTAAGAACTGTGAATACACCTGCTTTTACTACCGCAACAGCGTGAAGTAGTGCTGAGACGGGTGTGGGAGCAACCATTGCAGCAGGTAGCCATTTATGGAATGGCATAAGAGCTGCTTTCCCAATTCCAAATACATATAGAAAAAGTAATAATGTAACCAAAGGACCTTCCAAGTGACCATTTAAAATACCACCTTTTGAAAAATCTAAGGTCCCTGAAATTATAAATGTCCATATTATAGCAGTAAGTTGGAGGCCTATAGAGGTTCCAATTAGTATCCCAAAATATGTTCTGGCTCCTTTTACAGCTGAGTCTGTGCCTTTATGTGCCACAAGGGGGTAAGTAGTTAGAGTTAGCGCCTCGTAGAAAAAAAATAGAGTAAACATGTTTGATGAAAATGCTATTCCCATTACGCAAGCTATGGCTAAAGAAAAATATGCAAAAAACTTAGAGTGTTTAGCCTCTTTATTTTCTCTCATATAGCCCACTGCATAAACGTGTGTAAGAATCCATAAACCGGACGCTAGTAAGGCAAACAAGAGACCTAAAGGTTCAACTTGAAAGGATATTTTTAACCCTGGGATAACTGATAGAAGAACTATTTCTTTGGTTGTTTCATTGCCAACACTAATTAATATAGCCAGTACGCAAAAAAATGTTAAAACGGATGCAATAAATGTTAAGAAATCTCTTAAATTTTCTCGCTCCCTAATAACAAGGTTTAAGATTGCGGCGAAAACCGGTATCAAAATACTTAAAAGAATAAAAATATTAGGTACCACTGTGTAAATTTTCCCTTAAAATTAATTTAATTACTTTAGGTATAACATTTTTGCCGCGAGGTCGGAAACCGATATTGTGATGTCAGTACTCAAACCAAAGTAAATGCATGCTAGGCTTGCTATCCAGATAGATATTAACATAGTTAGTGGAGATTCATTTACTATTGTCTCGTCATTTCCATTTTTAAAATACAAAGTTTCAATAACTCGCCCGCAATAAACTACTGCCAGCAGCGAAGAGAAAATGATCACGATCGCTAAAGGCCACTTACCATTTTCTATGGCAGCCTCGACTAGTATCCATTTGCTTATAAAGCCAGCTGTACCTGGTACGCCAATTAAACTTAAACATCCCACCACGGCAGCAGCGCTAGTCCAAGGCATTGTAAAGCCAGCCCCTTGGAGATTAGTTAAAAGCGATCCTCCCCTTTTAATTACATAAGCTCCGGCAACCATGAATAAGGCTACCTTGGTAATGCCATGATTAAAGAGATGAATAATTGCTGCTGTTAACCCACTTTCTGACATTATGCTTATTCCAAGCAAAATATATCCTACTTGTGCAATACTAGAATAAGCTAAGAGCCCTTTAAAGTCTTTTTGAAAGATTGCTATCAAGGAAGCGATAATCATAGCGGCAATTGACAAAGGTAATATTACAAAATTTAAAACATTTAATTCCTCTAAAAAACTTGGCCTGAATATTGTGAACATAAACCTCAGTAGAATGTAGATAGCTACTTTAGTTGCTGTGGCCGCGAGAAATGCAGTTATAAAGGATGGTGCGAACGTATAGGCTTTTGGTAGCCATATATGTAGAGGATAGATTGCTAACTTTAATCCTACTCCGACAATTATAAATGCAAAAGCTGAGCGCACTGTTGAAGATGAAGACTTCCCTTCTAAGAGCCCTGCCATATCTATCATATTCAGAGTTCCCGTTACCATATACAATAGTCCAATACCGATAACAAAAAAAGTTGCGCCTATTGTACCAATAATAAGATAATTAAATGCGGAGGTTAAAGCTCGTTTATCTCTATGAGAGCCTAAAGAAATAAGTACATAAGAGGCCAAAGACGATATCTCTAGAAAAACAAACACATTAAAGACATCACCAGTAATAACTACTCCCATTAACCCAGTAACACACAATAGATACGCTGCATAAAAAAGTGTATGGTGCTCCTTAGGAATTTCATTCCCTACACTTTTATAAGCATAGGGCGCTACTATAGTACTAATTAGAGCGATTAATACGAGAACAAATGCGTTGAGGGCATCTACTCTGTATTCAATTCCGATTGGTGGAGCCCAGCCTCCAATATGATAGGATATAATAGATCCATCATTTACCAATAGTAAAAGGTTGATAGATATTAAAAGAGAAATAAGACTTGCAAGGAAGGTAATCCACCAAGCGATTGTTCGATTACCAATAAACACAATTAGTGGCGCAGATACAAAAGGAACTAGTATTTGTAAAATTGGTAACTGTTCAACTAACGAAAAGCTGTCACTATGTGAGATAGGTAAACTCATCAAAAATGGCCATTTTCTTTATAGGTATTGGGAGTTTTATTTGAGGAATCTAATTCGTGTTCAATTATGAATATTTCATCTTCCTCAATGGTGCCGTATTCCTCCCTTATACGTACTATCAATGCAAGTGCTAAGGAAGTCGTTGCAACGCCTACTACAATCGCTGTCAAAATCAAAACGTGAGGGAGCGGATTAGAATAAACTATATTATTATCGATTTTCATATCCACAGGAAAAATTGGGGCTGTGCCTCCTATCACTTTTCCAATTGATATATAAAACATAAAAACAGAAGTTTGAAAGATATTTAAACCGACAACTTTCTTTACTAAATTACCTTTTGCAATAACAATGTATAGGCCTGTCATCATAAGTACTATGAAAAACCAGTAATTTAGGTGCCCAATAATAAATTCCCAATTGATCATATTAAATCTTACCACTCCGCATCATTGATTTCTGAAGTACGAGAAGCAAATGCATAAAAAATAGCTATCATAACGCCACTTACAGTAATGCCTACACCAAGTTCTATAATAAGAATCCCATAATGCTGGCCATGGGTTGGACTATGTCGACTTAAAGCACTGTAATCCAAAAAGTTTTGTCCTCTAAAAAAACTGATTACACCAGTAAAAGTATATAATAAAACACCAAATGCTAACATCTTATGGACGAACCACGGTGGAAGTACTTTTTTTGCGTGCTCCATATCAAATACGATACCATAAATAATGATTCCCACAGCCATAATCACTCCTGCCTGGAAACCACCGCCCGGCGAATAATCTCCATGGAATTGTACATAAAATGCAAAGAGCATTATGGGTCCGACCAAGAGTTTTGTTATTACACGGAGAATAAGGTGGTGTTTCATAATACTTTTTCAATCTTTTTAGCTCGTCGTCTAGGTCTCAGGCTTAGTCGTCCAAGAATTAGTAGTACACCTATTCCAGCAGTAAAAATAACGGCAGTTTCTCCAAGTGTATCATATCCTCTGTAGCTACCAAGAACTGCAGTCACAATATTTGGGATATGAATATCTTCAGGTGTACGTTTAATATACTCTCTCGCGACATGTATTTGACTCGGAGTGTCAGCTGCTCCAAAATTAGGCATATCCAGAGTCCCATAAGTTAATGTTACGCCGGTTATAATAACAATCATAAGAGGTATTAGATTAGAGTTTTTTGATTTTTTCTCTCTTCTAGAAGTAAGTGTCAATGTCGAAAGCATTAGCACAATGGAGATTCCTGCTCCAACGGCAGCCTCTGTAAATGCAACGTCTACTGCATCAAGAGTTATGAGTAAGAGTGCAGATAATAAACTAAATACACCTGATAACATTACTACTCCGAATAATCCATGAGTTCTAACTGTCGCAAATGCAGTCAGAATTAGTAGGACGAATAATATTATATCAATAAAAATTTCGATAGTTTACCTCATTTTTTTTATCAATTGCTTTCAAGCTTTTCACCAGGTCGCAAGCCTGAAATGAAAGCTGCATTCGCTAGAGCATGGGTGGACGTTGGGCCAGTAATAAAGAGGAATAATCCAATGATCACTAATTTCACTGTAACAAATGTAAAACCGCTTTGAACTGCTAACCCTAATAATATTAAATAAACACCTAAAGAGTCGGTCACTGATGAAGCTTGTAACCGTGACCAAAATTCTGGAAATTTATAGATTCCGTATGCACCCGTGATAATAAAAAATGATCCAGAAGATAGTAATATCCAGCTAATAGTATTAAATAAAAAGCTTAGGCTGTCCATTAACCATTCCTTTCTTCAATATCTCTATGTGAGTCACCAATTACACGATATTTAAAAAATTTAAGAATAGTTATAGTACCAACAAAATTTATAAGTGCGTAGAGTAGAGCGATATCTAAAAAGTCAGGCCTTCCCATTAGAAAACCTAACACGCCTATGAATAAAACTGTATGTGTCCCAAAAGTATTAACTGCTAGCACTCTATCATAGACTGTTGGACCAAGGAAAAGCCTGACTAAGACTAGCATCATTCCGATCAAAAGAGAAATAGTAGCTACTAAGAACATTATTTTGCACCCCCACTCTCGAGCTTTGTTACTCTTAAATCCATTTTATTTAAAGAATCTATATCTGCAGGGTTATAGTCTAATGCATGAATTAAAAAATATTCAGGTTCAGTTTCAGTGGAAATAGTGCCGGGTGTGAGAGTGATGGAGTTTGCAAAGACTACTTGAAAAAAATCACTATTTTGAGAATATTTCACTTTTAAAAATCTTTGATTGTTAGGTAATGATTTACTTAGAATAATTTTAGTTACTTTTAAATTTGCTTTAACTATTTCGAAGGATAGCCAGCTTAAGTAATATAGAAACTGCAGAGGGTTAAATTCGATTTTTAAGTTATAATTATCAGCTTTGTACATTCGGTTGATTATTATCATTACGCAACAAACTGAACTTAATCCAAAAATAATTAAAAGTGGATTAAATATCCCAGACATCAATAACCAAAATCCAAATAGAAGAAAAAATTTTAAGAAATTTTTCAAATTTTCTCCAAAGTCCCTTCGAAATTTCTAGTAAATATAGTTAAGTATTTACTGTCTAAAATATAAAAATTTATGATATCTATTTGTATTTGTTAACTATAAAATTGGCAATAGTACGAATTAGTTTTTTAACTATAGTTTAAATAGTTTTAAACCCATAAATTATAAATAGTCGAACTACCTAATTATTAGAAGTTTTAATCTTTAATTTTGTTAGTATACAAAGTGTGTTATCAAAATGTTGGAAAATTTAAAAGAAAAATTGGAGCACTGATGAAAAATGTTTTTATTGAAGACTTAAAGCTTGGCAATGATCTGCCACTAACATTAATTGCAGGTCCGTGCCAGTTGGAGAGTTTGGAACATACATTAATGATAGCTGATTTTATGGCAAATGCATGTCGAGAGGCAAACACAGGTTATATCTTTAAGGGATCGTTTGATAAGGCAAACCGGACCTCATTAACTGGGAAAAGGGGTGTTGGAGTTCATGAAGGTTTATCTATCTTAGAAGCAGTAAAGAAAGAAATAGGTTGCCCTGTTCTGACTGATGTACATGACGTAAACCAGTGTGAGTTAGTTGGAGACCTTGTCGATGTAATCCAAATCCCTGCTTTTTTATGTAGGCAAACAGATCTTTTGATCGCAGCAGGAAACACTGGGGCTGTTGTTAATATAAAAAAAGGACAGTTTTTGGCTCCTTGGGATATGGAAAATGTAGTACAGAAAGTTCAGTCCACTGGGACGGATAGGATCCTTTTAACTGAACGAGGATCTTCATTTGGTTATAACACATTAGTTACAGACTTCCGTAGTCTTCCTACAATGGCAAGTACTGGCTACCCAGTAGTAATGGATGCTACACACTCAGTACAACAGCCGGGCGGTAAAGGAACTTCCTCTGGAGGTCAACGAGAGTTTGCCCCCATTATGGCGCGTGCGGCTGTTTCACTGGGAATAGCTGCTGTATTTATTGAAACGCATCAAGATCCTGATAGTGCACCTTCTGATGGAGCTAACATGATCCCGTTAGATCAAATGCCCGACATAATTAATAGTCTAACGAAGTTTGACAAGCTAGCAAAAGAAAACCCTTGTAGAGTTTAGACAGCCTGCCCTGAAACCCATCCTGAAGACCAAGCCCACTGAAAGTTATAACCGCCGAGCCAGCCGGTTACATCAACAACTTCTCCAATAAAGTACAAACCTTTTATTTTTTTTGTCTCCATGGTCCGTGAATCCAATTCTTTAGTATCTACGCCACCTAGTGTTACTTCAGCAGTTCTGTAACCTTCTGAACCTGTTGGTTTAATATTCCAGTCATGGATGGCTTGTCTAATAGCCTCTAGTGTAAGGTTACTTTGATCGCCTAAATTTCCTTTGACATCAAGTTGATCTAAAATAAGTTCTGCTATTTTTGTTGGAAGAAACCTTGCCACTGCATTTTTTATAGATATTTTTCCATTTTGAGTCCGTAATTTGATTAATAATTTCAAGATATTATGCTCATTTAAAAGGTCAATCGTAATTGTTTCCCCTTCATTCCAATACGAAGATATTTGCAAAATAGATGGACCAGATAGTCCTCGATGTGTAAATAACAGTCCTTCCGTAAAGGATATTTTTTTGTTTGATGCGCTTGCAAAAACGGAGTTACCTGAGAGGAGTGACATGGTCTTAAGTTCTCCTGGTGCGAAAGTAAGGGGTACTAGAGCTGGTTTTGTCTCGATAAGATTGATACCAAAAGATTCAGCAATTTTATAACCTAAGTCTGTAGCTCCCATTTTTGGGATAGATTTTCCTCCAGTTGCTATTACTAGATTGTCTGAGATAATTTTTATCTTTGAGGTGTTAATATTATATTTCCCCTTTGTTAATTTAACTTCAAGTATTTTACATTCTAAAATTAAGGTGACATTTGCTCCAACTAGTTCATCCCTTAGCATCTCTATTATTTCTTTTGATGATCCATTGCAAAACAGCTGTCCTAGTGTTTTCTCATGCCATTGGATGCCATGTGAAGAGATTCTTTCTATAAAGTCTTGAGGTGTGTATTTTTTTAGAATCGATATACAAAAAGGTGGATTAGATGAGATGAAGTTTTCTTTTGAAACTTGTCTATTTGTAAAGTTACATCGACCACCACCCGAAATACGAATTTTTTCACCAATCTTTTTTGCATGATCTAGTAGAACTACTTTTCTGCCACGACGGCCGGCCTCAATAGCGCACATGAGACCAGCGGCACCAGCGCCTATGATAACAACATCAAAATCCATTAAGTTGTACTAACGTATGAATAAATAAGAGACAATTAACATTTTTCTACTTGCAGCCCTCGAAATAGACATTTAAATCAGACTCAATTGATGGAACGTAGCATAATGGTAATGCCCCTGCTTTTGGTGCAGGTGATTGTAGGTTCGAGTCCTACCGTTCCAGCCAAACATCATTAGTCCCCCTTAACTAAAAATTAAAAGTAAGTATAATGATAGTGGTAATGGAAAGAACTAGTTTAAGCCTTTTGGAGTGAAAATATGACAAACGTGGTGATAACCTCGGCTGCACGTACAGCAGTTGGGAGCTTTTTAGGGTCTTTTTCTAACGTGCCGGCCCATGAGCTTGGGTCAGTTGTGCTAGAAGAAGTCGCTTCTAGATCAGGTGTCGATAAAGCAGAAATATCTGAAACTATTATGGGTCAAGTTTTGAGTGCTGGGCAAGGTCAGAACCCAGCTAGGCAAGCTCATATAAAAGCAGGGTTTCCTTTAGAAAGTTCGGCGTGGGGAATTAATCAAGTTTGTGGATCTGGTTTAAGAGCAGTTTCTATTGCTGCACAACATATTCAATTGGGTGATGCAACGATTGTTGCAGCTGGTGGGCAAGAAAGTATGAGCCTATCTCCCCATGTTTCTTTTATGAGATCAGGTCAAAAAATGGGTGACCTTAAATATATCGATTCTATGATTAAAGACGGATTATGGGACGCTTTTAATGGTTATCATATGGGGCAGACTGCTGAGAACGTTGCTCAAAAATGGGGTATTAGTAGGGATGATCAAGACCAGTTTGCAGTTTCCTCTCAAAATAAGGCAGAAAGAGCTCAAAAATCTGGAAAATTTGTAGAGGAGATAGTCCCGTATACTATAACCTCTCGTAAGGGCGATACAAAAGTGACTGCTGATGAATATATTCGTTATGGAGTAGACATGAGCTCGATGACAAAGCTTAGGCCAGCATTTATGAAGGAAGGATCCGTTACCGCGGCGAACGCATCAGGATTGAATGATGGTGCTGCTGCTGCCTTATTGATGAGTTTAGAGGAGGCAGAGAGGCGTGAAATAGAACCTTTGGCTCGAATAGTATCATACTCAACAGTTGGACTTGATCCATCCATTATGGGTATTGGTCCTGTGGAAGCATCAAAAAAAGCTCTAAAAAAAGCGGGATGGAGGATAGAAGAGCTTGATTTGGTTGAGGCTAATGAAGCATTTGCTGCACAGGCCTGTGCCGTAAATAAAGATATGGGTTGGGATCCAAGCATTGTTAATGTTAATGGAGGTTCAATAGCAATTGGACATCCTATTGGAGCCTCTGGGTGTCGAGTTTTAACTACATTACTTTTTGAGTTGAAACGTAGAGATGCAAAAAAAGG
Source organism: uncultured Paracoccaceae bacterium (assembly GCA_913041145.1). Classification (GTDB taxonomy): domain Bacteria; phylum Pseudomonadota; class Alphaproteobacteria; order Rhodobacterales; family Rhodobacteraceae. Next base: position 41,690 of record CAJWHE010000012.1, read on the forward strand.
TCTTGCGACCTTATGTATTGGGGGTGGGATGGGTGTCGCTATGTGCGTTGAAAGACTTTAAAAATAAATAAAACAGTATGAAAATTAAAAGATAAGTGGGGAACCTCTTCTAAGAATTTCTTCAGTCTCAGAGCTAAATTTTTTAATATTGCCTTCACTAACATGAGTTATCAAAGGCGGATAAAGTTTTGTGATACTTTTAGAGCCTTTTTTTGCTCTAATTATCACTCTATTTGCAGTTTTATTTTGCGAGGAGGTAAGTGGTTTTATTTGTATATCTCCAGTTCCTTTACTTAGAGAAATTAAAATTTCAATTAAGTTTTCTGGAGTATTTATAATGGTTATCCAGCCATTTGGTTTGAGCCGTTTAACCCCTTCATTTACCCATTCAGAAAGAGGGTTTGTGATTCTTAGAGATTGGTTTCGGCCTTGGTTTTTTGAAGGTGTACCTGTTTTATAATAGGGAGGATTTATTATAACTTGGTCAAAATTTTTATTTTTTATATTCTTAGGCATCTTTCTAAAATCACCGATTTCAACGTGAATCGGTATTTTATTTAATAATCCATTTTCTATTGCTAAATTTGCATAATTTTCTTGCATCTCTAACCCTGTTAAACTTACTTTAACTCTTCGAAAAATACAGAAAGAAGCTGTTCCTACTCCACAACCTAGCTCCATGACTTCATCACTGTTTTTTGCTGGACATGCTGCGGCTAATAATACTGGATCTGTTGCTGCACGATATCCGGTTATTGGTTGGAGAATTGACAACTGTCCACCAAGAAATAGATCTTGAGAAATTTCATTTTTAAAAAAATCATTCATTTCAAATTTTATCTAATAATAAATTATTATCCATTAATACTTCTCTAGCTCGAATTATATCTTTTTCAGAGACCATTAACCTTATAGGAAACAAAGAAATAGATCCTTCAAGATTACTAATATGGACGTCTAATTCAAACACCTCTATGTATCTTGTTTTAAGAAGATGTTTAGCAAAAGCTATATCCGCTGGGTTATTACTTTTTAGTAGTTCTAGCATAATAATATTAGATTAATGATACTAAAGAAGGTTTGTCGAGTAATATTAAAGAGAGTACAAGATGTTAAAAAAAGTTATTAATCCATATGAAAAACTTAAGGAAGTCTTAGCCGATGATTTAAGTAAAGTTTCAGAACTCATTAAGGAACGAATGCAATCTAAACACGCACCACTGATTGGAGAAATTTCAAGTCATCTGATTGGTTCTGGAGGTAAAAGGTTGCGGCCACTCTTGACGTTGGCTGCGGCGAAAATATGTGGTTATCAAGGCGAACTTAACATTCATTTGGCGGCAACAGTTGAATTTATTCATACTGCAACACTTTTGCATGATGACGTGGTAGATGAGAGTGAAAAGCGTCGAGGTAGTTCATCAGTGAATATACTATGGAATAACTCATCAAGTGTTCTAGTGGGAGATTATTTGTTTGCAAGATCATTCCAATTGATGACAGAGACTGGAAGATTAGATGTCTTAGAAACTCTATCCAATGCTTCTGCAAATATTGCAGAAGGAGAAGTTCTACAGTTATCTGCATCTGAAGATATAACAACAGATGAAGAAGTATATTACAAAATTATCAGAGGGAAAACTGCAGCATTATTTTCAGCTTCTACGGAGGTTGGAGCGATGCTTGCAGATGCAGATAAAGATACCATTAAGGCATTGGCTTCTTATGGAGATGCTTTAGGCGTATGTTTTCAAATAGTTGATGATATTCTTGATTTTGTTGGCGATGGAGATAAAGTTGGAAAAAATCTAGGAGATGACTTTAGAGAAAGGAAGCTAACTCTTCCTATGATTCACGCTATTTCAAAAGCAGATGACAAAGAGCTCAAATTTTGGGAGCGAACTATAGTGGATGGAGATCAGAATAGTAAGGATTTTGAAAAAGCTTTAGTTATTTTAAAGAGCAGATCATCGATCAATTATTCTAAACGGGTTGCAAATAAATGGTCAAAAACTGCAAAAAAAGCGTTAACAGATATTCCCGGCACCCCATTAAAATGTATATTGGAAGAGCTTTCTGATTACGTTGTTTCTAGAGTAAATTAAAAGGGCTTAGCTCTGACTTATTGACAGTAAGCTTAGATGACACAACCCACCAGTTGGGGAAATCTTTCATGAGGCGTAGTTTGGCACTATGAGCTTTTGTATAGTTTTCGAATAGGCCAAAGCAAGTTGGACCAGATCCTGACATTCGAGAAACTAGACAATTTTTGTTTTTGCAGATTTCTGAAAGTACTTTTTTTATTATTGGTTCCAATTTTATGGCAGTCTCTTCTAAATCATTTCTGTGTCTCCTAACAAAGTGAACGAGCTCTTTAAATGAAGAGAATATAGGGAGACGAGATGGCATAGGATTATTATTTTTCTGCTCTAATGCAGCAAAGACTTCTTTTGTCGCTAATGGAACTCTTGGATTCACTAGAACTATGTACCCATCCCTAGGCCATAGACCTATTAAGTTCAAATGATCCCCTATACCTGTCATTCTCAGAGGTTGACTCTCTAGACAGGCTAAAACATCAGCACCTAATTTTACTATGTCTTGATGAGAAACTTTATAACCTAAACTAATAGCATCTCTTATAGTTGCGGCGGCATCAGCAGACCCTCCTCCAATACCAGCTGCTACTGGTATTATTTTTTTTAGTAAGATACGCCTTGAGTATTTGTTGTTTATAATGCCTGCAGCTTTTAGAATTAAATTTTTATTATCTGTTGGGATGTCTATGGTTTCGTTAGAGATAATTGAAAGATGGTGTTGTTTGCTGTTCAAAAATGATAAGGTATCCCCTATTTTAGGAAAGGTTACTAAGCTGTCTAGTAAATGCAGCCCATCTTTCCGTTGGCCGATTACATGCAAGGTAAGGTTTACCTTTGCAGGTGCAAAAAATTTAGTCGTTTTCAAATTTTGTTTCAATGAATTTCTCAGTCTCTAGGACTGCATCTAACCCTAGCTTAAGCTTTTGACGAATTCTTTCCGCATCCACCTCATTAGGAAAGAAAGATAACGACCTTTTCCATTGAAATTTAGCCTCTCGTTTGCGCCCAACCTTCCAATATACATCACCAAGGTGATCATTAATAATAGGATCGACAGGAAGCAACTCTACGGCTCTTTCCATAGGTTCTATAGCCAGCTCATATTTAGATAATCTATAAAATACCCAGCCCAGACTATCAATAATATAGCCACTTTTTGGTTTTTCAGATACTGCCGTTTTAATCATTTGTAATGCTTCAGGTAATTTTTTTCTTTGTTCTACAAGAGCATAACCTAAAAAATTTAAGACATCTGGTTGATTGGGAGATATTTTAAGTGCTTCCCTAAAATCGCTTTCCATTTTTACAAAATTTTTCTGCTTTTCATAAAGTATGCCGCGGTAGAAATACATTGGCCAACGTGGTTGGTTTCGGAGGTTAGCTAAATCTATTGCTGTGCTATATGCTTCTAACGCCTCAATATCGCGGTCTGTTTCTCTTAACATATTACCAAGAGAGGAATGAACAACTACATTATCATAATAGCTCTTTGAAAGAGATTTTAGAACTTCAATTGATTCACTTTTCCTATTGAGTAGCGCAAGATTTTTTGCTCTCCCTAACTCTGCTAAAAGATAGTTTGGATTTTTTGGGTTTACAGAAGAATACGACTCTAACGCTAAGTCATATTGCTGTAAATTTTCTAAAACGTTTGCTACCTGCAATGTAATGGCAGGATACTCTGGTCTTAAATATTCTGCGACCCTACTTAACAAAAGAACTTGGTTATGTTCAATTTTGTTTTTAAGTAACTTAGCTATAGTTAAGTATACTTCTGCAATGCCCTGTTTGGTGTTTGTAATGAAGTCGTAATCTATTATTAAATCTTCTTGAATCTTATTTTTCAAATCTATTAAAGGGAAGTGTGGGTTAAAACTTTTACTTAACTCAGCTTCAATTAGCTCTAAAGCTAGTTTTTTCTTGTTAACTTGTATCAGGATTTGAGCGTATGCCTCAACACCCCGAACATCAAGATCTATGACACCATACTTTCGTCCAGAGAAAATCTTTTCTGCTTCTCCAAAGTCACCTACCATTGCAACGGCAAGTGCCTCATGATATCTTGCTTGTTGTTGAAAGTTGATGTTTTTTGAAATTTTATTAAACTCAAGTTTTGCCTGTGTCATTTCCCCTTTACCAATAAGTGCCCAAGCTTTTACAAGTCTATCAGTTAAGGGGTTGGCCCTACTGCTACGATTAATGTTCACTAAGACAGATCTAAAGTCGCCTTTTATTATTAAATTCGCATCTAGAATTAGGTTTGACGCAGTACTTTTACCCCCAATTAAAACATAATGTTTTGCAATCTTCTCAGCGTTCTTAAAGTCACCCTGACCGATTGATGAAAATAAAGCTTCACCCAAGAGTGTAAGGTTAGTGGGGTCCTTATCGAGAACTTTCTCATAATAATTTGAGGCAGTATTAAAATTCGAATGGGATATGGCGTGCTTGGCTGCTAAATAAGGGCCAACGAATCCGTCACTGTTATTTTTAGCCATTACGTTTGAGCCAAGCAGTCCAATTAATAAAACTAAATTTAAGAAAGATGTATTTTTCATTAGAGTGCTTCCGAGAAAAGACTAAAGTTTAATCTCATAATTAGAAAATCAAGTTTTGTTTATTTTTACCTCAATCATTAAATATTACATGTTTGGATAATTAGGTCCATCTCCTCCTTGAGGAGTTGTCCATGTTATATTCTGGCTAGGGTCTTTAATATCACATGTTTTACAGTGAACACAATTTTGAAAATTTATTATAAAATTTTTGTTGTTATTGGAATCGACAGTAAACTCATAGACCCCAGCTGGGCAATACCTTTCAGAAAGGCCCCCAAAAATGGGGAGATTTACGTTTACTGGTATACTATTATCTGTCAATTTTAGGTGAGTTGGTTGGTTTTCTTCATGATTAGTCATCGCAAAGCTTACATTTGTTAAACGATCAAACGATATATTACCATCAGGTTTGCGATAGTTAATTTTTTTATGATTAGCAGCTTTCTCCGTTGATTCAGCATCATTTTTTTTGTGGTTTAGTGTGCCTAAAAAAGAAAAACCAAACAAATTATTACACCACATATCTAATCCACCGACCAATAGAGAGGTTAATAAACCGTAGTTAGACCATAATGGTTTTACATTTCGAACACGCTTCAGGTCTTTTGAGACAATCCCAGAGCGAATCTCTAGATCATATGCTTCAAGTGTATCTCTTGATCTACCTTCTTTAATGGCAGTTACAGCTGCTTCTGCTGCTGCTATTCCAGAGAGCATTGCATTATGATTGCCTTTAATTCTAGGAACATTAACCATGCCAGCTGAACAACCAAGAAGAACTCCTCCAGGGAAAGCTGTCTTGGGTAATGATTGCCAGCCTCCTTCTGTGATGGCCCTAGCCCCATATGCTATGCGCTTTCCTCCCTCAAGAAGTTCCTTAACCATGGGATGATGTTTAAAACTTTGAAACTCCATATATGGGAAAAGGTAGGGGTTTTTATAATTTAAATGGACAACAAATCCAACATAGACCTGGTTATTATCTAGGTGATAAATAAAAGACCCACCCCCAGCTTTTTTACCTAACGGCCACCCCATTGTGTGTGTTACTGTTCCTTCTGAATGTTTTTCAGGATTAATCTCCCAAATCTCTTTCATTCCAAGACCGTATTTTTGTGGTTGAGAGTCTTCATCTAGATTAAATTTTTTAATCACTTTTTTTGATAACGATCCTCGTACTCCTTCTGATAGAAAAACGTATTTACCATGTAATTCTAGACCAGGCTCATAGGAATCGGATTTAGAACCATCAGAATTTATTCCAAACTCACCTGCTACTACGCCAACAAGTTCATCGTTTGAGCCATAAATTAACTCTGAACACGCCATCCCTGGAAAAACTTCTACACCAAGGTTTTCCGCATATTCAGCCATCCATCTACATACATTCCCCATGGAAACAATATAGTTTCCGTGATTACTCATTAAGGGTGGCATTAGAAAATTAGGAATTTTAATCTTTCCAGCTTCCCCTAGGATATAAAAACTATCATTTTTTACTGGTACTTTTATTGGTAGATTTAAATCTTTCCAGTTTGGTATTAAGAGGTCTAAGCCTATAGGATCTAAAACAGCACCAGAAAGGATATGCGCTCCAACTTCCGAACCTTTTTCTAATACAACTACTGTTAAGTCAGAGTTTAATTGCTTTACTCTTATTGCTGCACTTAGACCTGCGGGTCCAGCGCCTACAATAACAACATCGTAATCCATACTTTCACGTTGATATTCAGTCATTTTATTGAGCCCCAACCGTTAACGCTTTAACCTTTCAATCTATTTAACTCCTAAAAATGGTAATTTGTAGTATTTTTTTTAAATCTTTTTAATCATACTGGTTTTGACTAAATTTTAAGAGTATAAGTTTAGCAGTAATTTTATTAGGAACAGGTAATAATGGCAGATCAATTTAGTTATAAGAATGATGAATTATTTGCCGAAGATGTTTCTATTTCAACAATCTCTAAAGCGGTTGGCACACCCTTCTATGTATACTCAGCCACATCAATAATAGATAATTTTTTATCATTGAAGAAATCTCTAGATGGGCTGGAGAATTTAATTTGCTACGCTGTTAAGGCCAATTCCAATATTGCTATTTTAAAATTATTATCTCAGCTAGGTGCTGGTATGGATGTGGTTTCAATTGGGGAGTACTTGCGCGCAAAGGTAGCAGGGGTCCCTGGCGAAAAAATTGTTTTTTCAGGTGTTGGTAAACGGAGAGATGAAATATCTCAAGTTCTTATTGGGGGTATAAAACAATTTAATATTGAGTCTGAGGCTGAATTAAATGTTTTAAACGAGCTTTCATTATCTTTGAATAAAAGAACTTCAATAACTATAAGAGTGAACCCTGATATTGACGCGAAAACTCATGAAAAAATTTCAACAGGAAAAAAAGATAATAAGTTTGGAATACCTATAAACCGTGCCAGAGAAGTTTACCTTAAAGCATCACAAATGTCAGGAGTTAAGGTTGTAGGTGTAGACGTACATATAGGTAGTCAGCTAACAGACCTGGAACCATTTCGAATGGCATTTACTAAGCTAGCAGAGCTTGTGAATAATTTACTTAAAGATGGTCATGAAATTAATAGCTTAGATCTTGGGGGTGGTTTAGGAATTTCGTATAAAAAAACAAATGATGTTCAACCTTCTGTCCAAGAGTACGGTCAAATAATAAGAGAAACAGTAGGCTCTCTAGGATGTGAAATATTGGTTGAGCCAGGTAGATTTATTGTTGGAAACGCGGGTATTTTAGTAAGTGAAATAATTTATAAAAAATTTGGTGAAGATAGAGAGTTTTTGATTGTTGATAGTGCAATGAATGACTTAATTAGACCCTCCCTTTATGCGGCTTACCATGAGATTTTGCCGATTAAGAAACCAAATAATAATTCAAGTTTTGTGTGTTACGACGTTGTTGGTCCTGTTTGTGAAACAGGGGATACTTTTGCAACTCAGCGAACTTTAATGAAAATGGAATCAGGAGAACTATTAGCATTTATGAGTGCTGGAGCTTACGGTTCTGTAATGGCTTCAGAGTACAACACTCGTCCATTGATTCCAGAAGTGTTAGTTAAGGATGATAATTTTTCGATAATTCGTGCAAGGCCATTGATAGAGGATATAATTCAACGGGATATTGTGCCAGATTGGGTATAGAGAGGCTGTATTAAAGCATTTTTAAAGGTTTTTATAATATTTACCAAAAACTCAAAATCTTTATAATGATATCACTATTATAGACTGAATTAATACCATCTGTTATTAACTGCTGATATTTTAACATGAACTTCTCAGTAAACGGAAATTCATTTATAATTACTGATGTTTTTGAGTATAGGACGGTAAAAAGAAAAGCGGTTATAGCAAAAACCCAAATAAAAATAGTTAACTTCTCAGAGTATTCCTCCGTTACTTCAGGTTTATCGAATTTTAACTTATTTGGGATCGTCTTTTCTTTTTTGGTAGTGATTGTGCGGTTGCCTTTTTCAATTTTTCGTAACGTAGTTTCATAAGCTACTTCTTTTTGTATTATTTCTAGTACTTTTTGATCAATATTATTAGTCGTCTCTGGCTTTATATTATTTTTCTTTTTTTGCGTGTTTACCATTTTGTGTTTTTCTAAAATTAAATATTTAAGGTTTAAGTGAATTGATTTAATAATATTAAATAAAGTGTTGTATTCCTACTAAAATTTTTTTCAACTAAGCTGCTACAAGTTTGTATGATAGAGAATATACTATTAAGTTAGGTATCTTAAGCAAGGTACTAAAAAAAATAATGAGGAACTAATGATCAAACGAAGTACAATATATATATTTCAATGGGGCCGGTCTTTAATCTTTAATGTTCAAATGTACTTATCTTTAATATGTTTCTCTTTAATCTTTTTGCCTTGGATGATTTTTAGTAGGAGGGGAGCTTTAGTAGCTGTTTGGTGTTTTGCGAACTATGTTAGGTGGTCTGCAGGCTGGCTTATAAATCTAAAAACAGAGATAAGAGGTAAGATCCCAACTAATGAGGTTTTGATTGCATCCAAGCATCAGTCTTTCTTGGATATAATTATGATTTATAGCGTTATACCAAATGGACGCTTTATTATGAAAAGAGAGTTGTTATATATTCCTGTATTTGGACAGTATGCCTACAGACTTGGTTGCGTGGCTGTTAGTAGGGGTAAGAGAGGGCGTGCTATTTTTCAGATGTTAAAAGACTTGGAACGACAAAGTTCAATTGGGGGCCAGTTAGTAGTTTATCCTCAGGGTACTAGAGTCAAACCAGGTCAGAAAAAGCCTTATAAGATTGGAGCTGCATTAATATATGAAAAACTTGAGCAAGCTTGTATCCCCGTATCTACAAATGCTGGCTATTTTTGGCCTCGTAGAGGTGTATATAGGCACCCAGGTACTGCGGTTATAGAATTCTTAGACCCGATATCACCCAAACTTGATAAAGGACATTTTTTAAAAAAACTTGAAGTGGTGATTGAAACTTCTTCTGACCAGTTATTATTAGAGACAAAGCATTAAAAATACTTTTATCATTACGCAACAAAGCTTTTTTGACCTACTGATAGATATTTTTCGCGCCTATCTCTAATCAAGGTATTACTGTCCAGTCCTTTGAACTCTAGAAGCATTTCATTTATTGTAACACCTACAGCTTGTATAACTTCATTTTTAAATCTTTGGGCGCCCCCGATAGGCTCGGGTATTATTATATCGCATACACCTAGTTTTTTCAAATCTTGCGCTGTTAATTTAAGCGCTTCGGCAGCCTCTCGCATTTTCTCGGAGTCCTTCCATAATATCGAGGCGCAACCCTCGGGACTAATGACTGAATAGATAGAGTGCTCTAACATAGCAACTTTATTAGCTGTTGCGAAGGCTACTGCTCCACCAGAACCACCCTCACCAATAATAACAGAAATCAATGGGACACCTATTTTCAGACATTTTTGTGTAGATCTTGCTATAGCCTCTGACTGCCCGCGTTCTTCCGCACCTTTTCCTGGGTATGCTCCGGGGGTGTCTACAAGTGTAAGCACTGGAAGATTGAAGCGATGAGCAAGATCCATCAACCTAATGGCCTTGCGATACCCTTCAGGCCGCGCCATACCGAAGTTTCTTTCTATCCTACTTTTTGTATCTGATCCTTTTTCATGACCGATTACAATTAAAGAGTGCTCACCAAAACGAGCAAGGCCTCCCATTACCGCGTGATCATCCGCAAAATTTCTATCCCCAGCTAGAGGAATATACTCTTCAAATAAATTTTCTATATAATCTTTACAATGTGGTCTATCTGGGTGTCTTGCAACCTGACATTTTCTCCAAGCTGTTAGATTGCCATATAAACTTTTTAATAGTTTATCTGCCTTAATTTCTAGTGAACGAATCTCATCATCTACATTCAAATCTTTATCATCACGAGCTAAAGAACGAAGTTCTTCAGCTTTTGAATACATCTCAGCTAAGGGTTTTTCAAATTCGAGATAATTTGTCATTTATTTTTCCTTGGTAGATTCAAGAGCGTAACTGTTTTTCATAATACTTCACATAGATGATGGTAAGACTACTAGCATTAATAGACTGTCTAATTATTAATGGCAATTTAGTATCACTAGAGGTAACCCTCTAGAACAAGATTTAACCTCTCTCTAGGTCAACTTACTTTGGATCATTACCTACTCGAACTAGCTGTTTTCCAAAATTTTTCCCTTCTAAAAGGTCTAAGAAAGATTGAGGCGCAGAACTGAGTCCAAGGGAAACAGTTTCTTTATATTTTATTGTTCCGTTGCTTACCATTGGAGCTACCTCTTCAAGGAACGCGCCCAGCCTATCATAGTGGTCAAAAATAATAAAACCACGAACTCGTAAGCGCTGTCTAAGTATGGCCCCCCAAACTGCGGGGATGGCCCCTGCAGTTTTAGTGGCTTCTGGTGAGTACCACGCAATCATCCCGCAAAGGGCAATTCTTGCAAAGGTATTCAGCAATGGCAATATTGCTTCTAATGTTTTTCCACCAACATTTTCAAAGTAACAGTCTACGCCGTTTGGTGCGGCGA
>CAJWHE010000013.1 GCA_913041145.1 uncultured Paracoccaceae bacterium
TTACTTAATTGCCACATTAAAGTTAAAGGAAAATATAAAATTAGTAGTTTACAATAACTGATTAAGTTGATTCATGAAAAGTATGAAAAAAATCTTCTTAATGTTAGAATTCCTAGTTCTATTTTTTGTGATACCGTTAATGGCTGCTTTTGTATTGCCGCCGAGCTTAGTATTACCAGGTCTTTTAATTTTCACTTTTGTTGGAATATTTTTACTACAAGTTACTCCGGCATTCCGATGGAGTACTCTTAGTGCTGGTTTTATAACAATCAATTGGAAATTATTAGTATATTTTTTTGTAGTTTGTTTTCTTATTTTAAGCTTATTAGCTTTTTTTATTGATTCAGAAAATACTTATTATTTACCAGTGAACTCACCTCGATTGTGGATCTTTATAATGATTGCGTACCCATTGGTATCTGTAATACCTCAAGAATTAATTTATAGACCACTGTTTTTTATTAGATACAAAAGCATTTTACCTTCTGGACAATCTCTTGTGATTTTAAATGCCATTTGCTTTTGTTTAATCCATTTATTTTATTGGAATCTTTTAGCACTTTTTATTACTTTCTTTGGTGGGTTAATATTCTCTCAAATTTATTATAAAAATAAAAACTTTCTAGAGGTCGTTTTGTATCATTCTGTTGGAGGCTGTATGATATTCACAACAGGATTGGGACGTTTTTTTTACTCTGGGGCAATTCAGTGATTTAAACTTAAGGCAAAACTTTACATTTGTTTGATATTAATCTTATCCTTTATACCTAACATCATTTCTTAATGATAAATTAAAGTGGGAGAAACATTATGGGATATCCTTTTCGGAACCCTCAAGACATCCTTGATTTAGAAAGTAAAATGCCTCTCGATAAGGCGCTAGACTCTGCAACAGTCTATCAAAGGCTCTGCAAGACCAGGGATATGTACCCCGATCGCCCAGCAGTTAGTTTTCAATTGAAATCGAGTGCAAACTCAAAATCAACCACCTTAAGTTGGTCCGACTTGACGTCAAAAGTGACGCAAGCTTCTAATCTCTTTAGAAGTCTTGGGGTCGGTCCCAAAGATGTTGTAGCGTATCTTTTGCCGACTACTCACGAAACCTTAATTACTCTTATGGGGGGAATGACGTCGGGTATTGTCGCACCAATTAATCCAACTTTAGAGCCTGAGAGTATTGCGGCTCTCTTGAGAGAAACTAATGCAAAAGTTTTAGTAACACTTAAAGCTTTTCCCAAAACAAATGTTTCTGATCTAGCAAGTCAAGCCGTCGCACTTTCTCCAAATGTTAGTACTATTATTGAGTTAGATTTACTTCCACATTTGTCAGGAATTTCAAAGTTTATAGTTCCTTTTATTAGGCCAAAAAATAGCACCCAGCACTCTGCTAAAATAATTGACTTTCATCAAGCTTTAGCTACGCAGTCTGATAGCGAATTAACATTTGAGGAGGACTTAACCGATCCTTACTGTGCTTTATTTCATACTGGTGGCACTACCGGTATGCCGAAAGTTGCTCAGCATAGACACTCTGGTGTCCTCTATAATGGATGGATTGGTGCATCACTACTGTACTCAGAGGATGACGTTATAATGTGCCCTCTACCATTATTCCATGTATTTGCCGCATATCCAATCTGGGCAGGGTGCTTGCTCTCAGGTGCCCATATGGTTTTACCAACACCCGCAGGTTACCGCGGTGAGGGGGTTTTTGATAATTTCTGGAAGTTGATTGATCGTTGGAATGCCACATTTGTGTGCACTGTTCCTACTGCTGCAGCAGCTCTGTTACAACGGCCTGTTGGAGATAGTGACATTTCTACATTAAATGGCGCCTTTTGTGGTTCAGCGCCGCTTCCAATAGAGTTGTTTAAGCGGTTTCAAGAAGTTACAGGTGTGGAAATTATAGAAGGGTATGGACTGACTGAAGCTACATGCCTGGTGTCGTGCAATCCTAAAGAAGGACAAAGAAAAGTTGGATCTGTTGGTATACCACTTCCTCATACTAGGATTAAGATTTGTTCTTTTGACAAGTCCGGTCAATTAGACAAAGTACTTGGCACTGATGAGATTGGTGAAATTTGTGTTGCAAACGCTGGAGTAAATGTTGGTGAGGTTTATAAGTCTGAAGTAGCAAATAAAGACTTATTTGTTGAGAAAGATTATTTACGTACTGGAGATTTGGGTCGTTTAGATAGTGACGGTTACTTATGGATAACAGGGCGCGCCAAGGACATAATCATACGAAGTGGTGAGAATATTGACCCTAGTCTCATAGAAGAAGCTTTAGCAGGTCATCCAGCTGTTGCATTGTCAGGAGCTATTGGTCAACCAGATGTCAAAACAGGTGAAATGCCCTGCGTATATGTGGAGTTAAACGAAAATATGACTACTGATACAGAAGAATTAATTAATTATTGTGAGGATAAAATTCCTTACCGAAGTGCATGGCCCAAATATGTTGAAATTGTGGACGTATTACCTAAAACTGCTGTTGGGAAGATCTTCAAGCCTGAGTTGCGAAAAAATGCTATTACCAGAGTATACAATTTGGCGTTAAGTGAAGCAAAGTTAGAACAAAAAGTATTAGGCATTAGGGAAGATAAAAAGCTTGGGCTCGTGGCGGTTTTAGATTCTAGTCAATCGGAAGTTGATGATACGAGTATTGGTAAGGTTTTAGGGGACTATGTATTTCCATGGGAGTGGAGCGATAAATAATTTTTTAATATAATTAAAGATTAATGTTATCGGGTAATAATCAGGAGATAGTATGACAATAAAGGTTGCGATTATAGGACTGGGTATAATGGGACGGAGAATGTTAGAGCATATGCAGTTGCATTCTGATTATGAGCCTGACTACCTATGGGATCCAGAAGAAAATGCGTGCAAACTTGCGGTCAAGGAAAACCCTCAGGCACATATTATGGAAAACCCTAGTGATGCTATTAAGGCTGCTGATTTAGTATATCTTGCGTGTCCACCAGTAGTTCGGAAAGCTTATGCATTAGAAGCAGCCAGGTCTGGAAAGGCATTATTTTTGGAGAAACCATTTGGGGTTGATGTAGAAGATAGTGTTGATTTAGTTAAACAACTTGAAGGATATGCTGTGCCGACAGCTGTAAACTTTTCTCAAGCATCGGGGATAGCATTAACAGATTTGCTTGAGGCAAAAGATCGTGGTGATATGGGATTAATCTTAGGGGTAGATATGATCATAACCTACCCGTCTTGGCCGCGCCAATGGCAAAAAGAAGCTGATTGGCTACGATTTAAGGCCGAAGGTGGAATGACTAGAGAAGTAATTTCACATTTCTTGTTTTTTTCAGAACGTGTCCTTGGTCCTTTAAAGGTAGTTTCAGCAAATACTACTTACCCCGACGACCCATTATTATGTGAGACTGAGGTATTGGCTAGGTTGGAATCCAAAGAGGGATGTCCTGTAAATATTTTGGCAAGTGTGGGAGGTGTTCAGCCTGACAGACAAGAATTTACGATTAAGGGATCCTTGAAAAGTCGGCGAATCTCAGAATTTTATAAAGATGCCGAGTCTGGTGGTGGCGAATTTATAATGCTTAGGGATGACCCCTCAGATCCAAGGGCAATAAGTCTGAAAGGTCAACTTGATGATCTATCCTTGAATGTAAAAGGGTTGCCCAACAGACTTGCAACAATCCAAGAGGCGTTAAGGGTTCAAAGATTAGTTGAGTTTATATTAAAATAAATAAAGCTTTTTAGACTCGATTTACTATGACTTTAGTTTCCCTTGTTTCTCAAAAAACGGATAAAAAAATCTAGATCTTTTGGGCTTGTAAGTACACCTCCTTAGTGAGACACCTTTTGTGACACTGTTATTGACACTTTCTTTTATTATTAACTCTTTTTAACGAGGATGTATTTTTGCTTAGTCAAAAATCTGTTAATACCAAGGCTGGTAATACGTATGGTCCAACTCAAAATATACCAGTTGGAGTATTTTTATTATTTTTAGAATTAGTACTTTCGGTTGTCATTGCGAGTTCAGTTAAGTTTTTATCTGATGATCTAGATATCTTCTCAATTCTGTTTTTTAGATATTCTCTCTCGTTACCATTGTTACTTCTCTATGGCTTTTACGTTCATGGGAAAAATATTTTTTTAATCAAACAGAAAAGAGTTCTGTTTGCTCGAATTATATTTGGACTTATTGGGTTAAGCTGTTGGTACCTTACTGTAATATACCTTACTCTGAGTGTTGCTACTGTTTTGTTGCAGACAGTACCAATTTTTATTACTATTTTTGCTCCATTCATGACCTCAGAAAAAGTTGGATTACGTCGCTTTCTTGCTGTCATAATAGGTTTTACTGGGGTGATTATATTAATAAATCCAAATTTAGATGGTAGTTTTGCTTATTCAGTAATTGGTTTATTATTTGGTGCAGGGGCTACTATATTTGGGGCTTTGATGTTTATAACTTTGAGAATGCTAGGTTCAAAGGACGCTCCTGTTCCGACTGCTATATGGTACAATTTTATTGGTGCTATTGTTTTTGGGTTCTTAACAAGTTTTACTAATGGTGTGTCATCCTTAGAAATAATTGTGAACGAAGGCTTTTGGCTTTTACTGGCATTCATCGGTGTTTCAGCTAGTTTTCAACAGTATTTGATGGCTAAAAGTCATCAATTGGCACCAGTAACAGTTTTAGCTCCAGTTCACTATTCGGCTATACCGCTATCTATGTTTGTTGGGGTTTTATATTTTGGAGATGTTATAGATTTAAGGTTCCTGATTGGGACGGCGGTAATCGTGTGTTCAACATTATATATCTTTGTTAGAGAACGAGTGGTGAAACAGACCAACTAGGAGTAGTTTTATTGATTGATATGAAGCTATAAATGACATGCATTTAACGCATAACGGTTATTAAAAAATATCAGTACCACTTATCTTTTAATAGGTTTAGAGGGATCTTCGAGCCTACTATTTTTTGGCTGACCCATTCAAATCAAAGGAAAAATAATGATAAAAAATTTCTGGCATCGCGTTGTTGCATCTCAAGAAAAAAGAGCAGCTTATTACATGTTACAAAAACTTTCTGATAGACAACTTACTGATATAGGCGTTACTCGCGCTGAAATTAAATACAGGATCTACAGATAAAATTAACCGTAGTTTATTAGTGGCAACCAAGAGAAAGTAAAATTTTGGTTGTCACCACTACAAGCCTTAAAACTTAAGAAATATAAATATTTATAAATTTAATCTATGTAAAGCCTTGTATCTAAATCTCTATCAAACATACTATGACGGTAGTTAATTTATTTAATGTAATTAAATGAAGGGATACCCTAGTTATGGAAAAGGTAGCATTAGTTACAGGTGGTGGATCTGGAGTCGGAAGGTCTGCTGCTTTGGCCCTCTACATCGCAGGTTATGACGTAGTTGTAACTGGAAGGCGTGAGACCACTTTAAAAGAAACAGTTGACTTGGGTGCGAAAAATAATCCCGAAGATGTTAAACGTTTAAATCTTATTACTTCAGATGTTAGTAATCCGAGTTCTGTGGATGAGTTGTTTGACGAAATAAAAAATAAGTATGGTAGACTTGACGTTTTATTTAATAATGCTGGTGTCAATCTGCCCAGCACTGTGTTCGGTGATTTGAGTTATGATCAGTGGAAAAATACGGTTGATATAAATCTCTCTGGTGTATTTTTGTGTGCTAAAGCTGCATTTAACTTAATGCGAAACCAAAACCCTCATGGTGGAAGAATTATTAATAATGGTTCTATTTCTGCACACACCCCCAGACCTGGGTCTGCGGCTTACACATCCACAAAACATGGAGTTACTGGTCTTACTAAAACCATAGCTTTGGATGGCAGGCCTTATAAAATAGCTTGTGGACAAATAGATATTGGAAATGCGTTGACGCCCATGGCAGCACGAATGCTTGATGGAGTTCCTCAAGCAGATTTATCTATAAAAGCAGAAACGGTTATGGATGTTGATCAAGTGGGAGCAGCTATAGTGACAATGGCCGATTTACCATTAGAAACCAATATTTTAAATATGACTATTATGGCTACTAATATGCCTTTTGTTGGAAGAGGATAAATTTAATCCAGGCCACTCGTTTCTGTAGAGATTTTTTAGTAGGATTAAGTATCGCTCTTAAGAGTACATTTATGCAGCGACAGATTTAATAGTCAAAGAACCTAATACTTCGGCAACGATACTATACGAATAAAGTCTAGCTTCATGGTTATGAATGGCGCCAGTAATTATAAGTTCGTCAGGTTTGTAACGGGAAATTAATTCACTAAGCTCTTGGTGAACGACATCTTTACTCCCAGTTGCTGAACATGAAAGAGATTCATTTACCACCGATAGAAAAGCAGGTGGGATGTGATCTGTTATGTTTTTGATAGGGTATGGTAGTTTTCCGGGCTGACCTGTCCTCAATCTAACAAATGATTGAATTTGAGAAGACCTTAAATACTGTGCTTCTTCATTTGTGTCTGCAGCGCATACGCCCACACCCATCATAAAGTATGGCTTTGACAACCACTTGGAAGGTTTAAATGTGGTTCGGTATGTGACCAAGGCTTGTTCAAGCATTCCAGGAGCAAAATGTGAGGCAAATGCATAAGGAAGACCCATGTATGCTGCAAATTGAGCACCGTACAGGCTGGATCCTAAAATCCATATTGGAACTTTAGTTCCTTCACCAGGTATAGCTCTTATTTGAGTATTTGAACTAGAATCATCAAGATATTGAATTAGCTCTACGACATCATCTGGGAAATTATCGTTACTATCCTTATTACGCCTAAGTGCATGCGCAGTTCCCATATCACTTCCTGGGGCACGCCCAATACCAAGATCAATTCTGTCTGGATGTAGAGTTGCAAGTGTTCCAAATTGTTCAGCAATGACTAAAGGAGAGTGATTGGGAAGCATAATCCCGCCGGCTCCCACACGTATTGTTTTTGTTCCAGCTGCTATATGTCCAATGACAACCGAGGTTGCAGCACTAGCAATGCCTGGCATATTATGATGCTCTGCTAACCAGTAACGTTGAAAGCCTAGTTTTTCTGCGTGACGTGCCAAGTCCAGGGAGTTTTTTAAAGCATCCTGTGTTGTCTGACCTTCGGGTACAGGGGATAAGTCCAGTAAAGAAAAATTATACATTTAGGTATCACCTTGCTCATTACACTTAATATTTGAATTTACTCGTATCTAAGTAACTTAGTAAAATAAATAAGAGATTTTCTCAATTCTAATTATTAATTATTTAACAAATGTTTCAAATGTAACCCTAACTTTTAAACTATTTAGTTAGTTGCAATAGGTAATAAAAAAAGCCACTATTTTTTAGTTAATTACGTTTGTTATATTTTTCTTGAATAAATTGAGAGATGGAATGGCGTAATAGCACTAAAAGTTAGTCAGGATGTTAATTAAGTGGAAAAAAAATTAATTGGAATGAAAAAGCGTTTAACCAATTATGGGGATGATGATTTTGCTCTTTTTTTAAGAAAATCATTCATAAAAGGTTTTGGACATAATGACGATGCATTAGACAAGCCGGTAATAGGGATTATAAATACTTATAGTGATTTTAACTCTTGTCATGGAAATCTTAATAGCCTTGTTGAAGCATCTAAAGCTGGAGTTTTAGCAGCAGGAGCATTGCCGCTTTCATTCCCCACTATTAGCTTGCACGAAAGTTTTTCTTTTCCGACTTCAATGTATTTAAGAAACCTTATGGCGATGGATACAGAGGAAATGATGAAGGCTCTCCCTTTAGATGCGTGTATATTGATAGGTGGGTGCGATAAGACTGTTCCTGCACAAATCATGGGTGCTTTAAGTGCAAATATACCGTTTGTACAATTAGTAACTGGGCCAATGAGCGTCGGAAGCTTTAAGGGAGATCGAGTAGGAGCTTGCACTGACTGTAGACGAATTTGGGCAGATTATCGATCAAATAATTTAACTAATGAAGATGTTTTGGAGGCAAGTAATCAGCTTGTACCAACTGTTGGTACATGTGGAGTGATGGGTACCGCAAGTACTATGGCGTTAATGGTCGAAACATTAGGTTTGATGGTGCCGGGGGGTGCGTGTGCACCAGCTGTTTCTGCTCAAAGAGTAAGAATTTCTGAGGAAACTGGCGCACTAGCGGTAAAAATAGCAAATCTTAATCACAACCCGCGTGACTGGTTGACTGAAAGGTCATTCGAGAATGCCCTTCGTGTATTGCTTGCAGTTGGTGGCTCTACAAACGGCATAATTCATTTAACCGCAATGGCAGGTCGGATGGGTATAGACCTTAGCCTTGATAGACTAGATGAGTTAGGTCGAAATACGCCCGTAATTGTTGATCTGAAGCCATCAGGCGAGGGTTACATGGAGGATTTAGATAAGGCTGGCGGTTTAGTGAGGATTTTAACCGAAATAGCAGATTTATTATACTTAGATGAATTAACAGTATCAGGAGAAACATTAAATCAGATCATTAAAAGAACTCGTATGAGCTGGCCACAATCTGTCGTAAGGACACGAGGAACGCCAGTTTTTGATTCTGGTGGACTTGCGGTCCTAAAAGGAAATCTGGCACCTGATGGGGCTATAATTAAACAATCTGCTGCTAGTTCTGAGTTAATCATTCACCAAGGTAAAGCAGTAGTCTTTGATGGGCTAGCTGACTTATCAAACCGAATTGATGACGAGGATCTTGATGTTAGTTCAAAAGATATTTTAGTGCTAAAAAATATTGGGCCTAAAGGGGCACCTGGTATGCCAGAGGCAGGCTTAATTCCTATACCTAAAAAATTGGCTCGAATGGGAGTAAAAGATATGGTGCGGATATCTGATGGTCGGATGAGTGGGACAGCTTCGGGTACAATCGTATTACATGTGGCGCCAGAGGCTGCCATTGGAGGTCCTCTGAACTATGTAAAAAATGGTGATGAAATTTATCTAAATGTTAATACTCGAACATTAAAACTGTTAGTAAGTGATGAAGAGTTACAAGTCCGAAAGAAAAAGATGCCAATAATAACAACTTCACCTAAAAGAGGTTATGGAAAACTATTTCATGAACATGTAATGCAAGCCCCTCAAGGAGTGGATTTTGACTTTTTAAAAGGGGTTGATGATGAGGATAAACTTTAAGTAAGAAAATTTATAAATCTATTTACCAATTGGGGTATATAAAATGACTAATTTTACTGAAATTCCTATATTAGATCTTTCCGCTCTAATTAAGGGGGGGGATACAAGAAATCTAGCTCAAGAGTTTAGGAAAGCTTATGGAACGACGGGCTTTTCATATGTAATAAATCATGGGATTGAACAGTCTTTAATAGAGTCTGTATTTGAGATGTCAAAAAAGTTTCACGATCAAGAGTTAGACAAGAAAATGCGTTTCCAGATTGATAAAACGCATCGAGGATATATTCCAATAAATACCTCTATTGATGTCACTACTGATCTAGCTAAAGTCACTAAGCCTAATCAATCAGCTTCCTATATGATTATGAAAGAAGACAAAGTAATAAACCCAGATATATATCTGTCTGGGCCAAATCAATGGCCTGATGTTCTAGGGTTTAGGGATGCTTGTGAGGCATATGTAACAGCGATGTCTGAGTTAGGCCGAAAGTTAATGGGGCTAGCTTTAGAATCCATAGGAGTTGATGACATTAGTATTTTGAAGTCTTTTAGCGACCCCACAACATGGTTGCGATTACTTCACTATCCACCACAATCTCCGAGGGCGGAGAAAGATTTATATGGTTCGGCTCCTCATAAAGATTTTGGCTGTTTAACACTGTTGGCTCAGGATGATGTTGGCGGTCTGCAAGTAATGAGCCCTTCTGGAAATTGGGTGGACGCACCGCGCATACCTGGTAGTTTTGTGGTAAATGTTGGAGATATGTTACGTCGATTATCTAATGGACTCCTCCTTTCAACACCTCACCGGGTAATTAATAAATCAGGTCGTGAACGGTACTCGTGTCCCTTCTTTTTTGATCCTCATGTAAATACGGTTATCGAACCTATAAAAGGCACTGGCAACCCTATCTTTGAGCCATTACTTTTTGCTAATTTTCTTCGAAGTGAGTTAGAGGCTAGTTATCAGGCACATCAAGTAAAGCATTAAAAACATATTTTAAGAGGAGTTGAGATGATGGACAAACTTTGGGAAGTTTATGCCTTAAAATATGCTGAAAGAGATGACCGGGTCCGGAGTGATAGTTTTATTTTGGATATTAATCATGCAGGAATACATCCTATGGATTACTTTGTTTGGGTTTTAAAATCTGAACATGAAGTTATTTTAGTTGATACAGGCTTTGATGTTCATGAAGCACATCGGAGATCGCGCCCCATAATCAGAGCGCCCCAACAAGCTTTGAGTGCATTAAATCTGCAACCAGAAGATATAACAAAAATAATTATTACCCATCTCCATTATGATCATGCAGGAAGCTTAAAAGACTTTCCAAATGCCAAGTTTTATGTGCAGTCAGCAGAGCTGGCCTATGCTACGGGACCCTGCATGTGCGAAGATACACTTAGAATGCCGTACACTGGAGAGCATATTTGCGATATTGTTCGTGCCTTATATACTGGTAAGGTGATCTTTTCAGATGGCGATATGGAGGTATCACCAGGTGTTACAGTTCACTGTGTCGGCGGACACTCGCGAGGTCTTCAGGTTGTCCGCGTTAAGACCCAAAACGGTTGGCTCTGTTTGGCTTCAGATGCGACACATTATTATGAAAACTTTATAACACGAAAGCCTTTCCCAATTGTTGTTGATGTAGAAGAAATGCTCAAGGGTTTTGATGTGATACAGGACTTGGCGAGTGATCGATCTTTAATCATTCCAGGGCATGATCCTTTGGTTAGAACACTATTTCCTAAAGATGGAGATAGCGGGTTTCTGTGGCGCTTAGATGTTGGGACAATAAACAAACTACCTGAATGGACCGAACCCATCTAAGTGGAATTAATATTTTTTTTGGACCTGTCGAGGGAAATATATTTAAACACTCTATTTGCATAGTATTACTGTTTTATGCCATAAAAAAAGTGTTAGTTCAGTATTATGATCATAGTCAGTGAAATTTAAGGAAGTTAAGTTATGGATCACACTAATATTCAAAATATAATTGATTTGGATGAATGCCCTTTGGGGAACGCTACCTTTATTGAATTATGTCGAAAGAAAATTGAGGAGAATGGAGTTCTGACACTTCCAAAATTTTTAAACGGACAGGTTATAAAGTACTTAGTCGAAGAGGGTAGTGCGGCTCAACATAAGGCGTTTTATTCTAACTCTACTCATAATGTATACTTAACTAAAAATAATCCAGACTATGATGATGAGCATATTTTTAACAGGCAGGTTGTTTCCTCAAAAGGATGTATAACCGACGATCAAGTTCCTGAAAGTTCTCCTTTAAAGACTTTGTATCAATCAAATATATTTAGAGATTTTTTAGCGACGGTTCTTAATGAAAAAAAACTATATGAATATGCGGATCCTATGTCGTCAATAAATGTGCACTATGCCTCTGAAGGTCAGGAGTTGGGGTGGCATTTTGATAATTCAAGCTTTGCAATAACGTTACTTTTACAGGCTCCAGAGGCCGGTGGTTCGTTTGAATATATTAAAGATCTTAGAGACTCTGAAGCTGGAGAAATGAATTTTGAAGGAGTTGAGTCTTTGCTAGACGGAATAAAAAAACCTGAAATTCTAAAAGTGGAACCTGGAACACTTGTCTTATTTCGGGGTAAAAACTCTATTCATCGTGTCACTCCTACTATAGGTAATAAAACAAGGATGTTAGTTGTTTTAGCGTATAATACGAAGCCTGGCGTATCATTATCAAAGTCAGCTCAAATGACTTTTTTTGGCCGAGTAGCGTAAGTATTTAAATATTAGGTTTCTACAATAAGTTCTTTTAATCCGTGAAAATGATAAAGATCTGCATATTGTGGTATCTGTATGATTTTAATTTTTGGGCATCGCGCAAAAAGGACAGCAAGTCCAACTTTCAATTCAAGTCTTGCTAAAGGTGCTCCAACGCAAAAATGAATGCCTCCACCAAAAGCTGTATTAGTTTTAATTGGTCTTGTGGGAAGAAATACTTCTGGACTTTCCCATGCCTTTGGATCCCTTCCTGCCGCTCCCAGCATTAGCGCCACTTCATCGCCTCTTTTAAAACTATGACCCTCTAAGTGAACATCTTCGTAAGCATAGCGAGTAAACATATGTAATGGGGGATCGAATCGTAATATTTCTTCTATAGTTTTGCTAATATTACTCTCTTTAAGGCAAATTCTGTCCACTTTATTTTCAATTAATGTTTTTACACCATTTCCAATTGAATGAACTGTGGCCTCATGACCTGCATTTAAGAGAAGTATGCACGTTGTAATCAGTTCATCTGTACTTAATTTCTCACCTTCTTCTTCTGCTTGTATTAAATGGGTGATTAAGTCATCTGCAGGTTTATTTCTTTTTTCCTTAACATAGTAATTCATAAATGAGACAAATTCTTCACAGGATTTTACAGCTCTATCTTCTATTTCACGATTTCGGCGCGCTTGGTACATTGAAACCATATCGTTCGACCATTTAAGTAATTGATTTGACATGTCTTCAGGCACGCCTAGTAATCTTGCAATTACTATGACTGGAATTTGGTTCGCATAACTCGGTATAAGATCAAAGCCGTTGGACGGAAATTTATCTATTAACTGATTACAGAGGACGTTTATTTCTGGTTCTAATTCTTTAATTCTACGTGAAGTAAAAGCTCGCATGACCAAACCTCTCAACCTGGTATGTGCGGGAGGTTCAAGTTCTAGCATGGAGTGTGCTTCATTTTTATAAAAGGGTAAAAGGTGCTGTGGAATACTTTTAACTAACTCCTTTGGAACTTCTCTTCCAAATCTACGATCCTTAAGGATTGCAGCAGTTATGCTATGATCAAAAGTTGTAACCATGGAATAGTCTTTCCAATACACAAATGGTCCAATTTCCCTCATATTTTTATAAAAATGATATGGATTTTGAACAAAATCTGGATCAGTTGGTATTTGGCTAATTTTTTTCATATTAAAAAATCTTTGGCTAAGGAAAATTTCTTGAGTTCTATCATTTATTGAGTTTTACTAGTTCTAGAGTTTATGGGTTTTTTTTTAGAATTAAAATCTATTTCTTAAGAAAAGTTGTTACCTAAGATCTCAAATATATTCTGATCTTGTACATTGCTGAGGAGTAAACTGATGGTATCAAAATTATGGAAAGATCAATCCTTTTCAGTTAGCCATGCGGATGGAACTGGAACTAGTGCGGGAGGATTTGAGACTGGGCTAAGATCATTTTTTGAATATCGCGACTTAGGAGTAAAAGATGCGACCAAAGGAAAGTTTGTTGCACATGTAATCCGGGCAGTCCCAGGTATGCATACAGAGCCACAATGGCATGTACATAATTTAGACTTCCAAATGGTTTATATCCTTAAAGGTTGGGTTAAGTTTGAATACGAAGGAGAGGGGGAAATAACTCTCCGCTCTGGTTCATCTGCCTTGCAGCCACCTGGAATTAAGCATCGAGAGCTTTCCCATAGTGATGATTTAGAATTGATTGAAATTTGTTCACCTGCGGAGTTTAAGACAGACTTAATTGATACTCCCTGAGATATTATGTGAGGTAATATTTCTACAAAATTATTAAATTAATAGTTAAGATTATGTTGAGATAAAATATGAAAAAAAGACAGTTGGAGTTTGATTGGGTTGATGCGTTCAGCGTCCGCCCTTTTGGGGGTAATGGGTGTGTGGTAGTCCACGATGCATCAGAAGTGTCAATTCAAGATAGATTGGCGTTAGTAAAAGAGACGTCACTATCTGAATGTGCTTTCCTAGTTAATTCAAATATAGCTGACTTTGGTGTGCGCTACTACTTGGCTGAGGCAGAAATCCCTATGGCTGGCCACCCAACTATAGCAACGGTAACTTCATTACTTAGTAGAGGTTTAGTGGCGACCACAAATGGTTCTTCTAAATTTACTCTGGAAGTTGGGTCTGGTGTCCTTCCAATAGAAATAGAAACAACAGAGAAGGGTTTCCTAATTCGTATGACCCAAATGGCACCTAAATTTGGAAAAATTTTTAAAAAAGAAGATATTTCAAAATTGTATGATTTAGAGCCAGCAGATATTTTAATTGATCCACAAATCGTATCTACGGGGACTCCCTTTTGTATAGTTCTTTTAAAAGATAAGGACACGCTGCGGAAAGCAAAAATTAATAGTCATTATTTCAATGAATATTTTAAAGAAAATCAAAAAGAGGAAAAAGATTTGATGGAACCATTTCTTACTACCTTAGGGGGGGTAACAAGAAATGGTGACACATTTTCACGACTTTTAATGTGTCAGTCTGGCAATCAAGAAGATCCATTTACGGGATCTGCTACTGGCTGCATGGCAGCATACTTATGGCATCATGGTTTAATTAACAGCGCAACTTTTGTTGCTGAGCAAGGCCATTGGTTGGGTAGGCCAGGATCAGCTCAGGTTGATGTGTTAGGCTTAAAAAATAATATAACCGGTATAAATGTAGCAGGTTATGGATATGTTTTAATGAGTGGAAGTTTGTCTTTATGAGGATATTATTTTATCTTTCTCGTAGTAATAACTAAAGATCTTTTTAATAGTTACTCTTTTTCTAGTTGTTGCCTGCCTTTATCTGTGAGTGTCCAACATTTACGACCTTCGAATACAACAGGCGTTAAATTTCTACCGTATGCTGCGCCACCATCAAGATCAATTCGATTGCCAAAGTGTGTAGGTTTATCAAGTGCCATATGTCCGTGTACAATTAAGGGACCATGATCGGTGGTATCTTCAATAAACCCTTCACGGATCCATAATAAGTCATTTTCTTCTTGGGATTCTAAAGAAACCCCTGGCCTAATTCCTGCATGAACAAAGGCCAGATCAGGTGTTCGATACATTAAGTCAAGTGAGTTTAAAAAGTTCACATGGGTTTCAGGTATTGTTTTGCGGGCCTCAGTATGAATCTCACCACTTCGGCGTGTATCATCCAAGATAATGCCATAGGATAATAGGGTTGTCTCTCCACCCATTCGGGGGTGAAGCCAATGAAGACCGTGAAACAAATGAGGATCATGAACAGGTTGTAATTTTAAATACCATGAAAACATTCTGTCATGATTACCTTTTAGAAAATGCCAAGGTTTTAAGTTATTTTTTCCCTCAAGTAATCGTTCAATAACACCCCGACTCTCAAGCCCACGATCGGTATAATCACCTAAAAATACTATTTCTGCATTGGACCCACCATCAGCTTCTATTAACGATAATGCTTGGTCTAACTGTTTTAATTGACCATGTATGTCACCTATAGCGTAAATCATTTCTACCTCAATTAGACCCCAAAACCACTTCCTGGGCTTAGATATTCTGACCTAGGTGGAGAAAAAACATCTAATATAACTGCTCCTTTTGGTCCACCTATTATACCATGCTCAACGCCACCGGGCGTAAGCCAAAAATCTCCGTTGCTTACTTCAACCTCAACTCCATTTTGAATCCTTATAGCACTACCTTCTATCAGATAACCCCACTGTTCCTCTGAGTGGCTATGTATACTCCCAATAGCATTGGGGTCTATCCTGACCACAGAGACCATTGCATCATTTCCTGGAAAAACTCTCGTATTAATTCCTGCTGCAAGAGATCTTGGAATTCCATTTTCACAATCATCTATATTAAAAAAACATTCTTTTTTTTCCATAATGTGTTCTCCTAAGGTTTAATTTGAGATGTTAGGCTGTGCTGTATTGCGGCAACCGTTTGAGAAGTAGTAGCACTTCCCCCAAGATCTTGTGTTAAGTTATTTTTGTCATGCATGATTATATCAATTGAGTTTTGTAATTTTGCTGCGTCTTCACATAGGTACTGATTGCCAAATTTTAGACCTAACCATTCGAGCATCATAGCTGCAGAAGAGATCATAGCTATTGGATTGGCTAAATCCTTGCCCTCTATATCTGGCGCTGTTCCATGACAGGGTTGAAATACCGCATTATCTAAACCTATATCCGCAGAAGGAGCGACACCTAGTCCACCCATTAGCCCTGCACCTAGTTCAGATAGTATGTCCCCAAACATATTTTCTGTAACCAAAACATCTAATTCCCAGGGTTTTTGTACCATCCAAAGAGCCATTAAATCGACATATGCAGATGAGGCTGTGATATCAGAGTGATTTTTGGCTTCCTTTTCAAAAATTTCTCTGAAGAAGGCAAACGCCCTAAACATATTTGCTTTATCCACGCATATAACGTCCCCTTTTCCTTGATTTAATGTTTTTCGAGTCTTAGCCAATTTGAAGGCAAAATTAAAAAGCTTTTCAGATATGTTTCGTGTAATTCTTAGAGTCTCTCTGGCTTCATTAGCTTCTACTTCTCCTTTACCTTGAGTAAAAAAAAGTCCTTCCGTACTTTCTCTTATGAGAACAAAGTCGATAACCTTATCTTGTGGGATTTTTAAAGGCGAATGAGCTGCTGTCATTACTCTAACAGGTCTAACACCTGCAAAGAGTACTAATTCCTTCCTTAAATCAATCTGAGGTGAGATTTCTGTTCCATCCTCATACCTGATGTTTGGCAACCCCATAGCGGCAAGTAAAATTGCATCACTTGATTTTGCTATTTCTAGTGACTTATCTGGTAAGGCTCTACCGCTCTTTAGGTATTCGTTTGCTCCAGCAGGGACTTTTTTAAAATTAAGCCTGTATTTGCTAGTGTCATTTTGTAAAAGCTCTAAGATATCCAATGTGGGTGCCATTATTTCAGGGCCGATGCCATCACCTTCAAAAACTGCAATTGTAAAAGATTTTTTCATGTGCCTACTAAGTTTGTGATAATGTGAAATGTGTCTAATTTATCTTTCACAGAGTATGTAGTGTCATTCGATAACTCAAGGAGTTAGTTTTTTTAAAGTACTGTGCGATAGCTTATGCGCAGAGTTAGATCTAACTACTTTCGCTTCGTTCCTTCTGATAACCTTAATAAGTGTACAAGAGGGCATGCTAATGTGAACTTAATAAGATGTTGTATGAATATACCTTTAGAAGTGCTCTTGACCAAGTTTAGCATTGAAGCACTAGTAGGTTTGGGAGTACCTGTTACTATTAAGAGTATATATTTTTAAAATATTTGTGGTTATTTAATTGATGGGTTATCCAATCCGCCTAATAGATAGTGTGAGGCTAGTCCTTTTGTCTGGGTCGTGGATCTGCGCAATAGCACAAATCTTGTTTGAAGAACGAGCAATAAATTTTATAAACTTTGGTGTAATCCTTTATATAATTTTTATTCTGATGACTCTACCAAAATTAAGGCCAAGTACGTTTTTAATCTTGTTGTTTTTGAGTTTTATCGGATGGCTTTTTATGGAGAAAATTCCATCACTTGGTGACTGGATGGCATCTGGCCGATACGCATTAATTTTTTGTGCTTTAATTCCAACTATGGCATTGGTTAGAGCTACTGCCTTGATCATGCCGTCTGTTAATCAAACGCAAAAACAATTAGCAAATTTACCACCTAATACATCGGCGAGCGGTTTTCAATTAGCTGCTCACTTTTTTGGAGGGGTGCTGAACTTGGGGGTGGTACCAATTCTATCAGCAGCAGTGCCAGAAAATAGTAGCTTTGAAACAAGACGTGCTGCTGCTGAGGCAACCTTAAGGGGTATGGTGACAGCTGCAACTTGGTCTCCGTTCTTCATTGCTTTTGCGATAGGGCAAAAGTTTACGGGTAACTTAGACTCATGGATTGCAATATCTATAGGGGTATTTACGGCAATAATTTTTACATTTGGTACGTTGCCCTATATTAATAAGTCATTTAAAAACCTTCAAATTAAAGCGTCTATTTGGTGTCTTAAGCCAGTTTTATTTCGTTTAATGATAGCTCTGGTCTCAGTTTTAATTGTGGCGTTCCTCTTTGATTATACGGCGTTGTCGGCGGTAATTCTTGTAATGCCAGGCTTGGTGTTGCTACAATTAATTCGAAACTCAAAGGGCTTTAAGGTTGTGGTAGCCAGCACCAAAAACTCCATGGTAAATATTTCTGATGACATAGTAATAATAAGTATGGCTATGGTCGTTGCGTTCTTTGCGACAGAAGCTGGAGTCTTTAGTGAAGTGGTTTCTACATTTTATTCTGGAATTATTCCAGGATGGGTAGCTTTAATATTTACACCAACTATCATGATGTTAGCCTCTATAATTGGTATCCATCCAGTTATTTCAAGTACCGCCTTATTAGGAATTTTTAGCGGAGGTGCGGCAGATGTTCATCCTGCATTATTAATGCAATCTCACTTAATTGGGTGGGGCGCAGGAACTTTACCTTCTTTCGCATCCTTGGCATTAATTACCTGTTCTCGGCTTTTTGTTATTCCGGTATATAAGTTAACTTTTGGAATAAATTTATGGATTTCGTTTGGATACGCTTTAATTGGAGGTATTTTACTAAGTTTAGTAAATATCTTTATCTAGGAGTGTATTTTAAGAATATTGGATAGTAATTGTTTTATTTTACGGTCATTATAATAAATTTAGGAGCTTCGCATGGTAGTAGTAAAGAGTAATAATTATAAATTTATAACCGCCAAACCTTTTGCTCCAAATCTAGGTGCAGAGATATATGGTGTAGACCTGAGCATTCCGGTGCCAGATGAGCAGTTTGTTGAAGTTCAACAAGCCTTCTTAGATTATCAGGTTTTATTTTTTAAAGACCAAAATGTAATCCCACCGGAACAGCATGTTTTGTTTGGAAAACGGTTCGGCCCCTTACACGCGCATCCTGCAGCACCAACTATGAAAGGGCAGCCAGAAATTTTTGAAATTCATGCAACTAAAGATTCAAAGATTGCTAATGGAGAATTTTGGCATTCAGATGTATCATGTGATGAAGAGCCTCCGCTTGGAACTATGCTTCAGATCCAAATTGCTCCACCATGTGGTGGAGATACTATGTTTAGTAATATGTATATGGCTTATGATAATCTTTCGAAGCCTCTAAAATCATTGGTTGAAGGCCTAACGGCCCTCCATTCTTCGGAGCATATCTACAAAGGCCGGTACAGTGACCGGGGTAAAAGTGATCAAGAGATCCACTGCCCAGAAGCTGTTCATCCAGTAGTTAGAACTCATCCAAAGACAGGTAGAAAGGCACTCTTTATAAACCGAACTTTTACAACTCGTATCAATGAACTTTCAGAATCTGAAAGTGATTCAGTTTTAGAAATGCTCTTTAAGCACGCGGAACATCTAGATTATCAGATAAGGTTTCGGTGGTCTTTAAATGACATGGCCTTTTGGGATAATCGGTGTTGTATGCATCGTGCAATTTGGGATTATTGGCCCGAAGAGCGCAAGGGTAGAAGGGTTACAATCAAGGGAGAGCGGCCGGTTTAAGGTGTTAAGTTAACGGAGTTTTTAGAACCCTACAATTTAGTGCTCTTTTTTATAATTACTTGATAAATGCTTTTTCGGAGGTTTTGTAATAAAATTTTTACAAAAATTATGGGTAAATGCCCCGTTATTAATATGTTTTTCAACCTTTGGGTGGGCAGGCAATACCATAGTAGCTCGATTGTCTGTGGACGAAATTTCTCCTATGGTGGTAGTCTTTTTACGTTGGTCTATAGTCGTTCCAATTTTGATTATAATGCAAAGGGAAAAGCTGATTTTAGCTTATCCACTGGTAAAGAAAAATCTTAAATGGGTTTTATCAATGGGAGCTTTAGGACTCACCGCATTTAGTGCATTATTCTATATTGCTGCAAATTATACTGTAGCTGTAAATTTGGGAATTATTCAATGTACGATGCCAGCTTTTATTTTAATCTTAGCGGTTTTGTTTCTAAATACTAAAGTTTCTAAGATAGAGGTTTTTGGTATGCTTGTCGCTTTAGTTGGTGTTTTGATTGTTATTAGTAAAGGAAGTTTAATTACTCTTCTGGCACTTTCGGCTAATTTGGGCGATCTTTTTGCGCTAATGGCTGTATTCCTATACGCGAGTTATACAATTGGCCTAAAGCGGAGTCCCAAAATGGAGAATCTCACGCTTTTTACATTTTTTGCTATTGCAGCGTGGTTGGCTTCACTTCCCCTTTTATTATTAGAAACATCTCTGGGATATACGCTTTGGCCAAATAATTTTGAGTGGTTCTTAATCGTTTATATTGCTTTGGTACCTTCTTTTTTATCGCAAATTACCTTTATGAGAGGTGTTGAGCTCATTGGTCCAGGCAGAGCAGGTTTATATATAAACCTTGTACCAATTTTCGCGGCTATTATGGGTGTAATAATCTTAGACGAACCCTTTGAATTATATCACTTTTGGTCCTTGGTTGTTGTTTTTATTGGAATTTATATATTTACCATTTTAAATAAAAAAGTAAATTTTTCTTAGTCAGAACCTAGTGTTTCGAGTAACTTGCAATAGGCAATTTGCCCACGCTTGAAGTTCTTTAATCTAAAAAATTCATTAGGAGCATGTAGGTTTTCATCACCTAATGAAAACCCAAACATGGTACCGTGAACTCCAAGCTCTTTGAGAAATATGGTCATTATTGGAATAGAGCCACCCAGGCGGGTCTCATAAGGTTCCTTTTGATAAACTTCAGCAAGTATGTCTTTTGCTACTTTACTAGCATTATGGCTCCTAGGCATTAGAAATGGGTCTCCGTCTCCAGCTAGTTTTTGTATAGATGAAGTTGTTCCTGGAGGAGTATGTCTCTCGACATGTTTTGTTATTAGATTAAAGATTTTATCAGGATTCTGATTTGCAACTAACCTGCAGGTTATTTTCACACTTGCTTCTGCTGGATGTACAGTTTTTGAGCCTAACCCCTGATATCCACCCCATATACCGTTTATATCTAGTGTTGGACGCGCCCAGAGCCTTTCGCGGGTACTATATCCGGCCTCTCCAAAAAGTTCTGGAACTCCAAGTTCAGCAATATAGGCTGCCTCATCGTATGGTACTTTTGAAATTTCATCCTTATCTTCTAACGTAAGTTCAACGACATCATCATAAAAATTATCAATAAGAATTTTTCCATTTTGATCTTTCATTGATGCAACTAATTGACTAAGCGCCATTAGCGGGTTTGCAATAGCTCCGCCATGTAATCCGGAGTGCTGATCAACTTTTGGCCCTGTTAACTTAATTTCTACCCCGATTAGACCTTTTAAGCCTAGGACAATGTTTGGCTCATCTTCTGTCCACTGCAGTCCATCTGCAGAGAATATCATATCGCATGAAAACTTTTTACGGTGTTTTGCCATAAACTCTGGTAATTCGGGAGAACCTATTTCTTCCTGACCTTCAAATAAAAACTTAACATTTACTGGTAACTCGCCCCTAGTATTTTTTATTGCTTCAAAGGAGATAATTGGAATTAACATCCCCCCTTTATCATCTGATGCTCCTCGCCCATAAACCTTCCCATTTCGTATTTCAGGCTTAAAGGGTGGGGTATCCCACAAGTCAAAAGGTTCTGCCGGTTGAACATCAAAATGGCCGTATATTAAAATAGTGGGTTTTGATTTCCCAGCGTGCAACCAGTCGCCATAGACAACTGGATGGCCGCCTGTTGGCATTATAACAGTGTTTTCTGCTCCAGCCTTTTCTAACCTGTTGGACACCCAACGGGCAGCTCTTTCTACATCTTCAACATACTCACTGGATGCTGACACAGAAGGAATACTAACAAAGTCTAGTAGTTCACCCTCAAACCTTTCCTGGTTAGTTTTTAAAAATTTTTGCCAATCAGTCATATTTAGGTCCCTTTTTATAAAAAAGAATAGAGTATAAAAGAAACTCTCAATTATTTAATTAGTTGCATTTGTATTTTCGTTTATGGTTTACTTTAATCGTAACCAATAAATTGTTACAAAACAAATTTGTTTAAGTCTAATCAAAAAATGTTGGAATGTATTGTGGTAGATGACCAAACTATTGAAGTTTATAATGCAAAAGCAGATGAGTACTCTAAAATAGGCGGTTTCACCACAAATAAGCATTTGAAGGATTTCGTAGAACTTCATAATAAGAACGATAAAGTTTTAGATTTAGGCTGTGGTCATGGCTCTGCTGCTTTCTATATGCTGAATTCTGGTCTCAACTGTCATGCGATCGATGCTTCCGCAAAAATGGTCGAACTTGCTAATCAAAAATTTAATATTAAAGCTAAAGTTTGTACCTTTGATAAACTCGATGGGGCAAAGAGTTTCAATGGAATTTATGCTAGTTTTAGCCTTCTACACGTTGATCAAATTGAATTTTTAAAAATTTTGCGAGTTATTAAACGTATTTTGTTACCTGATGGAAAATTAGGCTTAGGAATGAAGTTAGGAACTGGTACCAAGCGTGACTCTATCGGTAGATTTTATGCTTATTACACGGAGGATGAACTGATTAAACATTTAGAAGGTATCGGTCTCAGATTGATAAGGCGTTATTCTGGAAGCTCTAAAGGCTTAGCTGGAGATGTAGAGCCTTGGATTTTTCTAATAGGACAAAGTCAACTATAATTAAAATACTTGTTTTAAGTTAAGGTTTTTATTTTTACCATGCTAGTGGCAGGCTCTTCCATGAAATTTGAGTTGCCAATAATTATATGGAAGAGGTGTAATAAATCCGACAAAAAGCATTATTGGTATCACCCAAATAGTCAGTTTGGCCCCACCAACTAGAATAAAATCAACAATATTCATTGAAAGCTCCATTGATATCATTGAGATGAGTGACATACCAAGAGCTGTCTTGAGCGCTATGGAAAAGATCATTTGACGTAATAAAATAAATGTTTCAAGGGCGATTGAGGTTATTAGTCCATTAACTATAGCTAGACTCATTACCACAAGTGCTGACACGTTAAAGTTAGACAGTTGAAAGAATAGAATTGTTCCAAAATCACCAATAGAGCATCCAATTAAGCACCACATCGTATTATAGGATGACGTTATCCAAGTATTCTTACACTTCCAATCAATTTTTAACTTTGACACCTTGGATGTAATCCATATTTTGTTATTATTCAGATTAGGATTTTTTTTTACAGCAAACTTTTCTCACGGAAAACGAGTATACTTTTATGCGATTGGTTGATATTGATCAATAGCGTTGTTCGAGGCATTATAAATAAAAAAAGAGTTAAGTGATATACTTTAAAGTGGGAAATAATCTTATGAATAAAAAAGTTTACATGATTAATGGACCAAATTTGAATTTACTTGGGACCAGGCAACCGGAGATTTATGGGCATACAACGCTTAAAAATATTGAAGAAACTTGTGTTTCCATATCAAAAACATTGAACATTGATTTAGAACTCTCACAGTCAAATCATGAAGGAGAGTTAATAGAAATTATACAGAGTGCTAGGGATAAAGTCGAAGGAATTATAATAAACCCGGGTGCATTTAGTCATACTTCGGTAGCAATATTGGACGCGCTGAATGTTTATGAGGGTTTAGTTTTAGAAGTCCATATTTCTAACATCCATAAGAGAGAGGATTTCAGACACAAGTCGTTTGTATCACTGAGAGCTGATGGTGTTATTTGTGGTTTTGGAGTTTCTGGCTATGAAATTGCATTACGTCATATGGCGACGATATTAATTTAAGTCTGTACCTTAAAAACAAATTCACTGGAAAAAATTAGATGAGTTTATTTAATCAGTTGAAGGCACGCAGTGATAACAATGATCTAATTCGTGTTGGCATAATCGGGGTTGGGAAGTTTGGAACAATGTTTGCTTCCCAGGTTGTTAGGTTACCAGGGATTCATGTTGTTGGTGTGGCAGATTTAAATATTCAATCCTGTAAATCTAACTTAAAGTTAGCGGGCTGGAAGCCTGAGATGTATGACGCAAAGACGTTAGATAACGCATTAGAATCTGGTGCCACGTGTGTTTTAGAAAATTTTGTTAGTCTTGTTAACGAACCAAGGATCGATATTATTATCGAGTGCACTGGAAATCCTGTAAAGGCTGTTGATCACATACTTGCTGCATTTGAATCAGGAAAGCACGTGATTAGTGCTACCGTTGAAGCAGACGCTCTTTGTGGGCCAGCATTAGCGCGTAAAGCTATTGAATTTGGCGTAATTTATTCAATGGCTTACGGTGATCAGCCTGCAATGGTCTGTGAGTTAGTAGATTGGGCCCGGGTCTGCGGGTTTGATGTTATTGCTGCTGGTCGTGGTCACAAATGGCGTTCAGAATACCGTTCTTCTACACCGGATACAATTTGGGATTATTGGGGGTTAACTGAAGAACAAGCGAAGCGAGGTCGATTAAATCCTAAAATGTTTAACTCTTTTCTTGATGGAACTAAGCCAGCAATTGAATCGTCAGCTATATCGAATGCGACAGGTCTGCTAGCGCCCAGTAATGGATTAAACTACCCTTCTGGATCGATTGATCAAATTCCAATGCTTATGCGACCAATTAACGACGGTGGTATGTTGGAGGGATCTGGCTTTGTGGAGGTAATAAATAGCTTAGACGAAAATGGAGATATGATAGACTATGACATTAGGAAGGGAGTGTGGGTTACTTTAAAATCAGCAAACGATTATCAACGGAATTGTTTTGAAGAGTATAAGGTCCAAACTGATGATAGTGGTAAGTATTTTACGAGTTATAAGCGTTGGCATTTAATAGGACTAGAGCTTGGAATGTCTGTAGCTAATGTTGGCATAAGAAAAGAAGCTACTGGGGTGGCTAAGGAATTTCTATCAGATGTTGTGACTATTGCAAAAAGAGATTTACAAGTTGGTGAAGTTTTGGATGGAGAGGGTGGTTACACAGTATCGGGAGATATACGACCAAGTAATATTTCTGTTAAAAAAAATTATCTACCATTAGGTCTGACAGCTGGTGTAAAAATGCTTAGAGATGTTAAGGCTAATTCTATTTTGAGTTATGATGATATTTCTATTGAACATCAAACGAATGCATATAAACTCAGAAAGAGTTTGGAACAGTCCATATAAATGTAAATTTTTATCATAATTTCATAAAGGAGGGTAC
The DNA here is from genome assembly GCA_913041145.1 of uncultured Paracoccaceae bacterium. GTDB lineage: Bacteria > Pseudomonadota > Alphaproteobacteria > Rhodobacterales > Rhodobacteraceae. The sequence continues at coordinate 25,160 of CAJWHE010000013.1, forward strand.
TACGTGTCAATAAATATTTCATCAGTAATTTCGAAGAGCAAAAAGGAACTAACAGAAATCTTTGAAGATTTACACGCAAACCCGGAGATTGGTTTTGAAGAAGAGCGAACATCAAAAATTGTAGCAGAGAAGTTGAAAAGTTTTGGTGTTGATGAGGTCCATACTGGAATAGCAAAAACAGGTGTGGTTGGTATCATTAGAGGTAAAGGTCAAGGTAATAGGAGAATTGGACTTAGAGCAGATATGGATGCGTTGCCAATTGATGAGATTTCTGGTGTGGCATATACCTCAAAAAACCCAGGCACTATGCATGCATGTGGTCATGATGGACATACGACTATGTTACTTGGAGCGGCAAAGCATTTAGCAGAAACACGAGAATTTGATGGAACAGCAGTTTTAATATTTCAACCTGCGGAAGAGGGCTTGGGTGGTGCTAGAGGGATGCTAGAAGAAGGCTTATTTAACCAATTTCCTTGTGATGAGGTTTTTGGGATGCACAACTCTCCTAATGGAAAGATTAATTCGGTGGATATTTGTAAGGGAGCTGCCATGGCAGGAGCTTCGTTTTTTGATATTACTGTAAAGGGTGTGGGAAGCCATGCAGCAATGCCTCAGCAATCAAAAGATTCGTTAGTAATTGCTTCTGCTTTAGTCGGACAAATACAAAGTATTGTAAGTAGGAATGTTCCACCTTTGGAAACATGCGTGATTTCTGTAACCCAAATTCATGCCGGCGCGGCTTATAATGTTGTTCCAGAAACGGCACACCTAGCAGGCACAATTCGATATTTTTCTGATAGTGTGTACGAAATGGTTGAAAATAGAATGAAAGATATTTGTGAGGGGTTTGGAAAGGCTTACGGCGTGAGTATTGATATTGATTTACGTAATATTTTTGATGTTCTCACAAATGATGATGATTTGTCAGACGAGTACATGAAAGCTGCTGCAGACATCGTGGGTTCTGAAAATATTGATGATAAGGCAGAACCGGCTACTGGTTCAGAAGATTTTGCTGATATGTTAAAAGTTGTGCCTGGAGCCTATTGCAGAGTAGGGCATGGTGGCACAATTCCACTTCATAACCCTAGTTTTGTTTTAGATCCAGAAGTTTTACCTATTGGAGCCTCAATAATGGCCAGAATTGTTGAGCGCCGCATTCCCTTGAATGAGTAAAGAAGTTTATATTTAGCATAAATTATAGATAGGGACACATTATGAGGCTTAAAGATAAAGTTGCAATTGTTACGGGTGGTGGTTCTGGATTTGGAATTGGGATCTGTGAAAAATTTTCTCAGGAAGGTGCTAGAGTTATAGTTGCTGATATTAACCTGAGTTCAGCAAAAGAGATTGCCAACGCTATAAATGGTACCGCTATTGAGGTGGATGTTTCAGATTCGAAAAGTATGAAAAGTTTTTCTGAAAAAGTTTTCTCTGAATTTGGTAAAATTGATATTCTGGTAAATAACGCAGGAGTTACCCACTTACCAGCACCTTTGGAGTCTGTAAGTGAGGAAGAATTTGATAGAGTTTTAAATGTTAACGTACGCTCAATTTACTTAGCAGCTAGAAATTTTGTACCACATATGAAATCGAATAAGTCTGGAGTGATATTAAATATGGCCTCAACGGCTGGGGTGTCGCCGCGACCGAATTTAAATTGGTATAACGCCTCTAAAGGCTGGGTAATAACGGCAACTAAAACAATGGCTGTGGAGTTAGCTCCGCACGGTGTTAGAGTTAATGCTCTAAACCCAGTGGCTGGAGAAACGCCATTACTCAAAGCTTTTATGGGTGAAGATACTCCTGAAATTCGTAAAAAATTCCTATCTACTATCCCTATTGGAAGATTTTCAACTCCTGAAGATTTGGGTAATGCCGCTTGTTATTTGTGCTCAGACGAAGCCAGTATGATAACAGGTATCGCTATGGAAGTTGATGGCGGTCGTTGCATCTAATGTAATTATTTTTTTAGTAAGCGCAGGTGTTTACTAGGGTATGCCTTTATTCCTAAAGGTGTAGAAACATTTGATAATTATGCAATTACTGAGATTGAATGTTATAATATCGTGTGGATAAGAAACTTGTGCTTACTTTATAATATGATATCTGTTGGGACTGTTTATTTTATCTGAGGTTATGTAATGAAAACGCGAATAACTGAACTTTTCAAAATTGATTACCCTATTATTCAAGGTGGGATGCATTTTGTGGGATTTGCAGAATTAGCTGCGGCAGTATCAAATGCTGGTGGATTAGGCATTTTAACTGCACTAACTCAAAAATCTCCAGAAGACCTCTCTAATGAAATCTCTAGATGTAAAGATCTGACAGATAAACCTATCGGAGTAAACTTAACCTTTTTGCCTGCTGTTTTTTCTCCCGATTATCCTAGCTATATTAAGGCTATAATTGATGGCGGAGTTCAAATTGTTGAAACTGCTGGGAGAAATCCACAAGAGCATTTACCTGCTCTAAAAGATGCTGGAATTAAAGTTATCCACAAATGTACATCTGTTCGACATGCATTAAAGGCGGAGGCAATTGGCTGTGATGCGGTGTCTGTTGATGGATTTGAGTGCGCGGGTCACCCAGGTGAGGATGATATACCAAATTTTATTTTATTACCTTTAGCGGCAGAAAAACTTAGTATACCGTTTGTCGCCTCTGGCGGAATGGCAGATGGACGAAGCTTAGTCAGCGCCCTTTCCTTAGGAGCAGATGGCATTAACATGGGAACCCGGTTTATGGTAACTAAAGAGGCTCCAATACATGAAAATGTAAAGAAAGCTATTATTGATGCTACTGAATTAGATACTAGATTAGTGATGCGCCCTTTAAGAAATACTGAAAGGGTTCTAATTAATCCATCTGTTCAAAAGGTTTTAGAGTTAGAGAATGAACTTGGAAGTGATCTTAAATTTGAGGATATCGCCGAAGAAGTTGTGGGAGTGTATCCCAAGGTTATGCTCGATGGCGAGGTAGACGCTGGAGCTTGGTCGTGCGGCATGGTAGCGGGGCTAATAAATGATACTCCAAGTTGTGATGAGCTTATTAAGAGCATTATTAGTGATGCTAATGAGATTATTTCGGGACGCCTGGCTAGGATGGTTAATTAATAGATATTATTAGGACTTTTCTACTTCGTGAACTTCTATAACATTACCATCAGGGTCGTAGAAGAACACTTGATGCCAACCATTCACAGCGGCATTGCCCCAATCTGAATACTTTATGCCTTTACGGTCAAGATGGGCCTTGAACTCTACAATATCATCAGTTCGGTAGGCTATATGGCCACGTTCTACAGGGTTGACGAATTGTTCAGTGTTAAATCCTGCCAGTTGGTCTTTCTGAGCTATATGAGTTTGTATTGTTCCATCAGTAATAAAAGCAACATCACCTTTGTAGCCTTTATTTTTCTCTAAGGTTGGCAGGTCGGCTGTCTTATCTTCACTAAGTTGAAGAACGTCTTTGTAGAATGCATCCATTCTTTCAATATTCTCAGTGCAAAGATTAATATGATGGAGTTTAAGTTTCATTATATTCCTCACTAAATTTTTTTATAAAAACAAATACTAATCTTTTAAAATTATCATATTAAAGTTCAGATAATGGCTTTTTCTAGTGTCATTGTTGCTACAGAACGTAACCTTTTCAAGGTAATTTTAATTTTTGGATTAGTTTGTTAATCAATACTGTGTTAATTTTCTTTATCAATTGTGTAAAGGAATTATAAAATGGTAGCTGAGTTTAATGGAGTACCTTATTTAATATTATACATAGTAATGATTGCTGGTTTTCTAATGTATACCTACCAGACGCTATTTACCACTGTCGATTGGTTAGCAAAATACGGTATTCATGAATCTGCTGTATTACCTACTAGAGTTTTGGGCTCATTCGTAGCTGCTATATCTTTGCTTGGTATATACTTCTTATTTGTAGGCTTGGGTGGAGCATGGATTTTCCTTGTCTATATATTTGTTCAGGCATGTATTTTGGTGGTAGCAGGCTATATCACTGTCACTAGCTCAAATGCAGCTACTTTGGATGGTGTTAAATATACTGCTGAGGGTTACATAGCGCCTTTATGTTTCGCTATTGTGTCTGCAATCTTGATCTACGGCCTTAGTGATAAAATCTATACTTAATTACAGGGTTAAAGTAAAAGTTAACTGGTGCGTAGTTGTCTATTAAACACGTGCGGGTTAACTTAAAAGCCTCTCGAGACCTCCTCGGAGTTAAAAGCGTTCAATCCACGGCCTAAGCTCTATTTCCCATGCCCAAGTGCTTCGGTGCTGTCGATGAAGTTCCATATAAGTTTTAGCTATTTGATCGGGATCAAGCAGATTATCATCTAAAGCCTGTCTTGTGTTGGATTTTATTCCACCATCGATTACAAAATGTCCGACATGAATATTTTTTGGATGAAGTTCTCGAGCTAGAGATTGGGCCAAGCCTCTAAGGCCAAACTTGCCCATTGCAAATACAGATGAGTTTGGAAATCCTTTAACTCCTGCAGATGCGCCTGTAAAAAAAATACTTCCACTCCCCCTTTTAAGCATCCGTTTAGCAGCTTGTTGTGCAACTAGGAAAGCTCCAAAACAAGTAATTTTTAATGCCTCAAGAGTTTTCTGGGCATCCAGGTCTTCAATTGGTCCTCGCACTCTGGCCGAGGGATTGTAAACAACTAAGTCGGGCGTGCCTAAGGTTTTATCAAGGTTTTCAAATAAATTAGACACTTCTTTAATTTCACTTGTGTCACAACTATGTAGAGTTGCATCTATATCTTTTGCTAAACCTTCTAGCTTTTCGATATTCCTTGCTGCTAGTGCAACAGACATATTATTTCCCGCGCACAACTTTGCTAGGGACGAACTAAGGCCATGTCCAGCACCTACGATTAAAACAGATTTTTTCATTATTGTTCCTTTGTGGCTATTCGTTAAAGTTAAATTAGTACAATTTACTAAAAATGAAAGAAACGATGTAATCAAAGTTAGTATTCTTTGTAAATTAGGATATAATTGAATTATAAATTTTGAACTCTATTTATCATAATTACAGTTGTTAATCTTTTGACAGACGGTAAAATAAAAAGGTAGTACTTATAGTAATTTTTTTTAGAAGGTAAGTAAGTTAAATGTTTAACAGGTTGATATTAGCTTTTCTTATTACTTGTTTTTTAGGTGTCTCAGCTCACGGCATGTCTCGGTTTTCTAGATTGCCAGATGGTAAGAGCAATATCTGTTCACTATTAAAGCTACATCGTGGTTGGATAAGGCCATTAAAAAAAGTTGAAAAAAAATGGGGTATTCCAGCCCATGTGCAACTTGCTACTATATGGAAAGAGAGTAGTTTTACTCGAAATGCTAAAACCTCTAGAACTAAACTTTTTGGTGTTATCCCATGGCACCGCAGATCTACTGCTCAGGGATATGCTCAGGCTTTAGACGGTACGTGGAATGAGTACAAAAAGGCGAATGGTAAAAGGTTTGCAAGCAGAAATAACTTTGCACATTCGGTAGACTTTATTGGTTGGTATATGAATAAAGCCAGTAAATCTTTGAATATATCAAAAAAGGATGCTTATAGACAGTACTTAGCTTATCATGAAGGGGTATCAGGTTATAAGAGGGGTAGTTATAACTCGAAGGGTTGGTTGGTTAATACAGCAAAGGCTGTTCAGGTACGTGCAAGCCTTTATGAAGGACAATTAAAGAAATGTCGTTATTTTTAACTACATAAAAAACTAAATATTTTTTAACTTGTTGCAATTAACAGCAAAACGGAAAAGTGCAATGAATCCTTATTTAACAAAAAATAAATTTATAAAAGGCTTTTTCTTAGATCAAGCAGTTACAAATTTATTTTCCACAGAGATGACACTGGAGTATTACAAAAAATATGAGCTAGCTTTGACTGAGATTGCAGAGAGGTTATCTTTAATTGATGCAAATTTAGCATTAGAAACCTGTGACGCAATAAAGACATTTCAACCTGATTTACAAAAAATTGAAGATTCCTTATTGGTAGATGGGCTCGCAATCCCTGAGTTTGTTAGACAGCTTAAGAGGCATGCTGGAGATAGGTTAAAGGATTGTATCCATTTAGGAGCTACTAGCCAAGATATTATGGATACAGCCTTGGTGCTGGCTATTAAAGACGCAAACAATATTATTGAGGGTAGGTTGAACAGTTTGTGTTGTGTCTTAGACTCAGTAATAACTAGTTTTGGTGAAAATGTAATCGATGGACGAACTAGAATGCAGAAAGCATTGTTGATCCAGGCTAAAGATCGAATAATAACTTGGAAAATGCCGCTAATTGGTTATTTGAATCGTTTAGTAGAAATTCGTTTAAATCTAGAGGTTGCTCAGGTTGGCGGTCCGGTTGGTACAAGGCAGTTTCCTCCTAACTTAGGAGAAAAGTTTGCAAGTGAGGTAGCCAATTCTTTAGGTTTAAGTGGTACTCAAAAGGCATGGCATACAATGAGGTCTAACTTAGCAGAATATGCTAACTTTTTAGCTTTGATAACCGGATCTTTGGGTAAAATAGGTTTAGATTTAAGCTTGATGTCTCAACAGGGCGTGGACGAGGTCACTTTTATGTTTGGTGGGTCCAGCTCTGCGATGGCCCATAAGAAGAACCCTGTATTGCCCGAGGTTCTAACCAGCTTAGCAGATTTTAATGCAGTTCAACTACCTGGAATGCATTTAGCTATGCTTCATGAACAAGAGCGCTCTGGACGAGCGTGGACCTTAGAGTGGATGATCCTTCCAGGTATGATTAATACTACAGCAAGGGCACTCTCGATTGCTTTAACAACCTTGGGCGGTATTTCTCATTTAGGAAAAGAAAGGCCATAGGCACTCTACTTAAAATGATAGTCACATTTACCTAAGGCCTAGTATCTCTCTTGCTTCACTACATGTAGCAGGGCGCCTATCATACTTGGAACATAATTCGACAGCCCTTCCTACCAAGGCAGCATTTGAAGGTGCTAAGGTGTCTTTATCTAATCTAACATTGTCTTCGAAACCTGTTCTGGTGTGTCCACCATTTGCGATGCACCACTCGTTAATAGTAAGTTGATGTTTTCCAATTCCTGCCGCACACCATTCCGCGTCTGGAAGTAGACGGTTTACTGTTTTAATATAGTAGTCAAATACATCTTTATCCACAGGCATTGCATTTTGTACTCCCATTACAAATTGAATATATAGCTTACCTGGAATTCTCCCATCTTTATTCATTATTGCAGCCTGATGAATGTGGCTAAGATCAAAGGCCTCTATCTCTGGTTTTACATCATGCGTTATCATTTCCCTAGCTAGCCAATCGACTAAATCTGGAGCATTTTGATAAACCCGGTTTGGAAAATTATTAGAACCAACTGTCAAAGACGCCATATCGGGTCTTAGGCTTAACATGCCACCCCGTTCTTTTTCTGCACCAGAACGCCCCCCAGTTGAAAACTGGACAATCAAACCATCGCAGTGTTTTTCCAGGCCCGCTTTTAGCAACGCAAACTTGTCTGGACTGGATGATGGGCTACCATCATCATTTCGAACATGACAGTGAGCTATCGCAGCACCCGCCTCAAAAGCTTCATGCGTACTTTCAATTTGTTCATTTATCGATATTGGGACCGAAGGATTATGCTCTTTTGTAGTTACAGAGCCAGTTATAGCTACACAGATTATACATGGATTACTCATTTTAACCTCTAAATATCAAAAAAAATTGTTTCTTGTGAACCTTGTAGATGTATATCAAATTTATATAACCCTTTTCTCTCCTTCAATGCTAGCAACGTTTGAGTTCGTTCGGATTCTACTATCCGGGTAAGGATTGGATCAGAGGAATTATCTTTTACTTCATCCGAAAAATAAACTCTGGTATGAAGGCCCACATTTATTCCACGAGCTACAATCCAAACAGTTATATGAGGAGCTTGCAAAATACCTTCTGCATTAGGAACACGGCCGGGTTTGACTGTTTCGAAGTTATATAAACCAGTTTTTAAATTCACAGCGCATCTTCCCCACCCAGAAAAATTTGGATCCGCTTGCCCTCTAATTTCTTTAGGTGAATTGTAAAGTCCCGCACTATCAGCTTGCCAGATTTCTATCATAGCGTCCTTAAGAGATTCTCCATTGCCATCAAAGATAGTCCCTTTAAGTGTTATCTCTTCACCTTTTATGGGGCCAAACTTCATTAATGACCCTAGGTCACTATTATAGAGGTCTTTAATACCAGTAAAATTCGGAGTGCATCCAATGTGCACATAAGGGCCCGCTGTTTGGGAAGGACTCTCTTTAAAATTATCTCTTATGTGTACCATATTACGAACCTTCAGGTTTATTTTCAAAAAATATTTGTTGATTGCCTCGTATAACGATATCAAACTTATATGCTAAGCTATCCATTGGAACAGTTTTTGTCATATCTAAAAAACCTGTTAGTCGCTCTACTGCTCTCGTTGATTTTAATGTAGAGACGATTGGACATTTTTGTATTAATGGATCACCTTCGAAGTACATTTGTGTTATAAGGCGTTGAGTAAATGCATCTCCAAAAATAGAGAAATGAATATGCGCAGGCCTCCAGTCGTTAGGACCATTTGGCCATGGGTAGGGTCCAGGCATTATTGTGGAAAACTCGTAATTACCATTTTCATCGGTTAATGTCCGACCACAACCACTAAAGTTAGGATCAAGAGCAGCTAAGTAAGTTTCATTCATATGCCTATACCTTCCTCCTGAATTAGCTTGCCATATTTCGATAAGCGAATTTGGTATAGGGCGTTTATATTCATCAATAAGGCGCCCAAAGACAATAATTCGTGGACCGATTGCTGATTGTCCTTGTTTAGCGCTGTTATGTATTAGGTTATTATCGAGCTTACCTATCAAGTCATGTCCAAAGACTGGACCAGTTTCCTCACTTTGCGTTGCCGGGAAGGAAAGAAGCTTTGATTGTGGCGATCTGTAAATACTAGATTTATACGAAGGGCTTAACGCTTTTGGGTGCCATGCTCTGTCTCTCTTCAAGTAACTATCTATTTTACTTTGGACTTTCATTCCATATTGTCCATATCTTCAAAAACTTTTTTCGCAATCTTAAAGGCATGGTTTGCTTTGGGTACTCCTGCGTAAATAGCTACATGCATGAAAGCCTCTCGGATGTCATCCTTAGAAGCTCCAGTATTTGCAGTTGCTCTTACATGCATTGGTATTTCATCGAAATTTCCAGTCGCAGCTAGGAGTGCTAGTGTTATCATAGATCTCTCTCTAAGGCTAATTGCTTCATTTTTCCAAACAGTTCCCCAAGCGCTCTCTGTAATTAAATTTTGGAATGGTTCATCAAAGCTTGTTGTTTGCTCCAATGCTTTATCTACGTGTTTGTCACCTAGTACCTTCCGGCGGGTTAATATTCCATTATTGAGTTTATCTGGCATGAGCACCTCCTGGTATTCTTTATTTTACATTAGTTTTTTTTTTTACAAAGGGGAATATTAATAGTTTGAGTAAATATAGTTGTCTGAATAAATGCTACCTTTTTGAGTTCCAATTTTAATTAGGACTTTATTCTTACAAAAAATAAAGTTGTTTTTAAGCTGCAAGGGTGAGAACTGTTGGGATAAAGAAGATACTTGTCTTGAGCTTTTGATCTGCTAGCTTGATGATTAATTAATTTTATGCTTGGATTTACAGTTTAGCGTGAGTATTTTAATCAATTACTTTTAGTAGAAAGCCCCTATAAAATGGCGACTTGGATATGGGTAACTATAATTGCAGCGATATCTCAAAGTCTTCGAACGGCCCAACAAAAAAATTTAAAGCAGTCCTTGGGTGTTCTTGGTGCAAGTTACGTTAGGTTTTCCTATGCTATCCCTTTTGCGTGGGCGTGGATTGCTTTTTATTCGTTTTTTTATGATCAGCCGTTACCTTCAATAAATCTAGAATATATTTTTTGGATAACTATAGCAGGGATAATGCAAATTATTTTTACAGTGCTCCTTATTACGTTATTTTCACACAGGTCTTTTGCTGCTGGTATAGCTTTTTCAAAAACAGAAGTACTTATGGCTGCGATATTTGAGGCAATGATACTAGGATATTTTGTTAGCTTTGAGGTAGGTTTTGCAATCTTATTAGGAGTTTTAGCTGTATTCTTATTAACCTTGTCTAAAAGTGAGATTAGTTTGTCAAATTTGTTGAGTGCTTTATGGACACGTCAAACAGCACTTGGACTAGGTAGTGGTGCTTTCCTTGGTTTTTGTACTGTAGCTTTTCGAGCTGCCACTGATTCTTTAGAAGGATCAGATTTGTTGATGAAAGCTAGTATGACTGGGGGAGTGGCTGTACTAATTCAATCCGTAATAATGGGTTTATGGCTGTGGTTCAAAGCGAGAGTAGAATTAATTAATAGCTTTAAGGCTTGGCGTCGGGCATATTTAGTTGGTTTTTTTGGCGCCGTAACCACTGCTTGTTGGTTTTATGCATTTTCTGCAAATGCGGTTGCTCCAGTTAGAGCACTAGGTCAAATTGAGTTACTGATAGCATTGGGTATTTCTTTTTTCTTTTTCAAAGAACGACCCAGTAAAAAAGAGATTTTTGCTGTCAGTTTGCTAACTATCTCCATTATGATTGTCTTGTTAAGAGCATGATCTAAGTTTTTTGAAGCTATTATATTTTTTTAGAGTGCACCCTGTTTTTTCACTAGTACTTTTAACAATTATCGTATAGTGAGATTATTCGTATAGATACTACCCAGGGAGGGATGAAATGTTTAAAAACTTTAAGATAATTACGGCTATGGCTTTCGCAGTAGTTGCGGCAGGATTTTCCAGTTCTGCAAATGCTGGTGTTGAAGGTGATACTATTACACTTGGATCGGCGCTATCGCTGACAGGAAAGTATGCAACTAATGGGTTACACACTCAAAGAGGTTACGATTTTGCTGTTGATAGAATAAATTCTACAGGCGGAGTTATGGTCGGTGGTAAAAGTTATAAATTAACTGTTAAATATTATGATGACGAGTCAACTCCTGCTAGGGGAGCACAACTTGCAGAACGCTTAATTCAACAAGACGGCGTTGAGTTTATGTTAGGACCTTATAGTTCTGGTATGACAAAAGCTATAGCTCCAGTTTCTGAAAAATTTGGTGTTCCAATGATCGAAGCGGAAGGTGCTTCAAGATCGTTGTTTACTCAGGGTTACAAGTACTTATTTGCTGTTCTTTCTACTACTGATTTATATCTACCTGGCGCGTTAAATTTTGCTGCTGATCAAAAGAAAAGTATAGGCAAACCCGCAAGTGATGCAAGAGTTGCAATGGCTTTCGAAGGTGACCCGTTTTCAATGGATATCAGGGCTGGATTAGTGGAAATGATCAAAGATTACGGCATGAAGCTTGTGATTGATGATCAGCTTCCTGCTGATTTATCAGATATGTCTACTACTTTGACTAAAGTGAAAGCACTAAAGCCGGACATTCTGATTATTTCAGGACATTCGAAAGGGGCTGCGACAGCTGCTAGGCAAATTGATGAGATGAAAATTAATGTTCCAATCATTGCCATGACGCATTGTGAAGCAGCAAAGGTTCATGAGAAGTTTCCAAATGCCGCTACAGGGTTTCTTTGCCCTACGCAATGGGTTCCAGGTATAGACAAGAAAGATGCTATGTTCGGTTCTGCGGCTGATTGGAATGCAGACTTTAAAGCTGCTCATCCTAGCTACTCTTCTGTTCCTTACCAATCAGCGCAGGCTTCTGCTGCTGTTTACGTTTGGAAAGAAGCTTTCGAGGCAGCTAATAGCTTTGATAAGAAAGCAGTTAGAGATGCTATAGCTGGTGTCGAAATGCAGACTTTCTACGGTGATGTGAAATTTGGTCCAGATGGAAATAACGTTGCAAAACCAATGTTCTTAAGGCAAATCGGATCTGATGGATCTTATAACCTAGTATCCTCGTTTTCGGATCTAACCTACCCAAGAAACGTTAGTTACTAACTTTTGGGAAAAGAAATAGAAGGGAAGGTTAAATCCTTCCCTTCGCTTTATTTACTGGATTAAAAAATGTTCGATAATCTCCAACTTTTATTTGTTTGGGCTCCAATTATTAATGTTCAAGTGATTTTGGACGGTATTTTTGTAGGAGCTGTTTTTGCTCTTTGCGCTTATGGTCTTGCTCTTGTTTGGGGGGTAATGAACATTAAAAATTTAGCACAGGGTGACTTTGTAATTCTGGGGGGATATTTAGCCCTAGTTCTACATTCATGGAACCTACCACTACCTGTAATCTTAGTAATTGTTACAATTGTTATGTTTGTGTATGGCTGGAGTATTTATGCGCTAATTATAAGACGAATAGTTGATAAGGACATGTTTGTGTCACTTCTAGCAACGTTCGGATTATCATTATTGATGCAACAAGCAATGAACTTATATTTTGGTCCTGAAGTACAAACCATAGACATGAAATTACCCGTCATCGATGCTTTTGATAATATGGTGACAATTCCATATTCAAAAATTATTTCGCTGGCTCTAGCAGGAATTATCACAGCTGCAGTAGTTATATTTATGAAAAAATCTAGGACTGGTCAGGCTATTAGAGCAACGGCTCAAGATGCTCGAGCAGCTAGGGTATTAGGAATTGATACTGACCGGGTTTATGCGTTCACATTTGCATTTAACTCTGCTTTGTGTGGAGCTGCAGGAGTTCTTGTATCTGTAATTTGGGTCATTCAACCTTTCTACGGGATTACTTATTCGGTAAGAACTTTTGCAATTGTTACTGCTGCAGGTTTAGGAAATTTACCTGGAGTTATTAGTGCTGCCTTTGGAATAGGTTTATTTGAAAAATATACTGGTATGATCGTTGGTACCGCTTATGAAGTTGCAGCTCCAGTAATGATTTTGTTGCTTGTTTTAATTATCCGACAAATTAATATGAAGCGAAATAGACAGGTAGTTCGATGATGCGTAGGAGTACTTTTATAACTTATGCCGGTCTAGGACTTTTTGGAATATTAGGACCTATACTTTTCCCCGCTTATACATTGTCTATTGCTTATCTTTGGATGATGGTTCTGATGGCATCGACCTGGGATATTTTAGGCGGCCAAATGGGTTATAACTCATTGGGAAATATTACATTTTTTGGTGTAGGTATGTATGTATCTGCGATTATTCAAATAGCTATATTTTACGAGCCTGGCGTTAGAGAATATACCTCTGCAATGGGAGCAATAAAGCCTGAATTTACTGACCAACAATACTACTGGGGTATATTTTTAGGAATTTTTGGGGGAGCGATAGCAGCTCTTGCATTGTCGTTAATTTTCAGCACATTTATGTTTGGGCTCAGAGGCCCTTATTTTGCTATAGGTTCACTCGGATTAGCAATAGCTGCAGCTGAAATAACAGTAACTATTAACTATGTTGGTGGGGCATCCGGAATTTCTATGCCAATGTTTCCTGGTGATATAGAATTCCGATCAGTATTTTTCTATATATTATGTTTCATACTAGCCGTGCTAGCACATCTTGTAATTCGAGGGATGCTGTCAACACAATTTGGTCTAGCTATAAATGCAATCCGTGATGACGAAGACAAGGCGGAAGCGATGGGACTTCCCACTCTGATTTATAAACAAATCGGTTGGGGTGTGACCGCAGTTTTTATGGGGGCCATCGGTGCAGTTGCAGGAAATATGGCGGGTTTTATTGATAAAGAGGTGGCCTACCCTGTGCCAACTTTTGGTATCTTTATGGTTGCCATGGTTCTTCTTGGGGGCAAGGGAACGTTATGGGGGCCCGTACTTGGGGCAATCATTTTTCATATAGTAAAAGAGACAACCTGGACTTATTTGCTAGGTTGGCAATGGGTTACGTTGGGTTTAATTTTGATTATAAATATTGTTTACTTTCAGCAAGGTATAATGGGTTGGCTCCAATCTAAATATCCCGAAATGTTTGGTATTGTTGTAGACCAATCAAATATTAATCAAGAAAAAAAAGAAAGTTAATGAAGCATGAATGATATTATTAAAGTTACTAATGTTTCAAAAGCTTATGGAGGTGTTAAAGCTAATGTGGACATTTCTTTTAAAGTAAAAAAAGGATCAATAACGGGGCTTATTGGTCCAAATGGGTGTGGAAAAACTACGCTTTTTAATTCAATCGTCGGTTATCACCCTATTGATGAGGGTTCGATTGAATTTGATGGTAATGAAATATCTCATCTGCGAGTTGGCGATATTGCAAGATTGGGGATGCTTCGAACATTTCAACAAACAAAAATTTATACTAAAATGAATTGTGTTGATAATATGCAAATCTCTGTTTCGCATCGCAGAAATTCAAAAAATGGTATCTTTGCTAGTAGGAAAGGTGAAATTAGGGAGAGGGCTGAAGACTTACTCGAGTTTGTTGGCTTGTATTCAAAAAGAAATCTTATTTCTGGGGATCTTTCCTTTGGACAACAAAAATTACTTGAATTTGCTATGGCGCTTATGAATGAGCCTAAAGTTTTACTTTTAGATGAGCCGACAGCTGGGATTAATCCAACATTAATTAATGGTCTAATTGATAGATTAGGGAGAGCAAATGAGGAACTTGGAATAACATTATGTGTGATAGAACATAATATGCGAGTTATAATGAACCTTGCTTCTCATATTTATTGTCTTTCAAACGGAAAAATGCTGGCTGAGGGAAAACCCTCTGAGCTTCAGAATGATCAACGGGTAATTGACGCGTATTTAGGGGGTCACTAATGAGTGAAAAAAAGCCGAACAAAGGACAGAAATCAAGAAAAGGTGTAAGTGGTTATGGTATTGGTGGTGTTGACGTTGTCATGTCAGTTGATCAAGTTGCTAAAGAGGCGGCCTCTATGTCTGATGCGGCACCCTCTTCGGACGCTTTAGGAAAGCTTGTAGAAAATAATCCTTACCTAACAATAAATGATCTAAGAGCTGGTTATGGAAAGATGGAAATCTTACATGATTTTAATTTGCAGATAGGTAAAGGGCAATCTTTATGTTTAATAGGCCCAAACGGAGCTGGTAAGTCTACGGTTCTTCATTCAATCTTTGGGTTTACCAATATTTTTTCGGGATCAATCGTTGTCGATGGTCTGGATGTGACTTCCCTAACACCATCACAGAAACTTTCAAAAGCTGGAATAGCTTATATACTCCAGGATAAATCTGTTTTCCCACAAATGACTGTCGAAGAAAATTTACTCATGGGTGGGTTTCTTAAAGGTCGCCCAGCAGAAGCGAAGCAAGCTGCTGATATGGTATTTGATAAGTATAAACGTTTAGCAGATCGAAGAGATAAACCTGCTGGTGTTTTATCGGGTGGAGAACGGCGTCTCTTGGAAATTTCTCGTGCACTTGTAATGCAACCAGAAGTTTTACTTGTAGATGAGCCTTCAATTGGTTTGGAACCACGGTTTATTGATATGGTTTTTGAAATCTTAGAAGATCTTCAAAAGAAAGATGGTAAAACAATAATTATGGTTGAGCAAAATGCAAAAAAAGGTCTAGCCTTTGCGGATATCGGTTATGTTCTTGTCTCGGGTGAAACTGCTATAGCAGATACAGGGGACAATCTTTTAAAAAATCCAGATGTAGGAAGACTATTTTTAGGCGGCTGATAGAAATAAAAATTTAAATACTTTAAGTTCTCTTAATTATTTCTTTTAGAATCTTCTGCTAAGTATGTCTAAGTAATTTCTATTGTATAGTTGTTATAGATCGGGTTACTCTTAGCTAAGGCTATATAGTAATGGGTGCATATTTGATCTCTTTTCATCATCCTACAAGGCTGTTAATTGCAATATGCATTTGCTGTGTTACGTCTATGATTGGAATAACCCTATGGCCAGTGTTTCTTGTTCAACTCAGGGATGTTTGGGAGTTAAGTAATTCACAAATAGGGTGGATAAGTGGTGCTTATTTCGTTGGTTATGTTGTTGCAACTCCTTTACTCGTCGGTCTAACTGATTTTTTGGATTCTAGGTTAATATTTATAAGTGGTTGTGTGTCTAGCTTTTTAGGCTGTATTGGGTTTGCTTTTTTAGCAAATAATTTTTTATCTGCGGCAATCACTTACACACTAGTAGGAGCTGGTTTGGCTGGAACATATATGCCGGGATTACAAATTTTAAATGCACGTTTAAACGATGATTTTCGTGTAAAGGCTGTTCCATGGTACACTTCAAGTTTTGGGTTGGGGGCAGGAGTATCATTTCTTATTATGGGGTATTTGTTAGCTTACTCAAATTATACCGTAGCCGCATCTTTAGGAGCAATTGGAGCCTTAGCCTCGGGTA
Source organism: uncultured Paracoccaceae bacterium (assembly GCA_913041145.1). Lineage (GTDB taxonomy): Bacteria > Pseudomonadota > Alphaproteobacteria > Rhodobacterales > Rhodobacteraceae. The sequence goes on from CAJWHE010000013.1 coordinate 41,522, forward strand.
TTTATGTTTATTTTTTTGTATCACCAGTGAGTCCAACATTAAGTTTACATAAAGGTGCTAACCGCCACCCACTTGATTTGCGTCCGGCGTTTAGAAAACCGAAAGCTATGGGATACATCTTTGCCTATTCGGCTCATACTTACGAGCTATTTGCATTTAGATCTTGGAGCTTTGCACTTTTTGTCTTTTTAGGTGATCGAGCTGAATCGACTCTAAGTTTTTCTCAGATTGCAACTATTTTTGCTTTTTTGACAGTCTTAGGCATGGTGGCATCTACTACAGGAGCAAAGCTATGCTTAATGTTTGGTCGACATCGAAGTATTTCCTGGATAGGGAGCTTTACTGCGCTTTTGGCTGTTGCATGCTCTCTTCTCATTTCTGCACCGCTGTGGATCTCCTTGGGAATATTATGTGTTTACAATGTAGCAATAATGTTTGATTCTGGGGGCTTGACTGCTGGTACTGTTTCCGTGTCTGATCCGGAAGATCGCGGTGCTTTATTAGCAGTACATTCGATGATTGGTTTTGCAGGAGGCGCAATTGGTGCTCCTGTGATAGGGTATGCTTTAGACATAGCGGGAGGTGAAGAAAATTTACTTGCTTGGTCACTTGCTCTACTACTGATGGGCGTTGGTTCCTTGTTGGTTTCTATCATACAATCTCGAATTTGGAGATATAATCATTGAGTCAATTTTTTTTTAAAATATTTAAAATCTCACTTTAATTGAATTTTTTTATTGATTTTAGATAAAATTTACCATTTGATAAAAAAATAACTTTTTAATTAACTAAAAAAAAATTGAGAGAGAGTTTAAATGCCAAATACTGTATCATCTCCGGGCGTTTTGTCTGGTAGGCTTCCCGCCTCAAAAGTAACTAAAAACTTTTCTGACCTACATGAACCGTTTCGCAATCACGAAGCATCTGTAGCTGCTGATAGATGTTATTTCTGTTATGATGCACCTTGTATAACAGCATGTCCAACAGCGATTGATATACCGCTTTTTATCCGACAGATCCAAACAAATACTATTGATGCAGCGGCTAAAACCATTTTTGAACAAAACATACTTGGTGGTATGTGTGCACGAGTTTGTCCAACAGAGACGTTATGTGAGGAGTCATGTGTACGAGAGGTTGCTGAAGGGAAACCTGTTGAAATTGGTCGCTTACAGCGTTTTGCAACTGACTCTTTAATGAAATCAGGAATCCACCCATTTTCGAGGGAAAATAGTACAGGAAAAAAGATTGCTGTAATAGGAGCTGGTCCCGCTGGGCTCGCTTGCGCACATAGGCTTGCTATGTATGGGCATGATGTAATCATTTATGACTCTAAAGAAAAGGCTGGTGGCCTGAATGAATTTGGGATCGCAGCGTATAAATCTACGGATGAATTTGCGGCAAAAGAGGTGGAGTGGTTATTAGAGATTGGTGGAATTGATCTTCAGTTAGGATTTGAGTTAGGAAAAAATATTCATTTGAATGAACTAGTAAAGCAGTTTGATTCTGTTTTTCTTGGGCTTGGTTTGGGTGCAGTTAATAATTTACGAGTTAATGGAGATGATTTAGAGAATGTTTCGGATGCTGTTCAGTTCATATCAGGACTTAGACAGTCAGATGACTTAACGAGTTTGGAAGTCGGTAGAGAAGTATTAGTCATAGGTGGAGGTATGACAGCAGTTGATGCGGCAGTTCAATCGAAATTACTAGGCGCTGAGACCGTTACAATAGCGTACCGTAGATCTAAGGATAAAATGGGGGCATCAACTTTTGAACAAGAGCTTGCGACATCAAATGGAGTGGTTATCCGAGAAAACCTTAATCCTAAAAGTATAATTGGTAATGGTAAAGTTTCCTCAGTTGAATTTGAAAAGACTCAACAAACTTCTGAGGGATTAACTTCTACAGGGGAGGCTGTAATGATAGCTGCAGATCAAGTACTTGTAGCCATAGGTCAGGCACTAAGCGTAGATGAGGAAAGATTAGAGTTTGTAGGAAACAAAATTAATGTTTCTAGTTCTGGTCGCACCTCTTGTAGCGGTGTATGGGCTGGAGGAGATTGTGTTTCTGGTGGAGAAGATCTTACTGTTACTGCAGTCGCTCAGGGTCGTGATGCAGCGGAAGATATAAATTTAAGTATAATGGGGTAATAACAATGGCTAATTTATCATCTGAGTTTCTAGGAATAAAATCACCGAATCCTTTTTGGTTGGCGTCTGCGCCACCAACAGATAAAGAATACAACGTTCGCCGAGCTTTTGATGCGGGCTGGGGAGGTGTGGTCTGGAAAACATTAGGTGAAGATGGCCCTCCAATAGTCAATGTTAATGGACCACGGTATGGTGCCTTGTACGGCGCAGACCGTAGGTTATTGGGTCTGAACAACATTGAGTTGATTACCGACAGACCGCTTGATTTAAATCTGCAAGAAATTAAAACTGTTAAACGAGATTACCCTGATAGAGCCATGATAGTTAGTATAATGGTGCCATGTGAAGAGGGTGCTTGGAAGTCTATTTTACCAAAAGTTGAGGAAACTGGCGCTGATGGTATTGAATTAAATTTTGGATGTCCCCACGGAATGTCTGAAAGAGGAATGGGAGCGGCTGTAGGACAGGTCCCCAAATATATTGAAATGGTTGCTCGCTGGTGTAAACAAAATACAAGGATGCCAGTAATTGTGAAGTTAACACCAAATATTACAGATATTCGTTATCCAGCTAGGGCGGCTTTAAAAGGGGGTGCTGATGCTGTTAGTTTAATAAATACCATCGCGTCAATTATTTCAGTTAATTTAGATACTATGTCTCCAGAGCCTTCTATTGATGGAAAAGGAAGTCATGGAGGTTACTGTGGCCCTGCGGTGAAACCAATAGCTTTAAATATGATAGCTCAAATTGGTAATGATATTGAAACTGGAGGTCTTCCAATTTCAGGTATTGGAGGAATAACTAACTGGAGAGATGCAGCGGAATATATGAGTTTGGGCTGTGGGAATGTTCAGGTGTGTACTGCTGCTATGACATATGGATTTAAGATTGTTGAAGAAATGAAGTCTGGTATGTCTGACTGGATGGATGAGAAAGGTTATACTTCGGTTTCAGACTTTATAGGCTCGGCTCTTCCTAATGTTACGGAGTGGCAACATCTAAATCTAAATTACGTAGCAAAAGCTAAAATTGATCAAGATTCCTGTATTAAATGTGGTCGGTGTTATGCTGCATGCGAGGATACGTCACATCAGGCAATATCAATTAATGATGATAGAATGTTTGAGGTGATAAATGAAGAATGTGTTGCGTGTAATCTGTGTGTTGATGTTTGTCCCGTCGAGAATTGTATTACAATGGAGCCGATGAAACCTGGAGAGCTTGACACTCGGACTGGAAAAATTGTTCTCGACGAATATGCTAACTGGACTACGCACCCAAATAACTCAGGCGCATGTGTAATCGATTAATTTTGTAAATATTTTGTGTGGGTCGAAAGCTAACCTAGACGTTTTAAATAGTAAGAAGTTTTGAAAATAGGGTTTCGAGATAACTTTCCGCATTTTCAAATGGATCTTCATTTACAAGCACAGCTTGGACCTGAACGTCAAAATCTGCATAATGCTGTGTTAATGACCAAATAGAAAAGATAAGGTGGTGAGGATGAACTTTAGCAATTAAGCCCTCATCTATCCATTTTTGTATAACTAGTGCTTTCTCATCAACTAAGGTTTTTAAATCATTTTGTAGCACATGATTAATTCTAGGGGCCCCTTGTATTATCTCATTTGCAAATAACCTACTTTCCCTAGGTAAGGTTTTGCTCATATGTAATTTGCGACTTACATAACCCATAATTTCGCTAAAGGGATCACCATTTTCATCAATCTCTCTAAGTGGAGCTAGCCAAGAGTCCATTAATTGAGATAGTAATTCTATATGAATTTGTTCTTTAGTCTGGTAATAGTAAAGAAGGTTGGGTTTAGAGAGCCCACAAGCGTTTGCTATTAGATCTACAGTTGCACCTCGAAAACCATACATAGAAAAGATTTCTAGAGCAGCATTCATAATTGAATCTTTATTTCTTTTTTGTATTCGAGATTCATGGTCTACCATTTAAAAAGTCCTTATGTACGTATCCGTCAAATTTTGGCGTTTTTTATTAAAAACATTTTTTTGAGTCCTTGACTGTGTATAATGCTCTGTTAGCTTTAGTTTTACCAGTTGGTAAAATATAAAAGAGGTAAAAATGTCTGCACCAGGAGTAAATCTTAAATTAAATGGCGACCGTCTTTGGGACACTTTGATGGAAATGGCAAAAATTGGGCCTGGTATTGCTGGAGGAAACAATAGACAAACTTTGACAGATTTTGACGCACAGGGTCGGGAGCTTTTCCAAAGTTGGTGCAAGTCTGCTGGCTGTAGTATGGGGCTTGATCAAATGGGCAATATGTTTGCGCGAAGGGAAGGGACAGATAAAAATGCTCTTCCTGTATATGTTGGCTCCCATCTTGATACTCAGCCTACTGGTGGAAAATATGATGGAGTCTTAGGTGTACTAGGTGGGTTAGAAATTATTAAAACATTAAACGACCTTTCTATAAAAACAAAACATCCAATAGTAGTGACCAATTTTACCAACGAAGAAGGCACGAGATATGCCCCTTCAATGCTATCATCTGGAGTTTTTGCTGGAATTTATAAGCAAGACTGGGCACATGAGCGTGTAGACTCAGACGGGAAAAAATTTGGTGAAGAGCTTGATAGAATTGGATGGGGTGGAGATGAGGTAACTGGTGAAAGAAAGATGCATGCCTTTTTCGAATTACATATTGAGCAAGGACCCATCTTAGAGGTTGAGGGAGTCGACATTGGAGTGGTTACACATGGTCAGGGACTGAGTTGGACTCAAGTTACAATCACGGGTCGAGATAGTCATACAGGGTCTACCCCTATGCCAATGCGAAGAAATGCAGGTCTTGGTATGGCTAGAGTTCTGGAGTTGGTTGAAGAGATAGCGTTATCACATAGCCCTCATGCTGTTGGGGCTGCAGGGCACATTGATGTTTATCCGAATTCCAGAAATGTAATACCAGGTAAAGTAATTTTTACCATAGATTTTAGATCACCTAAATTAGATGTTATTCTCGATATGGAAAAAAAACTTGAAGAGGGTGCAAAAAAGATATGTGATGAAATGGGTTTAACAGTTGAATTAGAACAACTTGGTGGGTTTGATCCTGTTACTTTTGATCCCCAATGCGTGGATGCGGTTAGAAATGCAGCGGAACGATTGGGTTATTCTCATATGGACCTAATTTCTGGAGCAGGTCATGATGCCTGTTGGATTAATAAGGTTGCTCCAACTGCAATGGTAATGTGCCCATGTGTAGACGGATTAAGCCACAACGAGGCCGAGGAAATTACAAAAGACTGGGCAGCAGCGGGCGCAAACGTTTTGCTACATGCAGTTTTAGAAACTGCAGAAATCATAGATTAATAGTAATGTCTTTTAATAATTATATGAATTAATTTTTATAAAGTTATAAAGACTACCGTAATTGGGGGGAATTTTATGGTAAAAGTAATTAAAAATGGAACAGTTTGTACTGCTGATCGTACGTGGAAAGCTGATGTTTTAATAGAAGGTGAGAAAATTAAGGAGATTGGTGAAAACCTCAAAGGAGACGAGTATATTGATGCTGAAGGTGCATATGTTATCCCAGGAGGTATTGATCCTCATACGCACTTAGAAATGCCATTTATGGGAACAACAGCAGCAGAAACATTTGAAACAGGTACCTGGGCTGCGGCGGCTGGTGGTACAACAATGGTTGTTGATTTTTGTTTACCTGGAGCAGATGGGTCAATTAAGAACGCGATAAATGACTGGCACCGGAAATCAGCACCTCAGATCTGTTCTGACATAGGGTATCACATGGCCATAACCGGCTGGAATGAGAATGTATTTTCTGAGATGGAAGATGCAGTGAAAATGGGAATCAATTCATTTAAGCACTTTATGGCGTATAAGGGTGCGTTGATGATCGAAGATGATGAAATGTTTTCAAGTTTCAAACGTTGTTCTGAGTTGGGAGCTCTTCCCATGGTCCATGCTGAGAATGGAGATTTAGTTGCTGAGCTTCAACAAAAATACTTTGATCAAGGAATTACTGGTCCGGAAGGGCATGCTTTTTCAAGACCACCAGAGTTAGAAGGGGAGGCTGCTAATCGAGCAATAACTATTGCTGACACTGCTGGTGTGCCGCTCTATGTCGTTCACGTGTCCTGTGAGCAAACTCATGAAGCAATTCGTAGAGCGAGGCAGAAAGGTATGCGAGTTTATGGTGAACCATTAGTACAGTTTCTAACTCTAGATGAGAGTGAATATTTTAACAAAGATTGGGATCATGCTGCAAGACGTGTAATGAGCCCTCCTTTTAGATCTAAGGATCATCAAGACAGCCTCTGGGCTGGTTTGCAAGCAGGCTCATTGCAAGTTGTAGCGACTGACCATGCAGCTTTTAATACAAAACAAAAACGAGCTGGATTGAACGATTTTAGAATTATTCCAAATGGTTCAAATGGTTTAGAGGAGCGTTTAGCCGTTTTATGGACTGAAGGAGTTGAAACAGGGCGGCTAACTCCAAACGAATTCGTAGCAGTTACTTCGTCAAATATAGCAAAGATATTAAATATCTATCCTAAAAAAGGAGCAATAGTTGAAGGAGCCGATGCTGATATTGTTGTTTGGGACCCAAAGATATCTAAAACTATATCGCCGTTAAATCATCATTCTATACTCGACTATAATGTTTTTGAAGGTTTCAAAGTAACTGCTCAATCTCGCTATACTTTGAGTAGGGGAGACGTAATTTGGGCCTGGGGACAAAACAGTCAACCACAACCTGGAAGAGGAAAGTTTATTCCTAGACCTCCGTTTGCTTCAGCAAATACAGCTTTAAGTAAATGGAAGGCTTTGAATACGCCCCGTCGTATTGATCGTGATCCATTAAATATACCTGCTGGAATTTAGTTTTGAGGAATCTTTTATAGTGCATCAACCTAACGTTATAGAAGCTAGTAATTTGCATCTATCATTTGAAACAAATGATGGTCCGGTAAATGCGCTTAGCGACGTTAACTTGTCGATTAAGAAGGGCGATTTTGTTTCTTTTATCGGACCTTCTGGATGTGGAAAGACAACGTTATTGCGTGTTCTGGCAGACTTGGACGAACCGACTAGCGGTGCAGTTACCGTAAATGGTGTAAGTCCTCGGGATGCTCGATTGGCAAGAGCTTATGGTTACGTATTTCAGGCCGCTGGCTTATACCCATGGCGCAATATTAGTTCAAATATTAAGTTACCGTTAGAGATAATGGGGTACTCGAAAAGTGAACAGAAATCTAGAGTTTCAAAAGTATTAGAGTTGGTCGAGTTGTTAGGGTTTGAAAAAAAATTTCCATGGCAGTTATCTGGTGGCATGCAACAAAGAGCTAGTATCGCCCGCGCGCTGGCTTTTGATGCTGACATACTTTTAATGGACGAACCATTTGGGGCATTGGATGAGATAGTAAGAGATCATTTGAATGAACAATTATTAAAATTGTGGAAATCTACTAATAAAACTATTTGTTTTGTTACTCATTCTATTCCTGAAGCAGTTTACCTTTCAACAAAAATTGTTGTTATGTCTCCAAGACCTGGAAGAATAATTGATGTTATTGAAAGTGATTTACCGATTGATCGACCGTTGGAGATAAGGGATACAAAAAAGTTCATTGAACTATCACAAAGGGTTCGAGAGGGTTTGCGATCAGGGCATAGTGATGAGTGAAAAGAGCAAATTTTTTCCTGTTATTTCAGTTTTAACGGTAATTGTCATATTATGGTACGGTTTTTCTGTGGTATTGAATTCGCCTTGGGCTTTTGATCAAGCTAAAAGAAACACTATTAGCCTATCATTTCCTGAACTCGTATCGAAAACCTGGTCTCAAAAAAGGCCAAAATTACCTACACCACACCAAGTTGCTAGTGAAATGTGGAATACAACTGTACATCAAAAAATTACTTCAAAGAGATCACTTGTCTATCACACATGGATCACATTTTCTGAAACTATGTTTGGATTTTTATTAGGTACCAGCCTTGGTATTTTGTTAGCAATTGCAATTGTTCATAATCGAGCCACTGCCATTAGTGTGATGCCATGGATTATTACTAGTCAAACAATTCCAATACTTGCCTTAGCTCCCATGATTATTGTTGCCCTAGGTTCAGCTGGCTTCAGTGGCTTGTTACCAATAGCAATAATTTCTATGTACTTATCATTTTTTCCTGTTGTTGTTGGGATGGTTAAAGGCCTCAGAAGCCCTGAGAGATTAGAACTAGATCAAATGAAAACTTGGTCAGCGTCTGGTCCACAGGTTTTGATAAAGTTGCGTCTTCCAAAATCAATGCCATTTTTCTTTACTTCACTAAAACTTGGAATGGCAGCCGCTCTTGTAGGAGCAATAGTTGGGGAGTTGCCATCTGGAGGTGGTGGTGGCCTTGGGTTTCGGATGCTGTCAGGTAGCACCTTTGGCAATACATTGCATATTTGGAGCGGTCTTTTTTCAGCTGCATTATTAGCAGCTGCGTTGATCACTTTTATAGGTATCTTACAAAAAGTTATTTTAAAGAAAATGGCTTTGGAGTTATAATGATATTTTTTCTTTTATCTCTATTGTTCTGGTTATCGGCTTGGTGTGTAAACATTTGGATAGCTCGACAGGATTCAAAAAAATCATGGAAGGTCCTCCCACCAGTATTATTTGGACTAAGTATAGTTCTTATCTGGGAAGCAACAATAATATGTTTTGAAGTAAGTCCAGTTATTCTACCTCCTCCTTCAGCCATTTTTCTAAAATTTATTTCTAGTGGTCCAATTTTGTGGGCTGATTTTGTTCAGACAGTTATTAAAGGAGCTTTAACAGGTTATTTATTTGGCTGTATATCTGCCGTGCTGCTAGCACTGGTGGTAGATAGAGTTAAATTTTTAGAAAGAGGTTTACTACCTATTGGTAACTTTATGGCAGCAATGCCAATTATCGGTATCGCGCCTATTTTGGTTATGTGGTATGGCTATGGGTGGCAGTCAAAGTCCGCAGTTGTTACAATCATGGTCTTTTTCCCAATGCTAATTAATACTATTCAGGGTATGAAGATGTCTGATAAAATTCACAGTGACCTAATGTTAACTTATAATGCTAGCTACTCTCAAAACCTCTTGAAGTTGAAGCTAACGACAGCGATGCCTTTTATATTTAATGGTTTAAAAATTGGCACAACATTAGCTTTAATTGGAGCAATCGTTGCTGAATTCTTTGGGTCACCAGTACGGGGTATGGGCTTTAGGATTTCAACTGAGGCCGCTAGATTTTCGCTTGATATGGTTTGGGCTGAAATAACTGTTGCTGCAATTTCGGGATCTTTGTTTTATGGAATTGTGGTTTTGTTTGAAAGATGGATAACATTTTGGCATCCGTCTCAAAGGGGTAGTGCTTAAGAAAAAAAAACGATAAGATACTACAATAAACTTTATTATACCTATAATTAACAGGGAGGAATAAAATGAAAAATTGGATTACTTATATCCTTGGTGCAGTTTTTGCATCAACAGCGTCATTTGCGAGTGCTGCGGACGACGTTACTATACAACTAAAATGGGTAACTCAAACCCAATTTGCTGGTTACTATGTTGCCCAAGATAAAGGCTTCTATGAAGCCGAAGGCCTGAATGTAACAATAAAAGCTGGAGGACCTGACATCGGTCCAATGAGTGTTTTAGCAGGTGGCGGTGCTGATGTAGCGGTTGACTGGATGCCTTCAGCGTTAGCAGCAAGAGAAAAAGGCTTTGATGCAGTTAATATTGCGCAACCCTTTAAAAGCTCTGGAATGATGTTAGTTTGCCGAAAAGACCGTGGAGTTAATTCAACAGCCGATCTTAAAGGGAAAAATCTCTACGTTTGGTATTATGGTAATGAATGGCCATTCCTAAGCTGGATGAGTAAGTTAGGTTTAAAACCTGATCAAGATATCTC
>CAJWHE010000014.1 GCA_913041145.1 uncultured Paracoccaceae bacterium
ATTTAATAACTTAGAATTGTTCTAAAGTACTTGACCTGCTCGCTGAGCTTTTCTAGTATTTCTTGAAAGTTGATAACATCCTACCCACGATTAGTAGATTTAATAAAAGGAACGGAGAGACTAATGAACATCGAAACTAAGTGCCCAGTTATGGGTGGAGTAAGAAGAGTAGAAAATGCAGATATCATGTCAAATAAAGATTGGTGGCCTAACCAACTGAACATTAAAATGTTACACCAAAACTCTGATCTCTCTAATCCTATGGGAAAGGATTTTGACTACGCGAGTGAATTTAGAAACCTTGATTTAGATTCTGTAAAAAGTGACTTATACGCATTAATGACTGACTCTCAAGATTGGTGGCCGGCAGATTATGGCCACTATGGCCCTTTCTTTATTCGAATGGCTTGGCACAGCGCCGGTACCTATCGGATAGGAGACGGTAGAGGTGGTGCAGGTGCTGGAACCCTTCGTTTTGCGCCACTTAATAGTTGGCCAGACAATGTAAATCTTGATAAGGCGCGTCAATTACTTTGGCCAATAAAACAAAAGTATGGCCAAAAAATTTCTTGGGCAGATCTTTTTATTTTAACTGGCAACTGTGCTTTAGAATCAATGGGATTAGAAACGGTTGGTTTTGCAGGAGGACGCGAAGACGTTTGGGAACCAGAAGAGGATATTTATTGGGGCCCAGAAGGGGAGTGGCTTGCAGATGAGCGTTATACTGGAGACCGTGACCTTGATAAACCACTTGGTGCGGTGCAAATGGGCTTGATCTATGTTAACCCAGAAGGACCAAATGGTAATCCAGACCCACTTGCATCAGCTCGTGATATTCGCGAAACTTTTGCCAGAATGGCTATGAATGATGAAGAAACAGTTGCATTGGTTGCAGGTGGTCACACTTTTGGGAAAGCTCACGGAGCTGCCGACCCTGATAAATATGTTGGGCCTGAACCTGAGGGTGCTACCGTGGAATTGCAAGGTCTAGGCTGGAAAAATAGTTTTGAAAGTGGTAAAGGTGCTCATGCAATTGGTAGTGGTTTAGAGGGGGCTTGGACCACTAATCCAATTAAATGGGATAATAACTATTTCGATAACCTGTTTGGTTACGAATGGGAGAAAACTAAGAGCCCGGCTGGCGCAACTCAGTGGAAGCCAAAAGAATCCTCAGCTTCAGGAACTGTGCCAGATGCGCACGATTCCTCTAGAAGCCATGCTCCAGTTATGTTTACATCTGATTTGGCATTGAGAGAAGATCCAATATATGCCCCAATTTCAAAAAGATTTCATGAAAACCCAGATGAACTTGCCAGAGTATTTGCGACGGCTTGGTTTAAGTTAACTCACCGTGACATGGGACCTTACGCTAGAGGTCTTGGATCACTAGTTCCCGAAAAGCCATACTTGTGGCAAGACCCCGTTCCAGAGGTTACTCATGAACTTATTACAGCTACCGATATAAAATTATTAAAGTCTAAGATAGTAAGTTCAGAATTGTCTGTAAGCCAATTAGTTCAAACGGCATGGGCGTCAGCATCTACATTTCGTGGTACTGATAAACGTGGGGGAGCTAACGGTGCTCGAATCCAACTGGAACCGCAAAAGAATTGGGAAGTAAATAACCCAAAAGAACTCTCTAATGTGCTGTCAATTCTTAAAACCATTCAGAGTGAATTCAATAGTAGTCAAACAGGAAATAAGTCTGTTTCTTTAGCAGATATTATTGTTCTTGCTGGCTGCTCGGGAGTTGAAAAAGCTATAAAAAATGCTGGTCAAGACTTTGAAGTTCCTTTTGTGCCGGGAAGGACAGATGCATCTCAAGAACAGACAGACGTAGAATCGTTTGCGGTTCTTGAACCTATGGCTGATGGATTTAGAAACTTTGTTGGCAACAATCACGGGAGGCCGGTAGCAGAATCGTTAATTGATAGAGCGCATATGTTAACTTTGACAGCTCCAGAATTGACTGTTCTTATTGGTGGAATGCGAGTGCTTAATACAAATTCTGACGGGACAAAGCACGGGGTATTAACATCAAAATCGGAAACATTGTGTAACGACTTTTTTGTAAATCTTATTGATTTATCAACAGAGTGGAAAGTTTCCTCTCTATCAGATGGCGTGTATGAAGGAACTGATCGAGTAACAGGTGATGTGAAATGGACAGGTACAACTGTTGATCTGGTTTTTGGTTCAAACTCTCAATTGAGAGCTATCGCAGAGGTTTATGCTAGTGATGATGCTAAGCAATTATTTGTACGCGACTTTGTTTCCGCCTGGGACAAAGTAATGAACCTGGACCGTTTCGAGATTTCATAGTTTTGAAAAAATGTTCAAGCCCAAATTCATTTTTGGGCTTGAACAATAGTATTAAGAAGTTGGGCGACTTTTTTATCATTTATCCAGCGGGCAACTACGATTAGGTCGTCATCGGGGTCGATCCAAATAATGTTTGTTCCTGCGCCAATAGCACCATAAGATGCCTCTGAACATCCTGGCCATTGGACCTGACTTGTATTTATCCACCAAAGTAATCCGTAATTAGGATTGAGCTTGGATGGTGATCGTAAGTTAACACACCATTTTTCAGGTAAAATACGCTTATCATTCCAAACACCACGGTTATGCACTAATAATGCCACACGTGCGTGATCCATAGTACTAATTTGAATCCCACCGCCCCAATGCGTTCCACCAGGAACAGATTGCATAGTTCTACCGTCAATCTCTACAAATGAGTTGTAATAACCCTCCCATATCCAACGCTCGGATGCTCCGATAGGATCCATCACACGTTCTTTAAGAACTTCTGGTAGTGGACGCCGGAATGTATATAAAAGTGATAGTGCCAGTAAATTTACGCGGACATCGTTATATTCGTAAAAGCTACCAGGGGTTTGAAGTTTGCGGTGCAGACCCTTGCGAGAGTTATCGGCGTTGGGTCCAAGTTGTCGATTTCGATCTATTAGATCTGGCTTTCCCCAAAGCGTTCCCTCCCACTCACTAGTTTGCTCTAGTAAGTGACGCCATGTGATACTTTTATTTTGCACGGAATCAAATTCACCAGACTTAACTGTATTACCAACTAGGGCATCAATATCAGAAATTAAGCCATCTTCGATAGCTATACCAGTTAAGAGGGCAAGGTAACTTTTAGCAATGCTAAACGTCATGTCCATACGGTCAACTTCGCCCCAATGGAATACTACCCTACCTCCCTTAAGAATACAGCCATTATTACGACCGCGGGGTGTATAAGGACCGAGAGCTTGATTGTGTGGAGGTTTTTCAATATCTGTTAGACCAGGCACACTTCCTGCAGCGGTTAGATCGTATGGCCATTTAGACTCGTATGTATCAGCCAGCTCGATATCACGCTTTAAGGATAAAATATCGATTTTACTATTTAATGTGGAAAAGCTCTTCCAATCAGAGCTAGCTTTGGGGAAGTATGACATAATTTCTCCAATCGTAAGTGATACTTTCATTGGCTTGTTACATTTGAATTACAAATTAACTTTTGAAAGTGAAACAGGTAGAGTACACTCTGTAGATTAGTTAAAGTCTATACTAATTTTCTAGTTCTTGTGTCTTTATTATTGGTATAATAAGTTTAAATATAATAATTAGGACTTTGCACCTCTTCATGCTAAATTTCTTTATAGAGGATAGTTGATGACATACTCATTAGGGCCTACTTCAATTACAATGGGTGATCCATCTGGGGTTGGACCTGAAATTATAGTTAAGACCCTATCAAAACAACCGCCTGGCTCAAGAAACATTGTGTTTGGCTGTCCCCGAGTTATGCAAAGAGCGGTAGAAGTTACGTCAGTTAATCTGCAGGTGAGAACCCTTAAGGCGGTTGAAGATGCTACATTCGACCGAAATGTAATAGAGGTTTTGCAAACTAGCTTTTTTGAAGATCTCCCACTGTTTGGTGAAGTATCAAAGGGTAGTGGAAAAAGCTCATATGATGCAATAATTAGTAGTATAAGTCATGCCCTTGAAGGCAAAGTGAACTCTATTGTAACTGCACCAATTAACAAAGAGGCTCTCTCCTTAGCTGGCATTGAATACCCTGGTCATACAGAAATTTTGGCTAAGTTTTCTGGAGTTGACCAAGTTGCGATGTTACTGGGAAACGGTGATATACGCACTGTTTTAGTTTCAATTCATTGTTCGCTAAGTGAAGCCATAAAAGCTGTAACTTTTGAGGCTCAAATGAAGGCAATTCGATTTGCTCATGATGGAGCGATAGCGCTTGGTTTCCCCCAACCACGTGTTGCCGTGGCAGGTTTAAATCCTCATGCTGGTGAAGGTGGTTTGTTTGGTAAAGAAGAGATTGAAACTATTTCACCTGCTATAGAAGCTGCAAAAAAAGAAGGTATCAATGCATCAGGACCTTGGCCGGGTGATACTGTTTTCATGCAGGCAAGACTAGGAAAATTTGATATTGTTGTTGCTCAATACCATGATCAAGGTTTAATTCCCGTTAAGTACATGGGGTTAGAACAGGGGGTCAACATTACCTTAGGTCTGCCATTTGTACGCACTAGCCCCGATCATGGAACAGCATTTGATATTGCTGGTAAAGGAGTCGCTGATGCAACTAGCTTTGGAATTGCGATGAATTACGCGAAACAGTTAGTGGAAGAAAAAAATAAAGATAAAATGTTATGAGTTTAAAGTTTATCTTTATGCTAACCCGAAATGACCAAACTGTGAAAGATGCTGAAGAATATCTTGAAACAGTATTAAACTGTGGTGTTAAGCACATAGGGTTTAAGGATATTGGTCTTCCTTTTGTGAAATTAAAAATACTTAATGAGAAAATAAAAAAATATGGGGCTGAGAGCTACTTAGAAGTTGTCTCTTTAGATAAAGATAGTGAAATGTTATCAGCGCAAACTGCGGTAGATATTGGTGTTGATAACTTGCTTGGTGGTACTAACATCCAGTCTGTCCTTCCTATTATCAAAGGGTCAAAGATTAGATATTTCCCGTTTCCAGGAGAAATAGTCGGGCATCCGAGCGTGCTTAGTGGTTCGATTGAGGAAATTGTAAAAAGCTCAAGTAAGTTAGTAGGTTATGAGGGAGTCCACGGACTTGATTTACTAGCATATCGCTTTGTGGGAGACGTTTTTTCTCTTATGAAGGCCGTAAGTTCCATAACTGATAAACCTGTTATCATAGCAGGGTCGATTGATAGTAAGAAAAAAATTATAGAAGTAATGAAGTCAGGTGCTCAGGCATTTACAATTGGGACTGCTGCTCTGGACGGGGTTTATACGTCAAAAGGGAATAATTTAAACGCCCAGCTCAGCAAGATAATAGAAGACGTAACTGAGATTAATACCAAAGATTTATGAAATGTACTCTATGCAATAAACTTGATAACTACCAAAAGACCGTATTTCTTGTGAAATGTTTCTACCATCAGATCTAATTAATATCTGAATACAAACCCCTTGAATATTTTGTTGCAATCAAACAAAAATTGTAACTTATGTTTAATAAGTATAGATTTTTATTACGCTAGCTCGCAAGGTAAAAGGCTAAAAAATGACAAAGATGGTACCTCAGTTGTTAACTGAGAGCGACATAAAAAACCAACGTAAGGATCATTTAAGTAGTGATGATCTTGTTGGCTTTAATGTTTCTAATAGTTTCCGTCAGTTCAATCAAATGAATGATATGTTCACCAGAGCTTACTGGGATGAGTCTATTAAATCTCCTGACACAGAGGCATTTTTTAATAGTTATAGGGCAGATTTTATTCCTAGACGTGGGGAAGGTTTTAACCAAAAAGACTTTGCCCTTCGAAATGCGTCTTGGTTAATTTCCGATATCATTTCTAATCGAGGTGGAGAAAAGGGTTTAAGAGAAGGTTTTCAAGCAGCAATAGAGTCAGATACTGAGATTGCACCAAATAAGGTTTTAATTGAAGATGTAGCAAACCAGTCAATTGAAATAAAAAAAATAGCAAAACTTTTTGGGGCAGATTTAGTTGGAATTACATCGGTAGATAAAAGGTGGCACTATAGTCATAGGGTCGATACAAAAACTTTTTCAGCTGTTGATAACGAACTTCCTGCAGACTGTAACTCGGTAATAGTTATGGCTCACGCAATGGATTATGATCTTGTTGACACATATCCATCTGCTTTAGCAGGGGCCTCAACAGGCAGAGAGTACAGTCACGAAGCCTCAATTTGTATGCAATTGGCGGCATATATTAGAGGTCTTGGATATGAAGCTATAGCCTCAATGAATGATACTGCTTTAGTAATACCGTATGCAATAAAAGCAGGTTTGGGGGAGTATGGTAGAAACCAAATGGTTCTAACTCCTGAGTATGGGCCAAGAGTACGTTTTTCCAAAATTTTTACGTCACTACCCTTAAAAAAAGATGTTCCTAAGTCACTAGGTATAAAAGAATATTGTAATGATTGCACCAAGTGTGCAAAGGCGTGCCCTCCCAAAGCATTACCTTTTGGCCTTCCTACAGAAGGAAGTGAGAGCCCTTCTACAATTAAGGGAGTAAAAAAATGGTCTGCAAATTGTGAGAAATGTTTTGGGTATTGGGCAAAGATAAGAACGGATTGTGCGATATGTATGCGTGTGTGCCCTTTTAATCGTAAGTATAAGAGCCCTTATGATATTGTATGGCGTTGGCTAGCAACCTCTCGATTTAGAAAACTTGCTTTGATCTGGGAAGCAAAGAGAAAACCTCGAAAGAGGCTCAAACCAAATGACTGGTGGAACTAAAATGTGTGCCCTTCAAAAACACCTGAAACGAAACGGTATTTATGTCTCTACTTATTGATATGAGAAACCCAGAATGGATGACAGACGTAAGTCTGAAAGCCTTAGTTTCTTCTAGCTTACCTAATGTTAATATAGTTTGTGGTCCCCCAGAGCTTACTATGCCTGAAATTATAATGGCAACTTTTACGAATACTTTTGATACCTCTATTCTGCAGTACTTACCTAATTTGCGGTTAGTCCAGAAAGTAGGAGCGGGTGTCGATTCTATTTTAGCAGACCCAAAGTTTCCAACTAGTATCCGGGTTTCTCGGATGAGTAGTGGCAAGCAATCTTTGGAAATGGCTGAATATTGCCTGGCTGAGGTCCTTGCATATCAACGAAATATTCGTTTTTATCAAAAGAATCAAATCCAAAAAGACTGGCAACAATACGCCCCTTTGTGCATTAAAAACTTGCATATTGGGGTTTTGGGTCTAGGGCAAATAGGTAGAAAAGTTGCACAACTTTTTCTGAAATATGGATTTAAGGTTTCTGGGTGGAGTAGATCATCAAAGAACATCAAAGGTATTAAATCATATACTGGGCATGATGGGTTGGAAACAATGTTATCTCACTCAGATTACGTTATTGGTATTTTGCCCTCAACGCGAGAGACAGATAATTTAATAGATGCTGAAATGTTAAAGAATTTTAAATCAAGTGCTATTTTTATTAACATAGGTCGTGGGAATCTAGTCGTGGATAATGATTTGGTTGATGCGCTAAATACTGGAGTTTTGAAGGCAGCAACATTAGACGTATTCAGACAAGAACCGTTACCCTTAGATCACCCGTTCTGGGATCATTCCAAAATAGCCATAACACCACATGTTTCTGGATGGAATGTTGATGATACAATTATGGACATTGCTCAAAACTATTTAAGACTATTAAATAATGAACGATTGCTCCATGAAGTTGATCGTGATCTGGGTTATTAAGAGGAAAGTTTATTAAAGGGAAATATGAAATGAAAATAAAACCTTTTGGTGTAGAAATTTGGATGAATGAATTTGAGACACAATGTAAATATAATTTAGCTGAAACTTGTGTCGCATCTCTAACTGTTGAACAGTTATTAAATATTTCTGGAAAGGGTAATACTATCCTAGATGAGCTTTTACCTATGAAATTGACTTATGGGGAAATAGAGGGCTCATCGCGCCTGAGAGATAATATATGTGGCCTTTATGAAAGCCAAAAAAGAGACAATATTGTTGTTACTCACGGAGCTATTGGTGCAAATGCATTAGTTCATGAGACTATGATCTCACCAGGAGATCATGTGATCTCTATTTGCCCAACTTATCAACAGCACTACTCTATTCCTGAGAGTTTTGGGGCTAAGTTAGATATTTTGTGGTTACGCCCTGAGAATGACTTTCTACCTGATCTAGAAGAGTTAGGAAGAATACTTCGTCCAAATACAAAACTAGTAGTATTGAATAATCCCAATAACCCTACTGGCGCGCTTTTAATGGGTGCTAACCTTGAAGAGTTTGTTGCAGTGGTACGTACTTCTGGAGCTTACATACTATGTGACGAAGTTTATCGTGGAACCAATCAAGTAGGCAATGGGTTCGCGCCGGCAATGGCTGATATATATGAGAAAGGAATTAGTGTATCTAGTATGTCAAAGGTTTTTTCTTTAGCTGGAATTCGTTTAGGTTGGATTGCTGCCCCTAGAGAAGTACTAGAGGCAGTTTCCATACGAAGGGACTATAATACTATCAGTGTTGGCATGATAGACGACTATTTTGCATCCTTGGCGTTAGAAAATAAAGAACAAATTATTGGTCGTAGCCAAAAAATCACACGAGGAAATCTAAAAATTCTAGATGATTGGGTTTCAAAGGAACATTCAATTTCGTATAAAAAGCCCCAAGCTGGTACTACGGCATTACTGAAATACGATTTTAATATTCCTTCACGAGATTTCTGTATTCAGCTATTACGTGAGACAGGGGTGATGTTTACACCGGGGTCGGTAATGGAGATGGAAGGTTGGCTAAGGATAGGGTACGCGAACAGCCCAGAGGTTCTTAGTCAGGGCTTGAATTTAGTAAGTAATTTTTTAGCACAGATGGGATCTAGGTAATAAAGATTTAAACTGTGATCATGCTTTAAGTCTACAACCTTTTACAGTTAGGTGGTTCATATAGTGGTGATATTCCTGATCATAATTTACTGCCTTATGCCAGGTTGCTTTATTATTTCGCAGAATAACATTCTTTTCCCTAGGAAGTTTGACATTGAAAGTCAGAGTTTACATAGAGAGTTTTTTAATAGTTAGTGTATGAGTTAAGACTACTGACTAGAGAATAATGTCTTTTTTACGGCCACTGACCAGCCGTCAGTGAGTACTTTAGTCTGTGCTGGTGAAAGAGTAGGTTTAAAGCGTGCATCAAGGTGCCACGCCTTCGAGGCATCTTTTATATTACTAAAGCAACCATCTGCTAATGCTGCTAGCATGGCGGCCCCAAGTGCTGTAGTTTCTAATACTTTCGGTCTTTCAACATTGATCCCTAAAATATTAGATAGGAACTGCATCAACCAGTTATTTTCCGCCATACCTCCGTCTACCTTTAATAGGAGTGGTTTTATACCATCTTGGGACATTGCATTAAATAAATCATTAGTTTGGTATGCAACAGACTCTAATGCAGCTCTTACAAAATGTGCTCTGCTAGTATCCCGTGTAATTCCGTATATTGCACCGCGAGCATCAGGATCCCACCATGGTGCGCCCAGCCCTGTAAAAGCTGGAACTATATATACTCCGTGATTACTTGTCATGCTGTTTGCTATGTTTGCAGAATCCTTAGCATTTCTTAGCACTTTTAGGTCATCACGTAGCCATTGAACAACAGTTCCAGCATTAAAAATTGATCCCTCTAGAGCAAAACTTGTTTTACCATCTAACTTCAAACCAATTGTACTTAGAAGGCAATTATTAGAATGGAGTCTTTTTTCTCCAGTATTTAGTATAACAAAGCAACCTGTTCCAAAAGTGGCCTTTATTGCCCCTGGCTCTGTACAAGCTTGGCCAATAGCGGCTGATTGCTGATCTCCAATTGCGGATAGGATTGGCAATGAATATCCAATCTCTGTTGTTGTTTGTCCAAGTAATCCTGCACACTCAACTACTTCTGGAAGGATACTCTTGGGAACATTAAAAATTGATAGAAGAGAGTCGTCCCAATCGCCGTTCTCTATATTGTAAAGACTGGTTCGTGATGCATTTGTAGCATCAGAAATATGTTTCTTGCCTCCGGTTAAACGCCATATTAAAAAACTTTCAACAGTTCCAAAGGCTAACTCTCCAATTTCTGCCCTCTTACGGGCTCCTGGTACATTATCTAATATCCAACTAATTTTTGTGGCTGAGAAATATGGATCAATCAGTAATCCAGAAGATTTTGCAATCTCTTGTTCTTTCCCCGATTGACGGATTTTATCGCAGATTTTAGAGGTTCGTCTGTCTTGCCAAACGATTGCGTTGTATATGGGCTTACCATTACTTCGATCCCAAATAATTGAAGTTTCCCTTTGATTGGTGATACCAATTCCAGAAACTTTATAACCTCCAGAAATTGCCTCACTTATGGCTTCCCTAGTGACAGAGAGTGTACTTGACCATATTTCCTCTGGATCATGCTCTAACCAACCATCATTTGGATATATTTGAGTGAGTTCTTTGTGAGCTGTACTTACAGTTTTGCCGTTGGTGTCAAATACAATGGCGCGGCTGCTTGTGGTCCCTTGATCAATAGCAAGATAAGTTTTCATGGAAACTTTCAAAATAATTATGATTTGTTATTAAGGATAGTTAAAATCTAGGTTCTCGGCTAGTTATTAATTTGGAAACATAAGCCCTCATGATTAAAGGTCTTAAATTTAAACTACCAAGAACCCACATTTTTCATTGATACCCATGGTTCACATTTCAACATTGGTTCTCCTTCCTGCAAAAGCTCTATTGATATCTCATCAGGAGATTTAATAAATGCCATATTCCCATCCCTAGGGGGCCGGTTAATTGTAACTCCAGCATCCATTAGTGCCTCACATAATACATATATATCCTTAACTCTGAAGGCTAGATGACCAAAGTTTCGACTACTGTCATACTCCTCAGGATCCCAGTTGTAGGTGAGTTCTAAAGCGGGGGAGCGATTTAATTCATAATTCTCTTTGTCTAATGGAGCACAGAGGAAAATATTAGTATAACGACCTGCCTTGCTATCAATACGCCTACTTTCGATTAGGCCCAGAAGTTCGCAGTAAAACTTTAACGATTCCTCTATATTTGAAATTCTAACCATAGTATGTAAATAACGCATTTTTATTACTTTCCCTTTAAAAATTTAATTTTTTATTCGAGTTTCTCGAAGTGTTAAAATAATTAAAGCAACTAGAATAAAACTTGCTCCAATTATTGTATTTTTGCTTGGTGTCTCCGAAAAAATGAAAAAACCAATTATAGTGACAGGGATTATATGAAAATACCCCATGGGGGCAAGAAAAGAAGCTTCAGCACTTCGGAAAGCTTTAATAAAGAAAAACTGCGCAGTTGTTGCAAGCAAGCCTATTAAAATCATAAACGCCCATTGGGTTACATCTGGTTGATGCCAAAAATAAAAAGCGAATGGTGCAGATACAATACAAACTCCAACAGAATACCAGACCATCAAAGGTAGGTTCGCTATTTCACTAGATAAATGTTTTTGAATAATAGTTGCAGCACTCCCACAAAACATTCCAAAAATTGCCAATAAAGCAACTAGCTTGAGTTCTGGAGCTTCAGGATTAAAAGCAAACCAAATCGCCAAAAAACCTAGAGTTATCATTAGCCATCTAAGAATAGATTGTTTTTCCTTTAGAAAGAAGAATGCAATTAAGGACATAGCAGCAGGTCTGAGATAACCAATAGTACTGACCTGGGCTAATTGTATTTGGGATATTGTAAAAAAGTTAATTGTTAATGCCACTGACGAAAAACCCACCCTTAGTGTATTAAGGGCTATATTTTCTTTCAAAACTTTTCCATCACCTCTTAAAAGGATAATTGGAAGCAGTATTACAGTACTACTTAGAGCTCTTATAAAAACAATCTGGATTGGCAGAAAGTCTCCAACTAAAAACTTTACTAATATGATATGCGTTAGCATAAAAATTTCGTTTAAAAGCCAAAATTGAAGCCCATAAAGGTTTTTGTTATGTTTTAACATTAACCTTGACGAGGACTAACCAGATTTACAAAAAGCCTAAAGGCACCGGGTACTAAGTTATCCATTTGATAAAATAAATTTAGAGCGCAGTGTAGGTGATCACCTTTCCCAACTGCTGCATGCATCAAGGCCCCGTGCAGTGGCTCTTCACCTGGATCAGACATTGAGAGCAATGGTGCATATTCTTGCCCCCAGCTTGACGCAAAATAAAGCCCTCTTTCTTTAACCCACCCTTCAAAGTCTTCCTCAGAAATATTATTAGGTCCCTTAAAGAAATGGTGTTCTGGCTCCTTAATAATTACAGGGCTTTTGGCGTTTGTGATTCGCCAACGAATAGAAGGACTACCGACCTGTAATGAATAAGGCGCGCTCTTCTCTGAATCCCAATTATCCCATGGTCGATGATATTGACTTATATAGCGACCCCCATTTTTCATCCATTCACGAAGGTGATTCATAGCATTATTAATAGGCCTGCTGTTGCCAGAAAACACCCCGGAGACGATGGTATCAAAATTCATAATATTCCCAGATAATAAATCTTCATCGGTTATCTGTGTTACACTAGCCCCTAATTTCTCTGCCCAAAACCAGGCTCGATCGACACCACCATCGATCCAACCCACTTTAAGCCCAGAAAGTGACTGTGAATTAACAAGTGCAATATTGGTCTGACAGGGTTTAAAGATCACTTGTGGATTTATGTGTGCGTACGATATCTCTCTCTTTTGAAAGAGAGGTGTGTTATCAAAGCTAGCTTTTATTTCGTAGTGTCCCTGATTTGTACCAGGAGGGATTACTATATCAATTTCTTTATTCTTTTGCTGTTTGTTAGATTTTGATTTTGTACTCCATTCACTAGGTAGCTCTAATGTCAAAGCGTCCAATGCTTCAACGGTTTCTTGTCCTGATAACTGGATTTTAATAGATACGTTATGAGTTTTTGCGTTATCACTTTTATCACCTTGAAGAATTATAACATTTTCTGGTGAAATATCTGCGGTTGTTTCTGGTTGAGTAGTGAAAGGGATCTCTGGTGTAGTAACTACCTCAAAACTCTGTCCATATAATGAAAACTTAACTTTTGCATGCAAGCCAAATTCGGGTGGGGATATACCATGCCATGGTTTTAACAAAGGTACTGGAATTTTATTTTTTATATTGGATGTTGATGTAATGGTTTTCCGTTGGCCAGTTACTTCTATTACTTCTCTTTTGTCTACATTCTCAGTAGTACTTTTATCATCAAGAAAGGGTATGTTAATTTTATTAGTAGGGTCAATTAAAGATGCAGAGATTTTTTCTAATTTCACCGTCCTATCCTGATACCAACTAAGATTAGCTATAAAAGGGTCGCCAATAACTGGTGTTGAAGGTTCAATATCTAGACGAATTAAAAGTTGAGCTGCTTCAGCTATTGCCCTTGAGCATTGTGATTTTTTAAGAGTAACTCTGTGAGCATGGTCTTCATCAATGTGACTTTCTATTGTTTCCAGATGGGCCTTTAATTCACAAAGGTGAGTTATAACTGCAGACTGATTTGGAAATGACTCTAACGCTTTTACTGCAGCTTTGTCGGCCAACTCACTTGCAGACCTAGATTCTTCACTACCACAAAATTCTCTGAGTTCAGAAAGGCAAGTTGGAACGCCATTTACTAAATTTTTATCAACTTTTTGTCCAGAAACTGTTTTTAGCTGATGGAGTGGTACTTGTCCTCCCATCTCGTCAATTACTTTACCCATTCCCTGAGATGCATGATAACTACGAGACCATTCTGCTATCTGACTGTAAGATCCTCCAAAAATGGGATCAAACCCACTAACATCGATAAAGTGAGTGGCACTAGGGGGGGGCACTTCGTCGTCATATGCACCACCACCACCACCCCATGCAGGTAAATAGAGAGCATTAGCCTGCCATGGTTTTAAATTTAGGTCGGAGTATAAATTTGGATCTGACGCTTCAGTAAAAGCAGAAATTGTTGACTCTGTAACTGCGCGATGATGACCATGCTGACCTGGTACATCTAAAAATGTAGGAATCAGGATATCAGGTTTGAACGTTCGCACCATTTTTACCATTTGACGCTTAGTATAATTTTCACCCCATATTTCGAAAGTCTGTTTTCCAGATTTAGAAAGTCCAAAATCAATTATTGGATCATCTATTGTCTCTGAAAGCCAACCTATATCTGCTCCAAAAACACCCATCGCATGTAGTAGTTCTTCTGTTCTAATATAACCAAGTTCATCTCCACGCTCAGGTCCTATTGAATTCTGTCCACCATGACCTCTGACGGCGTTTACGTAAACAATGTGAAAACCGTCTTTGAGTGATAAACGAGCGAGCAATTTTGATGTTTCGTCGTCAGGGTGTGCGCCTGTTTGCATAAATGTAATCGTAGATTGTAGTGACCTGAGGTGTCCCCAAAGTTTCTTCATGGGGTTTCTTTTTTCCTGATTAATTACGCCTACATTTCTCATTACAACCCCAAACTCCCTATTAAATCTATCTATCATTATTTTTTGTATTTGACTAAGTCAACAATATGTTTGCTTATTTAGCTTCTCTCTAATAAACATTTGGGTAAGCTATTTTTCTGGGGGAACGATAAAAAAGTCAGTTGTTTTTTATTCTTCTAACCAAATTTTTAGCAGTGAAAAAAATTTATTACTATAGGGAGATATATAATGAATAGATATATAAAAAAGCCTATTGTTGCTCTGGCAGCAGGCATAGTGGCACTATCAGCGAGTTTGGCTAGTGCTGTGGAAATAGAATACTGGCAGTATACTTATGGTAGTAGGGTTAAAGCAATTGATGCACTTATTGAAACCTTTGAGGCTGCGAATCCAGGTATTACTGTTAAGCATACTAACTTCCCTTATGCCGATTATCGTAAAAAGGTTGCAATTGCTGTTTCTGCTGGTGATGGTCCAGATGTCGTACAGCTATATTACGGTTGGTTGAATGATTATAGAGATAGTGGACTTTTACAGCCGCTCTCAAAAGAGGCATTTCCGCACGCTTCTATAGAGAGTGATTTTTTCCCGATGGTATCTACAATGAAAGTAGATGGAGATTATTGGGGTTTACCAACAGCGGTTAGAGCACTGGCTTTATTTTATAATAAAGACCTATTTGCAGCGGCCGGCCTCTCTGGTGCACCAGAGACACTAGACGAGATGGTTGAATATGCAAAAAAATTGACCAAGAAAGACTCTGGTGGAAATTATGAAGTCGTTGGCTATGCTACCGATGGTGGAGCTGGTCAAGAACATCACTTTATGAGAGAAGTTTTAACACGGCTCTACGGGGGTGCACCTTATTCAGACGACGGAACAAAAGTCACTTACAATGATGCAGCTGGCGCTAAAGCTCTGAAATACTTGACTGACTTTCAGATGACTCATAAAACTGGCGCGAGTGGATTTATGAACCGAGGTCAAGATGCTTTTAAGGCGGGTAAAGCTGGGATGGTACTTGATGGTTCCTTTCGAATTAATACTTTTAAAAAAGTTGAAGAGTTAAACTTTGGCATTGCAGAACTTCCTGGACATGAGGGTAATCGGTATAACTTTGCTTCATACTGGATAAATGGTATTAGCTCTAAAGCTGAAGGTGAAAAGTTAGCAGCAGCTAATAAATTCCTCCAACACATAACTAGTGATGCTGCAATGCAATTGTGGTTAGATACTGTGGGAGAGCTGCCGGCAAAGCCAGCTATTGCTTTAACAGACGA
This sequence comes from uncultured Paracoccaceae bacterium, assembly GCA_913041145.1. Lineage (GTDB taxonomy): Bacteria > Pseudomonadota > Alphaproteobacteria > Rhodobacterales > Rhodobacteraceae. The sequence continues at coordinate 15,790 of CAJWHE010000014.1, forward strand.
AAACCAAGCGCATCCTTACTTTGGACCTTTTATTCGTGGCCTTGGTTATGCAACCGCTACCGCGTTTAAATCAGAGAAACCTCAAAGACAGGCGATTATTGATGCTATCGATATGGTAACTTTACAGGGAGTCTCACCGTCTGATGCACTTAATAAAGTAGCAAAAGACGAGCAAGAGGTTTTGGATGAGTACTACGATAACTAGTTGGATGAGAATAATTTCTAACTAATAAAAACTAAGAGAGATGGCATGTTATGTGCCATCTTTTAAACATTTATTTAGGTACCTGATGTTTGTGAGTTTCTGGAACAAGTTAAGTATTAATCAAAAGCTTGCTATAACAGCTTGGTTATTTTTAGCTGTACCAATAGTTTTTTATGTTTGCATTAGGTTTTACCCAACTTTTGAAGCTTTTTATGTATCAACACTAAAATGGAATTTATTGGGTGCAAAAAAATATATTGGGTTAAGAAACTATGAGAAAATTTTTGCAGATGAAGATTTTTGGTTAGTACTGCTAAATACTTTTAAGTACGCAGGCCTTGGTGTACCAATTAGTCTTTTTATAGCTTTTTGTGTCGCATATTTCTTAAACGAAATAACTCGTTGGCATGATTTTATTCGAGCCTTATATTTTATTCCTTTTTTGACAACAGCTGTGGCTATGGCTTGGGTTTGGAAATGGTTCTATCAACCTCTGCCAATAGGTTATTTCAATTTTTTCTTGAATTACTTGGGCATCGCGCAGCAGCCATTCTTAAAATCTGTAACGCAAGGATTATATGCTATAATGGCACCTGCTGTGTGGGCAGGATTGGGTTTTCAAGTTGTCATATTCATTGCTGGAATAAGGGCAATACCTCGAAGTTATTACGAGGCTGCCGAAATTGATGGAGCAGGAAGATGGCAAATTTTACGTGAAATCACGTTACCATCTCTTAAGCCAACAGTTATATTTTTAACAGTTGTATCTACAATTGGGTTCTTACGTATATTTGACCAGGTATACTCCATGACCACAAATGGTGACGGTGGGCCGCTGAATACAACAAAACCGATTGTTTTGATGATCTACGAATTTGCATTCGATGAGTTTAAAATAGGACGAGCGTCAGCGTTAACGGTAATCCTATTTGTTATACTGTTGGTTATTAGCATGTTTCAGCTTTGGTTGATGAGGAAAAAACCATGACTGATTATGCATCTCGAATTGCTTACCTGGAGAGAATAAAACCTACAAAAATAATAATTTGGACCCTGTTATTCTTGGGTGGTATCGTAATGGTTACACCTTTAGCTTTTATGATTTCAACTTCGTTTAAGACTGGTGCGGATGTTTTTTCTTTGGGGATTATTCCAAAAAACCCAACACTTGAAAACTATATTTATATTTGGACAGAGTCTCAGTTTTCACGCTGGATGCTAAACTCTCTTTGGGTTGCAACTTTTAGTACAGCTTCAGTAGTGTTTTTTGACTCTCTAGTTGGTTATACTTTGGCTAAGTTCACATTCCGTGGACAAACAATCGTGTTTATTGCGATATTAAGTACCTTAATGATACCGACAGAGATGTTGATAATCCCTTGGTATATGATGTCTCGCGAGTTTGGGTGGATTGATACTTATTGGGGCATAGCTTTCCCAGGCCTCATGACAGGTTTTGGAACCTTTCTTATGCGTCAATTTTTTATGGGTTTACCTGATGAGTTAATAGAGGCAGCTCGTATCGATGGCTGGTCAGAATTTGCAATATGGTCAAGAATTGCTATGCCGCTGGTTGTTCCAGCCCTATCTGCTTTAGCTATTTTTCACTTCTTAGGGAACTGGACAGCATTTATATGGCCCTTAATAGTTACAAACAGTCCTGAACTTTATACCATTCCTGTTGGATTGGCATCCTTCAACGGAGAATTCCAGACAGATTGGGAGATCGTAATGACAGCATCATGTTTGGCAACTCTGCCCACACTTTTGGTTTTTCTAGTTCTTCAAAAGTTTATTATTAGGGGTGTAATGTTAGCGGGTCTTAAAGGATAAAATAATGGTAGGTTCATATGATAAATTTCCAGCAAATGTTTATTCTGAGGCTGTCCTGGCTCCTGATCTAGAGGTCTATAAGGAGTACTTTTCTGAAAGTTTACATAAGATAAATATTGCGCATTGTATTATGCTTAGTGAGCAGGGTTTGCTTAATGAGTCGGAAACCAAGTCAATACTTCGAGGCTTAACATCTATAAATAGTGAGAAACCTTACATGGATGTAGAGTTTGATGGCACTTTTGAGGATTTATTTTTTCTAGTTGAACGAGAGCTGGGTCAGCGCATTGGATCAGAGATTGCTGGAAAACTACATACAGGACGTTCTCGAAATGATATGGAACATACTATGTTTAGACTGCAGCTTCGTGATCGTTTAACAAACCTTTTAAAACAGTATGTTTTTTTATTACGACAGCTTATTGATAGAGCAGAAAGGGGTGTTGATGAGATTGTTCTTCTCTATACACATGGTCAACCAGCCCAACCATCCACCTTGGCTCATTATCTTTCAGCAGCAATAGAGTTTATCCTTAACGATATAGATCGAATTAAATCTGCTCATAACACAGTAAATATGTCTCCAATGGGGGCTGCGGCGATTACAACTTCTGGATTTTTGTTGAATAGAAACAGAGTCGCTCATTTATTAGGTTTCCCCAAAATAGTTGAAAACTCCTATGGAGCGATTGCCAATGTAGATTATATTACTGGTTCCTATAGTGCTATAAAATTAGGGTGTCTTCATTTAGGTCGTTTTGTTCAAGATCTAGTAACATGGACTGGTTTTGAAGTTTCGCAAATTAAAGTACCTGATGGATTTGTTCAAATATCATCAATTATGCCTCAAAAAAGAAACCCTGTACCATTAGAGCACCTTAGACTTAAGTTTTCTTTGGCTGGGGGAGGTGCAGATCAAATTGTAAATACTATGCATAATACTCCGTTTGCAGATATGAATGATTCTGAGCGGGAAACTCAGGCTGCAGGCTTCGCAGTTTTTGATAGACTTAATAAAGCATTGCCCCTGCTTGCGGGTTTTGTAGATTCGATCGAGATTGATACGGCCTCAGTTTCTAAAAGAATAAACCAATCTATGGCTACTATTACGGAGCTCGCTGACCACCTGGCGAGAACAGAGGGAATTAGTTTTAGATTAGCTCATGGTGTCGCGCATAAGCTTGCATATCAGGCGCTTTCTTTAGAGTCTTCATTAGATCAGTTAGATTTTAACGTATTTGTTGAATCTTTTGAAGGAGTTGTCGGTATTAAACCGATGACAAATGAAAAAAACTTCAGAAAAGTTTGTAGTCCTGAGCATTTTATATCTGTTAGGAAAATCCCTGGTGGACCAGCAAGTGCCACAATGAAAAAAAGCTTGAAGGTTTACGTTAAACGTTTAGCGGAAACAGAATTACGAATAAAATCTATAGAAAATTTTTTGCACAGCACCAATGCAGAATGTCAAAGTTTGGTAGATGTTTACATAAAACAAGGAAATTAGAATGGCTGAAGTTTTACTTGAAAATATCAATAAGAATTTTGGAAAAATAAAAGCAGTAGATGATTTTTGTTTACAGATAATGGATAAAGAGTTCATTGTATTTGTTGGTCCGTCTGGTTGTGGAAAATCTACCACGTTGCGAATGATTGCAGGATTAGAAGAAATAAGTAGTGGAAATATATCTATAGATCAGCGTATTGTTAATAATACCCATCCTAAAAATAGAGATATAGCAATGGTTTTTCAAAACTATGCGTTGTATCCTCACTTAAGTGTTCGTGAAAATATTTCATTTGGTATCCGTGCTCAAAAGCTTCCTAAAAACGAAATTACTTCTAGGACTTTGGAGGCAGCCAAAATCCTAGGTTTAGACGAGTTGTTAGATCGTCGGCCCGGTGAATTATCGGGTGGTCAGAAACAAAGAGTTGCCATGGGTCGTGCCATAGTAAGAAAGCCCAAGGTATTTTTATTTGATGAACCGCTGTCTAATCTTGATGCAAAACTACGTCATAAGATGCGAGTGGAGATGAAGAAACTACACCAACAAGTTCAAACAACTACGATTTATGTAACTCATGATCAGGTGGAGGCAATGACATTGGCAGATAGGATTGTCATAATGAAGGATGGAAAAATTGAACAGGTTGGATCACCGGATGAGGTTTATCATAAGCCAAACTCTCAGTTTGTAGCTAGCTTTATAGGCTCGCCTGCGATGAATTTTATTTCTGGAACACTAGAGTTTTTAAATAATAGGAACTCTTTAATATGTGATGGTGGTGAGATGATCGATCTGGTTGATTGGCCAGATTTAGTAGGGTCCAAATTAACTATGGGTATTCGCCCTGAGCATATGGAATTAAAAACGGAAAAAAGTTCAAAGGTAATCAATACTGTTTTGGATGCAAAGGTCTCTGTTCTAGAGCCAATGGGACATGAAGTAATTGTAACATGTGATAGCAATGTTGGAGAGGTGATAGGTAAATATACGGGTAATACAAAACTAAAAGTTGGCCAAACAATCCATTTTGAATTCAAAAAAGAAAATATTCATTTTTTTGATGAAAATAGTGGAAAGCGTGTGAGTTAATATAAAGTCTTATACAATTTCAGTAAATAATTAGATAACTCGGATTGAGGTTAAGTTTTACTTTATGGAAATACCTTTTAGAATATCCATTTTTGAAGAGCACTGGAGAGCAGAAGAAGCTGCAGCCCAACAGATATTAGAGCAGGTGAAGCAAAAGAAAAACTCTGTGATTGGTTTGGCTACTGGCAGGACGATGCGAGGTGTATACAGGTTTCTAATAGACAAAGAGAAAAAAGAACCAGGATTATTCAAGGGTGTTACTTTTGTTCAATTAGACGAAATTATTCAAAAAACTGTAGGTGAAGGTATCTTCTCTAAAGAGTTAAGAGAGTTATTTATAGAACGTTTGGAAGGTGGATATGAGGCATTTCTGTCTATTAATGTATTTGTGGAAGACATGGTTAAAGAGGCTGCAGAGTATTTAAAAAAGGTCCATAATACTGGTGGAATTGATCTTCAGTTACTTGGGGTCGGAGTTAATGGACACATTGGCTATAATGAACCTGGAAGTGAAAAACAGTCTTCCTGTAGGGTTGTTCCCTTAGCACCCACTACGATTGAGCGAGATGGTCTCCCAATAGCAAGTATGGGAATTACACTTGGAGTAGGAGATATCTTAAATTCAAAAAAGATTATCTTAGTAGCTACTGGAGACAGTAAGGCTTTTGCTGTGAGGCAGGCTTTAAAGTTAACACCTTCTGTAGAAAATCCGGCAAGCTTTCTTGTTAATCATGAATGCATTTCAATTATTTTGGATAATCAAGCTGCTAGCATGATGTAGCTTGATAAAAAAACCAATGTTAGGGTAAGTTTATTAAAAACAAAGGTTTAAAAATTTATCAATATTTCTAGGCGTTAAATTCTAAAAACCTGTTGCCATACCGTCACCAGATGGGTCAGCACCTCCATCTAAGTTACCATTGTTTATTCGAATAGTTTGAAGGATCGGCATCATGTAGCTGTACGGGTGACGTTTAGTTTTATAGCCGTTTTCCTGCAATTTTTTTTCTGTTGATCTAAGAATCCTGTTTGTTAGTTCAATTGTATTAGAAGTTGTGGTGAACCTTGGTGCAGAAACCGCTTGTTGAGCGTCCATATCAAAATCTACTACATTCAAAATTGCCTGAAGGTTTCCCATAGTAATTGTTGTACCCCCTGGAGAACCAACAAGAAGAAAGGGTTTTTCATCTTTAAAGACGATGGTAGGTGATAATGCAGTAAATCTTGCTTTGCCGGGTGCTATTGACCCAGACCTACCAGGTCGTGGATCAAAGACCATCATACAATTGTTATACATAAACCCTAACCCGTCGGTCACAACACCACTTGAGGAGCCCAAGGAATGTGTCATTGTTACACAATTCCCTAAGTTATCAGCGACACAGATATGAGTTGTTTCCTTTGGATCAGCACCAGAATTAAGGCGAATAACCGCTGTTTTCTCCCCACGCTTTATTTTCTCAGCCATTGCCAGACTGTATTCTGATGACAGAAGCTCATCCAAAGGAATATCAAAAAACTTTGGATCACCCATACGAGTATCTTTTTCAACAGTAGCAATCTTCATCGCTTCGGAAACTGTTGAGATATACTCTGGAGAATTATGTCCCATAGATTTTAAGTCAAAATGGTTTAAAATATTTAACATGAGTACAATGACTAAACCCCCACCTGGAGGTTGATTGGTGGAAACTTTATGACCTCTGTATTGCGTAATTAGAGGGTTAGTTTCCATTGAACTGCAGTTAGCTAGATCATCCATAGTTAACAACCCACCATTTGTTGCCATATCATCTGAGATTTGTTTTGCGATGTCTCCAGTATAAAAATCGTCAACACCCTGTTTTGCTATATTTCTATATGTTTTTGCCATATCTGGATTCTTTAGTATCTCTCCAACTCCATACAACAATCCATTACCATTAGTATAAATTTTTGCGGTCGCATCATCTTCAGTCATGCCTCGTGTTCTGGCAATTCTGCCAGAAATACTGGGTGTTGTCCAAAAGCTATGAACTTGAGGTCTGATTGCAAACCCCTCCTCGCAGTATTTAATAGCCGGTTGTAGCGCTTCACTCATTGACAGTGTCCCAAACTTTTTAAGAATATCATCAAAGGCTCTTAACGTCATTGGTGTGGTCATACATTGATAACCTACTTCGTTAACCTGATTTCTAAGTAAAAAACCAAAGCCATCATCGCACTCACCATCTATCAGACTTTCCCACATTTCAGGTTTGGACGCTAATGGTGCACGTCCATGGAAATCTATTATTTTATGTGTACCATCTGCTAAATGGATATGACATGATCCAAATCCAGCAATTCCACACATCTGTGGGTCCACAGCCGTTTGAACTAGTCCAGCTGAAATGGCAGCATCAATAACATTGCCGCCATTGCGAAGTATATCAAGGCCAGATTCTACTGCTTCGGGTTGGGGTGCTGAGATCATATACTGGGTCATTGGACGTCCTTATTTGCAAATATAGTAGTACTTTTATTGTAAGCCTTATTGCTATTGTTTGATATTCTCAAACATAGAATTTATTTAGTTTTAGACAACAGTAAAGCACTTTCTTCAGATTAAACAGTTAACCTCTATAGTTTGATATCAAAAAAATGGAACGTGTGAAACGGTCAACTTTTTTCTTGAGCTGGGTGCTTTCTTTTGATTACCATAGTTACTGCTCGCTCTCAAATTTCTAAGAAGACTTGCATTAAGCTCTTAAAAGTAAAATAAAATATTGACCAATTGGGAAAAAGAATACCAATATATATTACTTTATAAAAATGGGGAGGATTATTATGAAAATACAATTTAGTTATATTCGTCGTATCATATTAGCTTTTACAGCTTCTATCGGCGTTTTAATGTCTGTAGGCGCTGCCGTTGCAGATAAAGTTAAAGTAGCCGGTGTGTATACGCTTCCAGTAGAACAGCAATGGATTAGTAGAATACATAAAGCACTGAACGCTGCTGATGCTCGCGGAGAAGTAGATTATACTTTTTCAGAGAATGTTGCTAATACAGATTACGAGAGAGTTATGCGAGAATATGCAGAACAAGGAATGCATATGATAGTTGGAGAAGTATTTGGATTAGAAAGAGCTGCTCGTAAAGTGGCTAAAGATTATCCTGAGACAGCTTTTCTGATGGGATCTTCTTTTGGCCCTGTTTCTCCAAATTTCTCTGTTTTTGATAATTGGATTCATGAGCCGAGCTATTTGACAGGAATGATAGCTGGGGCAGCGTCAAAATCAAATATTATTGGCATGGTAGGTGGATACGCTATCCCAGAAGTTAATCGCTTAATGCAGGCTTTTATGGACGGAGCACGTGAAGTTAACCCTGAAGTTAAGTTTTTAGTTAACTTTCTGGATAGCTGGTACGACCCACCAAAAGCTAAAGAAAGCGCATTTGCTATGATTGACGCAGGAGCAGATATTATGTTTGCAGAAAGATTTGGAGTTTCAGATGCTGCTGTAGAACGAGGTGTGAAAGCAGTTGGAAATGTGATTGATACATCCGGTGATTATCCGGGAACGATTATGGCTTCAGCAATTTGGCACTTTGAGGCGACAATCGATAAAGCTGTTTCAAGAGTACAAGATGGAACATTTGAAGCTTCGGATTATGGACAATACAGCTTCATGGGATACGGGGGTGGTTCACTCGTTGTTGACGAGTCATTAATATCTCCAGAAGTTCTTGCGAAAGTGCGAGAACGAGAAAATGAAATCATGGATGGAATGTTCCGAGTTAATGTGAATGATGCCCGTCCGGTTTCAGATAAATAATGTTACTAAAGTTGGGCTAGTTTGAATTTACTAGCCCAATCTAATCAAATGTCAGCTCAAAAAGTTTTATCACTTCGGTCACTTTCAAAGAAATTTGGAAGTGTAGTGGCTAACGATGATGTTAGTCTTGATTTATACGTTGGAGAAATCCTTTCGCTGCTCGGTGAAAATGGAGCAGGAAAAACGACATTAATGAACATGTTATTTGGGCATTATCTTCCTGATAACGGTGAAATACTAATCACAAATAAGAGCAATCAAATGGAGCAGCTTCGTTTAGGTCAGCCTCAGGCTGCTATATCGGCGGGGATAGGTATGGTTCATCAGCACTTTACGCTTGCAGAGAATTTAACAGTCTTTGAAAATATTACGATTGGTGTGGGGTCACTCTGGGCACTTAAAACAGATAAAAAGAAGGCCCAAAAGAAAATAGCAGATATCATTGAGCGGAGTGGACTTGTTGTTGCTTTAAGTGAGCCAGTGGGAAGATTATCAGTGGGTGAGCGACAGCGAGTAGAAATATTAAAGGCATTATATCGGGACGCTAGGGTCCTTGTTTTAGATGAGCCAACGGCTGTCTTAACACCTAAAGAAGCAGATGTACTGTTTGATAATGTAAAAGCTATGACAGATGACGGGCTCTCAGTAATTTTTATATCTCACAAATTACGTGAGGTTTTAGAGTTTTCTGATCGAATAGTAGTTCTTCGCCACGGACAAAAAGTTGGGGAAATGTTAACAAAAGATGCTGATGAACAAAGTATAGCAAAGATGATGGTTGGGGAAAGTACACTCATTTCTAAGCGAGTAAATATTCAAGTAGGCAATCCTCTTTTGTCGCTTGAAAAAGTTTCGATGAAAGGATCATCTAGGCGAAACAGACTTGTTGATATTTCACTAAAAGTTCATGAGCATGAAATTTTAGGAATAGCTGGTGTGTCAGGAAACGGGCAATCTACTCTTGCAGAACTTATATCTGGTCTACAAAAACCTGATCAGGGAGAAGTGGTTCTTGGAACTTCTACGGTAAAAAAATTAAATCCAAAGGTAATTGTTAAAGCTGGAATTGGACGAATTCCAGAGGATCGTCATAAAGATGGAATTGTTGGGAATATGACAGTTGCAGAGAATATTATTCTGGAAAGCTTAAGCGAAAAAAATATACAAAAGTTTGGATTTTTAAATAGAGGATCCATAAACTCTATAGCGGAAGAATTATGCTCCTCTTATGATGTAAGAGGGCCAGGGATCCACGCCCATGCCAGACTTTTGTCTGGGGGAAATATTCAAAAAATGATACTTGCAAGAGTGTTTAGTAGAAATCCAAAAATAATTTTAGCGAACCAACCTACACGAGGTCTCGATATGGGAGCTGCAAGTGAGGTAGAGAGACGTCTTTTAGAAGCACGAAAAAATGGATCAGGGATTCTTTTAATTTCTGAGGATTTGGATGAAATATTAAGGCTGTCAGATCGTGTTCTTGTCATTCATAGCGGTGTCCTGACAGAAATAGAAAACATGGATCGAGAACAAATAGGTTTAATGATGGCTGGAGAATCTTTATGATAAGGATAGAGAATAGAAACTCGTCTTCACGACTTTTTAAGTTTAGTATTCCCATTATATCAGCAGTAGTATCTTTAATATTAGCAGCGATCCCCTTGGCTTTTGCAGGTGCCAATATTGGGGAGGCTTATTTTGTTATGATAAAAGGTGTGTTTGGGTCTGTCTTTGCAGTATCTGAAATGTTAACTCGTGCTACCCCATTAATTTTTACAGGGCTGGCTGCAGCAGTCGCTTTTCGTGCAAGGCTATGGAATATAGGTGCAGAAGGACAATTGTACCTTGGTGCTATGGCTGCAGTAGCAATAGGTACTGGTGTATTAGATATTAATGGATTTTTTTTATTACCCATCATTATTACTTTTGGTTGTTTAATGGGGGCCTTGGGTATGGTTGTACCTATGGCATTAAAAACAAGATTTGGTGCTGATGAGGTTGTAACGACACTCCTACTAAATTTTATTATTCTGATATTCCTTCAGATGATGTTAGAGGGTCCGTTGAAAGATCCTATGGGATTAGGTTGGCCGCAATCTGCTCCTATTCTAGATCAGGGAATGTTACCAACACTTCTAACTAGAATGCGTGTTCATTCTGGATTAATTATAGGGTTAGTTTTAGCTATAATTTTGCAGATTTTTATTAACCGCTCTATTTGGGGGTTTAAACTTAGGGCGGTAGGAGAGAATATTTTTGCGGCCCGCCATGCTGGTATTGGTGTAAATAAATCTTTACTTGGTGTTGCAATTTGTTCTGGAGCACTTGCTGGCCTTGCAGGCGTGAGTGAAGTGATTGGTTTAAAAGGGTATTTGACTGCAGACTTGTCTCCAGGTTTTGGTTATACTGGTATCGTAGTGGCTATGTTGGCGGGGCTTTCCCCTATCGGAGTAATTGCGGCTGCACTCTTTATAGCTTCCGTCTTTGTTGGAGCAGATAGTATGAGCCGGGCAATGGGTGTGTCTTCCTATTTAGCTGATTTAGTAGTCGCAATGTCATTAATATGTGTTTTAATTGGGGGGTTTGTCTCAAACTATAAACTCACTTTTACGAAACAAAAAAAGGTGACAACTAAATGATTGATATTCTCCAAATTCTCATTAGTGAATCTTTTTGGGCCGCGTCGTTGAGAATATCAACACCATTAATTTTTGGAGTACTTGGCGCTTTGTTGTGTGAGAAATCTGGTGTCTTAAATCTTGGGATAGAAGGAATTTTTGTGGCTGGAGCTATGTCTGGCTGGCTGGCCGTTTGGCTGGGAGCTGGTCTAATTGGGGGAGTAATTGTGGCCGGGTTGGCTGGAGCATTTTTTGGTTTAATACACGCTATTTTGACCGTACCTTTAGGTTTATCCCAACACGTCTCCGGTTTAGGTGTAACATTGTTTGCAACCTCCTTAAGTTACTTTATTTATAGAACGGCTTTGCCCAACGTGTCATCACCTCCTAGGATCGAACCCTTTCGTCCGATTGATATTCCCATTATTTCTGACATACCCTTCCTTGGAGAAATAATGGGTCAACAGACAGCTATGACTTGGTTGGCATTGCTAATGGTTTTTATTGTTTGGTTTGTTCTTTATAAAACTCCTTTGGGAATTGCCATTCAGGCTGTTGGGGACAACCCTAACTCTGTCGATGCGCAAGGCTTATCAGTTTATGGCTTAAGAATTGGATCTGTTGTTGCTGGATCAGCTTTAATGGGGGTTGGGGGAGCTTTCTTGACGATGTCGGCTTTTGACGCCTTCTTTTTTGGAATGGTTAACGGTCGGGGGTGGGTTTGTATTGCATTGGTAATCTTCGCTAGCTGGAAGCCTGGGAAGGCTTTGCTAGGAGCTGTATTATTTGGCGCCTTTGATGCTTTACAAGTCCGTCTTCAGACTGAGGTCGGGGCGTTTGTCCCTGGACAAATTTTCTTAATGGCTCCTTATGTTTTGTCAATTTTTGCTCTTATGATTGCTGCACGAAAAGCTGATTATCCGCGAGCTCTTTTGACTCCATGGTTTAAAGGTGAAAGGTAATTATATGACAAACTTTGATTTAATTGTTAAAAATGCAACACTTCCAGACGGTCGTTGCGGGATGGATATCTTATGTAAAGATGGATTTATCTCCGATATCGGCTTGAATATCGATGCTGAGGCAAATCAGGTTATCGATGCAGAGGGTTACTTAGTCTCACCACCTTTTATAGATCCCCACTTTCATATGGATGCAACTCTGTCACTAGGTACTCCGAGACTTAATGTTTCAGGTACTTTACTTGAGGGCATAGAACTGTGGGGTGAACTTAAGCCTGTTCAATCGATTGATGATATTATTCAAAGGGCTCTAAAGTACTGTGATCTGGCGATCTCGATGGGAATTGGTGCAATTCGAAGTCATGTAGATATTTGTGATAATGAATTAAAGGGTGTTGAAGCGTTACTTGAAGTGCGTAAAGCTGTGGCGCCATATCTTGATCTTCAATTAGTAGCTTTTCCACAAGATGGGCTTTTTCGATCTTCTTCAGCGGTGGGAAACCTCAATAGAGCCCTGGATATGGGTGTTGAGATCGTTGGAGGTATCCCGCATTTTGAGCGTACAATGGATGATGGAACTGAGTCTGTTAGATACCTGTGTGAGCTAGCAGCTAAACGTGGGCTAATGGTTGATATGCATTGCGATGAAAGTGATGATCCTATGAGCCGTCACATTGAAGTCTTAGCCTATCATACAAAAAGGCTTGGTTTGCAGGGGATGGTGACAGGTTCACATTTAACTTCTATGCACTCTATGGATAATTACTATGTTTCCAAACTGATCCCACTAATAGCTGAGTCTGGGGTTCATGTGATACCTAATCCACTAATAAATATTATGCTTCAAGGGCGCCATGATACTTTTCCAAAAAGGAGAGGGTTAACCAGGGTATCTGAGTTAAGGAATGCTGGTGCAATGATCGGTTTTGGATCTGACTGTATGATGGACCCTTGGTACTCGTTAGGGAAAGCTGATATGTTGGAGGTTGCTGCTATGGGCTTACATGTGGGTCAATTGTCTAGTCGTGCAGACATGGAGTGGTGCTTTGATGCGGTGACTGTAAATTCTGCAAAAATAATGGGATTTGAAAGTTATGAATTACAAAAAAATGGTAGGGCAAATATGGTTTTGCTACAGGCAAGAAATAAAATTGAAGCCCTAAGATTAAAGGCAAATCGGCTGTTAGTTATCCGTGGTGGAAAACTAATTGCTCAAAACGATCCTGTAACATCAAAACTGTTTATGGAGGGAAGGCCAACCTCTATTAACTCGGCTGATTATGAGCCATCGTAGCCTACTTTTGTTTATTTAAAGTATTATTTGCGATAGTAATATTTGATCTGCACCTTGGTTTTAATAAATAATATGCACTATTAACTTTTGAACCTGCTTTTAATTGATAGGAATTAAGGAAATTAAAATGAGAAATTTAGCAATTTTGGCACCCAGACTTACAACTATACCCATAGCCGGTTCGTCTGATAGTTTTCCAGTTCGAAGAATCTACTGCATTGGGCGTAATTATGCTGATCATACAATAGAAATGGGTGGAAACCCTGATAGAGAGTCGCCATTTTTCTTTCAGAAAAACTCTAATAATGCAGATTCCTCAGGAGAGTTTCCTTACCCCACAGAAACAAATGATGTTCACCATGAAGTTGAATTGACTATTGCCCTTAAATCGGGAGGTAAAAATATAACAGAAGAAAATGCCAATTCACATATTTTTGGATATGCTGTTAGTTTAGATATGACGCGAAGAGATTTGCAAAGTGAAATGAAAGCAATGCGACGTCCATGGGAAATTGGAAAATCTTTTGAAAGATCGGCTCCAATTGGTGAAATAACTCGTGTTGAAGAAGTAGGTTACATAGACAGTGGATTAATTGAACTTAAGGTAAACGGAAACGTAAAGCAGACTGGAGACCTAAATCAGATGATTTGGAAGGTACCAGAGATTATAGTATATTTATCTAGGTTTTATGACATTGAAGGTGGAGATTTAATAATGTCTGGAACACCGGCTGGTGTTGGACCTGTCGTTAAGGGAGATCAGTTAGTCGCCAGTGTTAAAGAACTTCCGGATTTAAAGATCTTAGTGATATAATAATTTTCTTACTAAAATTATTATAATTAAGACTATTTAAACCTATTACAAAAAAGTGAAGTAAAGATGTTTTCTATTTTTCCTACAGCTAGATTACGACCCTCACCATTCTATAACGCTGTTGTTAAAGAGGGTTTGAAGACCGCAATGGTATACAACCGAATGATTTTACCAGCCAGTTTTGGTAACCCTGAGGAGGAATACTGGAGGTTAATAAACGGTGTTTCCATGTGGGATGTTGGTGTGGAAAGACAAGTTCAGCTTACGGGAGTTGATGCTGCTAAGTTGGCTCAAATATTGTCTCCACGAGACCTTTCTAAATGTAAGGTTGGTCAAGGGAAATATGTACCTTTATGCAATCATAAAGGCATTTTAATTAATGACCCTATTCTCTTGAAATTGGATGAAAACAAGTTTTGGTTTTCTATAGCTGATAGTGATATTTTAACCTGGGCCCAGGCGATAGCTGGAGAGAAAGGTTTAGATGTTCAGATAATAGAGCCAGATGTTTCTCCACTAGCTGTTCAAGGGCCCAAGTCGGAAGAGGTAGTTGCTTCGATGTTTGGAGATTGGGTCAGAGAGCTCAAATATTTTTGGTTTAAAGAAACAGAACTAGAAGGAATTCCTGTTGCAGTTCAAAGGTCTGGTTGGTCTAAGCAAGGTGGCTTTGAAATATACTTGATGGACGGAAGTAAAGGTACAAAGCTTTGGAATATTGTAAAAGAAGCAGGAAAACCGTATGGAATTGGTCCTGGTTCACCTGGCACACCTGAGCGAACTGAAAGTGGTTTATTGTCTGTTGGCGGGGATAGTGATTATACAACTAATCCTTTTGAGGTGCGTTTAGGGAAATATATAGATTTACAGATTGCAGATGACGTTGTGGGAATCAAAGCTTTAAGAAAAATTGCTTCTGAAGGACCTAAACGTCACCAGTTAGGGTTAATTTTAGAGGGAAAAATAGCAGATCCATTAAAGTTCTCTTGGGAAGACATTAACCATATGGGTAAAAAAGTGGGAGATATGACTAATTGTGTGTGGTCACCACGTTTGAGTGCTAACATAGGTTATGGCCTACTTTCGGTAAATATTAATCCGGGTGATTTAGTAGAAATTGAAAGAGATGGAACAATCGTAAAGGCAAGAGTTGTTGATCTACCATTTATCTAAAGTTATTAGTTTAACTACCTAGCTTTAAATTCTTCCTTGGTTTAACAAAGCCCAAACTTATAGAATTTTTTACCTAAATAGCGTATGATCTTACGTATAGGGAATATTATAAATGATTGTCTTTGTGACAGTTGGATCAGGTCTTTTTGGTGCTGGTATTGCTTGGGCATTAGGATTAGCTGCACCCTTTATAACTGGACCGGCGCTTGCCGTTGCCTTTGTATCATTAATGGGCGTTAAGTGTCATATTCCACTTTATTTTAGGAACACAGTTTTTTTAATTATTGGTATCGTTCTTGGATCTGGGGTGACGCCTGATATTTTGAAGGAAGCTTTGACTTGGCCTATGAGTATTGTGTTAACTTGCGTTTCCGTAAGCCTTATTATGCTATGTTCAGTTTTTTTATTAGAGGCTTACTTTCGTATGGACAGAGCTACTTCAATACTAGCATCAAGCCCAGGGCATTTAAGTTTTATATTATCTTTAGGGTCTGAGATCACAGAAAATATTTCTAGCATTGCAGTAATTCAGACTATCAGAGTGTTTATACTAACATTAGCGGTTCCAATAATTTTATCGTTCTCTGCAGACGGAGAGCTAACGGTGAATCAGATCATTGTTTCAAAAATTTCTTTAACCCACTTTTTATTTATAATGGTACCTGCAATTTTTGGTGCATTTTTAATGAGTTACTTTAGGTTGCCCGCAGCGTTCTTACTGAGCGGAATGTTGCTTTCCTCTATCGGTCACGGCTTAGGGGTAACACCTGGTGAATTACCTAGGCCCATATCTTTATTTTGCTTTATTGTTCTAGGGTCATTAATTGGATCTAGATTTAGTGGCGTTAGTTTTACGTTATTAAGGAGCCTAGCATTAAGCGGCTTTTTAATAACTTTAATTGGATTAATTATTTCAATAATAATTTCTTTTTTAATTCACTTATTAACAGGTATTAATTTTCTTTACGTCATTATCGCTTTAGCTCCTGGTGGGTTCGAAACTATGGTGGCAATGTCTGCATTTGTTGGAGCTGACCCAGCATATGTAGCAATTCACCACATAGCTCGAATATTTTTTTTAAGTGCATTAGTTCCTATAGCTCTCGCGCGCAGATTAAACCGTTAGGGTTTTTAGTCCATCTTCTATTGCGGTTAACACTTGGTCAGTTTCACCTTCAGTGATTATTAATGGAGGAGATAGTAAAACGTTGTGCCCGCCTATCCTAACCATTGCGCCAGAGTTAAAAATTTTAGATGAGAGCTTAGCCATGTTATCCGCTCTCATTGGTGTTTTATTCTCTTGATTTGAAACTAGCTCTATACCAGCCATCAATCCATGGCCGCCCCTTACATCACCTACTATGGAGTATTTACTTTTTAGAGTTTTTAACCCTTCAAATAATTGCTTACCTCGAATTTTTGCACTTTTTTGGATTTGTAGCCTTTGGCTTTCCCTTATACAGGCTAGAGCTGCAGCTGCCCCCACAGGATGTGCAGAATAAGTATAACCGTGACCGATGCTTCCCAATACTGGGTCACCCTGTTCAAATACTTGTGCCACGTTTTCAGAGATCATACATGCACCAAAAGGAAAATAAGCAGAAGTTATACCCTTAGCCATCGTCATCATATCAGGTTTAACCCCCCAGTGGCGAGAACCACACCAATCACCGATTCTACCAAAGCCAGTAATCACTTCGTCAGCAATCATTAGGATTCCATATTTTGTACAAACATCACGCATTTTTTTCATGAATGATTTATGTGGAACTATAACTCCGCCAGCTCCTTGGATTGGTTCCATTATAAAAGCGGCTATGGTTTCCGGACCTTGGAATTCTATTTCATCAACTGCTGCCGCTACACAAAGATCGGCTAGGCGCTCAGGATCAGTCTCATTAAACGGGTTGCGATAGGTATAAGGGCTTGGAATATGAAAACAGCCAGAAAGTAGTGGTTCATAATTTGTTCGAAACCTACTATTACCATTTACAGACGCCCCACCAAAGTGGGTTCCATGGTATCCCTTTTTTAAGGATAAAAACTTTGTTCGACCATTAGCACCATTTATTTTATGATATTGGCGAGCTAATCGTAGAGCTGTTTCTACGGAGTCAGAACCCCCTGAAGTAAAAAAAGCCCTTCCCATATTCTCTTCATTGAACATTTCGCACAGTTCATAGCTGAGTTCGATAGCTGGTTCATTAGTAGTGCCAGAAAAGGCAGAGTAATATGGCAATTGGTCCATTTGCTGAATAATGGCTTTTTTGATAGGTTCACATGAGTAACCTACGTTTACACACCATAGACCACCAACGCCGTCTACAACCGTATTTCCATCATAGTCTGTAATTGTGGAGCCTTGTGCCTTTGATATAATGTTAGGAGGGTTCTCTATTGATGTTCCAGGATGTCCCATTGGATGCCATAAATGACGAGCATTATTTTCTTGCAAAAAGTTAGAGTCTTTCATTTTTCAATTCCCTCTGGTGCTACATTCTAAGTAATAAAGTCAGTTTTTTTTTATATATTTGCAAGGTTTAAATGAGGACGTGCTTAATACTTGTTAAATTAATATAATAAAATCAGCATTTACTCTTGTTTGGAGTCGTCTGGCATATTAAATGCAGTGCTATGAAGAGATGGATCCCATTCTTAAAGTCTAGCCCCACCGTATCTATCGTACGGGTTGTGGGAGTTATTGCGACTGGTGGAAGAGGGACAAACATCAATGAAGAAACTTTGTCGCCATTATTGGAGAAAGCGTTCGTAAAAGGTAATCCAAAAGCAGTTGCTCTCCTTATCAATTGTCCAGGCGGATCGCCTGTGCAATCCTCATTAATAGGATCAAAAATTAAGTATCTTTCTAAAAAACATAAAATACCAGTTTATGCTTTTGTGGAAGATGTGGCAGCTTCAGGAGGGTACTGGATTGCATGCTGTGCTGATGAAATTTTTGTTGATGATAGTTCGATATTAGGTTCCATTGGAGTAATATCTGCATCCTTTGGCTTTAATCAGCTTATGGAGAGGCAAGGCATCGAACGAAGAGTTCATACTTCTGGTAAAGATAAATCAATGTTAGACCCGTTTAGACCTGAGCGCTCTAGTGATATAAAGAGACTAAAGGCGTTACAGGAACAAATCCATCAAACGTTTATTGATCATGTAAGATCTTGTAGGGGGACAAAACTTTCTGATGAAAAGGAGCTGTTTACAGGAGAAATTTGGATTGGCAAAAGTGCAATTGATGTTGGTTTAGTGGACGGTATTGGACATCTTAAGCCTATTCTGGAAGAAAAATTTGGAAAGAAATTAAAGGTAAATATGTTTGGCCCTAAAAGGTCTATTTTTCAAAAATTTGGAGCGAAGCTGTTAGCTAATAATATTGAACAACTTAATAATGAAGCTCTTTGGGCTCGGTTCGGTTTATAAATGATCCTAAAAATTGTCTCTTTATTTTTGATTGGAATGGTAGTTTTAGCTATGTTTGGAAAACTAAGAATACCTAAATTGGGTCAAAAAACAGCAAAACGATGCACTAAATGTGGCACTTATAGAATCGGGAAAGGCCTTTGCCCGTGCGAAAAGATATTATAATTGGTTTATAGCTTTCTTGTTGCTGGTTTTGGATTAGTAGTTTTGCTTTTGTCTGGAGACTTTCTTCTTAGGGGAGCTATTAGTGTTTCAAAAAAATTAGGTATTTCTAAATTAATTATTGGTCTTACGATTGTTGCATTTGGGACTTCCGCCCCTGAATTATTAATTTCTATAAGGGCGGTTCTAGATGGGGTTTCAGGTCTTGCGATAGGTAATGTTGTTGGCTCTAATATAGCCAATGTTTTGCTCGTGATTGGTTTGCCAGCTAGCGCTGCTGGATTGCGTTTGGTTGGTAAAGAAACTCAAAAGCCGTACTTAATTATGTTGGCATCCAGTATTTTATTTATAAGTATCAGTTTTTTGGGAGTAATTAATTTAACGTCTGGTTTAATTTTATTTTTTGGATTTTGTTTTGTTCTTATGTACACTGTAGTTACAGCAAATAAAAAAACATCCAACTTACAAATGAATATGGAAGCCACTCGGCAGGATCCAAACACAAAAACAATTACGGCAGTTTTTTTGATTTCTTTAGGTTTAGTTGGTCTCCCATTAGGAACACACATATTTGTCGATAGCGCTATAGAAATATCTCAGGGATTTGGAGTTTCAGAAGCATTAATTGGTTTGACGTTAGTCGCTGTTGGCACCTCACTGCCTGAGCTTGCAACTATGATAATGGCTACTTTTCGGCGTGAGTCAGATTTAGCTATAGGAAATATCATAGGGTCTAATGTGTTTAATCTACTAGCTATTATGGGGATTTCGAGTTTTTTTGGTAATATTACTGTCCCGTCCGAATTCTTGACCTTTGATTTGTGGTGTATGCTTTTTTCTTCTCTTTTGTTGGCGCCAATGGTATTTGGATGGTACGGTATTAGTCGTATAGGAGGTGTACTTTTGGTCTTACTATATGCTTTCTACCTTAGTTTTGTTGTTAGTGCGGGGATGTAAATGGTGAAAGGTAATGCTTTAGTTACGGGAGCAGCTGGCAGATTAGGTAAGGCAATGGCGTTACACCTAGCAGATTTAGGGTATAATGTTGTAGTACATTACATGTCATCTGCTATCGAAGCTGAAGAAGTAGTTTCATTAATTAAGAGTAAAGGTCAAAAAGCTGTTTCTATTCAGGCAGATCTCTTGAAGCCCAAGATTGTAGAAGAGTTAATTCCTAAAGCCGTGAAGGCAATAGGGGGAAACTTAAATGTATTAATTAATAATGCTTCAATATTTGAGTATGATAATTTGAATACGTCTACATTAGAAAGTTGGGAAAGGCATATTGGTTCAAATCTTCAAGCTCCATTTTTTTTAACACAGGTATTTTCACGACAGGTTCCTGATATTAGTCTAGATGAAAATAACGAACCAATCTCCCATGCAGTCGTCATAAATATGATTGATCAACGCGTTAAAAAGCTCAATCCTGAATTTATGACGTATACGATTGCTAAGATGGGTCTTTGGGCTTTCACTCAGACAGCCGCACAAGCGTTAGCACCAAAAGTCCGTGTTAACGCTATTGGACCGGGCCCTACATTAAAGGCAGCAAAGCAGCCTCAGGAACATTTTTTAAAACAGCGTAGTAGGGTAATATTAGGGCGTGGTTCAAACAGTAAAGATATAGTTAAGGCAATGGAGTATATTATTAATGCCCCAGCTGTCACAGGGCAAATTTTTTGTGTTGACGGGGGCCAACATCTAAATTGGCAAGCATCAGATATATTGGATGTAGAGTTTTAAATTACTTGTCCACTAATCTAATGTTCACAATAGCTTCTAAATAAAAAATACAATGTTTTCAGTGACTTGCAAAATAAAAAAAAATTTATGTAATAAAATCAATTACTTAATAGATAGTAAAAAAAGTAATAAAATTCAATAACTTACATAAAAATAAAGGAAAATTTACTA
The DNA here is from genome assembly GCA_913041145.1 of uncultured Paracoccaceae bacterium. GTDB lineage: Bacteria > Pseudomonadota > Alphaproteobacteria > Rhodobacterales > Rhodobacteraceae. The sequence goes on from CAJWHE010000014.1 coordinate 36,595, forward strand.
TGAAAGTAATTAATCCCCAAACTTATCCACAGCTATAGTGGACAGTTTCTTGAATTGTAGATACTTTAGAGCTGTTCTCAAAGAATTGATGTTCCTTAGGTAACTTATGACCAATATTTCAAAGCTCAATGAAGTCGTTAGCCAAAGTATTCGAAATGGTAATGCGTGTATTTATGCCTATGTCAAGACGCTAGATAGTAGTCCTGGTGTATACCGGATGTTAGATAAAGATGATCAAGTTTTATATGTAGGAAAAGCAAAACACCTTAGGAATCGTGTTTCAAGTTATTCTCGACCATCAGGGCATTCAGATCGTATTTTGCGCATGATTTCACAAACGCGATCAATGCTGTTTTTGACAACTGAGACAGAGATCGAGGCATTATTACTTGAGCAGAGTTTGATTAAAAACTTAAAACCAAAATATAATGTTTTATTACGAGATGACAAAAGTTTTGCCAGTATTCACTTAGATAAAAGCCATAGTTTCCCTCAAGTAAAGAAACATAGGGGGACTGAAAAAGGTATAGGTACTTTTTTTGGTCCTTTTGCAAATGCTGGGTCTATAGACAAGACATTAAACCAGCTGCAGAAGGCATTTTTATTACGTAATTGCACAGACTCTATTTTTGAATCAAGGACACGGCCATGCCTAATGTACCAGATAAAACGCTGTAGCGCTCCATGTGTAGGTAATATTTCAAAAGAATCATATGGTGATTTAATTTCTAAGGCAGAGCAATTTCTATCAGGTAAGAGTAAGGAAATGCAAAAGAGTCTTGTGGACCAAATGAATATGGCATCGAGTTTGATGGAATTTGAGAAAGCTGCAGGGTTAAGGGACCGAATACAAGTTTTAAAAGAAGTTCAAACCCAAAAATCTTCGAATTTAGGTGGACTTCAAGAGGCAGATATAATCGCCCTTCATGTGGAGAAGGGTCGTGCTTGTGTGCAAGTATTTTTTATTAGAGCTTTCCAGAACTGGGGAAATAAAGATTACTTTCCCGACACGGGAGCTGGAGCAGATTCAGAAGAAATAATGAGAACGTTTCTTGGGCAATTTTATTCAAATAAGACACCCCCTTCGGTTATTTTATTAAGTAATGATATACAAGATCGTGATCTTATTTCCTTAGTATTATCAAAAAAATCTGGAGTTAAGGTAAATTTAGCAGTACCTCGTCGTGGAAAAAAAATGGATATTGTTAATGGTGCGATGCGAAATGCACGAGAGAGCTTAGCCAGAAAATTGGCTAATACAGAAACACAAAAGAAATTAATATCTGGATTAACTAAAACTTTGAGTCTTGGCTCGAACCCAAATAGAATCGAAGTTTATGATAACTCCCACTTCCAAGGTAATGCTGCCGTGGGATGTATGATTGTTGCGGGAGAGGAAGGTTTTTCAAAAAAAGAATATAGAAAATTTAATATTAAGAGCAAACATATAAAATTAGGTGATGATTTTGCGATGATGCGAGAGGTGTTATTTCGACGATTCGAGCGGTTAAAAAAAGAAGATAAAGATAGGGTTGAAAAAAAATGGCCAGATTTAGTAATAATAGACGGTGGAGTTGGCCATTTATCAGTTGTGGCAAAAGTTATGAGCGAACTACAGCTTGAGGATATACCTTTACTTGGTGTTTCAAAGGGTCCCGACAGGAATGCTGGAAAGGAGGAGTTTCACAGTTTAGAACGTGGAACCTTTGCTCTAAAAAGTAATGACCCAGTACTATATTATGTGCAACGCTTAAGAGATGAAGCTCACAGATTTGCAATCGGTACACATCGCGCCAAGAGGTCTAAAAATCAATTTAAAAGCCAGTTAGATGAAATAGCTGGCATAGGGGGTAAAAGAAAAAAAGCGCTTCTGGAAAGTTTTGGGTCTGTTAAAGCTATTAGCCAATCCACACAAATAGATATAGAGGCTGTTGATGGAATTTCTAGTCTACTTGCCCAAAGCATATATGAGTTCTTCCATGATAGTGAATGAGGAGATATACTAGTTTTATGATTTGGAATTTTCCTAACATATTAACCGTGATGCGATTAGTAGCAGCGCCTGGTATTGTTGTGATGTTTTTATATTTTTCACGCCCCATGGCTGATTGGTTGGCACTAACTTTATTTCTAATAGCAGCAATTTCAGATTGGTTTGATGGTTATTTGGCTCGCTTATGGAAGCAAGAAAGTAAATTTGGCCAAATGCTTGATCCAATAGCAGATAAAGCAATGGTGATAATCGCTTTATTGGTCATTACAGGGCTCTCAGGTATGAATCCATGGATATTATTACCTTCGACAATTATCTTATTTAGGGAGGTATTCGTATCTGGACTACGAGAATTTTTAGGAGATTCAGCGAGCCTCTTACAGGTAACTAAACTGGCAAAATGGAAGACAGCGGTCCAAATGATTGCGATAGCCACACTATTTACTCAAGGTATATTTCAGCATTACCTGGAGCTCGAATTATGGGCTATGAATAAAAGTGCGTTAACATTGGCTATTTCAAATGCATCAGTTGAAACAGGTGGATCAACTTGGATATATTGGGAAGCTTATGCCCTTTGGATACTTGGTGTATTATTTCTGTGGTTGGCCAGTTTGTTAACTCTTGTATCTGGCATGGATTATTTTAGAAAATCAATACCCTATCTTAAGGATAATAATTTATGATAGTTCAGGTTTTGTATTTTTCATGGGTAAGAGAAAAAGTTGGGTTATCAAAAGAAACAATAGATACTGAGGCAAAAACTGTTTCAGATTTAATTATGGAGTTATGTATTAAAGATGAATGTTATAAGTTAGCATTTTCTAATTTGGATGTTATTCGGGTCGCTTTGGATCAAGAGTTGGCAGATCAGAACTCTTCCATGGAGGCTGTTAAAGAAGTAGCTTTTTTTCCTCCTATGACTGGAGGCTAATAATGAAGATAGTAGTTCAATTAGAGGCTTTTGATCCTGGGGAGGAGCTTGATAATTTTAAAGGCCAATTAAAATCCTCGGGAGCACTTGTTAGTTTTTCTGGTATAGTTCGGGATATCCCTGGTGGATTGAATCGAATAGAGATTGAGCATTATCCAATTATGACCGAAAAGGCTATAAACAAGATCTGTAGTGAGGCATGTTTACGTTGGGAATTGGAAGATCTAATGGTAATACATCGTTTTGGTAGTTTAAAAAAAGGTGAACTTATTATGATGGTTGCGACAGCGGCAAATCATCGTACTGATGCGTTTGAAGCTGCAGAATTTTTGATGGATTACCTAAAGTCGCGAGCACCATTTTGGAAAAAAGAAATAGGTTCTGCAAAAGCGAGTTGGGTAGTTTCAAAAGCTGTCGATGAAAAAGCATTAAGTCGATGGGAAACTTCTTAACAGTTAATTATAGTATAAGTCTTAACCTTTCTTTGACTTTAATTTGGTTTTAGTCATGGTCTTTTGAGAAGTTTTTGGGTTTTGAATACTTACTTTCTCTCTTCCTAAAATACTTTTCAGTTGGTATTTGTGAACAAGCCAAGATGCTAGGTAACCTAATGCGAAGGTTGCTAAGAGTATAAAAGTAATAGTAATGGTTAAACTAGTCTTGTCCAATTTTAGTGTCACTTTCTTTAGTATCGATTGAAATGGCATTATTCACTAGCAGGTTAAATTCAATCCTTCGGTTAATCTCTCGGCCCTGCTCTGTTTTATTATCTGCTATTGGGTAAGCTTCGCCGTACCCCTTGGAGGTTAAATTTCTTACTAGAGTGCGTCGTGTCAAAAGAGCTGTTTTGACTGCTTCAGCACGAAGTTGACTTAGTTCGAGGTTCATTTTTTCGCTACCTTGGCTGTCGGTGTGCCCGCCAATTTCTATTTTAATATTTTCACACTTTTTTAGTATAGTTGCTATTTTTTTTATTGCTACTCTGGAGGAACCTTTAATTTCTGCTGAAGCAGGCTCAAAAATAATTTTTTCACTAATTAATATATCTTTAATACTATTTACACACTCCTGAGGACTCATTTTAACAGGTTTAGGGTTTAGGGATTTGTCATAAAAGATGTTAGTTTCAATAATGATAGCTTCATTTAAATTATTTTTTAAAAAATTTCTAACTTTCTTAGTTCCTAGTATTGAATCACTTGTTCCACTGACTTTTAATTTATTAGCATCTACTAACAGTATACCCATGTGTAGATGTTTTAATGCATCCATTCCTACAGTTGCATTTTTTGTTAAGGTTTTTGGGAGTTCCTTATTCAGAGTTAGATCTAGGTTTATAACAGAATTAGAAAATACTGCTTTTGCATATTTATAGATTATTTGCTCTTCTAGTTTGGTTCCTAACTGCCCTTTTATGACTATATTACCCAGAGAACTTTTTTCAATTCGAAGTCCTGAGTGTTTTAGTAATACAGGCTTGTTAGCTTTTGCTTCTGTCTCTAGTTTTATGTTTAGTGTAAACTCCTTAGGTAATATCTTTTTATAGGTTTCAATTATCTTTTTTATAGCGCTTTTCTCTTTATCTATTTTTGTAAAGAAATCGATTTGTAAGTCAGAAATTCGTACTGAGCCTTGTCCAATAGAGTGTAAGCTTTGTACGCTTGAAATTATAGCTTTTTCCCAATTAGGAGAGGGAGAACCGATCCCAATTGGGCATAGAGCTGGTTCTCTTAATGATAGGTTTTGAATCGCTGTGAGAATTAAGTTTTGACTATCTAAGCTTATCGAAGAACAGCTTTTTAAAACCCTATTATCTTTTTTGATTATATATTCAAAAGTAAAAGGAGAGATTAGAGGTTTTGGGAATACAAGACTTATTTTTACAGATAAACTGCTTGGAGCTTTGGCACGTATTTTTTTAGTTAATAACTCAGCATCTCTACTATTTAGTGCTGCAGCTGAAATTTGTATATTATCACCTTTTATTGATATAGATACTTGTGAGAATAATGAGAGAGACCAGATCACAAAGTCTAAATTTTTATCTGATAAATCCATACTTAATGGCGTCAAGCTCTCAAAAATACTTATGTTTTTTTTCACATTAGGAAATTTTTGTAAAACTTTAAAAAATTTTTCTTCATAGTTTTTATTTGGAACAATTCCAGTTACCGAAATCTCAGCATTATTACGAGCTAGGTTTATTCGAAAATTAGGCTCTTCTTGGGCGGCTAATGAAGAAACTGTAGTATGGTCAATTAGTCGAGAGGGAGAGACTACGGATTGTATAAGTTTAATAGCTTCTAATTTTGATAACCTAGAGGGTGCCTCTCCGCTTAAAGAAACCTTTAAACCATCAACATTTAATTTTATCCACTTAATTTTATTTAAAGTTACCTCATTATTGATCTTTTTATATAGTGTCTGCTCTATTAAAGACGATAAAGAAAATGCAATTACAAACAGCAAGGATGTAGCAATGAGGAAAGATATAAGGTGTTTATAATTTAATGAGTTGATCAAGATTTGTCTCTTACATTTACATGAAATTTGATAATATTATAGAAAAAGCGACGCTACCAGAAATATTATAGGAATAAATCCTGCATTTCGGTTCGAACGAAATATTTTCAAACACGACACCCAATCCCTGATGTCTAATTTAGAAACTTGCCAAACTAAATGAATACCAAATCCTACTATACCAAGGATACAAATAATTACCTTACTTGAATTGTTAATAAAAAATAAAGCATCCAAAACTGCAATTATATAAAAAGACATTGTTAATATTATAAAAATGATCAGCCATTTAATTGAATTAGTTCCAAAAAAGATAGCAGTCGATTTAATACCAATCAAGGCATCATCATCTGTGTCTTGATGAGCATAAATAGTATCATAAAAGAGGGTCCAGAAAATACCAGACAAGTATAGAAAAATAGCTGGGGAATCGATTGAGCCCGTATGAGCTGACCAAGAGAGTAATACCCCCCAATTAAATGCAATTCCTAGGAATATTTGTGGCCACCAAGTGAACCTTTTGGCAAAAGGATAAATAATGACGGGTATTATGGATAATAAGCCAACTAAAATTGCCACTTTATTAAACGATATCAATATTAAAAAAGCCAGCAAAAGTTGTGTGAATAGCCATATATAGGCTGATGATATATTAATTTGTTTGGCTGGAAGAGGGCGGTGTCGAGTTCTTTCGACCTTAAAATCGATATCTTTATCAACGATGTCATTCCAAGTACAACCGGCTCCTCGCATCAAGATAGCACCGATTCCACATCCTACCACAATCCATAGATCTAAAAGTTGAAAACCCAAGCTATCTGATGTTGATGCAAGAAGTGCTCCCCACCAACAAGGAAGCAGTAAGAGCCAAGTACCTATTGGCCTATCTACTCTACTTAACCTCAAGTATGGCTGACTCCAAGACGGAGCTTTTTTATTAACCCAGTTATTTGATACGGTGTCAGCTACGAGTCCCACTGGTGTTTGACGATCCTTAGACATATAATTGGCCTTATGGTACAGAATAAAATCAGATTGTTTGTAGAGCAGGAATTGTATAACGGCAATTCGCTTGTTGTTTCAAAAAAAGAAGCAAATTACCTATTTAATGTAATGCGGTTAAAAGTTGGGGATCATTTACATATTTTTAACAATCATAATGGCGAATGGTTATCAAAAGTTACTGAAAGAAGTAAGACAACTGGAAGTCTCGAGTGTTTAAATAAAATAGTTGATAGTCAAAAACCCCCAGATGTGTGGCTTTTGTTTTCACCTATAAAAAAATCAAGAACAGATTACATTGTTGAGAAAGCAACCGAGATGGGTGTAGCAAAAATAATGCCAATCTTAACAGACCACACAAATACAACCCGAATTAGCAAAGATCGATTGCAATTACACGCGATTGAAGCCGCGGAACAGTGTGGCACAAATTTTGTGCCAGAAGTGACAGATCTAAAAAAACTTTCAGATGTATTGGATCTTTGGTCAAAAGATAGAATGATTATGTTTTGTGATGAGGCAAAAAAGGGTTCTACACAAATCATAAAAAATAATAAAAACTCATGGGCAATTTTAATAGGTCCAGAGGGGGGATTTACAGATTTTGAACGAAAATGGCTTGCATCAAAAAACTTTGTTCAAAATGTAAGTCTTGGGCCTCGTATTCTACGCGCAGATACTGCGGTAGTTGCGGCCTTAACTTTATGGCAATCTAGTATAGGTGATTGGTAGTGACTTTTATACGAGCTGAAGCTTGGAGTCAGATAAAACGCTATAAAGACTTAATCGTAGGGGTTTTAATCTTACTATTAGGAGTAAAGTTTTTACTTTCAATTTATTGGCCCAGTATTCTATTTGGGTTATTACTCCTTTTTCTAGGCACTACTTTTTTAGTCAGCTTTTTTCGAAAATACATTACTAGTAATATACTTGAAAATGTAGGGTTTCTAGAAGTGACAGAAAGACAGATTATCTATATTCATTCGATGAATGGTGGAGAAATTTCTTTAGATGGTCTAAAACGTATTAGTCTAATAGTAAGTGCTGAGGATAACTTTGTTAAAAGTAGGTATTGGGACCTAGAAGGTGACAACAGCGAAAATTTACGGTTTCCAGTTGCGGTTTCAGGTATTGATGCGTTTATAGAGTCCCTTATATTCCTAACAAAGGTAAATTACAAAGCTATAAAAATCGCTTTAGATTCTCAAAACGAAGAGAATATTCTGGTTTGGGAAAAGATACCATTATAGTGCATTGACTTAGTCACTTTTTAATATCACGAATAAATTCGTAATTTTTCTTTTTGGAGATAAAGAAATGTCTATTCCTCAATCAGGCGGCGGCCCAATTACTAGTTATCACCAGTTGATCGAGTATCTTGAAGCTGGGTGTAAAGACAAACAGTCTTGGCGAATTGGAACAGAACACGAGAAATTTGGTTTTTTGACTGACACACTCACGCCGCTCCCATATTATGGTGAGAGATCAATTGTGAAAATTTTAAGTGATCTTAGAGATGATTTTGGATGGGACCCTATATTAGAGGGTGATGCCTTAATTGGGCTCTCTAAGTTGGGAGCAAATATTTCTTTAGAACCTGGTGGTCAATTAGAGTTAAGTGGTGCTCCTCTAACAACAATTCATGAAACCTGTGATGAGGTTAACCAACACCTTGTTGAAGTCAAAACTGTATCGGATCGACTGAACGTTGGGTTTATAGGCTTAGGGGCAGCGCCAGAGTGGCATCATGAACAAATGCCAATTTTGCCAAAAGGCCGATATAAGCTAATGACTGATTATATGGGCCGTGTTGATACGCATGGAACACAAATGATGTATCGGACATGTACTGTCCAAGTTAACCTAGATTTTAGTTCACAAGAAGATATGGTTAAGAAGTTTAGAGTGGCATTGGCTTTACAACCTGTTGCAACGGCAATTTTTGCAAACTCACCATTTTTTGAAGGTAAGCCAAATGGCCATAAAAGTTGGCGGGCTCGTATTTGGCGAAATCTTGATAAAGATCGAACGGGTATGCTTCCGTTTGTATTTGATGAGGGTTTTGGTTTTGAGGCTTGGGCAGAGTATGCGCTAGATGTGCCCATGTATTTTGTTTATCGAGATGGGAAGTATATTGACGCTTTAGGACAGTCTTTTAGGGATTTTTTGAAGGGAAAGTTACCAGCTTTACCTGGTGAAATTCCAACCTTATCAGATTGGGCTGACCATTTGACCACTATTTTTCCAGAGGCTCGGATCAAGCAGTATTTAGAAATGAGGGGTGCGGATAGTGGTCCCTGGAGGAACCTTTGTGCTTTACCTGCGCTTTGGGTTGGAATTTGTTATGATCAAAACTCTTTAGATGCTGCTTGGGATATTGTTAAGAATTGGGATGTATCTTTTCATGAAGATTTACGAATTGCGGCTTCTGTAAACGGATTGAGTGCAGTTGTTAATAACGTAAAGATGATTGAACTAGCACGTCAAGTGACAGCAATTTCACATGAAGGATTGAAGGCGAGAGCTTATGCTGGAGCAGGTGGATTAGTTCCAGATGAAACACATTTTTTGAATTCAATACATGATGTTTTGGAAAGAAAAAAAAGTCCTGCCGATGATTTGTTGGATCACTTTCATGGTCCGTGGGGCGGTGACCTTAAAAAGGTATATGAAGAATTTAGCTATTAATACCTGTAACTTAAGTATTTTAGCTTCTTCTCATAAAACTAATATTAGTTTCAGTTCCGTCGATTAGCCTTTTTATATTTTCTCTATGTTTGATAAATACAAATACGTTTAGTAAAGTAAAAACAACAATAAAGTCTGGTTCGTTAAAAACCCAGAGCCATAAAGGTATAAAGAGCGCTCCTAGTAATGCAGAAAGAGATGATTTCCTAAATACCATTGCAACTAAAAGCCAAGTAAAGCAGGTTAACAAACCTGCTGAAAAAGAAATAACTAGCGTTATACCAAAAAGAGTCGCTACTCCTTTACCTCCTTTAAACTTTTGCCAAATAGGGAATAAATGCCCTATAAACACGGCTAGAGCCATAAAGTTAACAGTAAAGCTATCAAAAAGAGAGGTGCCTAAATATACAACTAAAGCACCTTTTCCGGCATCTAAGAGTAGTGTGAATAAGGCGGCTTTTTTATTTCCTGTGCGGAGTACATTTGTTGCACCAGTGTTCCCCGAGCCGATTGAGCGTAAATCTCCTAAATTTAAAATTCTGCTAATTATTAACCCAAAGCTTATTGATCCTAATAAATAGGAACCTAAGGTTAACAAAATAAATATGGTTAAGTTATCAAATAGAGCCATTAGCCAGAATACACTTCTTCACCTGCAACAAAAGTTTTTAATACTCTTCCTTGCATTCGGTGTCCATCAAATGGAGTATTTTTTGATTTTGATTTTAAAGTTTCTCTATCAATTATAAACGGTAATTCTGGATCAAATAAAACTAGATCTGCTGGGCAACCTTCTTCTAATCGCCCACTTGTTAACCCAAACCTTTTTGCCGGATTTAATGTTAAGGCTGCCCATAATTTGTTTATTGTAATTGATTTTGAATGATAAAGTCTAAGCGCAGCAGGTAGTAAAGTTTCAAGTGCAACTGCCCCAGACGCGGCCTCCTCAAACGGTAGCCTTTTACTTTCTTCGTCTTGAGGTGTATGCATAGAACTAATTATATCGATAATACCACCTGAAACTGCCTCTACCATGGACACTCTATCTTGTTCAGATCTCAGTGGTGGCTTGACTTTAAAAAAGGTTTTGTAATCTCCAATATCTAATTCATTTAATGTTAGGTGATGAATAGAAACCCCAGCAGTAACGTCAATATTGCGTGTCTTTGCACGAACTAGCGCTGGTAGAGACACCTCAGATGAAATCTGATCTATATGATATTTAGTACCAGTCATTTCAATAATTGAGAGATCGCGTTCTAAACCAATTTTTTCAGCTATTACTGAAACAGAAGGTAGGCCCCTTAAGGATGCAAACTTCCCTGAAGTAGAGGTGGCTCCTTGTGACAGGGTTGGTTCTTGAATATGACCGACCACTAAAGCATCGAGAGACTTTGCGTAAGTCAGAGCTCTAGTTAGTATTTTTAAGTCAGTGATCACAAGATCACCATCGGAAAAAGCTATTGCCCCAGAATCTAGTAAAAATCCCATTTCTACCATTTCACGACCTTCCCGGTTTTTTGTTAAAGTCGCCATTGGAAAAATATTTACTAAAGATGCATCAGACCTACGTTGATGCATGAATGACAGTATTTCCGGACTATCTATGGGTGGTAAGGTGTCTGGTCGAGTGATCATAGTAGTGACACCGCCCGCTGCTGCTGCTTGTCCAGCGCTTTTAAAACTTTCTTTGTGTCTCTCACCAGGTTCACAAATTTTGACACCAATATCAATAATTCCTGGAGCTAAATACTTACCCCCACAGTCAATTGTTTTGATTTTTATATTAGGATAGCCTTTGTGAATTTTAAAAATAACTCCATTCCTAATCTCCAATGCTCCAATATATGTGTCTTCTAGTTTGGGATCAATCAATGTGGCATTTGTTAGAAGAAAATTACTTTTCATTTTAAAACCTTAATGATCTTGGTTTGTTGTGACTTGATCAAGGATTCGATTATTGCCATTCGAACTGCAACACCCATCTCTACCTGCTCTTGTATAACACTTCTGTTAATATCATCTGCTAATGTTCCATCAATCTCTACCCCTCGATTCATGGGGCCCGGATGCATAATAATAGCGTCCTTTTTAGCAAAAGATAGTTTTTCATGGTCGAGTCCAAAGCGATGATAGTACTCTCGTTCTGATGGAATAAATCCTCCGTCCATACGTTCTTTTTGGAGTCTGAGCATCATCACGACGTCTACATCTTTAAGACCGTCTTTAGGGTTTTCAAAGACTTCAACACCAAAATCTTCAATACCTTTAGGCATTAAAGTACTTGGGCCAATTAATCGAATACGATTTCCCATTTTTCCTAAGAGTAGAATATTAGAACGTGCAACTCGAGAATGATTTATGTCACCACAGATTGCGATTGATAGTCGATGAAGTCTACCTTTTGCTCTTCTTATAGTTAATGCGTCTAGTAGAGCTTGCGTTGGGTGTTCATGGGCACCATCTCCGGCGTTTATAACAGAACAGTTAACTTTCTCTGCAAGCAAGTTTACTGCACCGGAATGAGGATGACGAACCACAAGAAGGTCTGGGTTCATAGCATTTAATGTCAAAGCAGTGTCTATTAAAGTTTCACCTTTTTTTATTGATGAGGCCTGCATGGCCATATTCATAACGTCAGCCCCTAGTCTTTTTCCGGCTATTTCAAAGGATGCTTGGGTTCTGGTTGAATTTTCAAAAAACATATTTATTTGAGTTACCCCAGTAAAGATTTTTGAATGCTTTGCATCGCTTCGGTTTAACGCAACATATCGATCAGCTTCATCCAAAAGTGATGTTATTTCGAGGTCACTAAGATATTCTATACCAAGTAAATGTTTCGAACAAAACGGCATATAGGCTCCTTTATATGTAAGGCTTATAGAAAGAGTTAGCAAATTCAACAAGTCATGATTGCTATAGTTTAATTTGCCTTATAATTTAGATGTATGGAATCAGAAGTAAATTTTATTGATGCACTAGATCTGCTTGAATGGCAGTTAGAGTTAGGAGTAACTGAAACAATAGGTAATCAAGAGGTTAATAGATTTTTAGAGGTTAAGCCAAAGAGTGAAAGCAAAACAAAGGCTAATATTCCATCCAAGGAAAAAACGACTACAGTTGAACCCACTTTAGTGGCGTCTTCAATCGCAAGTGCCGCGAACTCTTTGGATGATCTTGCTAAAGCAATCTCTTCTTTTGATTATTGTGATTTAAAAAAAGGGGCTCGGAACCTAGTCTTTTCAGATGGGAGTCCAGGCGCTAAAGTAATGATTATAGGTGAAATCCCTGATTTTGAAGAAGACATGGTTGGGAAACCTTTTGCTGGTGAGGCAGGGGTACTACTAGACAAGATGTTTAATGCTATCGGTTATGGAAGATCACTTTCTGACGCCTCTATATACCTAACGAATGTAGTACCATGGCGAACCCCTCAAAATAGACCTCTCACACTTAATGAGCAGGAAACACTTAAACCTTTCTTGGTAAGGCATATTGAACTAATCCAGCCAAAATTTTTAATTGTTATGGGTAACACGCCGAGTAAAATTTTACTTAATGAAGATAGGATTACTAAACTTCGAGGAAAATGGAATACTTTCTCTGGAATCCCCACATTACCGATGCTCCACCCTAGTTATTTACTGCGCAACCCTTCAGCAAAAAAAGAAACTTGGGAGGATCTAAAAATGTTAAAAATTAGGTTAGTGGAGGATTTGTAATGGAGAATGTTTCAGAGAGAGAGTTTATTTCGTGTCGGATAGCTATACTAACTTTATCAGACACCCGTACATTGCAAGACGATAAGTCTGGAGAGTTACTAAAAAAACGAATTTTGGCAGCGGGTCACACTCTTGCTGATCGAAAAATTCTACAAGATGATAGAGACCTAATAGCCAACCAACTGAGAGTCTGGGTGTTGGATCCAGATATTGATATTATAATATCAACAGGAGGGACTGGTTTAACTGGAAGAGATGTCACTATTGAGGCTCATAGAGATGTTTACGAAAAAGAAATAGATGCATTTTCAATAGTGTTTACATCGGTCTCTATGGCTAAGATAGGTACATCGGCTATTCAATCAAGAGCGACCGCGGGTGTGTCAAATGGAACCTACTTATTTGCTTTACCTGGATCACCTAGTGCGTGTATTGATGCTTGGGACGAAATTTTGATTAAACAGTTAGATTATAGACACAAACCATGCAATTTTATAGAAATTTTGCCTAGATTGGACGAGTACAAGCGAAGAAAATAGAGGCAAAAATTATTCAGAGCTACATTAAATATAAATAGTTAAATATTGGAGTTAATGAATTTATGCGGTTTTTTGGTAGAAGCCTTATCGGTTTATTTATGGTCGCCTTGACAGCAGGTTTATTAGCACTTGCAGGGAGTACATTTTATAGTGCTTTAGAGGAGCGTTTTAGTAAAGAAGTAAAAAAGCGGCCTGCTAGAGAGAGAGTTTTTTCAGCTGATGTACTGACTGTTAAAAAAACTAATATTTCTCCAGTTATTAACAGTTTTGGTGAAATACGAAGTAATAGGACTTTAGAACTCCGCGCACCATCTGGTGGCACTATTGTAATGCTTTCAAAATCTTTCGAAGAGGGCGGGATAGTAGGTGAGGGAGAGCTACTAATAAAAATTGACCCCGCAGACGCGCAAACATCGGTAGATGTTGCTAGAGCGGATTTAGCTGAGGC
>CAJWHE010000015.1 GCA_913041145.1 uncultured Paracoccaceae bacterium
GATACTATTAAAGCTGAGCATGCTGCCCAAGATATGAAAGATATGGGATTTCAAGCTAAGGTGACAAATAATTTAAAGGATTTGTGCGGATCCAGTCAATTAATTGTGACATCAACTCCTTCTTGCAAACCACTACTTGAAGTTCAAATGATTAAACCAGGCACCCACATTACTGCAATGGGGTCTGACACTCATGAAAAAAACGAACTCTCAGTCGATATTCTAGAATTAGCTGATATAGTTTCTACTGACAGTATAGATCAAGCAATTTCCCGAGGTGAAATCTCTCATGCACTACGTGCTGAGAAAATCAAAAAAGACAATATAATTGAGTTAGGACAAATAATTCTTGATCCTAATATTGGACGAAAATCAGATTCTGAAATAACTGTTTCAGATTTATCAGGAGTTGCTATTCAAGACATAATGATCGCGAAAGCAATAACAAAAATTTTGGAGTCTAAGTAAATTTATTAATTTTCAGATAATAATTTTTGCACGAGTGATTGATCTACATTGGCTCCACAAGCAATAACTACGGACGTCTGCCCTTTAAGCTGATCAGATACTTTTTCATAACCAGCTAGCGCGAGAGCTGCAGAGCCCTCTACTATTTGATGTTCGTCGAATGCGAACTTAAGAAACGAACTAGTTATTTCTTTTTCATCACACCAAAGAAGATCATCAACAGTTGACTGACAGATTTCAAATGTAACTGTATCTGAATCTATACCCCCAGAAACACCGTCGGCTAAGGTAGGCAAGTGTTTTGTATCGACGATCTTTCCTAACTTTAGAGAGTCTCCAAGTGTGCAAGAGTTTTCAGCAGAAACACCCCAGACTTTAATCTTTGGGTTAACGGCCTTTAAAACAGCAGAGATCCCACTTATCAAGCCTCCTCCTCCCATTGAAACAAAGACATTGTCTATTCCATTTTGACCAAGGGCTTCAATAAGCTCTAGGCCTATAGTTCCTTGTCCAGCAATAATATCCAAATCGTTATAAGGTGATACATAGAGGTATCCCTCCTCCTTAGCTAACTTTTGTGCATGTGTCTCTGCTTCACCAGACTCTTGACCCTCAAGAATTACTGTTATGCCATACGATCTAATTTTCTCTAATTTTACGGTAGCAACAGTCTCTGGGAGAACTACCGTTAAATCGCCTCCAAGTTCCCTTGCCGCATAAGAGCATGCAAGCCCGTGGTTGCCAGAGGATGCAGTTATAAGTTTAACATTTTTAAGAACACCTTCTTTATCAAGTTGAGTTAACTTACTAAATGCTCCACGTATTTTAAACGAACCGCTAAACTGAAAATTCTCTGCTTTGAAAAACAAATCTGTTCCATAAATATTAGATTTAATAAGTGGGCTATTAGATATCTTCTCCACTATCCTTTTGTGAGCATTTTTTGAATTTATCTTTAAATTCTCTAAAGAAATGTCATTTTTTGTCATAAATACTCCAATTGTAAAATTAATGTTGATCGTATTTTGTTCTTATTATTCAGATGACGCAGGCTGTATCAAGCTATAAGTAAGTTTTCATGCGATATAGTAGTATTTTCATAGAAGGCTATACAAAATACCATCTTTTTAATAATATTTAAAATCAACTATTTTAGGTTAAAAATATGAATAATTTTAATGCCAATGACGAACTAAATAGCTTAAACAATTTGCTAGATCAAAGGTACTCTTGCAGAGCATTCCTGAACAAAGCAGTTCCCAAAAGTACTATTCTAAAAATATTAAGTTGTGCACAAAAAGTTCCATCATGGTGTAATGCTCAGCCTTGGGAAGTAAGTATAGTCTCTGAAGATAAACTAGAGTCACTAAAGAAATTAACAACTAAAGCTGGAGTGGATCGCTTGCACAAACCAGATATAAAATTTCCTTTGGCTTATGAGGGTGTTTACAAAAAAAGACGCCGAGAATGTGCTGAACAATTATATGGCTCCATAGGAATAAATATTAGTGATAGAGATGCTTCTTTCAAACAAACGTTAAAAAATTATGAATTTTTTAATGCCCCCTGCGTTATAATAATTACATCTCCAAAAAATCTTGGGCCATATGGATTACTTGACTGCGGAGCATTTATAACAGCACTCACTCTTGCCGCTACAGCAATTGGAATAGCCTCAATACCTCAAGCAGCAATAGCAGGGGTAGCGCCTGTAGTTCGTGAGTTTTTGGGGTTATCTTCGACACGTGATATTGTTTGCGCTGTGTCTTTAGGCTACCCTGATGTAAATAATCCTGTTAACAAATTTCGAACAACTCGAGCTAATGAACAGTACCTAATAAAAGAAAATATTACTTAAAAGGAGAAGAAGTTGGACTATTATCTTAAAGCATCAACTCAAACTTGCATTTGGGGTTATTTTGATGCGCTATGCGAACCTGTTCTTACTATTAATAGTGGTGACGTTGTAACAATTGATAGCGTTAGTGGTGGTCCAAATGTTATACCTCCTAATGAATTTTATACGCCACCTGAGCTCAAAGAGATACACGCATTAGGGATTCCTCAAGTTCCTGGACACATATTAACCGGTCCAGTTGCGGTAAAAGGTGCGAAAAAGGGTCAGGTATTGGAGGTAAACATTTTAGAAGTGAATTTACGTCAAGATTGGGGTTACAATTTCATTCGACCTTTGTCAGGTGCACTGCCATATGATTTTAATGAAGAAATTCATATGAATATACCGCTCGATAAACAAAAAATGACTGCTAATCTTCCTTGGGGTTTAGAGCTACCTCTGTCACCTTTCTTTGGTGTTATGGGCGTTTCGCCACCTCAAGGTTGGGGACGAATTTCTTCAATAATGCCAAGAGCTCACGGAGGAAATATAGATAACAAAGAGTTAGTTCCAGGGACGACACTTTACTTACCAATATTTAACGATGGAGCTCATTTTTCTGTAGGAGATGGGCATGGCGCTCAAGGAGACGGAGAAGTTTGTGTGACTGCAATTGAAACGGCTTTGCAGGGAAAATTTCAGCTGACGGTTAGAGATGATTTAGATTATATATTTCCTCAAGCTGAGACGCCAACTCACTTTATAACGATGGGTATGGATCCTGACTTGGATATTTGTTCTGAGATGGCTCTTAGAAATATGATTGATTTAATTAAATTAAAAACAAATATCACTACTGCTGAGGCTTACACCCTATGTAGCCTTGCTGCTGATCTAAGGGTAACCCAAGTAGTAAATGGGTGCAAAGGTATTCATATGATGATTAAAAAAGATTATATTCAATAAAGGTAGATTTTTAATTCTTAAATAAGGGGAAAGAAATGGGATTATTTGGTTTAGAGGCATTTTCATTATCATTTTTACCTTCTTTAATAAGCAGTATTTGGATACTAATATTTGGAGCATTCGATATACCTGCAGAAAATAAATCCCGTGCCGTTGAAAGTCTAATCCAAGGCACTTTATCGGCTATCAGGGCTACAAATTCAAAAGTAACTTTTGACCCCATCCGAAGAGATGTTACTAACGATAAAGTCGTTTTTCCAAACATAGAGATTATTATACCTGGCAATAAGAACGTTTATAACTACAATCAAAATTGCATCGGTAATTATTCTGAAAACTTTAGAGATAAGTGTTCGACTAAGGTCTCTATTGAGACCCTTTCTGTAAACAACATAGGCCTAAAAGAGAACAGAAAGCAGAATGTGGAGCTGGAGATAAGTGGTTTCAGCGTAGATCTAAAACACCTTCTGTCCAACGACAATTATATTTCTGCTCAGATGTTAGATCCTATTAATGAGCTAATTGAGAATGGAGTTTTAGCGGGGTCTGTAAAAGTCGGCGTTGGCTACAACCTTGGACTTGACCAGTTTAGTCTAGAATTAAGTATAGCTTTAAATAAACTTGCGTCCTTTTCTATCAAAACCAAGCTGTCAAATGTTAAATATCATAATAATACTTATTCATTTGATTTAGATGAACTTGAGGTGGCCGTTTCTGAAGATGGCTTAAGGCCATTTTTGGATTATCAGTTACAAAATACAATTGGTTTAGAGCTAAATTCTGGTATGTTACTAATGTTGACAGCTGGGATAGATGAAGGAAAAAAAGGTTCCTTAAAAGATTTAAAAAATATTAGATCAATAGCCAGTTTTATTGATGGGAAAAGTAAAAGGTTATTCTGTAAGCGTGGTGAATCTATCCGTTTAGACTTCTCTAACCTTGACGCTACCGGATATTTAGAAAGCCCATTTTCAATAGTTGGGGTTTTATGTCAGGAATTCACTAATAGTGCATACTGATAAAATAGTATCAAATTATAACCCTTTATTGTTTTAGGAATTAAAATTGACTAAATTAAAATTAACAGAAGAAATACTTGCGGCTGTTAGCTCTGGCTTTGAACAACAGTTAAATTTTACTAAAGAATTAGTAAGGTTTCCTTCACTCAGAGGATTTGAAAGCGAAGCACAAAATTTTATTTACCAGGCTTTAAGTAATCGCGGTTACAAAATGGATCGTTGGGCTATTGATATCAAAGACATAGAGAGCCATCCAGGCTTCTCACCAGTGAATGTGGATTACTCTAACGCTATTAATGTTGTAGGTACGCATACTCCGAATATTGAAAGTGGGAAGTCTTTAATATTAAATGCTCACATAGATGTAGTCCCAGAAGGCCCTCTGAATATGTGGAAAGGCAACCCATATAACCCTACTATTGAGGGCGACTGGATGTACGGCCGAGGGGCTGCTGACATGAAAGCTGGACTTGCTGCAAATATCTTTGCTTTGGATGCCTTGAGATCGATTGGTTATCAGCCTGCAGGAAAAGTTTTTTTACAGTCTGTTGTTGAAGAAGAGTGTACAGGAAATGGGGCTCTTTCATGCTTGGTAAGAGGCTACCGTGCTGATGCCGCGATAATACCTGAACCAGAAGACGATAAACTAATACGGGCAAATACTGGTGTTTTATGGTTTAAAATTAAAGTTCAGGGAGTTCCAGTTCATGTTAGAGAAGCCGCTTCGGGTCAAAACGCTATTGAGGCGTGTTTCCCTATCATTAGTGCTTTGCGTGAGTTGGAAGAAAAATGGAATTTAGAAAAAAAGCAGCATAGATATTTTGAAGACTTAGATCACCCTATTAACTTTAATGTGGGTAAAATAGAGGGAGGCGATTGGGCATCTTCTGTTCCAGCAAGCTGTACGTTTGATTGCAGAATGGCAATATATCCTGGTTGGAGCCCGAAAGAGAAAGCTTTAGAGATTGAAGAGTGTATACGTGGCGCGTCTAGCAGATCTGTATTTTTAACTAATAATCCACCTGAAGTTGAGTGGAATGGCTTTTTTGCTGAAGGTTATGTCTTAGAGGAAGGTTCAGAGGCTGAAATGGTACTGGGGAGAGCTCACATGAATGCATATAATAAACCTCTCGAAACTATGGTAACCCCAGGTTACTTGGATGCCAGAGTTTTCGTGCTTTACGATGATTGTCCTTGCTTAGTTTATGGGCCTTATTCTGAAAATATCCATGGGTTTGATGAGCGTGTTAGTTTAAGCTCTGTTAAAAAAATAACTAGTTCAATAGCTCTTTTTATTGCTGACTGGTGTGGGTTAGAAAAAATTTAAAACCTTTTTTAACAGTATCTTAAGGATGTATCTTAACGCAAAAGAAAGCTTCTCTTATTAAGAAATTCTTTCATATGGGCTCTAGACTCTTTTGAGAGCTTTTCAGACATTTGTTCACTCCACACAGACATTTTATTATTTAAGGATCGGCTCTCGTAATATTTATTAAGTTCATCATCATATTTTTTTATTAATTTGTCCTCAGACATCGCATCATAGAAGTTTTCTTTTACTAAAACTTCTAATGGGAGCCGAGGTTTTATTTCAGGATTCTGAGCTGGAAAACCTATACACAGCCCAAATACAGGATAAACATTCCCTGGCAATCTCAGGATTTCACAGACCTTCGATGGATTATTCCGAAGAGCCCCAATATAACATATCCCCAACCCTGAAGATTCTGATGCTATAACAATATTTTGAGCAACTAATGCCACATCCACTGTGGCAATAATGAAGTGTTCTGTGAGTCCTTTTATTGGGGTTTCATCGTACATTTCACAACATCTTGAGGCTCTGTTTAAATCTGCGCAAAATACTAAAAATTCAGGCGCATCTTTTATATAAGCTTGCCCACCACCCACTTCACATAATTTCTCACGTAATTTTGGATCGGTAACTCTAATTATTGATGACGCTTGAATTAAACTTGAAGTTGCTGCAGCTTGCCCAGCCAATAAAATGTCTACTAACAAGTCTTCAGGAATTTTTTTATCCTCAAATGACCTAATTGATCTATGCGAGCGAAGTAATTCAATAACACTAGTCATCAGTATTTTACCTTTCAGAATATATTTAAAAAAACTTTGCTTTACGTGCTCTTCAACCATTATTCAGGTAAAACAATACATTTATTCACCTCCCTCCTTATAGCTTAAAATATTCATTTAAAAGAACGCTTGTAAAAATTCTAAATTATTGTCAGAAACTTTAATATATTTTTGAAATCAGGTCATGACAGATAATAAACAACATCAAATTATAACTTCGTGGGAAGAAGACCTTTTTAATGCTTTAAAACAGGCTGAGGTAAAACAACTTCCTTATGTCCCCGATGCAGGGCACTCAAAAGTTATTAATATGGCGCATCGCGATCCTGATATCAGACCCGTTGTACTAACTACCGAAGAAGAAGGTGTTGCACTATGTTGCGGTGCTTGGCTTGGTGGAGAGAAGTCTGTGTTATTAATGCAAAGTAGTGGCGTTGGTAATTGTATTAATATGCTCTCCCTAATTAGTAACTGTAATTTTCCATTTGTTACAATAATTACTATGCGAGGAGAGTTTGGTGAATTTAACTCTTGGCAGGTTCCAATGAGCTCCGCGACTCAGGGAAGTCTTGAGTTAATGGGGTTAAATGTACAAAGAGTAGACGAAGGAGATGATGTTGGGTCAACTGTGGCGGCAGCCTTATATTCTGCATACTCAAGTGATCAAAGAATAGCGATATTATTATCCCAAAAATTAATTGGTAGTAAAAAGTGGTAATTGATGACAGTTGAAAAACTAAACCGCAGAGAAGTTGTAAAAAAACTAATCTCTAATAGGAATAATCTACTTATTATATCTGGTCTTGGTTCGCCGACGTATGATCTGCATGATGCTGGTGATCATAATCAAAACTTTTATCTGTGGGGCGCTATGGGAGGCGCTGCTATGATGGGCCTAGGGCTCGCACTTTCTCAACCAAAGAAATCAGTGCTTGTTGTTACAGGAGACGGCGAACAAC
Source organism: uncultured Paracoccaceae bacterium (assembly GCA_913041145.1). GTDB lineage: Bacteria > Pseudomonadota > Alphaproteobacteria > Rhodobacterales > Rhodobacteraceae. The sequence goes on from CAJWHE010000015.1 coordinate 7,347, forward strand.
TAATGGGAGTTGGAGCACTTGCTACAATTTCTGTTCAAATGCCAAAAAACCTCACGATAGCTGTATTAGATAATGAACATTTTGGAGAGACTGGAATGCAAAAAAGTCATACAGGTTATGGTATTGATTTAGTTGGCATTGCTCATTCAGCAGGCTTTCCTATTTCACGAGAATTAACAAATATGTCCGAAATTGAAGTAGCTAGAAATGATATACTTCTGAATAATGGGCCAATGTTTTTAAATATAAAAATTAACAGTCAATCACCCGATAGAAGTCTTCCAACCTTAGATGGAGTGGAATTAAAAAATCGGTTTCGTGTTTCATTAAAATCATAATAAAAAATTAGAAAGGATTTTTTTTGTCAAGAAAGTCCGCAGTTTTTAGCATTACAACGGGTGCATTTTTAATTAGTCTTGTTGGAGTAATTATGCGTATTTTAGACACTCAAGATGTCTTGTTAATTTTATTTTATCGTTCAATTGGCTTAAGTGCGATGGTTGCTCTTTTTACCTGCTTAAGAAGACGTCAGTCCCTCTCAAACTTTATTAAAGGCTTAGATTCTAAGGATCTTATTGTAGGAATTTTTTTATCAATATCCTTTTCAGGATATGTATTTTCAATGATATACACGTCTGTCGCTTCAACTTTATTTATCCTATCTTCTGGTCCTTTTTTTACAGCTATAATTTCACTTGTTTGGATCAAAGAGAAACCAACCCCTATAACCTGGTTTGCTATGGTCTTTGCAGTCATAGGAATGCTTGTTATGCTTAAAAACGGGTTAGAAGCCGGAAATATAATAGGTAACTTGGGTGCACTGGCTACGACTATCAGTTTCTCAGTGATGCTCGTTTATATTAGGAAAAGTGAAAAAGATGATGTTCTTGGTGGAACTTTCTTAGGATCACTTTTGTGTTGCGTTTTTGCATTACTCATCGCCGTTTCATTAAACAAGAATATAGTAATTTCATTTAGGGATACCTGGATTATTTTGGGTATGGGAGCTTTTACAATTGGTCTTGGAATGTCACTAATAACTTGGAGTGCTTCTCACTTGCCAGCTCCAGAGGTTAGTTTATTCATGCTAACTGAGAGCATTCTTGGCCCAATCTGGCCATGGTTATTTTTAGGAGAAATGGTTACTTTTATGGAACTTATGGGCGGTTTATTAATTCTTTTCTCACTATTGATATTATTTTTATTTGGTGGAAGAACAAAAATTCTACTTAAAGAGTAGTAGTTTTCTTTTTTGGAAGAGTTGTTACTATTATTCCAACCGTAAGGGTTAATAAAGCTAACCAACCAAATACTTCTAGGGTTTCTCCTAAGAAAACTACTCCCAAGATCGCACCTACACCGGGTACGCCTGCCATCATTGTAGAGGCCGTATTTGAGCCTAGTGTTCTAGCTGCGTAACCAATAAGAACCAAGCCAAATAAAGTAGGAACAAGGCCTTGATAAAACGATTGAAATATTATTTCCTCAGTAGTGGTTATTTCTAGGCCACTCGGTAAAAAAAAGAACCATATAGGTATATAATATAGCCCGTTAATAACTGAGCCACAAAATAATATATGGCTAGTAGTAAGTTTCCAAACTGGGTTACAAATAACATATGCAGTAAAAAACATTCCAGCCAAGATAAATAACAAGTCACCCCTCCAACTACTTGAAAAGCTAAACTCATTTGAAGAAAATGATAAAACACCAACAGACAACAGTATCAGCAGCGCACTATATTTTTGAATAGGCTTTATTTTTGTTTTAAACACAAAAAAACTAAAAGTTAGTGACATAATTGGTAAAAAACCATTCATGAAAGCTCCTGCATGAGCTACTGGTGCATAAGTAAAGCCTCCAAAGACAACAAACATGTAAGCTGGCCCTAGAAAAAAGCTCAGCCAAATTGCTCTCCAAAAGCTTATAGTCCTCCAAGGCTTATAATAAGCAACAATAGGCAGTGCCACGAGCCCAGAAAGTCCATAACGCATTGCACCCAAATCGAAGATAGTAAGAGTTGATGTGGCCCCCGCTCTACTCGCAACTAACCAACTTGACCAAACAAAAATTACGATTATCGCCGCAAGGTATCCTGAAAGGTTTGAACCCTTTAGATGAAAAGTTTCTTCAACGGTCATTTAAGTTTATTTTCCAATTTCAACATAGACATAATAACCAATCCACGTTGATAACTTTAATTGTCCGAAGTCAATCTACTAAATACTGGTTTAATTTCTTTTAAAAGTTAATTTCTTGAAGATATTAGGTTCGACAACCAGTCTGGGTCCATTTCTGGAACTGAAGAGAGTAGTAGTTCAGTATATTTTGGATGAGGTGGAGAAAATATTTGGCTCTTTAGTCCCTGTTCTACTACTTTACCTTGAAACATAACTACAACCTCATCTGAGATAGCTTTAACAGTCGAAATATCATGAGTAATAAATATATAAGTAATTCCCAGTTCTTTTTGTAGTTTCATTAAGAGCTTTAATATTCCCTCTTGAACAATTTGATCCAGTGCAGACGTTACCTCATCACAAATGATAACCTCAGGATCAGCTGCAATGGCCCGTGCAATACAAATCCTTTGTTTTTGACCACCGGACAATTCACTAGGAAGCCTATCAATAAATGTTTCATCAAGTTCAATTAACTCTAGTAACTCTATTGTTCTTTTCTCTTTTTCATTTGCATTTAAATTGAGATAAAACTCAAGAGGTCTACCAATAATCTCACCAACTGTTTGCTTAGGGTTCATAGCGGTGTCCGCCATTTGGTAAATCATTTGTATTTGTCTCTTTTGATCTTTTGAACGGCCTCGCAATGTTTTTGGTAACTCGATATTATTGAATAATATTTGACCATTCTGTTGGGGTAAAAGGCCAGTAATTACGCGGGCAGCAGTTGATTTTCCAGATCCAGATTCACCAACTACAGCCAATGTTTTACCTCTAGAAACGTTAATGGAAACATCATCTAACACCTTGATTCCCCCACCATAACTCGCGTCAATATTTTTTAGTGATAAAACTATATCATCACTCTTTTCTTCTTTCTTGTTAATTGAACGAACTGACCATAATGATTTTGTATATTCTTTTTCAGGCGTATCTAGCATGATACGAGTATTTGCCTGCTCTACTTCTTCACCATATCTAAGTACCTTAATAAAGTCTGCCATTTGGGCCACCACGGCCAAGTCATGGGTAATATAAATTGCCGCAGTATTAAACTCTTTGACGATATCCTTCATGGCGGCTAGAACCTCAACTTGTGTTGTTACGTCAAGCGCAGTGGTAGGTTCATCAAAGATAATTAAATCTGGTCTTGGAGACATCGCCATCGCAGTCATTACTCGCTGTAGCTGTCCACCTGATACTTGGTGAGGATATCGATCTCCAATAGTATTATGTTCTGGCAATTGAAGAGTTTTAAACAACTCTCTTGCGTCTTCTTTAGCTGATTTTTCATCTGAAATCTTTGCTCTTATTTTTGCGGCAGTTGCTTGATTTATTAATCTGTGAGCCGGATTAAACGATGCAGCTGCTGATTGTGCCACATAGGTAATTCGTGTTCCCCATAATTTTCGTTTTTTATGTTCAGGCATTCCTATCAGTTCTTGTCCATCAAATGAGATACTACCACCAGTGATCCTGCAACCAGGTTGGGTATAACCCATAGCAGCAAGCCCTAAAGTAGATTTACCAGCGCCAGACTCACCGATTAACCCCATTACTTCTCCTCTTTGAAGCTTTACATTTATTCCTTTTATAATTGGATGCCAGAATTCATCAGAAAAACCTTCAATCTTCAAATCTTTTATTTCTAACAAGGATTGATTTTTTGTAGTTTTCTTATTGCTCATCGCGTAAACCACTTGTTTTATGAAGAAACCAATCCACCACAAAATTCACCGCTACTGTTAGTAAAGCTATAGCTGCAGCTGGAAGCAAAGGTGTTAGACCAGCCTTTAGGTCATATTGGGCAAACATAATAAGCGACGCATTTTCTCGAACCATTGAGCCCCAATCAGCAGTAGGAGGCTGAATGCCAACACCAAGAAACGATAAGGCAGCAATCGTAAGGAAAACAAAACAAAAACGGAGGCCAAATTCAGCAATAAGTGGGGGCAGGATGTTTGGTAGAATTTCACGTCGCATGATCCAACCCAACCCCTCGCCACGAAGACGGGCAGCTTCGACATAATCCATTACAACTACATTCAAGGATACTGCTCGGGTTAATCTGAAGACTCTAGTGCTATCTAAAACTGCAATAATAAGTATCAGGTTTGTAACCGTCGAGCCAAAAATAGACAAAAGAACTAGTGCGAAAATCAAGCTAGGAATCGCCATTAAGACATCGACTAAACGACTTAAAAATTGATCTAACCAACTCATGTTTATTGCCGCTGCTAGCCCAAGACTACCACCAATTAAAAAAGCTAAGGCGGTAGTGGCAACAGCAATACTAACAGTATTTCTGGCACCATAAATCATCCGTGAAAGGATGTCGCGACCAATTTGATCTGTGCCAAAAATAAATTCTGAACTCCACGGAGCAAATGGCTCAGGGAAAATCTCTGCCTCCCCGTAAGGTGCTAAAAGTGGAGCAAATAATGCACAAAAAATATACAAGAATATAACAATCATTCCAAACCATGCTGTTGGTGGTGCTTTACTCAAACCAAGTTTCACTCGCTGCAGACGCGATCTACGAACTCGCTTGTAAGCCACTTCTGCTACTGCTGAATAGGTGTTAGGCTTATTACTCATCGCGGATGCAACAATCTGGGATTAGTGATAATACCAATAATATCCGCAAGAAGATTTAATAAAATATAAGTAACAGCAAAAATAAGGGCACAGCCTTGGACGACAGGTATGTCACGCATGGCTACGGCATCAACCATTAATTGACCTATCCCAGGGTATACAAAAACTACTTCTACAACAACAACCCCAACTACTAAATACGCTAAATTAAAAGCTATAACAGTTGCTATAGGAGCCCAAGCGTTAGGCAAAGCATGTTTCAAAATAACTTCAGCTGACGAAGCTCCTGATAAACGGGCCATTTGTATGTAGGGACTTGCCAATAAATTAATTATTGCTGCTCTAGTCATACGCATCATATGGGCAACAATGACTAATGTTAAAGTCAGAGCTGGTAATGCTGCTCTATAAAGTCTTTCACCAAATAACGTATCAGAGTCAACATTAGCAAGAGAAGGAAAAATGGGATATAATGAGGCAAAAAAAAGTATTAAAAGATAAGCAACAAAAAACTCTGGAAAGGAGATTGTAGTCAAAGTTGCCATATTAACTGATCGATCATAAAAAGTATTACGATAAAGAGCAGTTGTGACTCCAAGCAAAAGAGACAATGGTACAGCAATCAACGCTGCAATTGAGGCTAAAAACAGCGTGTTACGTAATCGTGGTAAAACTAAGTCTACTACTTCCCGAGATCGGTCCACGCCCGATGCATTCCTACCCGAAAAAGAGGTTCCCAAATCACCTTGAAGTACCGCGGTCACCCATTGCCAGTACCTTACAATTGCCGGCTGATCTAACCCAAGTTCACGTCTAAAAGCAGCAACAGTTTCTGGAAGCGCAGCCTGCCCTAAAATAGCCTGACCAAAATCACCTGGCAAAAGTTCCATTGATGAAAAGATAATCAAAGAGACAGCAAAAAGCGTCAACACGCCCATAGCAAGACGACCAAGAACTGTTTTAATTACAGGATGCAATATTTAGATTCCTAAGAAAAATACTTAGGCCAGAGACTTCTGGCCTAAGTAGAAACTTTTAAGTTTAAGCAAACCACCAACGTTCAACACATTTTGCGCCATCGCTATCCCAGTTTGCCGCGATCTCATTATGAGCAATCGCTTTACTGTTAGCACTGACATAACTGTTAAACAGAGGAATAATTGATCCACCGTCATCGCTAACAAGGTTCTGACACTCATAGTAAAGCTCTCGACGTTTTGTAGTATCAAGTTCAGCCCTAGCCTCGATGACTAACGCATTGAACTTTTTAGAACTGTCTGTTCCAACCCACGCTGTGTCATTCCACTTGGTGTCATTAGTATAGGCTGCTGAGAACATCCAATCTTCAGTAGGACGTCCACCCCAATAACAAGCACACCAACCTTTAGCATCATTATTCCATACATTGGACCAATAACCATCACGTGGCTCACGAATAACTTCAATTTCAATGCCCGCTTCAGAAGCTGAGTTTGCAATTAACTGAGCGGCGTCTACAGCTCCAGAGAATGCAGCGTCAGATGCCGACAATGGAATTGCTCCAGAATGACCAGATTTTTTATAATGGAACGCAGCTTTATCAGCATCAAACTCACGCTGTGGCATATCTGAATTGTGAAACGCATTAGCAGTTGAAATTGGATGATCATTACCAACAGCGCCATAACCAAGTAAAACTTTATCAACAAGCTCTTGACGTTTAATTGAATGTTTCAAAGCCATTCTAAGATCATAATTATCGAAGGGTGCTACGCTTAGGCGCATTGGAAACGTATAATGAGCCGTGCCTGTAGCTTCCATGATATTTATATTTGGATTGCGTTTAAATAAGTTAATTGTTTTCAAATCAACTCGGTCCATAGAGTCTATATCACCATTCATTAGAGCTGTTTGACGTGCTGTTGGATCAATGATTGATAATAATTCAACTTCATCAAAATGCGCTTTTCCTTCTTTCCAATAATTTGGATTCCGTTTAAGGACAGATTTCACGCCAGGCTCGAATGACTGCAGGACATAGCCCCCTGTGCCAACACCAGAAGTCATATCACCAGCAGGTCGTATGGAAATGTGGTAATCACTTACAATGAATGGGAAATCAGCGTTTGGACTTGCCAAATTAAATATAACCCGGTTTTTTCCATCAGCTTCAACAGAAGTTACAGCTGTTAACAGTCCCTTAGCAGCCGATGTGGAATCTTCTCCCATATGATGGTTAAAGGAAGCAACAACATCTTCGGATGTCATAGTTTTCCCATTATGGAATTCAACGCCTTGTCTAAGATTGAAAACCCATTTTTGAGCGTCCGCTGACTCGTAACTTTCGGCTAACTCTCCAGTTAGCTGTCCATCACTTCCAACTTCAGTCAAATGGTTTCCAAAGGTATAACCGTTAATCAGTGTGAAATGGTTCTCAGATGTTCCTGAATCTAGTGTGTCAGTAGTCGAACCGTGGGCGATCCCCATTCTAAAAAGGCCACCACTTTTTGGCATTGCCGCATTAGCCTTATCAGCGAACCCAAGAGCCGCTGGTAGTGCTACTCCAGCAGCCAAAACTGACATAACAAACTGACGACGACCAATTTGTCCATGCAGAAGTTTTGCTTTCTGGATTTCAATAAATTTATCTCTCATTAGTATAGTCTCCTTATTTGATTATTTTAATAAAGCCCTATTTCTATTTTGAGGAGTTATTACAGTGCTTCTTCCCCCAAAAAAGCTAAGTAACTTATAATGGACTTACAATCGCTCTAATTGTCTGACAATTCAAGAAAAAAATTAAAAAAAGTTGTAAACTTATGGCTTTTTCCTAATATCACAGAAACTATCACTTACCGACGATGTAAATACTGATTAACTTTTGTCTAGAAAGATTATGTAAATGGCTTTTTATTTTAGTTATGGCTCAAACATGTCTAAAAGAGTTATGGAAGTTGTCAGAAATATTCATCCGTTAAGAAGCCAAAAAAGCACATTATTGAATTATAAAATAATTATGAACATGCCTGGTCCAAATTTTATTGAACCAGGGTTTGCAAACATAACTCCCTTAATAGGTTTTAAAGTTGAGGGAATGGTGCATGAAATATCCGATGAAGAGTTAAAACGGATTATTGCATCTGAGGGAGAAGATTATGCGTTAATCGAAGTAAAAATGAAATTTTTTAATCAAACTGTAATGGTTAACACCTTAATTTATAAAACTGATATTAAAATAGATCTGCCAATATCAAGTCGGTATAAGAATATTCTAACAAGTGCTGCCTTTGAAAACTCACTTAGCTCAAAATATATTGATGAGTTAGAAGCTAAGAAATCGGTCTACTATCCTGTGTTATCAGAGTACTCGGCACTTAGAGTTTATTTTTGGGTTAAAAGCCGGGCAAAATAATTATTTTTTAACTGCTTTAGTTTTTATAAAGCAATAAAAAACTTGAAGAGATGTGATAATTTATTAAAGTCTATAACATACCAGTACTTTAACCAAAAGATCGGAAACAAACTATGAGCGATCAAAATATTATAAATATAAATAAAAATATAGATTATTGGAACGAACGGGTAGATTTAGCGGCAGCTTTCCGATGGACTGTAAAATTTGATATGCATGAGGCAGTGGCTAATCATTTTAGTCTTGCGGTAAACGATAAGGGAACACAGTTTCTAATGAACCCAGATCAAATGCATTTCAGTCGCGTTAAAGCCTCAGACCTTCTTCTTATTGATGCCCTAGACAATGAAACAATGTCCCAGCCCAATGCCCCAGATGCGACTGCTTGGGGCCTCCATGGGGCTATTCATCGACACTGCCCACACGCCAGATGCGCTCTCCATGTACATTCGACATATGCAACTATTTTAGCAACTCTGGAAGATTCAAATCTACCAGCAATTGATCAAAATAGTGCAATTTTTTATGATAGGTATGTTATTGATAATAATTATGGTGGCCTTGCTTTTGAAGAGGAAGGGAACCGATGCGCAGCTCTTTTAGCGGATCCCAAAAAGAAAATTTTGATAATGGGCAATCATGGGATTATGGTAATTGGGCAAACAGTCGCTGATACGTTTAATAGGCTATATTACTTTGAAAAGGCATGTAAAACATATATTAAAGCTCTTCAGACAGGTAAGGAACTAAAAGTATTATCTGATAAAATTGCTGAAAAAACAGCATCAGAGATAGAAAAATATAGTAGTACAAATTATCGTCACTTAGAGGAATTGAAGTTTATACTTGATGAAGAGGGATCTAATTACGCCACTTAAACTTTAGTAATTAAGTGGTGTTTGAATGGTTGAGTTTTAGTAAATTAGAAAACTAAAATAGTTGATTGAATAGTTAGAATATTTTCAATTTTATGGGAGTAAGAACTAATGGCTGGATCAAAGAAAGATGAGTGGAACTATCACCCTGATTTACCTTTAAGGGATAAGTCCTTATTTGGAAACATTAAGAGTCCAGTATTCATCGCAAAATGGCTTTTCAAAAACTGGCTTAGCATTTCAGAGTTTGTCCTTCTTGCAGTCGTTTCTGTAGTGCTTTGGTTTTTTTGTTATCCATCACTGGAATCCGTAAAAGTTTTTTCTTTTGGATGGATATTCCAAATCTTAACAATAAACTTTTTTGTTATGTTCGCTTTCGCAGGAGGACTTCATTGGTACTTTTATATTCTACGCGGCCAGGATAAAAAATTAAAATTTGATCATCGAGATCAGACAAAAAATAATCGAAATTTTCTATTTTCTGATCAAGTTAAAGATAATATGTTTTGGACTTTGACCAGTGGTGTCCTAAACCTTACTTTTTTTCAATCTATTACAATGTGGTTAATGGCTAACGGATATATTCCACTTGTTACTTTTCATACCTTTTCAGTTGGGTTTATTCTTTGGTTTTTTCTCGGCTTCATTTACATACCGATTTGGGCTGCTTTACATTTTTATTGGATACATCGATTCTTGCATATACCTTTTATGTACAAGAGGTTTCACTCTCTGCATCATCGTAACATAAATATTGGTCCTTGGTCTGGTATGTCCATGCACCCTATTGAAAGTTTTTTATATATTTCATCAGTTTGTATTCATTGGATTATATTAGCACATCCAATACACTTGATTTTTCACCTTCTCTGGCTAGGGCCAGGTGCTTCAATGTCTCATACAGGGTATGAGGATTTACTGGTTAGGGATAAGAAAAAATTATCTTTAGGAACATTTTATCACCAACTGCACCATCGATATTACGAATGCAACTATGGAAATCAAGAGATGCCATGGGATCGATGGTTTGGAACCTTTCATGATGGATCTATTGAAGCAACGCAAGAGACCCGAACTAGAAAGAAAAAAATGTATTCTTAGATACGGTTTTATAATTTAAATATCATTTTAGGTTATCTATACTATTAAGAATTTTTCTAATTCAGTAAAAGGCTTCAAAAAACAGGGACGTGCCTTGAGCTAAACATGGATTAAGCTTTTCCTTGTTTAAAATCAGGTTGCCAATCAGTTTAATTATATTTCTAAAATATTAATAACCATCATCAAAGACTGAATCGAACTCAGCAATAATAACTATTTTAAAAAGTTCCAGAAAAGTACTTGATAATATCTGACACAAACCGAGTTAAAACTAAAAACATAATATTTTTTAGAGGTTGAACATAATTATCTACAACTATTATATGAACAATGATTAAACTCTACTTATTTGATTGGAATAAACATGGGACAAAGGATTAGCAAAGGTGTAAAAAACCTTTTAACTGAAGCAAATAAGTCTATTGAAACTATTAGTGCTTTAGAGGCAACTGAACTACTAAATAGCGAAGAACATATTTTTATTGATTTACGTGACATGAAGGAACTTAAGCGCCAAGGTAAAATACCTGGTGCTTTTTTATGTCCAAGGGGAATACTAGAGTTTTGTATTGACCCTGAGAGTCCCTTACATAAGGAAATATTTAACGAAGATAAGAAGTATGTATTTTATTGTGCTAGCGGCGGTAGGTCTGCATTGGCGGCAAAAACAGCCTCTGATATGGGTCTATCACCCGTATGCCACATTGAAGGTGGTTTTTCCGCCTGGAAAAAAGCAACCAATGATATCGAAGAGCTTCCTCAATAATAATTGAAAAAGAGTGAATTATGAATCATGCTACAAAAACGCAAGTTGGAGATATTGAAATATTCGTATTAAACGATGGAAACACCACTTTTGAAACTGACACTTTTACTGCCACTAGCACTACTGAAATTAAAAGTCTTTTAGATAAAGCGGGACAGTCATCTATAAAAACATCATTTAATGCCTTTTTAATCAAATCAGGCGACGAAGTTACCCTTGTAGATTCAGGGGCTGGTGAGTTGTTTGGGTCAATAGCTGGCAACTTAAATACTGTCTTGAACGATATTGGAATTGCAAAATCAGATATCACAAAGTTAATTGCAACACACATGCACCCTGATCATATAGGTGGAATGATAGACAGTAACGGAAACCGTTACTTTGATAATGCTGAATTAGTACTCTCTATAAAAGAACACACTTTTTGGAGTAATTCTAAAAACTTTACTAACCATCCTGAACAACAAGCACACGCATTAAAAGTTCTAAATGCCTACTCGGATCAATTAATCCTATGTAAGTCGGATGCGGATCTTGGAAGAGGCTTGTCGTCAATAGACATCCCAGGGCACACAGCAGGACACATTGGCGTGAAGGTTTCCTCAAGCTCAAGTCAGTTTATTATTGCTGGTGATATAGTACATGCGCAACATTTACAGTTTATTAACCCAAACATCGGTGTGACTTTTGATCAAGATTATGATATGGCTAAAAAATCTCGACTAAAAATGTTTAATATGCTTTCTGCGGAAGAAATTCCCTTTTCTGGGGGACACTTACTTTCTCCTGGAGTTGCCACCATTTCACGCGATGGATCTGAATACATTTTAAATGTTTAAACATCCTAGTTTATCCACCAAAGCCTATAGCAACCGCTCCAATTGCAAGTATTAAGCCGATCCTAGAGAGATACACCATTCTTTTCATTATAACTGGATTAGGTTTTGTGCCTAGTTTTCCTGACCTAATTATAATTAGATTTGATAAGGTAGCTCCAATTAAAATCAGCCCTGCTCCAAAGAGTTTAATAAAAAAGAATGTACCTAAAAGTATAGTTCCGTACCTAAGGTAGGCTAGTGAAAGGCCTGACAACCACAATAAGGCTATAGCGATTAAGGAGATGAGAGCCAAAACCTTGATAGCGGTTAAAGTTGGCCTCGAAGGTGCTTCTTTTGCTTTAAGGTGCGAAGCTTGAACAATAGCCCCCCCAACACCTAGACCTCCAGCCAAAAATATTGAAAAATAGTGAATAAATTTTAATAATACTATTGAAATTCCCAATTTAATCCTCCTGAAACCATCTTGTTGTTTTGTTAATCCAGAGAAATTTTCGTATAAGCTGGGTCATCGCCCGTAATTTTTTTTTCTGTCAACTTCTATCTAATAAAGAAATTATACCTAAATAAAGTTCCTAGGGATTACGTAAGAAAAATCTTTTTCAAAAACTGTTTTTAACCCTTCTTTTGCATTTATACTAGCTGCGATGTAGAAATTGCTCTCGTCAGCAGACATATTACAGCTTGTTTGAATAAACACTTCCCATTCATCTCTTGAAATTTCCTGATTCCATGTAATTGACCCTTTTGCTGAAAGGTTATCATGTTTATTTATCGTCCAACACTCACTTGTGGTCTGGTCAGTTACTAGCCCATGATTTAAATCCTTAGATCTTCCTGCGTCCGAAGTAATTTTTATAGTAACATCATCGTTACCATAATTATCCTCTACTACCCTGTTATAACTGCCTTTTCTCAATACCTTATGGGACCACTCATCAGATGTTTCAGGGTCTTCAAACGAGTATTCATCTGTATATGAGGGATTTTCAAGTACTGGTAGGTCTATTTTTCCGTATTTAAGTTTTATATTTGGCTGCAAAGGGCTAGGCCAAACAAAAGGCCAATAACTCGTTGAGATTGCTATTCTCAGCTTATGCCCAATTGGGACTTTGTAAGCAGTTTCATCAAGTAATATATTAACTTCAGTATCTTGATTAACCTTTAAGAGTGATGGCTGTTCATCACTATTTCGGTATGATAAATTTAATAAACCGTGACAGATTTTCGTTGAAGCACCATCTGGATGAATGTCACAAATTCTTACAATTAATTGTGCTTGTGGAACATCACTATTTATAATCAAATTTAAAACAGATCGACCAACAAGGCTTAATGAGGTTGTTAACGGCACACTATCAAAACATAATGAATAGGCATCATCTGGCCTCTGATCTCCAGCAATTTCGGGAGGCCCAGTAAGAGCTTCAGTTGCAAGCGCCATTGGAAAAAACTCACCTTGAGTGATTCCGCAGTTCGCCGGTGACGAAACTGATAATTCAAATGCTCCTTTACTGTCTTTGTTGAGGCCATTATCTGACAAAAAGTAACTTACATTACTTCTTCTTGTTGAAGGTAACTGATTCTCAACATGCCAAGTGCCAGGTCTAAAGTTATAAAATCTTTTTGGACGAACGCTGTCCTGAAGATAATAAATAATCTCTTTATCAGAGCTTTGTGTCTCGCTACTACCTTTCAACCATTCATTCCACCAAGATACTATTTCTTGAAGAAATCCAATTTGAGGACCAGGAGCAGCCATATGTGGATATTGGTGCACCCAGGGGCCAATTATTCCTTTTACTGGTGTTTTTAAGTTTTCTACAAGTTGCGGTACAGCGTTCATATAATTGTCAGCCCAACCACCAAAAGTTAAAACAGCAGCTTTTAAATCAGAATATGATTCACTGACAGAACCATGCTTCCAATACTCGTCATAGGTTTGATGGGACAACCAATTTTCAGCCAAAAACGGTTCAGCGTTTAATCTCTCAAGCCAAACTTTACGCCAGGAATCTCCAAAAAGAAGTGGATCAGGTGGCCTGGCAGAATATGCAAGCATAACACCAGCCCAACGTAAGTTATCATTTAATAAACAGCCACCTTTAAAATGGATATCATCTGAAAATCTTTTAGTTGAAGTATACCCAGTTACGATTGCCTTGAGAGGCTCAGGGGCCATAGCGGCAACCTGAAGCGAATTCAAACCTCCCCAACTCTTTCCCATCATGCCAACGTTGCCGGAGCACCAAGATTGTTTGGAGAGCCAGTAGATAACCTCCACTGCGTCTTTTAATTCCTGCTCGGTATATTCATCAAGCATAACTCCTTCACTCTCACCGGAGCCCCGCATATCAACTCTCAAGCAAGCAAAGCCATGGCCCGCAACGTATGGATGTATAAGATGATCACGAAAAACCGTCCCATCTCTTTTTCTATAAGGAATATATTCAATTATTGCTGGAACAGGCTCATTTTCAGAGTTAACTGGCAACCAAGCTCGAGCGGACAGACGGCAACCATCTGCCATAAAAATTGACATATCCTCAATTTCTTTAACTTCGATTGGAAGATTAGTTTTTTGCTTCATTTTAATACCGTAAAATAAAAATTTTCATGCCAGTCTTAACACCATAATTCCAATTAATATAACAAAAATAACAAATACTTTTTGTAACGTTATCTTTTCTTTTAGAAATATGACTCCAATTAACAGGGCAAAAAGTACTGAGGTTTCTCTTAGGGATGATACTACTGCTATAGGCAAGTGCAAACAGGACCATAGAACCAGAACATAAGCTAAGTAAGATGTTCCTCCTCCAATAAAAAAAGTAAATTTTGCTTCTTTTACTATTTTACTCATAACTCCTCTATGAAAGATTTTTAGATAAATTGAAAATAGGAAACAGTTCCCAATTGTAAGAGCCCCATAGTAACTAACAGAGTTTTGAATTATTCGAGTACCTGCCCCATCAACTACTGAGTATGCCGCGATGAAACCACCAGTCACTACTGCTAATACCAACCCTTTGAGATTAAAGTTTTCAGTCCGATATTGTAAAACTCCATGAGCTAAAATACCAAAAGAAATTGTAAAAATACCTAAAATTTGGGGTAATCTTAATATATCAGCTGAAAGCACAACCGTAATAAGTGCTATAATTAATGGTGCAGAACCTCGTGCAATCGGATATATTTGCGTTAAGGTTCCGTATTTATACGAATTCATTAGAAAAGATTGGTAGCCAACATGCAATAATGTGCTGGCAATGATGTATGGAAGCGCAGATATACTTGGTAAACCAGCCCAGTATAATCCAATTACTGCTAAGGGAGCGTGTCCAAAAACTACTGCAGCCATTCCTAGAACTTTATCCTCAGTTCCCCTGACCAGATAATTCCAAAATGCATGTAAAAACGCGGCAAACAAAATCACAAGCACTACAAAAAAGCTCATTACCGCCCCCTAACAAGCAAATTTTATACATAAATATAAATGATAGTTATTTAAAATCAAAGGCTTATACAACATTATTAACTAAAGTGGTTACTCCAGAAACGGTAATTTTTAACGTATCACCTGAAATTAAATGCCGCTTTGGCACCTGGCTACCACCAGTCCCATCAGGTGATCCTGTTGCAATAAGATCGCCCGGAAAAAGTGTGAAAAGCGTTGATGCATATGCAATTTGCTGTTCAATAGAGAAAATCATTTTATCCGCAGTCGTATCTTGAACTAGTTTTGAGTTTAAGAAAGTACTTAATCTTAATTTCTTATGATCTTTAATTTCGTCTTTCGTAACAATATAAGGACCCCATGAACTTGATTTTTCAAAGTTTTTTCCTGCGTAGATACTATGTTTTTGCCATTCCCGAACTGAGCCATCATTAAAAACTGAATAGCCAAATATATGCTCAAAAGCACTAGAAGGAGAAATATCTTTGCCCTTTTTCCCGATGATAACTGCAATTTCACCCTCATAGTCAAAGCTTCGAGCTGCAGCACCTAAGGGCACCTCTATGTCTTGATTGTGAGCTACAATACTACTTTGATCCTTTCCAAACAGAATAATATTTTTTGGCTTAGGTGGGTTCTCACCTTCAACAGGGTAGATTTTTTCATAGTTTAACCCTACACAAATTAATTTGTTTGAACTTGGTATTGGTGGTAAATACTTAACTTCACTAATATTAAATTGAGGACCGTCAAAAAAATTATCATTTAACCCTAAACCTATTGAATTTTCTGCGATCAAACTTTGTAAAGTTGGAAATTTTTTAGCTATCCCTGCATTTGCTGAGTGAAATGTTTTGTCTATAAAGACTCCATATTTAGTTTTATTACCAATTAATACTGTGCCTAGTTTCAAGTCAGGTCCTTTCGAAGGAATCTTCTCTACATTTTACAGTCGCTACCAGAGTATCACTATACGGAGTAGAGATATTTACTTCTCTACCCATAATGGAGACCATTTCATTAATTGCATTCACCTCTGATGGACGAAAGTTCATATGATCAAGTAACATTGATGGCCTAGCATTTAACATGTTAGATCCAAAAGCCGTAACGTATGCTACTGGGTCTTCAAACGATAAATTAATTTGTTTTACTTTTGCTATACGGTACGCCTCCTTGGTTCCTCCCAACGCAATTTCCCAAAGACATGGGTCTTCCATCAATTCTCCGATAGTTTTATTAAAAACTGTGCACGGAGCACTAAAAGTAACATTACAAATGAATTTTTCCCATATTAACTGAGTAATATCTTCAAAAGCTTTCACTTTAAAGCCAGCTTCATGCCATATTTTTTCTAAAAAAAGTAAACGGTCTGTAATTCCACCATTTAGTTCTCCAATTCGAATTAACTTCATTGAATTGTGATGAGCGTGGCCAGGTCCAATTATTGATGCCCCAAACCCCTCGGCGACCCCTAATATTAATTGATTTGACGACATATACTTAGATATTCTCTCACCTGCGCCCAAACCATTTTGAATAGTGATTATTAGTGAGTTACTAGAGGCAACTGAACCAATCCATTTTGCAGCCTTTGCTACACCAGAGGCCTTAGTAGCAATTATATATAAATCCGAATTTCCAATATCAGAAATTTTAGTTGTCACATTCAAATTATAATTGGTACGAGAACCACTTGCACCCTCTAGGGTTAAGCCTCGAGTTTTGATTGCATCTATGTGTTCTTCCCACTCGTCAATAGCCCAAACTTCGTGACCAGCTTCTAAAAAAAGGGTGGCATAAACTGATCCCATTGCCCCTAAACCAACTACAGCTATTTTCATTGTGATCTCATTTTATGCGGCTCAATTTTAATTTCAAATTTATTCCTAATTTCTTTAATAAAATCAGTTTTAATGTGATTTGGAAAGTAGTCTTTTAATATCTCTTTTGCTCTGGCCGCAGCCTTCTGACCAATATCAACACGTCCTGCATTATTCCATTCATCAAAGCTAGTTCTATCAGAAATCTTTGGATACAAAAAATCTGACTTCATTCGAGAAAAAGTATCTTTTGCCCCTAAAAAATGACCATCATTATTAACAGTATTCTCTATAAGTTCTAAAGAAAGTGTTTCTACATTAACTGGTATGTCAGCTAAAGATCTTGCAATTGTCCCTATCATATCATCATCTATAACACATGCAGTAAAGGAACTTACCATTAGGCCTGCTTGAGTGCCAGCAGCTTGGGTAATTAAATTAGCTCCCGACTGAGCGGCCAGTGTTATATTAAGAGATTTTTCTAAACCAGATTGAGCATCAGCACTTTTACTATCAGTTGCACCAGCTATCGTCGAATTCGAAAATCCATAAAAATTTGCAAGTTGTACTGCTCCAGCTGTTAAGAGGGCTTGTTCACCACTCCCGCCTGCCATCCCTCCTGTACGAAGATCAGTTACCATTGGACGAGCCCCATAGATCGCTCTTATGGAAGGATTAATAAGCCAGGCTAAGACCATTCCAGCTAAGGTTTCTGCGTTGGTTTGGGCAAGACAACCAGCTATCGTAACTGGACTGGATGCTCCAAGCTGACCAAAGGTATTTATCATTACAGGTATGCCTTGAGCCGCACATTCGTAAAGAACATCAGTTGCTTCAGTTGAAAACCTTAAAGGGGGAACAACATGATTTATATGAATTGAAAGAAATGGTTTATTAATAAAATTCTCTTTTGAGCCAGCTATTATAAAACAGAGTTTTGAAATCTCTCTTACACTCTCGACTGAACTTGCACTAACTATTACATGTTTTTTTGTTCCTACCAAAGATGCAAAAGCTGTATTTAAATCAAGTAGTTGGTTGTTGGGCATATCCCTGGCAACAACTGGTCTAGAAAAAAAATTAATATTTTCGAGTCTATCAGATAGCCTAGCAAAATCATATAAATCTAACAAAGTAGAATCTCTGAACTCGTCTGTGTGTAGATCTCTTACAGTTGGTGTCGCTCCACCGGTACCAAAATGAACTTTTGACTTTGACATATCTATCCTATTTGAACCCTCTTGACCGAATAGATTTATATCTTTTTGTATTTTTGAAAGAGATTCATTTATAACTGTTTCAGAAAAACAGATTCTATTATTCTTATTGATAGTTCCACCTGACATCTTAATAGTCTCAGCTACTTTTTCAGAGTATTCAGAGAAACCGACCTTAGTTAAAATCTTAATAGATGCATTATGAATCTCAATTAAATTTTCATTGCTCAGGACGTTTAGCTTACCCCCATCTAACCCCCAAGTGTTTGGTTGTTCAATTAGTTCAGAAGTCCCTTTGTTAGAGCGACGTCTTCTATTAACTCGTAAATTTCGTTCGTTTTCCAGCTTAAATTACCCAAGTTAAATTTGATGTTAAATTTAGTAAGGATCGTTCCATTATATTTTAAGGTAGACAACCCTTTAACTTGGGTAGTATGAATAAAAATAATTTAATGTATAAGCAAAAGGTTCTTTAGATGAATAGTTCAAGGATTAAACTAAACCGATTACCTTTGACTGCTCTTCGTACATTCGAGGCTGCAGCGAGACTATTAAGTTTTAAAGATGCAGCAGATGAGTTAAATGTAAGTGCAACCACTGTCAGCAATCAAATCCGAAAACTAGAAAGAGATTGGAACTGTAAATTATTTATTAGAAAAACGCGAGCAGTTGTCTTAACTGATAGTGGGAGATCTCTGTCTGGTGTGGTTTCAGAGTCCTTTGGACACATAAAAAAAGAAATTGAATCGCACATTGGTCAATCCAAAAGATCTTTGCGAATTGGAATGGGTCCTATTTTTGGACGCTGGATCATTCCAAAAATGAATAGCTTCCAGAAAAAATTTCCTAATATTGACTTAGTCTTTGAACAAAGTCAGAGAATTACAAATTCTGAGATGATGTCCTGTGACATACAAATTGATTGGGGAGAATCTGATAGCTGGTTTGGTTTAAATAGTGATTTCTTAATGAATGTCACCTATTCGCCAGTCATCAGTCCTAAATTATTTGCTGAACTAAGTGACTCATTACACGATATTTCTCCTACTGAATTGTTAAATTTCAACATTATACATCAATATGATTTTTCAGAGTGGCGAGCCTGGATGGACTTGAGCGGTTTTCATGAATTAAAGGTAGAGACTGGCTTAACTATAATGGACTCTAACGTTGCCTTACAAGCAGCCATAGATTCTGGAGGTGTTGCGTTAGGTTCATTTCCGTTTGTTGATCCAGAAATAATGGCAGGTACATTAATCAAATTATTTGACATAGATTTACAGCCTACTCGAGCTTATCACATCTTGATAAAACAACATACAAACCCTAATCCAGACATATTACTGTTTGTTTCTTGGTTAAAAGAGCAAGTACCTTTATCGCATCTGACGAAATAAGGCTCTGTTAGCTTACTTTGACCAAAGTCCTCGCGCTATTAGAACCTTCATTATTTCGTTTGTTCCACCATAAATTCTCTCAACACGGTTATCTCTGTACATTCGTGCGATTGGATACTCATTCATATATCCATAACCACCATGAAGTTGCAGACACCTGTCAATTATTTTAGATTGCAGGTCAGTTAACCAATACTTCGCCATTGATGCCATTTCAGTTGTTAAATTCCCTAATAAATGTTCACTAATACAGTGGTCAACAAACACCTTACCTATTGTTGCTTCTGTTTTACATTCGGCAAGTTCAAACTGTGTATTTTGATACTCTGAAATTGACTTTCCAAAAGCTTTTCTTTCCTTAACATAGTCTAATGTCACTCCTAAGGCTCGGTCGATTCTAGCGATTGCATAAATTGCAATTAAAAGTCTCTCTTGAGGTAATTCACCCATTAGCTGGTAAAACCCCTGCCCTTCTTCTGGTCCAAGTAAACTGGATGTTGGAACTTTGACATTATCGTAGAATAATTCTGACGTGTCATTAGATTTCATACCAATCTTATCCAAGTTTCTTCCATGGCGGAAACCCTCCACTTCATCCGTCTCAACTAAAAAGAGTGAAGTGCCTCTTGCTCCCTCTGTTGGGTCAGTTTTTGCAACTGTCACAACTAAATTCGCCAACTTTCCATTCGTAATGAAAGTTTTTTGACCCGAAATAGAGTAATGGTTACCCTCTTTAGTGGCTGTTGTTTTGATACCTTGAAGGTCAGACCCCGTGGAAGGCTCTGACATCGCTATTGCTCCAATAAGTTCACCAGAAACTAACTTGGGTAAAAGACGTTTTTTTTGATCTTCAGAGCCATAATTTAGTACGTATGGAATTACGATCGCATTGTGTAATCCACCACCCCAGCCATCGACACCAAGTAAATTTCCCTGGTACGCAATTACAGCGTCATAAGCAAAATTTCCTCCAGGGCCTCCATACTCTTCTGGAACCATAGCTCCTAATAGCCCCATTGAACCTGCTTTTTCCCAAGTTTCTCTTCCAACATCACCCCGTTCTTCCCACTCTTCGTAGTAGGGCAAACAGTCTCGTTGATAAAATTTTCGACAAGCATCTTCTACCATTGTTAACTCTGCGTCTATCCAAGATGACTTTGGTAGGACTGATACATTCATGTGTTACCTCATTTCAGTTAAGTTATTTATTTGAGAGGGAAAGCCGAAATTATTCCATTACGTTTTAAAGAATCCAGGCAGTTAACTTCAAGTGCCCCTTTGTACTCCCAAAAATCTCTAACAATCATTCCAACAGCAACGTTTGCCTTTAGCCTAGGAGAATACATTCCAGAGGTTAGTTGACCAATTTTTTTTCCATCAAGGAGTACTGGCCAAGGTTCTGAGCATGTAGGACATCTAGGACCGTCAAAAATCATTCCACGAAGTTGTTGAGTTTCACCATCTAATGCAATTTTTTCTAAAGCTTCCCTACCGATATATTCAATTGATCCGTCTAATGAACAAAATTTCTTTAATCCAATTTCTAAAGGATTATTTTCCCTAGTCATTTCATTTCCATAAGAAAACAACCCGCCTTCAACTCTCTCTATAATATTAGGAGCACCAGGTTTAATATTATAAATCTGACCGGCCTCCCAAACTAGATCCCATAAGTCTGGTCCTAAAGATTTGCCTTCTAAGTAAATTTCAAAACCACCTTGGCGCGAGTAGCCAGATCTAGCAAGTAATTGCTTTGTTCCCTTAAAATCTATCCAATCAAATTTAAAAAATCCAATTTTTCGAATTTGATCTCCAAATAGATCTGAAACAAGATCTTCAGCTTTTGGTCCTTGTATGGAAAGGGTCCAAACGTCTGCTTCTGAAACTACCGCATTTAATTTAAAGCCAATAGTCAATCCGAGGGCATATAAAAGTAAATCACTATCAGCTATAGAAAGCCAATACTTTTCAGAAGAAATTTTTAATAATACTGGATCATTTATCAGGCCAGCATTTTGATCAATAATAGGAATATAAAGACATTCACCAACTTTCATTGCTCCAATATCTCGAGGCGTCATTAATTGCACCAATCTTGTTGCATCTAAACCAACGATCTGAATTTGCCTTTGACATGATACATCCCAAAGTTGGACATGCTCTTTTAAGTGCCAGTAGTCCTCCTCGACACTCGATTGAAAAGATTTTGGAAGGATCATATGGTTAACTACTGAAAACCCTGTAACACCCATGCCTTCCACTCTGTCAGTGTAAGCTGTTCTTCTTATCCTGCGGGACATTGTTAACTCTGCGGTCATTAGCTAGATTTCCATATTGAATAAGAGTTTGGAGATATTATGACTGGTATGTGGTACTTAGTAGAGCTGGTAACACGAAACCTAACTACTATTTCATCAATTATATTTTCATTTTTTGCGTTCTTTAGGTTCTTCTTCCAGTACTCACTTACTGAAAAAATTATGTCATAAAGGTCACCTTTAATTAGTTTTTTAGATGGAATTTCAACTGAAAAACGACCTCCCTCGTCCATCACACTTTTAAAAATAATCAAATTTGACTTGACGTGTTCAAGTCTCACAGGAATATCGGCTGCATGATTGCCGCTAGATCCGTCAAGAGTGTGTGAAGTTAAGTTTATTGTCATTCGATTGAAGCTTTATCACGCTTATCGGATGTTGCAGCTACGATTGGACTAATCACACCCCGACATTTTACATTTACACAGGCTGTTTTACCACTTTCCATAGCTCTTTTTAAAGCAGGTAAAATCTCTTCACGAGTGGTTACAAGTTCACCGTAGCCTCCAAGACCCTCAAACATTGAATGAAATGGAATATCGCGAAAGTCTGTTGCAAAGTGTTTACCATTGGCAAATAATCTTTCTTGCTGCTGACTTATACAATCTAAGCCACCATTGTTATCAATAACAACTGTGATTGGTAGGTTTTCTTGAAAAGCTGCTTCGACAGACAACCCTCCAGATAAGAAAGCCCCGTCACCACTGATCAAAACAACATTTTTATTGGGGTTAAGAGCTTTTGCTGAAATTGCAAACGACACACCAACTCCGAGTAAACTATAGTTTCCAGGATGCATTATCCCACCAAGCTTTTTCCCACGCCAACCTGCCATATTAACTGCAATTTCCGACCAAAAATGAGTGTTGCCTCCATCAAAAATTAGCCAATCATCGTCCCCTAATACTGATTGGACATCGAGAGATAACTGTAAGGGATGTATCCTTAAATCATTTAATGTCTCTGATAATATATGCTCTTCCCAATCAGACACCCACGCCTCTCTTCTTGTTTGTTGAAGAGAGAACCAACTTGACCAGCTTAAATCAATACTTGATAGGCTCTCCAGAAAAGCTCCAGGGTCGGACAGTAAAGAATAATCTGCGGCACGGTTATACTCTAGCTCCTCATGACTGCCATTAATGCAAACTAATTTTTGTTGTTCAGGAAAAAAAGGTGGGTTTCCAAAATTCATTTGATTATCTAAGCGGCCACCAATCATTAAAACAAGATCTGCTTCCTGTATCGCCTGCTTGGATGGATGATACTGATGAAAATCAGCTAAACCCATGTAGGCCTCACATTCCTCACCTAATAGCTTTTGGTGGTAAGGAACATTAAAGACCGGAATACGGAGACGTAAAGCTACATCCTTAAGAATACTTTCACTTTTTGACCACCAGACACCGTGACCTCCAATAATAATAGGCTTCTTCGCAGATTTCAATAGAGTGTGAACTTTAGCTAAGCTCTCTGGATTTGGCCATGCTCGCGGTTGATCAGCTTCTTTCCTATTAAAGGGTCTTTCCTTTAAACCTACCATTTCGTCAAATGATGAAAACATAATGTCTACAGGTAAACTAATATGTACAGGTCCAGGATAACCGGTAGTAGCTGCAATCCATGCCCTATCCACAAACTCACTAATTCGGTCACCATCAGTTATTTGAACCGAATACTTAACTAATGGAGCAGCTATTGCGACATCGTCAATTTCTTTGAATCCTCCAGCGCCTTGTCTCTTGAGCGTGGAAGAGCCAGTAACAAAGATAACTGGGCTCCTCTCGCCCCCAGCTTCAAGCATAGCAGGTACAGCATTAGCGAACCCCTCAGGGCCCACGAGACATACGGTTGGCTTCCTTGTAATCCTTGTGTGGCCATCTGCAAGATGCCCAGCAATTTGCTCATGAGGGGTGTTGATAACAGGCATTTGGCATTCCATAAAACCCTCAAGAGCTGGATTGCAAAACCCACCTGCAAGGGTAAATACATGATCCACTCCTTTTTCCTTAAAGGCTCTTGCCAAGATGGCACCACCTCTAAATGTCGTACTATTTTTCAATACTTTTACCCCACTGAAATAAACTTTAACTTAAAATATTTATATTTTTTTGGCAAAAAAATATTGTTATAGTTTGGATGTAATTTTGACGCCAAAAAAAAAATTTACAACTCTAAAATAACATAAATATGAGTAAACAAAAAATCATGCATAGCTAGATAAAGTTCTTATTGATAGTATAAAGTCATTTGACGTTATTAGTTATTGGGCTATGCAATCTCTATTGATTTCTCTAATACTATTTAACCCAAGTTGAGCCATAACCGTACTAACCTCTTGCGAAAGTGCCGAAACGTAACTGTTTAAGCCATTTTGTCCACCAGCACCAAGAGCAAAAAGAATTGGCCTCCCAATCATAACAAAGTTGGCTCCGAGTGCTAAGGCCTTTATAACATCATCTCCCGTTCTTATACCGCTATCGAATAAAAGAGGGTAATCTTTACCTAATGCTTCACGAATGATTGGAAGCCTTGAAATGGCTGAAGGACAACTATCTAATTGACGACCACCGTGATTTGAAACCCATATTGCGTCACATCCAATTTTTTTTATCTTTATAGCATCTTCGGGATGAGTAATGCCTTTAATGATCAAGTCATCTTTCCAAACATCTCGCAATTTTTTTAAAAACCCCCAATCAGCAGCCGACCTATCTGCGTCACGTTGAAATTTCTTTTCACCATTAATACGAAAATTTTCAGGAAAGGGAATTCCATTTAATAACATGGGTACTGACCAAAATGGATGACAAGCGAAGTCAATAAATTGAGCAGGACCAATCTTGAATGGCATTGCAAAACCGTTCCGTATATCTCTAATACGTTTAGAAACTTGTGGGACATCGACTGTTAATATCAGTTTTTTATATCCTGCAACCCTCGCTCTATCAACAAAAGGTAAGGTTTCCTCTAGAGAGGACGCACTATATAATTGGAACCAAGCATGCTCACCTGCTTTATTCCGCATATCTTCTAACGAACTTGACGCTGCAGTTGAAACGCCAATCGGAATATTTTTTTCAATTGAAATCTTAGCCATAAAATTATCTGCATTTGGCACTGAGAGACCACTCATCCCCATTGGTGCAAATCCAAAAGGAAGACTAAATTTTTCATTTAAAATAGTTGTATTTAGCTTTCGTTTCGATACGTTTTTTAGCGCCCTAGGTTGGAGGTTAATAGATTTGAAGGCCTCAATATTTCGATTTGGTGTTAGCTCTGAACCTGTAGAACCATCAATAAAATCAAATATTATTCTTGGAATTCTTCTCCGTGCGCGATTTCTAGCATCGTCAGCGTTTAATATTTTTCTTGGGTTCATTGGGTTCGAGAGCAAAGAATATAACTGATTAAACATTCGTAGTTCCCAAATACTTTAAATTAAGTCGGCAAGTAACGTAAAGGTCGATATATAAACATAATATTTGATATTTCCAACAAAATAATGAATGTTAATAGATATAACCCAAGCAAAAAAACTTTGAAGATTTGGAGAAAAATGAAAAACCATCAACCAAAAAATCAACCCTTAGGAGGAAATGTGCACCCCAGATTTTCCGGACCAGGAACTTTCATGAGGCTTCCATCAACAGACGACTTGAAAGGTTTGGACGTAGCATTTCTTGGGATACCCATGGATATAGGGACTAGTTGGAGATCGGGCACTAGATTCGGCCCAAAACAAATTAGAGCCGAAAGTAATATGTTAAGACCTTACAATATGTGGACAAAAGCTGCGCCTTTTGATCATTTGAACTGTGCAGATATTGGAGATATTGCGATAAATACTTTTGACTTAAAGGACACAGTTATCCGTATTGCGTCTTTTTATGAAGATTTACTAAAGTATCCTTTAGTTCCAATGGCTATGGGAGGGGACCATACCTTAACATTACCAATATTAAGGTCAATTAAGAAAAAGTATGGACCAGTAGCGTTAATCCACATAGATGCACATGCGGATATTAACGATGAAATGTTTGGCGAGAAAATTGCGCATGGAACACCCTTCCGGCGGGCATACGAGGAAGGCTTAATTGACCCCAACCTTGTTTATCAAATTGGCGTACGTGGTACTGGATATTCAGCACGCGATTTTGATGAAGCTAGAGATTGGGGGTTTAAAGTAATACAAGCAGAAGAAATTTGGCATAAATCTTTGTTGCCTCTAGGAGAAAGAGTAAAAAATGATTTGAGACACTCACCGGTTTATATATCATTTGATATTGACAGTCTTGATCCAGCATATGCGCCTGGAACTGGTACTCCTGAAATTGGAGGTCTTACAACCCCTCAGGCAATTGAGTTGATAAGAAGTCTTTCTGGGCTGAATATTGTTGGTTGCGACTTGGTAGAAGTGTCACCTCCCTATGATCCATCAGGAAACACAGCTCTCACAGCAGCAAACATATTGTATGAAATGTTATGTATTCTTCCAAATGTGGAAAGTAAGTAGCTGAACACTGACTGACTTATTAATAATGAGAGATTAAAAATGCAAAAAAATCCGTTTAAAAAATCATCAATTTTAAAGAAGGATCTTGAGCTTCTTGAAGCTATCAAAAAAGACCAGCTCGAAAGACCTAGGTTGCAAGATGTGCCAATCCCGCTAGCTAGAAAAGCAAGAGATACTGGTGAAGGAACATTCCCTTCATATCCAGCAAACCCAGAAGCAGTAGACCTTGACATAGGTTCAACAAATGGTGGCCCAGGTATTGTTAGATTAACTTATCCAAAATCAGATCCAATTGGGGTTTATATTCATATTCATGGGGGAGGTTTTACGTTTGGAAGACCTTGGCATCAGGATTGGCGAATGAAAAAAATTGCTGACACAGTGGGTTGTATTACTGCCTCAATACAATATCGCCTAACCCCAGAAAATCCCTGGCCAGCATGCTTAGATGACTGTGAAGTAGCTGCTGACTGGATCATAAAATCTTGCAATAATAAGTTTGGTACAGATAAACTAATTATTGGAGGCGAAAGTGCAGGAGCTCATTTAAGTGCCGCTACACTGCTCAGGCTTAAGAAAAGAAATAAAATAGATCAATTTGTTGGAGCTTTATTAACATACGGCTGGTTTGATGCGAACTTAACTCCATCTGCTGCAAATTGGGGTGATGAGCCGTTAGTTCTATCAACGCCATTATTAAATTTCTTTATTAAGAATTTAAACTTAAAAAATCTTTCTAAAAATGATCCTTATTTGTCTCCACTTCATGCTGACTTATGTGAGTTGCCAGAGGCATTATTTCAATGTGGTACGCTTGATCCTCTAGTGGATGATACAAGTTTTATGGCTGCCAGGTGGAAATCAGCAGGAAATGACGCAACCACTATCTGGTATCCTGGTGGAGTACATGGTTTTGATATTTTCGATAGCGAGTTAGCAAAATGCGCTTTAAATGATGTTACAAATTTTTTAAAAAGAAAATTTTCTTAAAAACAGACAGTTATAAAAAGGTGACATTTCAGTATGAACAATACAAATACAATACATGTGGTCTCCTGTCATGCGGAGGGTGAAGTTGGTGATGTAATAGTTGATGGTGTAGCACCACCACCTGGAGACACAATTTGGGATCAAAGGACCTGGATTGATAACGACCAAACTCTTCGTAACTATGTCTTAAATGAACCTCGCGGAGGAGTTTTCAGACATGTTAACTTACTAGTACCAGCAAAAAACCCTCAAGCGGACATGGGCTGGATAATAATGGAACCTGAGCATACTCCTCCGATGTCTGGATCAAACAGTATTTGCGTGGCAACAGTACTTCTGGAGACTGGTATAATAAAAATGGTTGAACCAGTTACAACTCTTACACTTGAGGCTCCTGGAGGACTAGTAAGAATTCAGGCCAATTGTAAAAATGGAAAAGCTGAATCAATTTCAGTTGTAAACCTAGACTCGTTTGTGGATCGATTAAATGTCGAGTTGATTGTGCCAGAGTTAGGTTCAATTTTTGTTGATACAGCTTATGGTGGTGACAGCTTTGTGATAGTAGATGCCGAAAAATTAGGCTTTAAATTAGTAGGATCAGAAGCAAAAGAGCTCGCTGAACTTGGTGTAAAAATAACAAAATACGCTAATGAGCAAATTGGATTCAATCACCCCACAAATAAAAGTTGGAACCATATTTCTTTTTGTTTGTTTGCTGGAAAAATAAATAGAGAAGGAAATAAATTATTTGCAAAATCGGCAGTTGCTGTTGAACCAGGAAAAATAGACAGGTCGCCCACTGGTACGGCCGTATCAGCTAGAATGGCTTTACTCTATAGTAACGGGGTTATGAAAAAGAATGAGATTTTAGAGTGCGAGTCCATTATTGGCTCTAAATTCACTGGAAAAATTTTAAGGGAATCTTTCATAGGCAATGTAGCAAGCATAACTCCCGAAATTACAGGGAGAGCTTGGATAACTGGGACGCACCAATACACTTTGGATCCTACAGATCCCTGGCCTACTGGGTATCGTCTCTCAGATACCTGGCCCATGCCAGAATAAAAAAGTGCCCGCAAGATAACTCACGGACACAAATTTTAAGTTAAATGTTTTTTTGTTAGTTAGATAAATTAACTATTTAATTATCTTTCCAACCCAAACACCATCTTTAACAACACTAGCTGAGAAATCTCCAGCAACGTCTCCGTTTGCATCAAAATCTTGTGGTCCGGATCCGCCATTATAGTTAATGTCTCCACCTGCGGCTATAATCTTTTTAGCCTTTGCCCACTCACCAGGGAGAATTACTTCTCCAGATCCATTTCCGATTGCTCTTAAAGCACCAGCAATTAGGTCTCTATTTGCTGAACCAGCTTTTTCGATAGCTAACGCCATCATAAATGCGGCATCATAGGAATTTGGTACAAATGGCCCTAACGGGTTTAAGTCAGCCGCCGCAGCAAGAGCGCTCCACGCAGCATAACCAGGAGTCGATTCATCTGAAGTAGATGTAGTGAAAGTGGCATTAGTAAGATTTTCAGCACCTAATTGGTCGATAACTTCCTGAGCCAGCATTCCATCAGCACCCAAGAATGTTGAGAATGCTCCAGTTTCCATAGCGTTTCGCATAAGTGTAATACCACCTGAACCGTAATAAGCAAACAATGCTAGGTTTTCAGTATTTGCTCCAAGAGTTGCAACTTCAGATCTATAAGAGGCTTTATTTGGCTCGTGAGCTTCATTTAAATGAATTTTACCACCGTTCGCCGCGTAATGTTCAGCAAATACGGCTGCTAAACCAGCATTATAATCGTCGTTTGCATAGGAAACTGACATATCAGTAATACCTTTTGCAAGAGCCAACTCTGCTAATGCCACACCTTGATAGGCGTCGGAAGCAGCAGTTCTAAAAACTAAATCAGTTCCAGTTTCCATGTTTGATATAGCGGGAGCCGAAGCTGAAACAGACAAGGTTACAACTCCAGCAGGAATTGAAACAGATTCTGCTTGAGCTATAGTGCCTCCAGAACAAACAGGGCCAACGATGCCAACAACACCACTAACGTTAATTAGCTTAGTCACTGCGTCAACACCAGCAACTGGGTCGCACATGGAGTCTGCTCGTACAATAACGTACTCTTCGCCACTTGCGAACATTCCACCTTGCTCGTTTATGTGTTTTTCAGCTAAGTCAACTGCTAACGCCATTGGCGCAACTAAGTCCGGAATTGGACCAGTCATTGCCATTGGATTGCCAACTTTTACATCAGCATTTGCTCCACTAACTACCACTAAGGCAGCAATGCAGCTATAGATTGATTTTCTCATAATATTACTCCTTCATTATAACCCACGTTATCGTTATGTTTTACTGGAAGCGGTGGGCCGCGATTCCGGTAATATTCCTAAAGGGTACTTTTGAAGTATGTATTGCAACAGTAACCCTATAAGTAGCATACGTAAATATCCAGCTCTAGTAGAGAGAATACCCACATGAATATTAGTAAAGTCATCTATCACATTAATGCCAACATTAATAACAATTTCACTAGCTGACCAAATTACCCAAATTAGAAAAGAACCAAGAATAGCACCACGATTATTTCCAGAGCCACCAGCAATTAACATTACCCAAACTAGAAAAGTAAGTTTTGATGGATCAAAGGTGTTAGTTGGTTCTATAAGACGCAGGTGCATGGCTAACACTGCTCCAGCTAGGCCCATAATCATAGATCCTAAAATAAAAGCCTCAATACGCCTGCCAGTAACATTTTTTCCTGCTGCATGAGCTGCTGGCTCATTTTCTCTAATAGCAGTCATCATTCTACCCCAAGGAGAAAGACGAAGCTTTTCTAATAATCTATATACGACATAAACAGCTATGATAATTGACAAGGCAAAACATGGCTGCCACCACCATCTAGGTAGAGAAGAAAAAATTGATTGCCAAGTTTCTGCTGATGCAAACCAAGACATTGGCCAATCATTATAAAACCGCTCTTCCGTGAAATTTTCCCATAATCTTGGGATTTTGTTAATACCTCTTGGTCCGTTAGTGATTTCAGAGTTGTTCTTTAAAACAAGCTTTATTATCTCTGCGATCCCAATTGTTGCAATTGCAAGATAATCGGACCTAAGCCTTATACAAATAACACCAATAATTGCTGATATAAGCCCAGAGGCGACCATTGCTGCCACAATTCCCACCGCAAGAGGTAAGCCAAGTCCTCCGTAATGCAGAGGGCTGGTGTCCGTAGTGAGTAGCGCATATGTATAAGCACCAATAGACACAAAGCCAGCAATACCAACATTAAAAAGCCCAGCAAAACCCCATTGAACGTTTAAACCAAGCGCTATCAGGGAATATATTCCTCCTACTGCTAGTAAAGAACAAAAGTACAAAAAATATCCAATTAATTGATCCATTAAAATGTCCGTCCCTTAAAAATACCGCTAGGTCGAACGATTAGCATCACAATCATTATCGAAAATGCCACACCACTCTTGTAACCTGGGCTTAACAAGGGTGCATCCCCTATCCAAGGGTAAGAAGAGAGTTCTTCAGCTAACCCTATAACTAGACCTCCTAATACCGCTCCATATGGCTTACCTATCCCGCCCAAAATAGCTGCAGCAAACATAGGAAGTAGCATTCTAAACCCCATAGTTGTCTCTAACATTTGTATGTCTGTAGCAAGGAAAACTCCTGCAGCAACGGCACAAGCACCGCCAACTATCCACGTTGCCCTAATAACAACTTCGACATCAATACCAGTTACTAGAGCTAAGTCAGGACTATCTGACACTGCTCGCATGGCTTTACCAATCCGAGTATACGTTAATAGGTAGCCTAATAGCATTACAATAACCACTGTACCCCCCATTATCAAAAAATGCTTATTGGGAACAAGGATCATCATATCCATTGATCCGGTTAGCTCTCTGATAAAGCTATTAGGCTTAGCAATACCTTTTACAAAAGTGATTTGATTAGGGCCCCATAAAATTTGGACTAAGCTTCGGATAACCAACATCATGCCAAAACTAGCCATAACAACTTTAATTGTAGGCGCTTTACGAAATGGTTTGTAAAAAAAACGGTCTACTACAAAAAACACTAAAATCATTAAAAATACGGATGGTATTGCCGCTATTAGGGGATGTAATGCCCAGCCAAACAAAGCTCCAGTTAGTGCCATGATGGTCCAAGTAACATAAGCACCCGTCATCATAACTTCTCCATGTGCAAAATTTGCAAACCTAAGTATTCCAAATGTTAGTGTTATACCAATTGCCCCAAGAGCATAAATACACCCAAGTACTATCCCTGGGACAAAATAAAAGTTAACAAACTCAAATCCAAAAGACTCCCACATTTTTTATTCGCCTCCACCAAGGAACATTCGTGCCACTTCTCGATCGTCAAGCAATTCTTTTCCTGTTCCCTCATACCTATTCGTACCCTCCACTAAGACATATCCCCTATTGGCACAGCCAAGTGCTTGTTTCGCATTCTGTTCCACAATCAAAATTGGAACTCCAGAACTATTAATATCCTGAATAGTTGAAAATATTTCTCCTCGATACTTTGGTGATAAACCTGCTGTTGGCTCGTCTAATAAAAGAACTTTAGCGTCAACCATTAACGCTTTTGCCATTGCTACCATCTGCCTTTGTCCACCAGATAAGGATCCCGCAGCCTGTCGACGTTTTTCTCTTAAATCAGGAAATAAGGTAAACATTTCATCCAATCGCTCCGGTATGCCGTCTGTTCGAGTCCAGGCTCCCATTTCAAGATTCTCTTGAACGCTAAGGTTTACAAAAACATTATGAGTTTGGGGGACATAACTAATACCCTTAGTAACCACTCGATCTGGTGGTGTATCTGTAATATCATTTCCGTCTAGGAGAACAGAGCCCTTAGTTATGTTTAAAAGCCCTAGGATTGCCTTTATGGCAGTTGATTTTCCTGCTCCATTTGGACCAATAATTGCAACTATCTCTCCCGGTTTTACCTTTAGATTAATTCCATGAAGAATCTCTGATTCACCATAACCAGCAGTAATATTTTTCAACTCTAACGTGAAGTTGTCAGTATTCAAACCACCCCTCCCCCAAAGTAAGCATCAATTACGCGTTCATCATTTCGAACTGTTTCCATTGCACCTTGCATTAGAATTTGTCCTTCATTTAGAACAATTACATTATTGCAAAGCTTGGCAATTAAATCCATGTCATGCTCGATAATACAAAATG
Source organism: uncultured Paracoccaceae bacterium (assembly GCA_913041145.1). Lineage (GTDB taxonomy): Bacteria > Pseudomonadota > Alphaproteobacteria > Rhodobacterales > Rhodobacteraceae. The sequence goes on from CAJWHE010000015.1 coordinate 40,071, forward strand.
TATAACCATGCTCTTCGTTTAGAGTACGTATCATTTCAATAATTTTTAACATTAATGTTGGGTTAACCCCTGCGCCTGGCTCATCAAGTAAAACACATTTTGAGTCGCCCATCATTGTTCTTCCAAGCTCAAGTAACTTTTTTTGCCCTCCCGATAAATTTCCGGCCAATTCAGTTTCAACGTGCGTTAATCCTAAAAATTCTAATGTATCTTGCGCTCGGTTTAATACTTCTGACTCCCTTTTTGCTACTCTAGCAGGAGCAATCCAGTTCATAAAAATATTTTCTCCAAGTTGAGATGGACCAGCAACCATTAAATTTTCCAAACTAGTCATTTTGGCATATTCATGACTTAGTTGAAAAGTTCTCATTAAACCGCGGTAGTAAAGCTTTTCAGTCTGAAGACCTGTAATATCTTCATCGAACAAGAAAATTTTTCCTGCAGATGGTTTTTCAGCACCAGCTATCATATTAAAAGTTGTGGTCTTTCCTGCTCCATTTGGACCAATTAGTCCAATAATTTCACCTTCAGGCACTTCAAAGCTTACTCCCCGGACAGCTTTCAAGCCCCCGTAGTTTTTAGCCAAACCTTCGATGCGTAGCATAGGCTTAGAGCTCATCTGTTTATCTTCCCCCATGTTCTTTTAAAATGGAGTAAGAACAACCCCTAAGTCGTGTCATCTACCTAATTAAACTGAAATAATCTAGAGAAATATTCTCCATACCTAAGCAAATTATTAATTTAAACTAGGTAAAGGTAATTATTTATCTAAAAAACTATAAATTAGGATCTCAATTTAAGACCTTTAGGATCAAACGGAGGTTCATTTAAAAGTTTTGCACGATGTGGTTTTCCTAAAATCATAACGTTCATTTCTATATCTTCAATTGAAGACTTAATAAAAACTAGTGCTAAGGACTTACCTACCCCGGCACAGTAAGCTCCAGATGTAACTCTCCCGATTGGAGCGCCATCTATTGAGAAAATAGGTTCCCCACCAGTTGCATCAGCAATTTTTGCATCTATAACTTCCACAATGTGAAGGGTCTCCCTCGGTTTTTTATCCTTTATTTTTATATATGCTTCCTTATTTAAAAAATTCTTATCTAACTTAATTAACTTGGATAGACCAACTTCCTGCGGCCAGTATTCGGGTGAATATTCCCTTGACCAGCTACCATAGCCTTTTTCAATTCTAAGACTCATTAAAGCACGACTCCCAATAGGACCACCATTAAACTCTTTCGCAATTGCTAAAAGACCCTCATACAACTCAACTTGATCCACAGTGTCACAATATAACTCCCAACCAAGGTCGCCTGTAAAAGAAACTCTCACAGCAATCACACTTAAACCTAAAAGGTTAATTCTCTTGGCCGTCATGAATGGAAATAACTCTGTACTGAAATCAGCATTCGATAACCTAGACAGCATTTCCCTTGACTTAGGTCCAGCAACATTAAACCCACACATCTTTTCAGTAATACTTTCAAATGTAACGCTCCCAGGTAATGGGACAGATTTAAAATATCTTGAATGATAGCGTTCCGCCATTCCAGATCCAATTATCAAAAACTTATCTTTGTCTAAGTGGGTTACGGTAAAGTCTCCTGCTATCCCTCCTCGCTTACCTATCAATGGAGTCAAACAAGATCTACCAATACTCTTTGGCATACGGTTGGCAAAGATTGAATTTAACCAACTTTCAGAACCATCGCCACTAACTAAGTATTTAGCAAAATTTGATATATCGATAACCCCAACAGAATTACGCAACATATTACACTCAATTCCAACTGGTTCATGCCAGTTCTGCCTGGTAAAACCATTACTGTCGACTGTGTTGAGTTCCTTTGAGAACCATAAGGGGTGTTCCCAGCCGTAATTCAACCCAAAGACCGCTCCTAACTCTTTTTGTTTCGAGTAAACAGGCCGTGTTCGAACTGGTCGCCCAGCAGACCGCTCTTCATTAGGATAGTGAATTGCAAATCTATTAGAATATTGGTCTTTTACTCTAGATTTTGTAAATTTTTTATCTGCCCAAGTTCCAAACCTTGCAAGGTCCCAAGAAAAAATGTCAAGATGAGGTTCACCGGTTATAATCCACTCTGCTAGTAGCTCTCCTAATCCCCCAGACTGAGAAAAACCAGGGATAATACCATTACATAAATAATAACCATCTAACTCTGGCACAGGACCAAATAGAGCATTGCTATCAGGTGACCAAATCATAGGACCGTTTATAACACGTTTAATGCCTGCTCCTCCAAGAACTGGAACCCTTGAGATTGCTCTTAGGACGTTCTCTTCAATACGGTCCAGATCATCAGGAAACAATTCGTGCCCAAATCCTGATGGTGTCTCAACCTCAGCCCATAACTTCACATCCTTTTCATAGGCACCAACTAATAACCCGTTACCTTCTTGACGAAGATAATATTCTCCATCTCTATCGGCAATAGATGGTAATCTTCGTCCAATAGACTCTATTTCTGGTATTGTTTCGGTAACAAAATATTGGTGCTCTGCTGGTAACAAAGGAAGATCTAGCCCTGCCATTTTACCAACCTCCCTGCCCCAGAGCCCTGCAGCATTGATTACCACTTCTGTTTTAATGTTTCCTTTGTCAGTTTTAATTAACCAACTTTTGTCCGCTAGCTGCTCAGTCCCGGTTACAGGAGTAAATCTATATATTTCTGCCCCATTTTGACGAGCACCGTTTGCGTAAGCATTTGTCACCCCCGAGGGGTCAACATTTCCTCCATCTGGTTCATACATGATAGTTCTAACACCATCAAAGTCGACTAAAGGATGAAGCCTTTCAGCCTCATTTCGACTAATTTCATGAAAATTTAAACCATAATATTTAGCCTTTGCTTCTTGTAATCTAAGCTGATGTTCACGGTTTTCAGTTTGAGCTAAATATAGAGATCCAGGCTGAAAAATACCACATCCCTGACCAGTTAGAGTTTCTAACTCCTTATACAAGTTCATGGTGTAGTTTTGAATTCGAGTAATATTATTATTGTCATGTAAGCCATGGATTCCTGCCGCAGCGTGCCAGGTAGATCCAGAAGTTAGTTCATCTCTTTCGAGTAACACTACATCTTTCCAACCTAATTTAGTTAAGTGATATAAAATAGAGCAACCAATTAACCCACCTCCAATTACAACCGCCTGTGCGTGACTTTTCATGTTTAAATCCCTAATGATTCACTCTATCTTATTCTAGTATCGATTTCTATTAAACTTGTCATTAGGCGACTAAAGATGTCGTGAACTAGGTAATAAAATAATTCAAATTGTGAAATATTTAAATATTATGAAATAAGAGGTAGTCTATGAAGTTAAACACTCGTGTAGTTGTAATAGGTGGTGGAGTGGTTGGTTGCTCAGTCCTATACCATCTAACTAAATTAGGTTGGTCAGACGTGATGTTACTTGAGCGGAGCGAACTTACATCTGGCTCAACCTGGCATGCCGCAGGTGGGTTTCACACAATAAACGGTGATACAAATATGGCAGCCCTCCAAAGTTATACTATTGGTCTTTATAAAGAGCTCGAAGAAATAACTGGTATGAGTTGTGGTCTGCATCATGTTGGTGGAATAACTTTGGCTGATAATACCGATAGGTTTGATATGCTAGTGGCCGAACGAGCAAAACACAGATATATGGGTTTAAACACTGAAATTTTAGGTCCTGAAGAGATTAAAAAAGTCGCCCCAATTACAAATTTGGACGGAATAGTTGGTGCATTATATGATCCGTTAGACGGACACTTAGACCCCTCAGGAACCACTCATGCTTATGCAAAAGCGGCAAGACTCGGCGGAGCAAGTATTGAAACAGGTTGCATGGTTAAAGAAACTAACCAGCGGCCCGATGGATCTTGGGACGTCGTAACCGAAAAAGGCACAATACATACTGAACATGTAGTAAATGCAGCTGGTCTTTGGGCTAGAGAGGTCGCTAAAATGGCTAATCTGTACTTACCCTTGATGCCAATGGAGCATCAGTACCTAATTACTGATGATATTCCAGAAATCTTTAACCGGGAAACAGAACATCCTCATGTTATGGATCCTGCTGGCGAAAGTTATCTCCGGCAAGAGGGAAGAGGATTATGTATTGGATACTACGAGCAACCATGCAAACCTTGGGCAATAAATGGTACACCTTGGAACTTTGGACATGAATTACTTCCAGATAACATTGAGAAAATATCTGATAGTGTTGAGTTTTCTTATAAACGTTTTCCAGTTTTAAATGAGGCTGGAATTAAATCGGTGATTCATGGACCATTTACTTTTGCACCAGATGGAAACCCCCTCGTTGGACCTATTCCTGGCTTAAAAAATTATTGGTCAGCTTGTGCTGTTATGGCAGGGTTTTCGCAAGGTGGTGGCGTTGGCTTAATGCTAGCTCAATGGATGGTGGAAGGTGAGACTGAGAGAGATACATCCGCTATGGACTGTTCTCGATTTGGGCGCTGGATTAACGCGGATTACACTGAAAGAAAAGTTATTGAGAACTATCAACGTAGATTTAGTGTGTCTTACCCTAATGAAGAATTGCCAGCAGCTAGACCCTGTGTAACTTCTCCAATGTATAAAACTTTTACTTCAATGGGGGCTGTCTGGGGACAACAAAATGGCTTAGAGGTCGTAAACTACTTTTCAAACGCATCAGAGTTACCCTTAGAAACTCCAAGTTTTAGACGTTCAAATGCGTTCATACCAACAAGTCGAGAGGTCAAGGCGGTCAGAGATTCTGTTGGCATCAACGAGGTCCATAATTTTGGTAAATTTAAAATTTCAGGCCCAAATTCACGGGATTGGTTAAATAAGATCATGGCTGGTACAATTCCAAAGCCAAACCGCCTTACTTTAAATCCAATGTTATCCCCAAAAGGACGAATAATTGGTGATTTTACTGTAACATGCATTAAGGATGAAGAATTTCAATTGACTGCTAGCTACGGTTCTCAGGAGTATCATCTTAGATGGTTTTTGCTGAATCAAAAAAATGGTGTTAATATTGAAAATATATCTGATAAAGTTAATGGCTTTCAAATTGCAGGACCTAACTCAAGAAAACTTCTACAAAAGGTAACTGACTTTTCTCTTGAAAATTTTAAGTTTAGAGATGCACACACTATATTAGTAGGTAGTATCCCGTGTTTGGTGCAAAGAGTTAGTTATACTGGTGACCTGGGTTTCGAAATTTATTGTAGTCAAGACAAACAGTTCAACCTTTGGGAGATATTATGGAGTGCTGGTACGGAGTTTGACATTAAGCCTTTCGGCATGCGTGCTATGATGAGTTTAAGGTTAGACAAATTTTTTGGATCTTGGCTTTCAGAGTTCTCACCTGATTACACACCAGCAGAAACTGGCTTAGATAAATTCATCAATTTTAAGAAAGATTATGATTTTATTGGAAGAAGCGCTGCATACTCAGAGCACATTAATGGATGTGAAAGAAAACTCTGTATTTTTGAAGTTGATGCTGATGATGCAGACGTTGTAGGTTATGAACCTATATCACTACAAAATAAGGTGGTGGGGTTTTGTACCTCAGGAGGTTTCTCTCACCATACGGGTAAGTCAATTGCGTTTGGTTTTTTACCGTCGAGTGAAATAAACGAAAGTACCGAGGTTCAAATCGAAATAATGGGAAGGCAAAAAATAGCTAAAATTTTAACTAGACCTATTTTTGATTCAGATAATAGTAAAATGCGTAATTAGTCTGATCCTTCAACTATTACTAAATCTCTCTCACAAGCTCCTTTGGCATGGCTGACAGCCTCTTGGTATCTATCACTGTAATAACAGTTGTGCGCCGCTTCTAGGCTAGGGAACTTGGCTAAAACATTTCGAGATCTATCATTTCCTTCTAACTGTTCGTACTTGCCACCCCTGGCTAAAAACTTGCCGCCATGCTCGGCGATAGCAATTGTCGCTATTGCTGCATACTTCCCGTAAGCTTCTTCATCGGTTACTTTGACATTTCCTATCCAATATGCTGACATTTTTAAACTCCTATCATTTGTTTTACTGCGTTTATCGCACTTTCAGATTCACTTATTTCTTTCGCACCACCCTGTGCCAAGTCAGGTCTTCCACCACCACCTTTTCCTCCAAGTTGTGAAACTGCTATTTTTACGAGCTCAATAGCAGAGTATTCAGTTAAAAGGTCGTCCGTAACACCAACAGCTACTGAAACCTTACCTGAAGATTCTCCAATTAGTAAAAATATACCCATTTTAATAGAGGACTTGTAATTATCGATAATTGACGGAAAATTTTTGGATTCAATTCCATTTGTAACCTTAGAAATAAAAGTTATCCCATTAATGTTTTCTATTCTTTCATTGGAATTATCTTCATTTGAGGCAATTGTTGTACGTAAGTCATTTACTTGGCTTATTAAGGTTTTCCTTTCAGTTATTAAAGACTGTAATCGAACGCCAAGATCTTCGGGCTTTGATTTAAGTAATCCCTCAATTAGAGAAAGTTGATTTGACCGACTTCGAACGTAATTTACCGCTGTATCACCTGTAATAGCTTCTATTCTTCGAACTCCGGAACTAGATGCGGACTCTCCAAGAATCAAGAATAATCCAATATCACCAGTGCGTTTGACATGAGTGCCACCGCAAAGCTCAATAGAGTACGTCTGCCCATCAATACCCTTGCCAGTAGATTCATGCCCCATTGATACCACACGGACTTCATCTCCATACTTCTCTCCAAATAAGGCCTGAGCTCCTAGCTCTCTAGCTTCATTAGGTGTCATAATTCGCGTCTCCACTAAGGAATTTTGGCGAATGTATCTATTGACCTCTTTTTCAATCGTATTGATTTGTTCAGGCAAAAGAGCTTTATTATAATTAAAATCAAATCTTAGCCTGTCGTCAGAATTTAATGAACCCCTTTGAGATACTGTCATTCCTAAACTTTTTCTTAAAGACTCATTAAGTAAATGAGTTGCAGAGTGATTTGATTTAATAGCTCTGCGTTTTTCAGGACTTACAATTAGTTTTGTTTCATCACCTACCGAAAGATTAAACTTTAAACTATCAACAAAATGGACGAAAATACCAGCTATAAGCCTTACATCTTCTATGTGTGCAACAGATCCATCTAGTACAACTTGTCCAGAGTCTCCTATTTGTCCGCCACTTTCCGCGTAAAATGGAGATTGATTAAACACAATCTGTACACTAGCACCTGCAATGGCTTTAGAAACTTCCTTACCTTCACACACAATAGCTAATACTTTAGCTTCTGATTCCTCTGTTTCGTATCCTAAAAACTCCGTGGAACCGAACTCTTGAGATATATTAAACCAAATAGCTGAGTCAGCGGTTTCTCCTGATCCACTCCAGCTAGCTCGTGCTTTCTCCTTTTGAGATTTCATAGCTAGATCAAAAGCCGCTACATCAACTTTAAGTCCTTTTTCTCTTAAAGCATCTTGAGTAAGGTCTAATGGAAAACCAAAAGTATCATACAGCTTGAATGCAGTATCCCCAGATAGGTTTTTACCTTCTTCAATATTTAGAATTTCATCATCTAGGAGCTTTAATCCCCTATCTAATGTTTCTTTGAAACGTGTTTCTTCACTTTTTAATGTTTCCTCAATTAACCCTTGAGCCGAATAAAGCTCTGGGTAAGCTTCACCCATTTCTTTAACTAGTGCTGGAACCAACCTGTACATTAATGGCTCTGCTGTCCCAAGCATGTGAGCATGACGCATAGCCCTACGCATTATACGTCGCAAGACATAACCACGACCATCTTTGGAAGGCAGTACACCGTCCGCAATTAAAAAAGAAGTTGAACGTAAATGATCAGAAATAACTCGATGATGTATCTTTCCTGATCCATCTGGTTCAGTATTACTTAAGTTTGCAGAAGTCTCAATTAAATTTCGCATGAGGTCAGTGGCGTAATTATCGTTCGTACCTTGCAAAAGAGCAGTAACTCTTTCTAATCCTAAGCCAGTATCTATGGACTGATTAGGAAGATTAATGCGAGTTCCGTCCTTTAGCTGTTCATACTGCATGAAAACTAAATTCCAAATCTCTACAAATCTATCACCATCCTCCTCAGGGCTTCCTGGAGGGCCACCCCAAATATCCTCACCATGATCATAAAAAATCTCTGAACAGGGGCCACAAGGACCTGTGGCACCCATCATCCAAAAATTATCATCTGTAGAGATACGAATAATAGAACTGTCTGGTAGACCAGAAACCTTCTTCCAAATCAATATAGTCTCTTCGTCATCATGGTAAACTGTAACAACTAATCTTTCTTTTGGAATACCAAGTTCTTTTGTAATAAATTCCCACGCAAAAGGAATGGCTTCTTTTTTGAAGTAATCTCCAAAACTAAAATTTCCAAGCATTTCAAAAAAAGTATGATGCCGAGCTGTGTATCCAACATTATCTAAATCATTATGCTTTCCACCTGCCCTGACACACTTTTGTGCTGTTGCTGCACATTTATAATCACGTGTTTCAATACCTGTAAAAAGATTTTTAAACTGTACCATACCAGAATTGACAAACATAAGTGTTGGGTCATTTCTAGGAACTAAGGGACTAGAAGGTTGTATGCTATGGCCCTGGTTTTTGAAGTAACTCAGGAAAGATGACCTGATCTCATTTAAACTTGGCATGAATTAGTCCAGTAAAATTAATTATATTTTTAAACTCTATCGATCGTCTAGCAAACTGTCTACAAGACATCAATTTAAACATTAAAAACATTCACAATAAGTTTTAAAATTTTTAATTTTTTAAAACTATT